>NZ_JBHVPB010000008.1:0-217915 GCF_042887565.1 Paenibacillus sp. NPDC057934
GACGAGAATTTACATTCTCATTTTGAATTCACTTTCGTGAATTCGATACTCACTCGTTGTTCAGTTTTCAAAGATCAAGCTGTTCTCGTTGTCCGTCTAATGTCTCAGCGACAACTTCTATAATATATCATGACTTCCGACATAATGCAACACTTTTTTTGAAAAGTTTTACGAAGCCGGTCATTCATATCATTCCGATCGACAAACAATTATTTCTGCTCGTGACCAGACATAAAATATACCATGTTACCTTACCATAATGCAAGCTTTATTATTCATCACTTTAGCAAATAGTCCATTCTCTTAAAGCGTCTTCAATATTCGACTAAATATCCGTATAACAACATAAGACAAAAACGTACAGATATTGTATCTGGCGATACAATATCTGTACGTAATGCTTTTCACCATTTGATTGAATTCATCTTAGTTAGAAATCCATGGATTTCTGCGCTTTTTGGTGCTGTCATTCCGACTGCTTTTACTTGAACGTTGTGATTTGCCCGAGAGTTTGCCTGATTTGCTCTGTCCCGATGTTTTGGCCTTGGAAGCTACTGCCGCTTTCTTACTTCCCTTCTGTTCAATAACTCTTTCGCTAGGAGCTTCTGTAGCAGTTGCTGCAACGGGCTGACTCTCCTGAATGAATACTTCAGGTTCTTGAATTTCCGGCACACGGCTGTGATGAGCATAGTCTCCAACCCCTGGATATTGCGGATTTGGAGGAATATTAGATAGTACGGGTCCTTCCCCTCCAAAAGCTCCCAGAGGCGCATTCGGAACTATACCCTGATTAGGAGAGAACGGTCCCCCTACCCCATAAGGCGAGACTACACCAGGATGATGTCCATGCGGCGGAAATGAATTATAGACTGGAGCCTCATAAGAGTATGGCTGATATGGATGAAAAGCTGGTTCCCCCCCGCATCCGCATGGCGGCCATGGCAGGCTCTGCGGGTACACACTATATTGAGGACTAACCGCACCAGGGAATTGATTATTGGGCTGTATTCCAGATACAAAACTATCATTAGGTGCAGCATTGACCGAATTGTGCCATGGAGATTGATTCTCCGCAACCGGTGAGACATTCGTATGCCATGGAGATTGATTCTCTGCAACTGGCGATACATTCGTATGCCATGGAGATTGATTCTCTGCAACTGGCGATACATTCGTGTTCCATGGAGATTGATTCTCTGCAATTGGCGATACATTCGTATGCCATGGAGATTGGTTCTCCGCAACTGGCGATACATTCGTATGCCATGGAGATTGATTCTCTGCAACTGGCGATACATTCGTGTTCCATGGAGACTGGTTCTCATAAGCAGGCGATACATTTGTGTGCCATGGAGACTGGTTCTCGGATACTGGGGAGACCCATTCCGGATAGTAGTAAAATGGAGGGCAATCTGGTGCGTACCATGGCTGTGCATATGACTGCTGTACATAATTAGTTTGCGGACTGAGGTTTTGATTCGGAGCAGTTGTTCCATGAAATGGACTAGTTTCTGTTAATCCAGGATATCCTGCATTGTGATCGCAAGGCGACTTCTTCTCCTCAAAAATAGGTGCCACCGGTTTGTATTCCGATTTAGGAGGTTCATGATGTGAAATGGCTTCTTGAGCAGGAACAGAAATTTGTACGAAGAGGCTTTGAGATTCGGTATGGATCGTTTCTTTAATCGGTACTGGCTCGTTGACATGCACTGGAGCTAGATTAGAATTAATATTCGTGGCTGGGCTAAGATTCGGATTCGGATTGGGGTTGAGGTTGGGTTTAGCAATTGGTACTGGAGCGGGAGCGGGAGTTGGAGTGGGTGCTGGAACGGGAACTGGGACGGATTCAGCCAGTGGTGCAACCGGTGGCGCAGGCTGTTCTTTAGGCCCGGTGTAGGTTTTTCCTCCAACTTGTGTCTTTTCGGACACGGCATTGGCGGCTGGTACCGGCGTAACGTTCTGATTTTCGATTGGAGCTACATTCCCATTAGGCAGCGGTGACACTGTCCCTTTCTTGGGGATATTGACCACTTCGCCAATCAGCAGGGCGTTAGGATTCTTCAACTGGGGATTGGCATCTACCACATCCTTCAGAGGAACCCCCCATGCTTTGGACAGTTTCCACAAGGTATCCCCTTGCTTTACGGTGTGCTTGTAGTAGAGATCACTATTACCGGGTACGGGTGAAGGACCTGAAGAGGGAATCTTCACTTTCTCACCGACCGACAGCACGTCGGGATTGCTGAGTTGCGGGTTAGCCTCGATTATTTTTTCCAGCGGCACTCCGTACTTTTGCGACAATGCATACAGCGTATCGCCTTGTTTGACAATGTGTATTTTCACGCAGCATTAACCTCCCTGAAAATTTTTGGAGTATTGCCTGCTTGCATAGTTATATGCGGTACAGCCGCCTCCTTCGTTACTACATCTTATGCAGCCCATGGGCGATTGACATCCCTGATGCAAAAAAAATCCTTTCATGCGTACATGAAAGAATTTCTGAGTTTGTACAGAAACTTCTATCATGGTGTACATGAAAGAAGTTCTGAGTTTATACAAAAGCTCCTATCATGATAAACATGATAGGAGCTTTTGTAATTAGATGTATTGTTATTCCCAAACCTTATAGCCGTCTTTATCAACGACGTTGCGGAATTCTTCCAGAAGCTTCAGCGTGATCGGACCTGCTTGGCCTTCACCGATGATGCGTCCGTCGATTTCACGTGCCGCGATAACCTCAGCAGCCGTACCTGTGAAGAACACTTCATCTGCGATATAAACATCGTGCATGGTAAATGGTTCTTCCTTCAGCTTGATGCCAAGCTTCTCACACAGCTCAATGATCGCAAGACGCGTGATACCTTCAAGGGCACCGAGATAACAAGGAGGCGTGTAAACCACACCATTTTTGATGATGAAAATGTTGTCGCCCGAACCTTCAGTTACGTAACCTTGGGCGTTCATCATGATAGCCTCATCGGCTTCGGACAGGTGCGACTGCAGCTTCACCAGAATGTTGTTCAGGTAGTTCAGTGATTTAATCTTCGGATTAAGGGCATCCGGGAGATTACGACGCTGGGATACCGAAACGGCACGAAGTCCATTCAAATAAGCCTGCTCCGAATAAATAGCCAGTTGTTCCACGATAATGATTACACTGGCTTTCGGACAACGACGCGGGTCGAGACCCAGATTACCTACACCACGGGAAACAATCAGACGGATGTAGCCGTTGCGCATATCATTGCGGCGAATGGTCTCCGCCATAGCTTCCTGCATCTCATCCAGAGTCAATGGAATTTCCAGCATGATCGACTTTGCCGAATCATACAGCCTGTCCAAATGTTCTTTAGACTTGAATATATTTCCGTTGTAAATACGGATACCTTCAAAAATACCGTCACCATACAAAAACCCGTGATCAAAAACGGATACCTTTGCATCTTCCTTTGTTACATATTGTCCATCCAAATAGATTACTTGTTCAGCCATTACTTACTGCACCTCCGCTTTCTCTTCCTCATAGGTGTATGTGGGGTATGAACCCAGAATCCGGACCTGACAGCCCAGGGCCTTGATTTCCTCAATAGCCGCAGGCAGCAGGACGGATTCTATCGGTTCGAGCACATCAATGTAAAAATAATAAGTACCCAGCTTCTTCTTCGTCGGCCTAGATTCAATACGTGACAAGTTTAGTCTCCGCCAAGCAAAGGCAGCCAGCACTTGATGCAGGGCACCCGGAAAATCCTCCGGAAGCGTGACAAGCACACTGGTCTTATTACCGCTGCTCACGCGGGGAAGTGTCACCTTCTCAGGGCCAACCAGAACAAAACGTGTGTAATTGTTATCGTGATCCGTAATCTTACGGTCGATAATTTCCAGGCCGTGCTTGGCAGCACCAAGTGCTGTACCAATGGCGGCCCAGCCTTTGCCGGGATTGTTCTTGACGATCTCGACAGCTTCAGAAGTACTTCCTGCTGGCTCAAGCTCTGCCAACGGCGCATTCTTACGAATATACTGACCGCACTGTGCGGTCGCTACAGGATGGGAAAGAATCTTCACCAGCCTGGAGTAATCCTTGTTACCACTTGCATCTGTGAATTCACCAGGATTGGCAATCAAATTTTGAATCGAAGGAAAAATCCATTCTGCCTGCATCGGCAAATCAACCTCATTGATCAACCAGTCGATATGCAGGCTCACAGAGCCTTCAATCGTATTCTCGATTGGAATTACGCTGTAATCCGTAATGCCATTCACCGTAGAAAGAAACACGTCGGAAATTAACTTATGATGCACAATGTTTACCGGCTCATCGCCGAACAAATACAGCAGCGCTTCATGGGATACCGAGCCCTGCGGCAGTACCGCTATTGATTTCATGACCGTACTTCTCCTTTTATCATATCCAAAAATGAATCACTTTGCATCCCAGTCCTCGGGAGCACCTCCGCTGTTACACCTTCAGCACAAGCAGGCAGCCAGCAAGTGCGAGCAGGAATGCCATGCTCCTGCATCGTTTCCTTCAGGAAAGCTTCCAGTTCAGCCTTTCGGCTCTCCCTGCCGTCCACGAATGCGAGCAGCGTTGGACCGGCACCACTGAGCGCAATACCGAGTGCTCCGTGCTGCGGCGCTTCGGCGAGCAGCTTCTCCATACCTGGCACCAGCGGCGCCCGGTACGGCTGGTGCAGCCGATCCTGCATCGCTTTGCCGATCATATCCAGTCTGCCGGAAGCCAGCGCCGCCGTCAACAAGGACGTGCGGCTGATGTTATAGACGGCATCGCGGACAGTCACCTCGGCTGGCAGAACGCCGCGTGCTTTGGTGGTTGCAAGCTCAAACTCGGGAATGACGACGAGCACTTCCAGGTTCTCTGGAGAGTCAAGCCGGATATAATTGGCTTGGACTCCGTCCCAGACGGCGGTGATGATGCCTCCGAACAGGGAGGCACCCACGTTGTCAGGATGCTTTTCCAGCGCGGTGGCCATATTGAAGAGCTTGGCGTTATCCAGTGGTGAGCCGATCATAGCGTTGGCTGCCGCCAGCGCGCCGACAATGGCAGATGCGCTGCTTCCCAAGCCCCGAGCCAACGGAATTTCCGAGTACATGGAGATGGACAGCTCAGGCATCGAGACACCCGCTTCTGCAAAGACCATCTGGGCCACTTGATACAACAGGTTGCTCTTATCCTGGGGCACCCCCTTCATCTCGTCGCCGTAAAGATGAAATATCGTCTCCGTTGCTTCCTCCATCTCAATCCAGGCATAGAGCGATAAAGCCATGCCCAAAGTATCAAAGCCCGGACCGAGATTAGCGGTGCTGGCCGGGACTTTAACCCGTGACCTTCCGTATTTACTCATAGCAGGTGTGATCTCCTTATCTTTTTTGCAGAATGGATTCTAGGTGGTTAGCCCTCTACACGATAATGACTCTTGACGCGGCGGATTACACTTAACTCTTCAAGATGACGCAGAACCTTATCCATACTTGCCTTGCTGGCATCATGGGTTACGATAATAATCTCCGCATTGGGGTTGTTAGGATTGGCCTGCTGTACAACCGAATCTAGACTGACATCATACTCTGCGAAGACCTGGGTAATCTTGGCCAGCACCCCTGCCTTGTCATCGACATGCAGCAGCAGGAAGTTTTTATAGAAGATATCTTCACTGTCCTTCAGCTTTTTCTGCTTGTAAGGCACGATCTGCTTGAGCCCATTTACACCTAATCTCAAGTTCTTGATCACCGCCACCAGATCGGCTACGACTGAGGTTGCAGTAGGCATTGCGCCAGCACCGGCACCGTAGAACATCGTCTCCCCAACAGCCTCGCCATACACATATACTGCGTTAAATACGCCGCCAACGGAGGCCAGCGGATGTCCGGAACGGATCATCGTCGGCTGGACACTGATGCTGAAAGCATCGTTGTCACATTCCGCAATACCAAGGAGCTTCATTTCATAGCCCAAACGCTTGGCAAAGGCAATATCCTCCTTGCTCACGCTAGAGATTCCTTTTACACTAACGTCACTGAGCTCAGCATTCGTACGGAAGCCCAGCGTGCCGAGAATTGCCATTTTCCGCGCGGCATCCAGCCCTTCCACGTCCGAGGTCGGATCAGACTCTGCATACCCAAGTTCCTGAGCTTCCTTCAGCACATCATCATAGGAGGCGCCTTCCTGACTCATTTTTGAAAGAATATAGTTGGTTGTACCGTTCACAATCCCCATAATCTTCATGATCTTGTCGGACGAGAACCCTTCAATAAGGGTACGGATAATCGGGATGCCTCCCGCCACACTAGCTTCATAAAATACATCGCACTGCTTCTCCTGCGCCTTAGCCAAGATCTCCGACCCGTGCAGCGCCATCAAATCTTTGTTAGCGGTAACGATATGCTTGCCACGGTCCAGTGCTTCAAGAAGATATTCTTTGGTTCCGGCAATGCCGCCCATCACCTCTACGATGACATCAATCTCTGGATCACGGATAACCTCCCACGGGTCTGTAGTGATTTTGGCGGGATCTATCTCCACATCACGGGGTTTATCGAGATCTTTCACAGCAATGCGTTCAATCAGAATAGGAGACCCGACCTGACTACTGAGGTCCTCCTGATTTCCAACCACGATACGGACAACGCCTGTACCGACTGTTCCCAGACCCAGCAAACCAACTTTAACCGGCTTCATCAATATCCTCCTTATAAGTATACGAAGCAATCGCTCCGAAAAAAATACCTGTAGTGTTTAGCCTTGCCCCACAATCAATGCCCGCTTCACACCTGAAATGTTCTTCAGACTATCAAGCATCTGCCCCAGCTCTTGGTTCAAATGGGAGATTTCCACGGAAATAACCACATTCGCCCGACCCTGCAGCGGAATACTTTGGTGAATGGTTAGCACATTCGCTCCATGTCCTGCCACACAGCCCAACACCTTGGACAGCATGCCGGATTCGTGTTCCAAATCCATGGAAATCGTGACAATACGCTCACGCTCCAACTGGTGAATTAAGTGAATGCCATCCTTGTATTTATAAAAAGCGCTCCGGCTTAAGCCCACCTGCTCCACACCCTCGTGTACAGTCTTGGCATCGCCGGCTTCAAGCAACTGTTTAACCTGCATCGTCTTGAGCACCGCATCGGGTAAAATGTCCTCACGGACTAAATAATAGCGTTCTTTCACGAACGTCCTCTCCTCAAAGACTTTTGTGTTTTAATAGTGGACATTATAATAGATTTTTGCCTGAAAAAGCAATAGTTTTTCGTCCATCTTTAAAATAGAGCCTCTGCCGTACCCGAAAATAAAACAAAGCCCCCGACAAAATCGGAGGCTTCGCACATACCGCAGCTCGCGCTATCAGCTGTATGTCAGGGTTGTTCCACAATAGTCGCAGGGCTTCGCCTGTCCTGGCTGCACGGTATTCTGCGCGCCGCAGCCCGGGCAGCGCATCGCCTTGGGCAGTTGCTGCGGACCTGGCTTTGGCTTCGGCTCGCTGGATGCGGACGTTCTCTCCGTAGAGCCGGAAGGAGCTGCTGCTTGCCCTGCTCTGGCAGTGCTAGTTGTTTCTTTTACCGCGCTGCCTTCCGCTCCTTGCCCTTCATAAAATGTCAGCCCGTTAGGGATAAGACCTTGCTCCTGCAAATACCGCAGATCTCTGCGCACATCACTTTCACTTTGCCCGGTAAACTGGGCCAGTGTACCGATGTAGCGCACCCCCTCGTCCAGAGACATCACTATGTACGAATGACAGAGCTGTGAAAACTTCAATTTGGCCTTGGATGCAGCATTACCTAGAAAGTAAGCAGGCATAAGGAAGAGGATCGCGATGAAGACAATAAAGAAAATTCCCATATTTAATTCATCTAAACCACCTGACAGTATCATAATCAAGGAAAGATCAACAAAGCCCCCAATCAGCGCATGACACAACAGATTATAGTTACTGGCTTTCTGCTGATTCTTATAATGTGTCAGCAGCATTCGAAGGATAGCAGCAACAAGACCTATGGGCATCAGAACATAGGATAACGCAATAATAAAACTGTCGATCCCCGTCCGGTTATAGCCCAGCAGATAGAACTCTCTTCCGCTTCCCGATGCGGGGGGATCTTGAATATTTAATTTAGCCATATAGCTTATTCCCCCTATTTGAGCGCCGCTAACTCACGGTTGCGGCGCTGAAGTGTGGCCTCAATGTCGCCTATGATGCCTTGCAGCTGCGCTTCCCAGTCTTTTCCCGGCTCGCCCGAGGACAGCAGAAGCTCCACCTGATCTCGCAGCAAAGCAATTTGCTGGCTCAGCATATCCTCTGTCGCGTACAAAGACGGTCTGGAAACCGGATCACTGTATGTAAATGCCTCTTCTATTCTGCCAATCCATTTCACGAGCGTCTCTCTTTCGGCATGCCTCCAGCTCCGGGCAGCCCGCTTGATGTCGGCCAGTTCCTTCCGCTGCCGGAACAGGCTGCGCGTGGATTGCCGCTCTTTATGCTCTTGTGTTCCAGCATTCCAGCCGTACAGCCCGATTAGGGCAAGGCAACCACCAGCAGCAGCGAGAATTAACAGTTGCACAGCTGCGTACCAAAAGGAGGGCAGACCCAGCAGCCTATCCAGAAAAACAGCCGAGATCACGACGGCCAACGCATAGGCGGCAATAATGAACGCGCCGCTAAGCAGGATTGGCGGCGTTCCGCTGACGCTGCCTGCGCTTTTTATCCAAAAGAGGGTATAACCAAAGACTACACTCTCTGCTATCAGCGCAGCGATCAACGTGATAACGAACCGTGGCACGTTCTCGGAGAAACCAAGCATAGTAAGGAATAGCACAGTAGCAACGACCACCGCAGCATAAATTACAGTGATGATGCCTGTATAAGGCCTTTTACGGTTCATGATATCCTCCTCTTATCCAGCCTTCGTGCCGCATTCCGCACAGAATTTCTGTCCGGGCTTCAGTTCATGACCACAGCCGCTACAATTGATAATTTGACTTTCTCCGCATTGCGGACAGAATTTAGACCCAGGAGATAGCTCGTGTCCACACTTACGACAGCCCAGCTTGCTTGAGGTTGCATCTGCGGGCGGAGTGGACAAATTCTGGCCGCAACTGCTGCAGAATAAGGATCCTGCTGTATTAACATTGCCGCATTTTGAGCAAGATTTAGTTCCGTTCCCGGAGTGAACACCCGCGTCAAATCCAATTCCCCGAGTCATCTGATTGATCATCTCAGCGGCTGGACCAGCAAAGCCCATTCCCATGCCAAGCCCCATTCCAGCGTTCATCATACCCCCTCCAATGTTGCTCCCCGGGTTGCCGGCAGCCTCTTCCATCGAATTAAAGCTACGTTCCTGCTGATACGTATAGCCGATAATGTCCATCTCTGCTTTTTTGGCGAGTGCTTCCTTCAGACGCACTGTTGCCGGATCATTGTCCGGAATATTAATAGAGTCTATAAAGAAATTGTTCAGTTCAATGCCAGAGTCCATAAAGGTCGGCGCCAGACGATCCTGGATGTGTTTGGACATTTCAGCTACATAGGCATTAATCTCCAGAATACTGATTTTTTTGTGCACCAGATAGGAAGAGATTAACTCATTGATGTTGGCCATGAGAAGTCCCCGGAAATAGGTAAGCAGCGTGTCCTGGTCGAACTGTGGCAGTGTGCCTACAAGCTTGAGCAGAAATTTGCGCGGATCTTCAATCTTCACCCCAAATTGCCCAAAAGAACGAACCGAGGTAATGATCTTATATTTAGGATCCTGAAGTTGCAGCGGCGAACTCGTTCCCCATTTGACATTCATAGCGTTCATTTTGTTTATGAACCATACCTCAGCTGTGAAGGGAGATTTACCGCCAAACGGCAGGTTCACAAGATTGGACAACACCGGAATATTCGCTGTGCTGAGCGTATGTCTGCCTGCTGTAAAGGAATCCAGCGCCTGGCCGCCCTTGAACAAGATAGCCTCTTGCGACTCATTAACAATAAGCTGTGTCCATGTGCCAAGCTCCTGATTGGGATATTTCCAGGCAAAGACGCCGGGAGGACCATCATATTTCACCACTTCAATTATTGCCATCTGCGTATCCCTCTTTCATATTCATGGATATGTAGGTATATATCGGCCGTTCCGCAATACCTCTGAATAAGACTCCAATTGGAAATAAGTGCTTTTCCGTTCTTTATTGTATACGATAAATTCATGGTTTTGGTGGCTTTTTGTGAAAATAAATTGAGCATCATGTAGAAACGGCTTTGCCTTCCTCTAAGGGACGGTATCCGTTTCAGCGAGAAATCTAAGGATGATGGTATAAGCGTAAAACATATAATCCTTATATTAAAAAAAGCGCCTACTCCATCTGCCTCATACAAGGCCAGACGAAGTAGGCGCTCTAGACAGCTCTGCTGCTTAGTAGTAGCTGCTGTTCTCCACAAACTCAAACTCAAAATCGGCAATTCGAACAATCGTGCCTTCCACAGCTCCGCGTCTACGCAGTTCTGCATCCACACCCATATGACGCAAGGTCCGGGCCAGCTTCAGAATGGCATCATGGGTATTCAGCTGCATCCGCTTGAGCATCCGCTCAATACGTGGACTGGTGACGACGTAAGTATCGTTATCACGGGTAATCGTGAAGGTATTGTCATCCTCAGCTTCCAGCTTGTATACTTTGCGTTCGGTAGTCTCAGCGACCTCTTCCACCACCGGAGCAACCGGGATGCTATCGAGAATGTCGGTAGCCCGGTACAGCAGCTCCTGCACACCTTCGCGCGTCAGTGAGGAAATCGGCATGATCTCAATATCCGGACGCACTTGGGCCACTTGCTCACGGAAGGAGATCAGATGCTCAGCGGATTCAGGCATATCCATCTTGTTGGCCGCAACAATCTGCGGACGTTCCGCAAGATTCGCATTGTATTGTCTGAGCTCATCATTAATCTTCACCCAGTCCTCGAATGGATCGCGCCCCTCCGAGCCGGACATATCCACGACATGAATAATGATGCGGGTCCGCTCCACATGGCGCAAGAACTCATGGCCAAGGCCAATCCCTTCATGTGCACCTTCGATCAGTCCAGGCAGATCCGCCATAACGAAGCTGCGTCCGTCACCAACATCTACCACGCCAAGATTCGGAGTAATGGTTGTAAAATGATACGCGCCGATCTTCGGCTTGGCAGCAGATACCACTGATAGCAACGTGGATTTCCCTACACTCGGAAATCCGACTAGCCCTACATCTGCCATGACTTTCAGTTCCATGACTACATAGCGCTCCTGACCTTCCTCGCCATTCTCTGCGAGCTCCGGCGCCGTATTGGCTGCTGTTGCAAAACGAGTGTTGCCTCGGCCGCCTCGGCCGCCTCGCGCCACAACCACTTGCTGCCCATGACGAGTCATATCGGCGATCACTTCATTGGTATCATCATCAATCAGGATCGTTCCCGGAGGGATACGTACGATCATATGATCAGCATTGGCACCATGCTGGCTCTTATTGCGTCCTTTGATCCCACGGTCAGCTTTAAAGTGACGCTGGTACCGGAAATCCATGAGTGTACGCAAGCCTTCATCCACACGGAAGATAACGTCGCCACCTCGGCCACCGTCACCACCAGCTGGACCACCTTCTGGCACATATTTCTCGCGGCGGAAAGCCACGAGACCGTCACCACCGTCTCCGCCTTTTACATAAATCTTAGCTTTATCTACGAACATTCACGTTCACCTTCCTCACATCTCAAACGGCAGACGCAGCTCTACATAAGCCTTGCCGGGCTTGAACTGTTCCGCTCTCATAATTTTGCCTTGTACTATATTATCAATTTGCACCCTGAGCAGTTCGGGATTGCCATGCCCTCCCTCACTTTCAAAGGAGATAAGAATGTCTCCGCCATCCTGTCTAAAGCCTAGCTCGAGTCTCCTGGAGTCCCCTTGTGCGGCAAGCCCACTGTATTGGTAAGCCCTTATGGTCTGCATTACAATCGAAGTTAGTTCTTCCCCCGTCTCCGGTGTCAACTTGTCCACTAGCTGCAAGCCTTCCTCCACCCGAATCACGAGATCCAGGCTACTCCTATAAGTTCGGAATGACTGCAGATAAAAGACCAGCGAAGGAATTCCCAGCTTGGCGATCCGACTATCGAGCGCAATGCCTTCTTTTATTCTTTCCACACATTGCACTGATTTATCAGGTTTGCCGAGTTGGATATATCCGTAAAGAACTTGCAATTCATTCATCCAGTCATGACGATGATGGCCTAGTGTGCGGATTGCAGCCTCTTGCATTCTCTGCTCCTGTAAATGCAGCTCCCTTTCATAATGGCGCCGGGTCTGGCTCCACGTGAAAGCAAGTACAGCCGCTACCCAAATACCGAGCAGCAAGCATGTGAAAAGGGACGTCCGCCAATACACGAGACCTAAAGGAAGTGCTGCGGAACTCATGACTGCCCAGATTACACGTTTCCAGGATTTCATTCTTATTCCCCGTCCCTCAGTTCGCAAAATTCATGACCCCGTTAGAAAATCTACACATCTTTTTACCATTTTCCAGTATAACACAGCCATTCCCGGAAGATCATTAGCTTCCGACGCAAAATTCACGAAACCCACAGAAATCTTTAAATCTAATCCAAGAAAATATGCAAATCTAATTTATCAAAAAAGCCTCCGGCACTCATGCCGGAGGCTTCACTGTCTTTATGGTTCTGTAAGCTTACGCTTCCAGTGCCGCTGCTACCGGAGCGACATCAACTGGGTACACGCTCACTTTTTTGCGATCGCGGCCCCAACGTTCGAACTTCACTACGCCGTCCACCAAAGCGAACAAAGTATCATCTTTACCGATACCTACGTTCGTACCTGGGTGAATTTTGGTTCCGCGTTGACGAACCAGAATGTTACCGCCGGTAACTGCTTGACCGTCAGCACGTTTCACGCCAAGACGCTTGGAATGGGAGTCACGTCCGTTCTTTGTGGAACCTACACCCTTTTTCGATGCGAAAAACTGAAGATCCAATTTCAACATGTTGGTCAACCTCCTTCTTTAAATGATGACTTGCTGTATTTTTATATACTTCCCGTATGAATCAGCGATAGTACTGAGCATTACAACCATAGATTCCAAAAGCAGTTGAATCTTGGCCGATACTTCAGGATCATCCACTGGAACCAGAGTTCCACTTAGAAAACCGTCGTCCATTGAAGTATTCAGAACAACTCCGGTCAGCTTTTCAATCGAATTTACCGTTCCAAAGGTAACTGTGGAAACACCGGCACATACGATATCCCAGCCTTTCTTTGCAAATTCTGCATGCCCTTTTACAGTAAAACCGACAATCGTACCTTGAGCAGAAACCCTTGTAATCCGCACGTTAATCATAAACGCACCTTCTTACGCTTGGATCTTCTCAATCGTTACTTTCGTGTACGGTTGACGATGACCTTGCTTCTTGTGGTAGTTCTTTTTAGGTTTGTATTTGTAAACTACAACCTTTTGGCCTTTGCCGTGTTTCTCAACCTTAGCTGTTACAGTAGCGCCGCTCAGAAGCGGAGTTCCTGCAGTCAAACCGCCTTCAGTGGAAACAGCCAATACACGGTCAAACGTTACGCTTGCACCGTCTTCAGCGTTCAGCTTCTCAATGAACAATACATCGCCCTCTTGGACTTTGTATTGCTTACCGCCAGTTTCGATAATTGCATACATTGTAATTGCACCTCCTCATGTCTCAGACTCGCCTAGTCTAGGTGGCAAATTCCCTAAAGGAAACCGCGCTTGCATACCCGATCGGAGCGGTTACAGCATGTGCAGGGCCAGATAACCAAACACATACTTGAAGATATTATCATAGATATTGCCTACAGTCAATGCTGCAACTCAGATTGAATATAATCAGCGTGATTTTCTGTCACTAATCCTAATTTCTTCGCTATTCATCCTGATACCCTCTTATTATTACTATCTTCCGCCATTAAGCCCAATTTTATGCTTTTAATCCTGATTTCCTGCTATATAGAAGACGTTACAAACAAAACTGAAGGAGAGAACAACCCTCCCAGGCTCCGAAGTGTAAATAACGGCATTTTTGTACCTTAAATGTGGTGCAATGGCTGGTTTGCCTAGATTAAGGGCAATTTTGTATGTTAAATATTCCAAAATGAAGAATTTTCAGCAGATCGGCATGAAATAAGATACAATAATAACCTTATTTGGATATTTACCCCGGAAAGAAGAAATATAAGGTACAAAAATGCCGTTAATTGGGATGCAGCGGAAATGAATGCTGCGTGAGACACCACACTGAGGTGATATTGCCTACAGCGTCGTCATTGACTGTTTTATGGAATTCAAGACATGCAGCCGCAAGACCCAGTTTCACCGGAGAGACGCTGGATTTTATATTTGAATATTAAATTCAACTTATAAAAAGGTACAGCAAGTAGACTTATAACATATGAACTAAACCTACAGCTTTAATCCTACAACATATGGACTTCAACATATAAACCTAAAGCACATAATCCTAAAGCTTATAAACCTACAGCATTTAAACCCACAGCATCTAAACCAATCCCTACAGCCAAGCTCCTACTCATGCCAGTTGCCAGACTTCCCGGTGCCTCCGCAGCATGGGCAGATGGCTGGCACAAACCCGGTGGAATCATGTCTCGCTTTTTTCCGAGTCATCTCCAGTAGTCCAAGTCTTGTCCAGCCCAGAATGTGCGTCTTCGTCCGATCTTTGCTGATTACGCGTTCCAAACAGTCAGTCACCATTCTCCGGTGTGCCTCCTGCTCCATATCAATGAAATCAATAATGATGATTCCACCAGTATCCCGCAAACGGATCAAACGTCCAATTTCCTCTGCTGCGAGCAGGTTCGTGCGGGTCACTGTCTCCTCCAGCGATGCCCCACCCGTATACTGAGCGGTATTGACATCAATCACGGTGAGCGCCTCGGCCTCATCCCAGATGAGCGTAGCACCGCCCTCCAGCATGATTTTTCGCGCAAATCCCCTATGTAACTGCTCTTGCACGCCATAGGCGGTGAAAATCGACTCCTTACCATTATACAATCCTACAGGTTTGTACCCTCCAGGTGCCATATCGCCAAGGAAGACCTCTGCTTCTTTAGCTGCCTTGGCGGAATCCAGCACCAGTTCGTCACGCTCTGGGTTAAACGCGTCCCTGATAAATCGCTGCACAATGCTGAGGTCAGAGTGAAGCAGTGCCGGTACTTCCGATGAAAGCGCACGCCGTGAGATATGATCCCACTGCGAACGCAAGAAAGCAAGATCACCTTCTACGGCTTCCTGGGGCTGATCTTCGGAAACAGTCCGCATGATGATGCCCTCTTCTTCCCTGCGCAGACGCTCACCGATGCCCTTTAACCGGTTCCGCTCCGATTCGCGATTGATCTTCTTCGATACGCCGACGTATTCGGCAAAAGGCATAAAGACAATCCAGCGGCCTGGCAGCGTATAATGTGTGGTCACACGGGCACCCTTGCCGCCCCGGGGTTCTTTTCTAACCTGAACCACAATATCTTGTCCAGGTTGAAGTAGCGTCTCAATAGAGGGCTTCACCGCCGGTTGCTTCTCCAAATGGGGATGCAAAACATCGTCAACATATAAAAATGCATTCTTCTTCTGTCCGATATCAACAAAAGCAGCCTGCATACCTGGTAGTACATTAATGACTCTGGCCTTGTAATAGCTACCGACCAGCCCTTGCTGCTGATCACGTTCCGCAGCATACTCTACCAGCTTCCCGTTCTCCAGAAGGGCCATCCGGGTCATATGCTGCGTACAGTGAACGATCATCTGTTTCATGGCTTCACCTCTGGTTCAATCAATCTTTCATATTCACTTTCAAATCCGGCTAAGCTTATATTCTACATTCCGAAGTAGGAAGAGATCAAACGCTGTTCCGGTACTACGGCGACCACGTCGCCTTCACGATTCAGCACATATACCAAATGGTATTGGTTACGTTTAAATAGACGCAATATTGCATCCAAAGGTTTCGCAGCCTTGGCAACAATCGGCGAGGCCACCGTTCCCGTTAGAAGATGCCGCTCGTATACCGCTTCACGATTCATTAAAAAAGCCATGAAGACATAGGGCATATTGCGTTGATCAGTAACGTTGGAATAAAGCAGAAAAGCGCCAATCATGAGTACGTTCAGCCGCAAGCCTCCACCCGCTCCAAGCGGCAGCAGTGCATAGACCACAACCAGGACACTGGCAGCTATACTTAATCGTCCGCACCATAACAAAGTGAAATAATAGGGACATATAACGCTCGTTGCTGCTCGGAGCACCTTCCCCCCATCAAGAGGCAGAATCGGCAGTAGATTGAAAAGTGCGATGATGGCATTAGCCTCAATAAAATAATTCAAGAACGCCTCGTTCCCCAGACCCAGGCTGCCAATAAGCCAAGCGAACAACATCAAGATGCCATTCTGGAGCGGACCGGCCAATGCGATCGCAATCTCCTTGCCTGCGGTCAGCCTTCCATGATCTTCGATGACGGCAACGCCGCCAAAGGGAAGAAGCTGAACAGACTTGACGGTTACTCCAGCAAGAAGCGCTGCACAGACATGTCCCAATTCGTGAATCAGCACGATGGTGAATAAGGTGAGCAGTTCGAGAAACTGTCCGGTAAGGACGGAAAAAAGCATGATCAGTACAAACAGCGGATGCAGCGACAGTTCGATGCCTTTGATCCTAATCAAAGGTGATCACTTCGGATGGATCAATGTAGGTCTTGTCCTTCATCATGGCAAAAAAGAACATGGTCTCCGGCGTCGTTCCTGAATCCACAATCCAACCGACCGCATCGCCGCTCTGCACCCAATCGTCGGCCTTGAGCCTGGTTCCACTCAAATGACCATATTCGGCAGTGACATTCCCCGTATGCCGTAGCGTTACGCGGATTCCGCCTTGCGCTTCTCGAGAGACGGACAGCACTCGCCCCATATCTACACTCTTCACCGTCACACTGCCGCTTGAATCTTCTTCAGGCATAATTTCCACACCTTTCAATGTGGTGGCAAAGGGCTGCACAATACTCCCCGTCAGGGGTGCACTCCACTCATGAAGGGCTGAAACCTTCTCCGCCGATTGCTCTTTATCTCCGAAGATAGGGATGAACGCCGGCGCACCATCAAAATGCTCTTCATACCACACTCTGACCGCTGCAAAATCCATGTCATGGCTCAGCGCATCAACAATAAAGACCTGTGTCTTGTGTGCCCAGGGCTGCTGAATCGCAAATATTCCCCATACGGCCCCGAAGACAAGAATACTGGCGACTGTTCGGCGCAGAAATCCCGTGAAAAATCGTGGCTTCTCGCCCTCCCCATCGTCTTCCCAGTTATTACGGCGCTGCTTCCAGAGTAGCTCCGGATCGGGTTCTGGGTCTAAACCGTTGTCCTTCTTCGGTTCCTGATTCCATTCCTTGAAGGTTGTATTGTGTTCAGGTAAGACATACAGCGGCGGGAGCGGCGATTCTTTGGAGGTGTCCTCCAGCAAAAGGCGGATGCGCTCCTTGCGGCGATTCTTGATATCTGATTTCTGGTCCATATCGATCCCTCCGGCGGGCTTGTTTACTTCCATTTTATGAAGCCAGGAAGTCTCTTTAGAACAAGCCTCCGATAGACCGGAGTGTGAAATGGCATAAAAATGGGGCCCCCGCACAATTTCTAAGCGGTGGGTCCCCGTATTTCGGCAGTCCTATGAACAACGCCTTGTTTAGCTTAATCCGAAAAATTTCTTGAACTTCTTAAAAGTATCCGGCTTCCGGTCCAACTGCATTAGCGGCACGGCATCACCAAGAATACGACGAGCAATATTGCGATAAGCAATAGCAGCCGCAGAATCAGGATTCATAACGGTAGGCTCGCCGCTGTTCGCGGCTTTGATTACCATTTCATCATCCGGTACAATCCCAATCAGATCGATGTTCAGCACTTGCAATATATCTTCAATATCCAGCATATCGCCCGATTTGATCAGACCAGGCCGGATACGGTTCACTACCAGCTTCGGCGACTCCACATTGGATTGTTCCAGCAGCCCGATAATCCGATCCGCGTCCCGTACAGCGGCATGCTCCGGCGTGGTAACCACGATAGACTTGTCCGCACCGGCAATCGCATTGCGGAAGCCGTGCTCAATACCGGCCGGGCAATCGATCAGGACATATTCATACTCCTTCTTCAGTTCCAGGATAATGTCCCGTACCTGCTCCGGAGTCACAGAGGTCTTGTCCTTCGTCTGGGCGGCGGGCAGCATGTACAGCTCATCAAAGCGCTTGTCCTTGACCAGCGCCTGATTCAGACGACAGCGGCCTTCGGCCACATCCACGAGATCATAGATAATCCGATTCTCCAGCCCCATTACAACATCCAAATTACGCAGTCCGATATCCGTATCGACCAGACATACTTTTTTGCCCTGCAACGCAAGTGCGGTACCAATATTGGCTGTTGTGGTTGTTTTGCCAACTCCGCCTTTGCCCGAGGTTATGACAATCGCTTCTCCCATGGAGGCTACACCCCTTTAAACACATTTAAACCTTGACGTAATTTGACCATATTATGAATTTTGTCGATTTGCATAGCTCCGTTTGTTAAATAGGCAAATTCCATGCTGCTCTCGCGGGTCTCCCATTCGTCCGGCGGACGGCTGATGATGTCTGCGATACGAAGCTGGGTCGGTGACAGAAGCGAGGCCGCAATAATCGCTTCTTCGTTGCCCTCCACACCGGCGTGGGCCATCCCCCTAAGCGCTCCAAGAATATAAATGTCGCCGGAACAGGTTACTGTTCCCCCGGGGTTCACATCACCGAGTAGCAAAAGATTTCCCTGATGGTGCAGCACCTGGCCGGAGCGGACCATGCCACTGACCATATACAGAGCATCGCTGTCTACACCGCTCGGATCTTCTAGCGCCTCCACAGACCGAATCAAGAGATTGCCCTGACCTCTAAGAATGTCCAGAACAGCATCCTTCTCTTCCTCGGATACGGGGCGGCTGCCCAGTTTAACATCCACATGCACTATCGGTCCAGTCAAAATATTTTGATGGCTGTGCTCCAGCTTGAAGCGAAGCTCGCTCAGAAGATCTTCAAAGGGACACTTGTCGTCTAGCAGGAATACCAGGCCATCCTTGATGCCCTTGATCCTTACATGTTTGGATTTCACTGTCATATACCTGTCCCCCTATCCTGAATCATTCGTGCCGAGCCCCGTAAGTTCCTGCTTTTCAACGGAAGAAATTACCGACTGACTTATGCTGTTTCTTCCTTGCGCGTCTCATTCTTCAGCTTCTCAAGCTGGCGACGGAGCGGAACATACAAGAGCAGACCTACGGCAAAATGAAAGAGCATGGAAGGGAGCATATACTCAAGAAGCGCCCAGCTGTAGGGTTCCTGATTCAAATTAAACACACTGTAGATTCCGAACAGAATGCTGTCCGATAACAGGCTTCCCAGCAAAACTACTGTCATCATGAGCGGCAGCGGTGCACGGGGAGTCTGGAAGATCAGACCGATCAGATAGGCCGAAACGCCCATTGCGAAAGAATGGGCGCCAAGGATCCGACCGTAAAAAACAATATCATGCAGCATACCGAAGCTGAGCCCCAGGATCAGCGCTGTATGACGGTGATGATAGACAGTTACAAATAGAATCACAATAAAGACCAGGCTGGGGATAACCCGCATCTGCCAAGCATTCGGGATCAGTCTCGGCAGGACAGTCCCTTCGAGTACGAATAGGAGGAACAGCAGCAAAATACAGACCGATTTATTCACTCTCACTATTCAGCACGCTCCTGCGTGTAAACGACAATCAGTTCCTTCCAATCCTGAAAATCAGCAGCAGGCGTAATCACTGCGGAGGAGGTTAGGCCAAATTCGCCTACCTTGACACTGTCAACAGTTCCGATAGTCAGTCCTCGCGGATACAAGCCGCCGATGCCGGAAGACACGATCTGATCCTTAGGTTGGATCGGATCACCGGGCGGAATCTTGTTCATCATCAGTTTCTTCGTTTTGGGATCGTAACTCTCGATCATACCGAAGCTGGAATTCTCTTTGCCGATGGCGGTTGCGGCAATAGCCGATTGTGAATTGGGGTCATTCGCATTCATCATCGTCATCAATTTTACCGTAGAGGTAAAATTGCTGACCTGGCTAATCACACCGACCAGACCTTCTGTAGAGATTACCGCCATATTCGGTCTAACCCCATCCTTGGAACCGATATCAATGACTAGCGTACTATTGTTAGGTTCAGTATTGATGCTCTCAACATGGGCAATACGATAGTCGTAGTTATATTTCTCTTTCTGGGTCTCTGTAAATTTGAGATCCTTCATTAGGCGCTCATTCTCTGATTGAATAAAGTTATATTGCGCTTTCTCCCGTGTATATTGCGCCACGACAATTTTGAGCTGTTCGTTCTCTTCCGCCAGCTTGTGCAGGTTGGCAATATCTTCAAAGAAGCCCGCTACATATCCAGCGGGCTTGTAGAATATGCCTTGCACAAAACCGGTCGTATCCCTGACAAAGTTCTCCGGCCAGGACAAGGATTTCCTTGTCCCTAGGCTGAAGCCCATAACCACGATGAACATCACCAGGGTAATCAGTAAGATGAACAAACGTTTGTTGTTAAATAACTTAAACAGTTTCAACACCCTCTAACAACCGTTTTTCTCCCATATCAGGGGTTGACGTTCACAAACAGTCCATTCTTAACGCTTGGAGCGGAAGGTAGAGCCGCTGCGGCTCTTGAACAGGTGAATGTTCTCCAGGGCCTTGCCCGTTCCGATCGCTACACAGTCCAACGGATTCTCAGCCACGATAACCGGCATACCGGTCTCGCGAGCAAGCAGCTTGTCCAGGTTGCGCAACAGTGCTCCGCCACCGGTCAGCACAATACCGCGGTCCATAATGTCAGCAGCCAGCTCCGGCGGGCATTTCTCCAAGGTAACTTTTACAGCTTCAATAATAGATGTTACGGTATCGGCCAATGCTTCGCAAATCTCATCAGAGGTAATGGTCAGCGTCTTCGGCAGACCAGTTACCAGATCGCGGCCACGGATTTCCATCGTTTCAGCCTTCTCCAGTGGCAGAGCGGAACCCACATCCATCTTAAGCTGCTCTGAGGTGCGTTCCCCGATCATCAGATTGTACTGACGCTTGATGTACTGAATGATCGACTCATCCATCTCATCACCAGCCACACGGACCGAACGGCTCGTTACAATCCCTCCGAGAGAGATGACAGCGACTTCGGTGGTTCCCCCGCCGATATCAACCACCATGCTTCCTGTCGGTTCCCATACCGGCAGATCGGCACCAATTGCAGCAGCGAACGGTTCTTCGATAATATAAGCCTCACGTGCACCTGCCTGTCTTGTGGCATCCTCAACGGCACGCTGCTCAACAGCGGTAATACCCGAAGGTACACAGACCATTACATTCGGATGGCGCTGGAACATGGAGCGCTGCTTCTGTGCCTGACGAATAAAGTATTTGATCATTGTAGCTGTTGTATCAAAGTCGGCAATAACCCCGTCCTTCATCGGACGGATGGCACGGATGTTGCCCGGTGTACGACCGATCATCTTTTTGGCGGATTCGCCTACAGCTTCAATGGATTTCGAATCTGTATTAATAGCCACCACGGATGGCTCTCTTACCACAATTCCCTTGCCGCGCAAATAGACTAGCGTGTTCGCTGTCCCCAAATCAATTCCCAAGTCTTTCGTGAAGCCACCTAACATGCTGTATTCTCCTTTTCCTAAGTCAATCTTAAAAATTCTATTACATATGACCTTTTTCCTTCAAACTCACAAAACCTTTATCTCCGATAATGAGATGATCCAGAACGT
The DNA here is from genome assembly GCF_042887565.1 of Paenibacillus sp. NPDC057934. Classification (NCBI taxonomy): domain Bacteria; kingdom Bacillati; phylum Bacillota; class Bacilli; order Caryophanales; family Paenibacillaceae; genus Paenibacillus; species Paenibacillus sp. NPDC057934. The sequence continues at coordinate 21,905 of NZ_JBHVPB010000008.1, forward strand.
CAATGCCAACAATTTCTCCCGCTCTAAGCAATCTCCCCGTCAGGGCAATATCTTCCGGACTGGGTGTAGGATCACCGCTAGGATGATTATGCGCACAAATAATGGAAGCGCTGCTGCACTTGATGGCTGCCCGGAAGACTTCACGGGGATGCACGATGGAAGCATTCAAACTGCCCATAGACAGTGTCTCCTGTGCAATAACATGATTCTTCGTATTGAGAAACAGGCAGACAAAATGCTCCTTCTGGAGGTAACGTAATTGCTCAGTCAAAATTTCAGCCGCATCCTGAGGACTGCGGATAATGACTGGTTCGGTCAGCCGGGAATTCGCCATGCGCCTTCCAAGCTCAATGCCAGCTTTTAGTTGCACCGCCTTGGCAGGGCCGATGCCTTTAATTTCAGTCATTTCCTTAATGCTAAGGTCTGCCAGCTGACGCAAGCTTCCTACCTGGCTAAGTATTCTCTGCGCAACATGAATAGCCGATTCCTGATGTGTTCCCGTCCGCAGCAGAATAGCCAGCAGCTCCGCTTGGCTTAGTGATTCCGCCCCATAATGCATCATGCGCTCTCTTGGTCGTTCTTCATGGGGGAGGTCCCGCAGCATAAATGTTTGCGACTCCATCCCGATCCCTCTTCCCTTTATTCTGCCTGTCAATTTAGAGGGCAGCTATACCAAATTCGGACAGCATGTCCCAAAAGCAGCGACAACGGCAGTCCGATAACGTTAAAATAACAGCCTTCGATTCTGTCCACTTACGTGAAGCCAATCCATTGAAGTCTTAATTGCAACTATTAACGTTCGGGGCGAGGATGTAATGAGTGGAGCAGGTTATTGAGCCGACTCTCCAGCACGTTCCGCATATGTACGTCTAATGCTTACTGCAGTCCGCACAAACTAATAATCCTAGGAAAGGATTAAGATGCCTACATCCTGACTCTAATCGTTACGTCGTCGTTCATCTAGATTTGATAATATCTTTGATTTTTCGACGAATACCCTTAACATCCAACTCATTATACCACGATTCTATTCCAAGCATTGAATCATCATAGGCGAAAGAGTCATAATTATCGTCTATTAGAAACCTTGCTCCTTTATTTTTCATTTCCCGAAGGAAAAGTAATGTTAAAGAGCGGCTTTCTATTGATTTATCAATTTTAAGCGGTTAAAATCTGGTCTGTCAAATGTGCACCCACGGATGTTGCCATCCTCACATCACTCATAGTATGAATGGCCCTGTTGTAACTTTCCTGAATGTATGACGGAACATAATCTTCATCCACGCTCATCACGCCTCCTAGGCAAGTATAACCTAAAATAAACTCTCATAGAGAGGAATGAATATAAACAACATTTACCAATTGTTTTTTCACCCCATGAGCGCAAAAAAGGTGCAGCAATAACTGACACCTTCGCTTGGAAATACTTTACTTCAATTGAAATGGACTGATCCCAAATTCCGCTAAGATCGGGTACAGCAAATTTAAGGGAAGACCCATAACGCTGTAAAAATCACCCTCGATTCTTTCGATGAAAACCGAGCCTATCCCCTGTACACCGTAACTTCCGGCTTTATCAAGCGGTTCACCCGTATTTATATATGCCCAAATCTCCTCATCGCTCATAGGTCTGAACGTAATCTGGCTAACCGTGTGACCCACAATTGCTTTTGGCTGTCCACTTGCTGACTCCGTTGTTACACGATACCGACCAGTCTCTCCGAGGTACATTAGGGTCTCATCAGCCTCAGCCTTATCTAGTGGTCCGCCAGCTGCGTTATCCCGCTCGTCAGTATGGATACCGATGACAGCAACGCCAGTGTAGACATGGTGCACCTGCCCTTGCAGGGACTGCAGCATACGGAATGCGTCCTCAGCATCCTTAGGTTTGCCCAGCACCGTATCTCCCAGCACTACAATCGTATCAGAGCCGACAATAACACCGCCAGTTTCGAACCGCGTTTCGGCTACACAACGTTCGTATACAGCCTGTGCTTTTCGGTGGGATAGCTGTCCTACTATTTCTGCAGGAGATAACCCCGACTCCGTTGTTTCATCGACATCACTGACTATTACTTCATAAGGAAGGTTCAAGGAAGTGATCAGTTCCTGCCTTCTTGGGGAAGACGAGGCTAAAATAATCGTTTTCGGGTTAAGAATCGACATAAATCCGGTCCCTCTTTTCATATGTTGCTGCATACAGTATAACAAAATGAAAAGGCAACATAAAATAATGGACTATCTGCCATCTCGAAGAGTTTGGCAGTATAGTCCATTAATAAAATCTTACTTTATTTCCCCTGCTCTACTCGTCTTTCTGTACCATCTTGAATGATGTAATCGTGATCTACCGATGCTTCTTCAATATCCCCGTATGCCCAGTGACTTGGACTAACATCAGACCATGAAGGGATAACTACACCGGCTAGCGGGCCGCGGCTCGTCAGACGATTAATCATCGTGACTGCCTCTGCGCGGGTCATGTTCTTTTTCGGACGGAAGGTTCCGTCTTCGTAACCCTTCAGAATACCGGCTTCTGCTGCCGAATTGATAGGCTCACGAGCCCAGCTGCCCGAAATATCCGTGAAGACATTATCCCCCTTGCCTTGCAGGTGTTTCAACCTAGCGGCGATTCCCGCCATTTCTTCCCTGCTAATCGGCTGATTCGGCCGGAATGTTCCGTCCGGATATCCGTTCATCATGCCCACTTTCGTCACAGCTGCGATTTCTTCCGCTCCCCAGTCGCTACTAGAGACATCCGAATAAGCCGTGCCGTCCGTTACTGATTTTGAAAGCTGATAGACCCGGAACAGTAAAGCTGCCACTTCCTGACGAGTTATATTCTTCGCCGGTTTAAAGGTTCCGTCTGGATATCCATTGATGTACTTCTCATGATGTTGTGCATCTTGAGGTGTAGAAGGATTGACAGTACTGCCCAGTGTCGTAAACGTTAGACTTTCCGATAGCTTAGATTCTACTCCACTAACGATAGCCGACACGGTAAAACTGTGCTTTGTTCCCGCTTCAAGCCCTGTAATTTCATAACGAGTACCCGTAATTCCGGAAGCAATAAGCTTTCCGTTATCATAAATGTTGTAAGAGGATGCTCCCGTTACAGGAGTCCAGCTCAGGGTTACTCCCGTTTGTGTACCATTACTTGTTGTCAGGTCTCCAGGCGCATTATTACGCGCATTACCGCTATTCGTACTCCCCGAATTACCTGAGCCAGAGTTCGACTCCTTGAGCGGTTGCATAGAGAAGCTAAACTGCACCAGGCTTTGACCCACGTGAATAATTCCGTTTTGGATATAGCTGTCCGAACCAGGATCAGGGGTCACACTGGTTTGCTCCGTCAACGTGTTAAAAGTGCCGTAGCCAGGTTTCGTAGCCACAATGTAATAATCTCCATCCGGGAATACCATCCAAGCATACTCTCCATCGGCATTCGTGACTTGTGGATTATGATTTTGATTAGGTGCAAAGCCGGGCAACTCTGGCAAGGCTACAAGCGTATTCGGAGTACGACCCTTCTGCTTGTTGAGTTCAGTATCCGCCCAGTACAGATTCATAGATACTCCGCTTACCGGTTGACCCGTAACCGCATCTTTAACAACGCCGTAAGGATCAATTAAGGAGTACACTACGCTCATTTCCCCGTTCTGATTCACGTTCACGGTTACAGTCGGTCCGGCTAAAATGGTTCCATCCGAAGCCTTAATCTGGTACGCAACAATATATTGTCCCTGAGGTACATTATTCACATCAAAGCTGCCGTTTGCATCGAGTACAATCTGTGATTTAAAGTTATTTGCACCTGTACCTTGCACAATGGCACTGACGTTTCCGGCTCCAAACAAACTGTCTATCGTCGGTTGTGGATTCCCGTTTTCGGCGGCGGTTTGCGCGATTAATAGCTGGCCACTTATGTTATTAGCAGCAGTAAAAATTTGCTCCGTTCCGTTTAAAGTCCCCACTTGGGCAGTTTGCGTTTTATTTAACATCACCGTCTGATTGCCAATGGTTACAGGGGTTTGAATGTTCATACTATAGTTCCAATTCCCCCGCGGCACATAGATCTGGTACGAGCCATCTGCCCCAGTTGTAACTTCTTGAGAGAAATCTACGATTCCATCCCCGTTAAAATCTGTAGACACGGAGACAACCGCTCCTGCTATTGGTTTGCCTGTCGTGTTGTCCGTTAGAACGCCATGAACCGTAGCTGGCATATAATGGACCGCTATGCTTGTCTGCGCCATTAGTCCCGTCGAATCAACAGCCGAGGCAGTGATAGTATTATGAACGGGTAATACCCCTGAAATAGCAGGCGCGGTAAACGTCACTACCGCAGTTCCGGTTGCATCTGTCACAGCCGTTTGCGTAGTGTTACCGATCCCTTGGAACGTAATGGTCTTACCCTCTACAGGATTCCCATCTACCAAACGGATAGCGCTGGCTTTGAGTGTAATTAACGACCTTCCGTCTCCTACAACAGAAGCTGGGGAAGCTGTGAGGTCCAACCTAATATCAGGGATACCAACTTGCACGGTAAAGACTACCGAAGTAGACTTTCCGCCATATTCTACCGTGATCACGGTGGTTCCCTCTGATATTGCCGTAACAATACCACTTGCATCTACCGTTGCAACGGTTGGATCGGTTGTATTGTAAGTAGCTTTATCTGTCACATCAAATATACTTTGGTCGGAGTAGACTGCTGTTGTAACGAGAGCTTGGCTAGCACCGACTTGAAGCAACTCATTACTTGGATAAGTCAAAAGATCAACGATATATTGCGCTGGAGTGGACTCCTTAATATCGCCTGCTGTCAGTATGATCAGCTTGAACGATACCACCTTATTGGTGCTGTCTACTTCATAAATACCAATGTATCTGTTCGTTATTGCATCCACACCAGTGATATCTGCGCCAGGCGTATACGGATTCGTTATTCCCGCTCCTGTTGGCGCTGCATCCCCCACATTTGGCGTTGGAATTAGGCTAGAGGAGACTTTTGTCAACAGGTGATTACCCGCTCCTACAGGTGTCGTCACCTTTGTCGTATTCGGATTGCTTCCCGGCGATGGTGATGCTGGCAATGTTGGCGCCGGTACTGGAGCGGTAACATTAACTGATGCTGAAGGCGCGGATTGCACATTGTTTTTCACTGCCGTTACAGTGTAAGTATGACTTATTCCTGCGACCAAACCTGTCACGCTATAAGTCGTGTTACTCACTGTCGTAAGGAGCGTGTCGTTATCAAATAACTGGTACGAAGTTGCACCGGTCACAGCGTTCCATGCTAACGTAGCCCCTGTATTGGTTACAACGCTTGTCCTCAAATTTGTCGGAGATGGAGGGATAGCCAACACACTGTAGGCTCCTCCCTCGGCAATTGCTGTTACGTTACCAGGAGTCACGTTAGGTGTAGAGCCCATATTTAGCAACACCTGTACTTGTCCATTAGCGTCCGCATTTACAACTGCAGGTACAGGTGTAATTGGTTGTCCATTAAGATTTTCAATGGTTCCACTATCCGCTTTAAGCGTAATCGGAACATTGGCAACCGGATTACCGCTTGCATCCTTAGCCGTCACTGTCAATTGTGTTTTGCCCAGCTTGCTATTAACAGCAGGTGTAATCGCAACGGTGATAGGAGCCTGCTGGTATGTAGAATTAGGATCAGTCGTATCAATTGGATCAACCTTATTTGTAAAATACCAATTTAAGATATCGTGATTCTCCCAAGCTCCACCAGTCGAAGCCGTAAAGCCAGCAAAAACGGCATCTTGATTGGCAAAAATCGACCCTAAATTGACGTTGTTAACATCTAGAGCCTTAGTTGCCGTATTTCTACTATTTGAATTCCGATTGATGTACACTTTTACATTCTTCGTAGAACCGTCATAGTCCACCCAAGCGTGATAGACTGAACCGTCTTTCAACTTATATCCTTTCTGTGAAAGCAAGTCATAGGTCGGAAGTGTATTATTTATAATACCGTTCACACCAAGTCCGATGTAGCTATCGCTCGGATCACCCAGTTCCGGATTTTTGTAAGTATCGAACTTAATCGCAAAGCTCGGAGTAATCCCGCTGTATCCCATACCGCCACCCGGTGTACCGGCATTGCTTTGCATGGTTTGGACAGTAAAGGTAATCCCGTCAGCACCAAATATTCCTGACGGATTATACGTTAGGTTATTAAACCCAGGGGCAAATCCTTGACCCGTAAAGCGAAAGGAAAAGTAGGTACTGAAAGAAAAGTTGTTTTGACTATAAATTTTCTGCTTACTGAACACAGTGCCGTATGACCCAACAGATCCCGGGGTATTGTGGAATCCGTTATAACCATCCACTGTTGAGTTCAAACGGAGGATAGGTTTGGGACTAACCGCCCCATCGGATACAACAGCGCTTTTACCGTTTAGTGATAATACATTACTAAGATTGGAATCAGAAAAATCATCATATTTGAACGTCACCCACTTCGTTGTAGCCGCTGGAGCGGCTTCCGATGGCAGAGCGGGGGCGATCATACCAAAGAACAATACAGATAACAGGACATACGAAACAAATTTTTTGAACGTTCGCTCCATAATATTTCAACCCTCTCTTCCCTTTAAAGCAACAATATGGTTCGTTTCAACCTATTGCTTCAGTTAATATATAATTCTTGTTCACACGACTTTGTGGTTTGCTAAATACGAAATCTCGAGTCGACAACTCCACTCCCTTTCTGTCGAAAATAGTTCTATTTTCCCTATTTTTATCGGAACTTTTTAACCATATCACACCGTTCTGAGCAGATTCTGAGCAGATTCTGAGCAACAAAAAAGCGGCTTACGCCTACGACTCTCGTCGACGCTGCCGCTGTACATCCGGGACAATAATCTCACCATAGGTTCTATCTATGGTATTCCCAGCTCTTCTTGCTATAATTTTGAAATCGTTCATACTCACCGCCTGCGGTACAGCCAGACAGCTATTATGATACCAACGAGACTTAATATGCACAGTTTAAATTGAATAGTGATGTCGTAACTAATGATGTCAAAATCGGCTTGCGGCGACCATTTCAGCACCGTTGATTTTGTAAGAAAAGATAGCGCCTTTACAGGTTCCAGCAGCTTAGCAATCCAAGCGCCAGTCAGCCAGCCCAGAATTAGAAATAACAGCAGTATTCCTACATTTTTCTTCTTCATGTCCGTCTTCCCTCACCATTTTTTTACATCCTAACTATTATAAGATGAAACAGAATTCAATACAAATTCTAGATCCTGATTCATCGGATATGCCAAAAATCCTCTCTATTGGCAATTGCCTAAATAGAAAGGATTTATAGGTTAAGAGGAACTGGCCCCCATGGCGGCCAACAGCTTTTTCTGGCCGGTTAGAAAATCCATCATCGAGCCTTGTACTTCCCATAGCAGGCCACCAGCTTTGCTTTTGTTATACTCAGCGAGCGCTGAGATCCCCTGGTTCATCGACTTCTCCAGCGAAGCGCAGAGGGCCTGTGTCTCCGGCGGAAGCGACTGCTCCAGGCCCTTGGCCGCCTCCTTCCATTGGAGGTGGAGATCGCTGACAGCGGCAGCCCCTGCCGTATCGACCTGTCCCGTGCTGAGCAGTGCAGCGGACAGACTGCTGAGTTCTCCGAGCAGTTTATCACTAGCCGTGAAGTAGCCTTCTACTGTCTCAGCGTTCCCGGCATAGGCCAGTCGCTCTGCAGCCGGCAGGGTAACTTCCCGCACATACAGCTCGATGCCCTGATTCTTCAAACCGCCGCTAAGCAGCTTGGCCTGTTCCCGGTCCGGCGACAGACCGGCATATACCCGGTTGCCATCATCCGGGTCAACCCCTGCGGCAAGGCCGGCACCAAGTAGTTCCTTCCGGGCTTGCGAAGCACCATCCGGTGAGCTGAAGACGCCATACTGGAGCAGATAATAGCTCTGTGGCGTAATATGCACGGGAATCGTGTTCACACTGGGATTTCCGTTCTCCGCTAAGGGCAGCCCCGAAGTTCCTACGCCAGCAGGATCCACAGCCTTGTCACCATTCGGAGTCTGCACGGCAGCGTGGCCAGTGACAGCTGAATTAACACCGGCGCCGGGGCCACCCCCGCCGAAGAAGGAAAGAGCGGTGTAACCCAGTAGCAGGCCTGTTCCTAACGCCCCGGCCACGGAGAGCGCAAATTTCCACCAATACGAGGGACGGCGAGAATGATACGCACCACCGTACCCGCCCCCCACCTTTTCACTATCGTCTTCATAGTATTCCGCAACAGGGTCATAGCCGTGCTGGGTTGGGATTTTGCGTGAACGCCATTCTTCTTCCTTTTCTTCGACAAAAGGGGATGGGGGACGGTGGGAATCCCACAGGTCAGGAGACTTGTTACCTTGAAAGAAAGTCTGCCGCCCCTGTAATGTGCCGTTGTTCTCCTCTATCTTATCTACATCCTGCCAGCGTTGATCCTTCGAGCCTGATGGATAGATGTAGGAGGGCTTAGAAGCGGTTCCACGCAAGGTCAGCGGTTCTGGCTCTGGTTCCGGCTCGAACACCCAACCATGGTCCAGAAAATCATCCTCCTGCTTCAGCGGTTCAGTCTTATATTCCTCAGCCGTCCCGACATTGCTACTGGAGCGGCGTTCTTCTTCCTTCGGCCACGGCTTGTCCTTGTCAACATCGAACCGGAACGTCATTCTCCCGTTATTCACTGCCCGCACCTCACCTTATCTGTTCTATATCAGAAGATATGATAGAAGATAGAGAGATATGCTATATTTTTAGAATTTGCCTCTATTCTGAAGGTCGCTTACCATTTGAAAAATACAAGCTTGTCCCCTTTACGTGTGCGCTCTCTTCGCATATTATGTTAAAATAACACCGTGTGTTACGTTGAGGGTACAAGCTTAAATCTTGATCCCGATAGTCAACATCTTAGGGGTTAATCTTACATTTTCTATCACATTAGGAGGGCTTCTTCTGCAACAGTCAATCAAAGCAGCAATCGTAGGCTATGGCAATCTTGGAAAAGGTGTGCGCAAGGCGATTGCCCAAAGCGCGGATATCGAGCTCGTAGCAATCTTCACTCGCCGGGAACCCGGACAAGTGGAAGCCGGTGAAGCCGGTGTGAAATTCGAGCATATTTCGGCCGTTGAGCAGTATAAAGGTAAAGTTGATGTCATGATTCTGTGTGGTGGTTCCGCTACGGATCTGCCAGAGCAGACACCTGCGATCGCGAGCCTGTTCAATACAGTGGACAGCTTCGATACACATGCCAAAATCCCTGAATTCTTTGCTACCGTGGATGCCGCAGCCAAGCAAGGTGGCACACTCAGCGTAATCTCTACTGGCTGGGACCCAGGTCTCTTCTCAATGAACCGCCTGCTGGCCGAATCCATTCTGCCTGAGGGCAAGGAATATACCTTCTGGGGCAAAGGCGTCAGCCAAGGCCACTCCGATGCGATCCGCCGGGTACAAGGCGTCAAAGCCGGTGTACAATATACTGTTCCTGTCCAAGAGGTTATCGATGCCATCCGTTCCGGAGAAACGCCGGAGCTGACTACACGCGAGAAGCATCTTAGAGAATGTTATGTTGTGGCTGAGGAAGGTGCAGACCGCGAAGCGATCCGTGCCGAAATCGTCAACATGCCTAACTATTTCGCCGACTATGACACTACAGTTACCTTCATCACAGAGGAAGAGCTGGCCGCACAACACAGCGGCATTCCGCATGGCGGCTTTGTCATTCGTAGTGGTGTTACCGGCGAAGGCACAAAACAAATTGTTGAATTCGGCCTCAAGCTGGAAAGCAATCCTGAATTCACAGCCAGCGTTCTCGTAGCATATGCCAGAGCTGCTGTCCGCCTAAGCAACGAAGGCCAAAGCGGAGCCAAAACCGTGTTCGATATCCCGCTGGGACACCTCTCGCCGAAATCGGCGGAAGAACTGCGCCGCAATCTGCTGTAATCCCAGCTACACAAAAACAACCCGCTACAGATGGCAAGCTACTTGCCTTTCTGTGCGGGTTGTTTTATTTAAAGCCTCAGTCCAGTCTTAGACAAGGCTAAGTACTTTCTGCTTGATGTCCGTGAATTCATAATGCTTCAGCAGGGTCTGGAATGCCCGGTCAGCCATGATGGATCCCAGTTCCTGATCCTTTAGAAGTGTTACAATGCTTTGTGCGATCTCCTCGATGGTCTTTGCAGTCAGGATGTTCTGCTTATGTTCACAGATCAAGGTCTCCGATCCACGAAACGTCGTGACAACAGGTGTTTTTAACGCCCATGACTCCAGAATTTCCGGACGGGCTTCTATTCCTTCTAGCAGAGGAGCAAACAAGACCTTAGATTGACGTATGTAATGAATCGCCTCTTCATTGGAGGCTGCTATGAATACATTTTCTTCCTTAAGCGATTCCACAACTTCAGCTTCCAGTAAATTACTGATGATATAGAATTTTGTGCCGGGTACCTTCTCACGGACCACCGGAAGAATATTCTGCTGAAAGAGCAGTGCAGCACGCTTCCCCTGCGGGGTACTCATATTCCAATGAAGAACAACTCCGTCTTCTTTAAATACTGGCTCTGCTTTCTCATATTTATCAAGATTGATAAACGAGGGAAGCACCTGTACCTTGCCAGCATCTTCGAAGGATACCGCTTTGAACGAAAGAGCATCCCATTCCGAAGCCGCAAGCAGCAGCGCAGTCTTGTTCATGGTTCGCTGCATGTCCTTGCGCAACCGCGCAGCATTCAGATGGTCATAGGGCTTAATCAAGATTCTTTTTCTGCCTGTCTTTGAATAGGTGCGTCCAGTCCGTGGCTGGAAGGCATCCATGATCAAGGTAATCCCAGGCTGCACCCGGTTCAGAATATCCAGATAACTACCGGGCAAGTTATAGGACAAAAAGGCATGACTGTATGAATTCATATGGCATAGCTCAGCAATAGCAAGCTTCATTTCTTTGCTGGTATTTCCCGGATAGAACCGTCTTCCCGGCGTATATAGCGACCCCTGCTGCTTCCCCCGCAAAGAGCCCATCATCTTGACCTGATGAACCATGAGTGAACTCCCCGCTTGCGGAAGATCAGCTGTATAATGATTGCCATACAACAGCAGATCAACATCATATTTCTCCAGTAAAATCTCAAGAATACTTCTCGTCCTGATCCAGCCTTCGCCGTCTTCCTGACTATGGGTAAGGGCAGACAGGAATAATAATCTCTTACGCATGAATTTCGACTCCTTGTTGCTCTATAGAAATAATCGTTACCAAGATATTCGCGCACAAAAAAGCAGGATAAAAAGCATCCTAACTCTAATATGAAACTTTAGATGCATACCTATAGTAACTCATTTTTCGCCAAAGCGGTGTCGATTTATAGGATAAAAGAATTATTTTTCATATATATATAGGTAGACACTATATAATTTGTCCCAGATGATCTTACAGCGCCTCCCCTTTCAGCGAGTGATGCAAAACAGCCCCCATCTAACTTATATCTGGATGAGTGCTGTTGCCTTGGCTGCGCACCACACGATTGCGGCCGCTTTGTTTGGCTTGATAAAGTGCGGTATCGGTCAGCTTATATAATGCGTTGAGCGAGATTCGTTCACTGGATCGCACGCTGATGATCCCAATGCTGACAGAATAATCGAGCCAGACGCCATTGATCACCGCCCCTGAGACCGAAGTCCGCAACCGTTCGGCAATTTCATCGCTTGCCGCTTCGTCTGCCCGCTGAAGGAGCACAGCAAACTCCTCCCCGCCGAATCGGCCGAAGATATCCTCATCCCTAAGCTGTTGTACTATTTTGACAGCAAAGTCCTTCAACACCTTATCCCCGGTATCATGCCCGTATGTATCATTAACACTCTTGAAATGGTCAATATCCATCAGCAGGAACGAAAACGGCGTGACTTCCTTCGCTGCCGCAGCGATCAGCCTGTGGGCGCGCAAGACAAACGATCTGCGGTTAAGAATACCCGTTAGCTCGTCATAGGTCGCTACCCGTTCCAGTTCAGCGTAGGACTGTTCCCTCGAGAGCAGCATAAATCCGGCTGTTCCCAGGAACATCAGCAGATAAATTCCCATACGGAAGAACATCTGCAGGCCTTGTTCGGCTTGCGCACTCAACAAATTTTCAGGATATAGAATGGTAAAAGCACCACAGCCAAGAGCCACAATGGCTATGCTGTACAGCAGACCCATCATTTTCTGCAAAGGGGAATCCTTACTCTTCACTGCCAGTCTGTAAGTGGGATACAGCAGTGAAATTGCACTGATCACAGCCGGCCCCGCAGAGAGGAGACGTCCCTGCCCAAAAGCTACATGGAGAAACAACAGAAGAACAGCGGCACTTCCTACCCATAGATAATAACGTTTCTGAATCACGGGACTCGAGGCGTCCAGAAGCAGTAACAAGGCCAGGGACTCCACCATTCCACTGCTGATGCTGAGTAAGATCACAACCGGAAGCATCCATTCGAAGGGGATGAAATCTCTCTGCATCAACACGACGAGTAGTGCCAGTTGCAGACCTTTGCCACCAATAAATACGGAAGAGGTCATATCCTTGGGATAGCGGGACCGATAGGCCAAGATAAGCAGCACTGTAAACAGATTCCCGAGCATCAGGCAGATCAGTAGTGTATTCAGATTAAAGTTGATGTTGATAATTTCACCCCCTAAGCGTTAACAAACTGGATGCTTCTTCATTTGGAATCAGGCCCATTCAGAGCGAACCACTTGGTTTCTCCCGTTCTGCTTTGCCTGATATAACGCCGCATCGGAGATTTTATAAAGTTTGTCCAAATCAGAGTTGCCAAGAGGCCGGATCGTGATAACACCTATGCTTACGGTATATTTCAGTGGAAGATCCGGAAAAATCGAGTTCATTATGGCGAGCCGAATATCCTCCGCCTTGCGGCTGCTTTCTTCTTTATTCGCCCCCTCGAGCAGAACTGCGAATTCTTCGCCGCCGAGTCTGCCGAACAGATCACTCATACCCAGCTTGTCTTGCGTGGTAAGCGCAAAGCTTTGGAGCACTTTATCCCCAATAGTATGTCCCCAACTGTCATTCACTTGCTTAAAGTGATCAATATCCAGCAGGAGAAAAGATATCCATGCCTCTCTTTTCGCAGCAAGCTCCAGCTTCAGCCTGGTCTCACTCATAAAGGCCCGGCGGCTCAGGATTCCGGTAAGCTCGTCATAGGCCGCAATTCGTTTCAGCTTCTCGTGGGAGCGCTCATTCGACAGCAGATAAAAGCCCGCATTGTATAAAATCATCATTAAATACAAGCCGATGTAATATAATTCCTGAGATAGATTGCCGCTGAACACAGTCATCCTCGGCTCTCCAATGGCCACTACTGCCCTTACCCCTAAAATGAAGGCATAGACGTAGAACAGCGATCCCATCATTTTTTGCAGTGGCGAAGCAGATTGGTCGGCTGTCAACAGGCGAGCTGGATAAAGAATGAACAGCATTACCCATAATGAGACCGTCGCGATGCGCAGACCAGATTGGTTAAAATACAAAGCGACAATCGCATAGCTGAGTACACTACCAACAATAAATACAGTGTAATATATCTTCACCTTGCGCCCCAGCAACCCCATCATTTTGAGCAAAGCCAGCATTTCCAGACAACCCCCGCAGAGCATCAGGCCATTGCTGATTGGTATTATAAACCCGTGAGGGAGATCATTCCAGATCAGTAGAGAGCTCCAGTAACCAAGCTGCAACCATTTAGATAAGGTGAACAGGCGGGACGCAGAATCTCTGGGAGATCGAAATTGATAAGAGGTTACAAGAAGAATAGTAAATAAATTACCAAAAATAAACGCAGTGATCATTGTCTCTATCTCAATCTGAAAGCTCATTAGTACACCACCATGTACGAGAGAGTCACTCATTTATCAATACCAAGATGTATCCTAAGGCTTTATCGGCAAAAAAACAATGATTCTTCACTTCAAATTTTAAATAATTCTTCACCTACAAAAAACACCTCTTAAAGGTAACGGAATAACAAATGTTATCCCGGGTAACCTTTAAGAGGTGTAATTCAAATGGAAATCACTGATTCCCTGGTTGGTCTCTGCCTGATGCTAGCGTTTCTTCAATTGATCAGCCAGCGTATAGCCCACTTTCCAGATATCACCTGCACCCATCGTAATCACGAGGTCTCCGGACGCGATCCGGTCTTGCAGATCGGTCACAACATCTTCCTTGGTAGGCAGATGCCTTGCACCAGCGTTGCTGTTCTGCTTGATCAGCTCTACCAGCTTCGCCGAGGTTACGCCTTCGATCTGCTTCTCCCCAGCCGGTGAGTAGATGTCGGTAATGATTACTTCATCCGCTTCACTGAAAGCTCTGCTAAAGGCATCCAGCAAGAAGAAGGTGCGGGTATACCGTTGAGGCTGGAATACGGCAATAATTCGCTTGCCGGTTGCCTTGGCAGCACTGATGGTCGCCTGAATCTCCGTCGGGTGATGTGCATAGTCATCAATGACTAGGATATCATCAACTTCACCGAGAACCTGGAATCGGCGCTTGGCACCATGGAAATTGACAATAGCCTTGGCAATATTCTCGAACGGAATCCCCGATTTTAGACAGGTGATCACCGTAGCCATTGCATTGTACAGGTTGTGCTGTCCCGGTACGGACAAATCAATCCGACCCAGCACCTCGCCATAACCGTTCATGGTGAAGGAGACCTGTCTGTCGCCCAGCACAATGTCAGTTGCAATGTAGTCCGCCGTCGGCGAATGGATACCATAAGTCGTTACATTGCCTTTCACTTCAGGCAACAGAGAGATAACATTCTCGTCATCCGAGCATACGATAGCAGTGCCATCTTCACGCAGTTGGTTCATAAACTGCACGTAAGCAGCCTTCAGGCGGCCAAAGTCCCCTCCGTAATTCTCCAGATGGTCGGCTTCAATATTCGTAACAATACCAAGCCAAGGATGGTACTGCAGGAATGAGCCATCGCTCTCATCCGCTTCCGCAACGACAAACTCCCCTTGTCCCGCCTTGGCATTCGTACCGATATTCATAATTTCCCCACCGATAATATAGGTAGGGTCCACACCGCATTCTTCCATAACCAGGGCGATCATAGAAGAAGTTGTGGTCTTACCATGGGCGCCAGCAACAGCAACACCCTTCCGTTCATTCAGCAGTCGGCCCAGCATCTGCGAGCGGTGCAGAATCGGAATCTTCAGCCGTTCCGCTTCGACCCATTCCACATTGTCGTTGGACAA
The DNA here is from genome assembly GCF_042887565.1 of Paenibacillus sp. NPDC057934. Classification (NCBI taxonomy): domain Bacteria; kingdom Bacillati; phylum Bacillota; class Bacilli; order Caryophanales; family Paenibacillaceae; genus Paenibacillus; species Paenibacillus sp. NPDC057934. Next base: position 37,179 of record NZ_JBHVPB010000008.1, read on the forward strand.
AGCGGTAGAGTAGACGACCAAATCCGCGCCCTTAACCTGCTCAGCGGTATGTCCAATATAGACCTTCGCACCTTTGGCAATCAATTTATCCGTTAATTCCTGCGACGCGACATCAGAGCCTGTCACCGTATATCCCATTTCTAGCATTACCCGGGCAATCGCGCTCATACCGTAGCCGCCGATCCCTATAAAATGCACACGTTCAGTAGTATCCAACAGTTTGTCACCAGCCTTTTTCAGAATCGGGTTGCTGCAAAATCGCACCGCGCACATCAGATATTAAATACAGCGTGCCGGAGACCACAGCCAGGTCTTCCTGAGCTGTCGTCGACTTCAGCAATTGCAGCGCTTTGTCCCAATCACGTTCTACTATAATCACCAAGTTTTCTTTGGCATATTTCTCCCGCAGGCTCTCTGCAATCGCCTGCAGTTCTTCCGCGTCCATTTTCTTCCGGAAATCTGGTTCGGTCAGGATGAGCGTATCCACTATAGGCAGTATATGCTTGAAGTACGATTCATGATGCTTATTTGCCAACATACCCATAAGCAAATTTAATCTATCGTATTTAAAGAACTGCGGGAGGCTCTTGGCGAGAGTTTCCGCCCCCTCCGGATTATGGGCGCCGTCCAGCACAATCCTTGGAGATACTTCTTCCAGTCTTCCGGCCCAGAAAGTGCGGCGGAAGCCTTCCTGCACATCTTCATCATCCAGCATGAACGCCATATACTGCCGCAAGGATTCCAAAGCCATCATGGCCCCGGCAGCATTGCTGCATTGATGTTCGCCCTTCAATCCGATGCCAATCTCAATTGATCGGAAAGGACCTTTGAACATAAAGGTCTGCAGACCCTCGCGAATTCCGGTGACTTCATAGCTGAAATCTTCTCCGGCAAGGTAGAGCTTGGAGCGGCATTCAGCCGCCTTTTTCTTGAGCACCGCTACCGCTTCCGGCTGGGTCACACAGCTAACCACAGGTACGCCGGGCTTGATAATTCCGGCCTTCTCTGTGGCAATCAGCTCCAAGGTGTCTCCTAGCACATCGGTATGGTCATAGCCGACGTTGGTGATAACAGAGACAATAGGGGTCACGATGTTCGTTACATCCAGCCTTCCCCCAAGCCCAGTCTCCCATACGACTACATCAGGATAAGCATGCTCCGCAAAATAGACAATCGCCAGTGCTGTGGCCACCTCAAACATTGTTGGCGATCCCAGCTCGCTTGCTGCGATCTCTTCTACCAACGGACGCAAGGTATTAGCCACATCCAGCAACGTCTGTTCGGGAATATCCTCGCCGTTATACTGAAATCTGTTCGTAAATTTCGTGATAAACGGCGAGGTGAAGGTTCCTACTGTATAGCCGCTTTGCAGTAAAGTGCTTGTCAAAAAGGCACAGGTCGAACCTTTCCCGTTCGTCCCTGCCACATGAATAAATTTGAGCCGGCGGTGCGGATTGCCGAGCCGCTCCATCATCAGGTAGATCCGCTCTAGTCCCGGGCGGATACCGAATGGAATGAGGCTGTTAATCCAGTCCACGGCTTCTGTATAGGTTCCAAGAGGGGCGTTACTTCCGCCCCGGATCATGTCTTCCATGTCGTCTATCCTCTCAGCTCTGCGATGCGGGCAAGAACCTTTTCCCGTTTGGCGGAATAATCGGCCTGTTTCGCCCGTTCCTCTTCGATGACTTTTGCTGGAGCCTTGGCTACGAAGCCTTGGTTGCTCAGCTTCTTCTCCACGCGCTCAACTTCGCTGTTCAGCGTCTGCACTTCTTTTTCCAGGCGGGTAATTTCCTGATCAATATCAATCAGCCCGGACAGCGGCAGCAGCAGCTCAGCACCAGTGACTACAGCCGACATCACCTTACCCTCGGTTACCGGATTCAGACCGGCCGCGAACGATGAGGTGTTGCAGAAGCGGCTGATGTAATTGTCATTGCGCTGGATGATGCCCAGAATGTCTTCATTTCCGGCTTTAATGATGAGGTCAACTTTCTTGCTCATCGGCACGTTCACTTCCGCCCGGATATTACGGACAGCGCGGATAATATCCATCAGGATATTCATCTCCGCAACAGCTTCGGCGTTCTCCAGTGCCTGGTCATATTCCGGCCAAGCTGCAAGAGTGATCGTCTCTCCTTCATGCGGCAGATGCTGCCAGATCTCTTCCGAGATGAACGGCATGAACGGATGAATCAGACGCAGTGTACGATCAAGCGTATAAGCCAGAACCGATTGCGTCTTCGATTTGGCGGCTTCATTCGTGCCGTACAGATTCAATTTGGCGAACTCGATATACCAGTCACAGAGATCGTCCCAGATGAAGTTGTAAAGCACACGGCCCGTCTCGCCGAACTCGTATGCGTCAATTAGACGCGTAATTTCGCGAGAAGTTTCGTTCAAGCGGTGCAGAATCCAGCGGTCGGCTGTGCCGAGCTCACCAGTAATGTCAATATCATCGAAGGTTACACCTTCCAGATTCATCAGTGCAAAGCGTGATGCATTCCAGATCTTATTGGCAAAGTTACGCGCCTGCTCCACTTTCTCCCAGCGGAAACGCAGGTCCTGACCTGCCGTGCTGCCGGTAGAAATCATATAGCGCATCGCGTCTGCGCCATATTTTTCGATAACTTCGAGCGGATCTACGCCGTTACCAAGCGATTTGGACATTTTTTGACCGTCAGCATCGCGTACCAGTCCGTGCATCAGCACATCGGAGAACGGAATCTTGTCCGTGAACTCCAGAGCGGTAAAGATCATCCGAGCTACCCAGAAGTAAATAATATCGTAACCCGTTACAAGTACATTGTTCGGGTAATAACGCTGATAATCCACACTGTTCTCGTCCGGCCAGCCCATTGTCGAGAACGGCCATAGCCCGGAGCTGAACCAAGTATCCAGTACATCCTCATCCTGCTTGAGATCATCAAGACCGCTAATTCTGCGTGCCTCCTCCTCATCACGGGCAACAACCACTTCCCCTGTAGATTCGGAGTACCAAGCCGGAATACGGTGTCCCCACCATAGCTGACGGGAGATACACCAGTCGCGTACATTTTCAATCCAGTTTAGATAGGTCTTCTCAAAACGTTCCGGCACAAAGTTGACGCCATTGCCTTCCTTCTGCGCAGCAATCGCCACTTCAGCCAGCGGCTGCATCTTCACGAACCATTGGGTAGACAGATAAGGCTCAACTACCGCGCCAGAACGCTCGCTGTGGCCTACCTGGTGCACGTGATCCTCGATGGATACCAGCACACCCTGCGCCTTAAGATCAGCCGTAATCGCCTTCCGGCAGTCACTGCGATCTTGACCTTGATACGGTCCAGCTTCAGCGTTCATAGTGCCACTTTCGTCCATCACATTGATTTGCGGGAGATTGTGGCGCAAGCCCATTTCAAAGTCATTCGGATCATGGGCCGGCGTAATCTTAACCGCGCCACTTCCGAACTCCTTATCAACATAATCATCAGCAATAATCGGAATCTCACGCCCAACAATAGGGAGAATCAGCGTTTTGCCGATCATATCCTTATAGCGCTCATCTTCTGGATGCACAGCTACTGCCGTATCTCCCAGCATTGTTTCTGGGCGCGTAGTCGCCACCGTGATGTGGCCGCTGCCATCCTTGAGCGGATACTGCAGATGATATAAATGTCCGTTAACTTCCTTGTATTCAACCTCAATATCAGACAACGCTGTACGGGCAGCAGGGTCCCAGTTGATAATGCGTTTGCCGCGATAGATCAGGCCTTTCTCATACAGCTTCACGAAGACCTCCCGAACCGCCTTGGACATGCCTTCATCCATCGTAAACCGCTCACGGGAGTAGTCAAGGGAAAGGCCCATTTTGGCCCATTGCTCATGAATCGTTGCTGCGTACTGTTCTTTCCAGTCCCATACCTGCTCCAGGAACTTCTCACGTCCCAAATCATGACGGGATACTCCCTGCTGGCGAAGCTTCTGCTCTACCTTGGCTTGAGTTGCGATGCCCGCATGGTCCGTCCCCGGAAGCCACAAGGTATCGAAGCCTTGCATCCGCTTAGTACGGATTAGAATGTCCTGCAGGGTGAAATCCAGCGCATGTCCGATATGTAGCATACCGGTAACGTTCGGAGGCGGGATAACAATACTGTAAGGCTTAGCATCCGGACGTCCACCTGCCTTGAAGAAACCGTTCTCTGACCAGTAGGCATACCATTTGTTCTCCGCTGCCTTGGGATCATATGTTGTCGGCATACCATTCTTGGAATCCTGGGCTGTCGCGTTCTCTGCCTCTGAATCCTGCTGGCCCGACAGCGCCTCGGATGAATTGTTATTGTGTTCAGCCATTTCTATACCCTCCATATAACATCGTTTGATTACAGCTATACCTGTTTTAGATTGAAAAAAAACAAAAAAGGCCCCTCGTCTCAAAGGACGAAAGGCCATTCTTTCGCGGTACCACCTTTGTTTCGCACCAATGGAAAAATAAAACTCCGCTTCTTGACCCGGAAGTAGGCCAGAAACCCAGTGCGACACCTCGTACAGATAACGGCTGCTACCGGCCACTTCCTAACCTGGATTCCACAGAATGAAAGACAAGCTCAGAGGGGCGACTCCGGGGCGACTTCGGGGGCTGGATCCTGCGGAATTTCACAGCACTTGCAATTCCGCTCTCTGAAGGGCTTACCGCCTACTCTTCCCGTTCCCAGTCTTTGACTAGATAGTGCTTACTCCATAATACATTTAGAGTTAAACATAGTCAACCTGGGCAAGTGCAGCGTTTATTACGGAATATACAAAACCTGACCTTCTTCAACGTTCTGCCCGCTAAGCCGGTTATAGAGGCCCAGTTCACGGGCGCTGAGCTGGTACTTCTCGGCAATCGTATCGAGCGTTTCTTCTCGCTGCACAATGCATAGCCGGACTTTTCGAAACAGGTTGCTGCTGCTAGAAGAACTGATGAACCGGCTTTTCCATTCCGTACCATTGCCGACCTCAGGGACAGCAGCGGCCTCCGCAACCAACTCCTCAGCCTGAAGAGCCTCCTGCTCTTTGCGGCTCTTGCTAGAACTTAGCAACGAAGAGAACGTAAGATGTTCTTTTTCCTTCGTGGCTTCTTCCTTCTTACTGCCCAGCGCAACCTTGAGATCTTGTTTCTCCTCGAGGGAAGCCTCGCTTTCCTGGGACAACGAATCTGCAGCCAGGACAGGCTCTGCCTCGTGGACCGCTGTCTCATCCGGATTGGCTTCTGCTTGTTCAGAGGAATGTACAGCGGCCAGTGACGGCTCTTCTGCAATCTCTGAATTAGAGCCGCTGACAGCGGCAGCATTATTCTCCACTTCTGTGGAGAGCAGTTCAGTAGCCGGCTGTCCGGTCTCTTCGCGATTCCAATGCTCGGAATTGAGCCAGTTTTCTGCAGGTGCGGATTGTACTCCAGTTGACTGGGCTTCAATAAATTGAGCTTCAGTGAATTGAGCTTCAGTGAATTGAGCTTCAGTGAACTGGGGACTGCCAGACTGCGGACCAGTTAGAGACTCCAAACTATGTGTGAATACCCGGGGTTCCTGCTCTTTGTCCTGTGAGTGATGGGCAGGCTCCGCAGCATCAACAGGGTCGGCCAATGCTGCAAAAGCCGCAGTCTCAGTATCGGTAAACGCCAGATTTTCCGCTGCTGCTACAGTATTTTCCCGCTCCTCTATCGAAGTCTCCTCGGCTGCACCTTCGCCATAGGTCCAGATCGAATTCTCGTACAGCGCATCCCCTTCGGGCGGGTTCCCGGCAGACGCTTGGCCTGGTCTCTGCTCAGCAGAGGGAGAATAGGCTACCGTATACTCTTCTTCCTGCCAGGCCGGCACAGCCTCTGTGCCTTCGATGCCTCGCAGCGACAGCACACCCGTAATATTCACCGTACGCATCGTGAGCAGATCGATATCGAAGTTCTCAATCTCCACCCCTATGTCTTCAAGCGAGCTGATCCGTGTCAGCGGAACTGTAATTTCAACGGGAATCGCATGATCCAGACGCTGCGTCACGTCATCTTCGCTCCGGTAAAGACCGGTAAGCAGTAGCTGGCCATACAGCTCCGCCCGGTCCTCCCGCTGAATTACCTGGATGTCCGGAAGCAGCTCAACCTCTTCCAGTTCTGCTATTCCAGGCAGCTCTGCCGGCAGGTGAATCCGTTCATAAATATCAAACCGCAAGCCGTGGGACTGGTCAAACACGGGAAATGTCCTCCTTCTTGGCATAATCTAACCCTGAGACAAGCCCAGAGCATAAGCCCAAAATGTTACTCCCCTCATGTATATGCTTTAAACAGAGAGGCATGACAACTTTGACTGCTACTAGGCGGACAGGATTATTTGAAGAACCATAACAACAACGTATTGTATGCCTTCACGATTCAGCGGGTAACGGGTAAGTGCGGCATTTGAACAAGGGATGCGTGGAGGTTGGAGCGATACTGGGAGAACAAAATGTGCTAAAAGAAGCCCGGCGCGAGGGATACTCTAGGTAACCAGTTGTACTAAAACGGGGCCTCTCGCGGGGCTACACTGAGCGCAACGGGTACAACCAGTAATCTCTGGTTGACCTAATAATAGTTACTCCAAAAGTGAACGTTTCCCTTCAAGTGGACAGTAAAATAAACGCTCATTTCAACCACAAGAAGCAGTATTTTCCTTCACCAGTCATCTTAACAGTAAAAAAGAAGAGTCAACTCCTCAACTAACAGCATTTTGTTACCTTATTTTTCTTCATTATAGGGAAACGAGGGAAAATAAGGTCATTATTGTATCTTTTTTCCGAAAAAGCACGCTGCACGGGGTATTCTGGAAGAGTTAAGGTAGGAAAATGCTGTTAATTGCACTTCGAACCTTCTTATGTAAGCTCTCTTTTTTCTTGGCCATGTTTGTTATTATAAGTGCGTTCTATATAATCCAAAAATCGATGCGGTAGAGCACGCTCCATCTCAAACGCAGGGCTGAAGCTCTGGAATAATAATAAAAGGGGAGCTTGCACCGCCGTGTGCATGTTGCACAGCATAGTAGACTTGTCAGAACCCACAACCGCTGCCGGTAGATTTGTCAGAGCCCGTAGCGCAGCATGGTGACTTGTCAGAACCTGATGCAGATCCTCAGCCCTAACCATGGAGCTTGGCTCTTATTTAACAGGAAAATCTCCTGTTAATCCTCCCCTTTTAAGCATTTTGCTCGAATTAAAAGGAAATTCTCCAGTTATTCCCCCCTGTTTTAGGAGATTTGAGAAGGATCTTAGAAATTAACGGGAGTGTTTCCCGTTATTATTTGGAAACCCTCCATTTTCGAAAAATTAACAGGAGTATTTCCAGTTGTTTAAAGACTGGTACATCCACTTCTACTTTACCGGATTCGCACGCACGCTGAGGGCGAGTGGCTTGGGCTTGCTTATCTCTTGCTTATCTCTTGCTTATGTCTTGTCTGTCTCTTGTCTGTCTCTTACCTGTCCTTTGCTCAAAAAGGGGGGACGTTAATCACAAATAAAACATGGCGGGCTCAGGAATCCTCCTGAGCACCGCCATGTTCTATTTTTTGCATTATTTTTAGTAGATGGGTAACTCATCAAGGAATATACCTAGTTTTGGGACAGTCCCTTAGATAATCTTATCTACTCGTATGCCTTACGCCTGCCAAACATCCATCAGCAACTCGCGTAACTCCAGCATATCCGCTGGCCATGGATCGCTGATCGCAAGCTCTTCCCCGGTCCAGGGGTGCCGGAAGACCAGTTGCTCCCCGTGCAGCGCCTGACGACCTTTCAAAGAGCTGGCACCACCCGTCCCGTTATCCCGCTTCCAGGCTGGCCCGCCATACAGGTCATCCCCGTACAGCGGATGCCCAGCATGGCTGAGATGGACGCGGATCTGATGCGTCCGGCCAGTCTCCAGCTGCACACGCAGTAAAGTGCCCCCGTGCAGCTGCTCTCGCCCGGTAATCAGCGTTACTGCAGACTGACCGCTTGGCGATACCCTTCTGCGCGCCGCATGATGCCGATCGCGCCCGATTGGCTCATTGATTACTTTAAGGCTGGAAGATACTTTGCCCTCAGCGATGGCAACATAATGCCGTGAGATAGATTTGTCGCGCATGTTGCTGTCAAAGACGAGCTGGGCAAATTCATTCTTAGCATATAGCACGGGACCCGTCGTATCCTTATCCAGCCGGTGAATATGACGAACGGCAATACCACCCCCGGAGGCAGCATAATGTCCTGCAACCAGATGGTCCAGCGTAACCTCTTTGCTGCTACCGTCAGGATGCACCGCCACGCCTGCCGGCTTGTGCACGACTAAGCAGAAATCATCCTCAAAGAGGACGTCAAGAGGCTGCAATACGGCTTCAATCCCGGCCTCGCGGAAGGGAAAAAGGGCCAGCCGCAGCCGGTCCCCTTTTCTCAGAATGCCCTTCTCATGACGTAGCCGCATATGCAGCTTCTGGGGCATCCCCACTGTAGTTAGCAGCCAAGTGTCTATAGCGGCTTCCTTATCCTCCGCACCTGTCAAAACCCTGCCGGGCATGGCTTCCAGCCACTCCCCGCGCTTAACCCAGGAACCGCCGCCGATAATCCCCCCGTTCACCGCTGTCACAGGGCCTTCAGGGCATTGTAATGGCACTCAATGGTGTCATCAATATCCTGCTCACTGTGTGCTGCGGACACAAACATGCCCTCAAACTGGGACGGTGCCACATTAATGCCACGAGTCAGCATTTCGCCGAAATAACGGCGAAATGTGTCGAGGCTGCTAGCTTTAGCAGTATCGTAATTGACAACCGGACCTTCGGTGAAGAACGGACATACCATGGAGCCCACACGGTTGATCGTCAGCGGGATGCCGACTTCTTCGGCATTGCGTTTCATTCCCGCTTCCAGTCTAGCTCCCATTTTCTCCAGATGATCATATACTTCCGGGGTCAACAGCTTCAGCGTGGTCAATCCTGCGGCCATGGCCAGCGGATTACCGCTGAGCGTACCCGCCTGATAGATCGGCCCGGATGGAGCCATCTGCTCCATAATCTCTCTTTTACCACCGTAAGCGCCAACTGGAAGACCGCCGCCAATGACTTTGCCGAAACATGTCAGATCAGGTGTAATGCCGAACAAACCTTGTGCAGAGCTACGATTAACCCGGAAGCCAGTCATAACCTCATCAAAGATCAGCAATGCTCCAAAGCTAGTCGTCACTTCACGCAGACCTTCCAGGAAGCCAGGCTGAGGCAGAACAACACCCATATTACCCGCTATTGGCTCCACAATGATCGCCGCAATCTCATCGCCAAACCGTTCAAAAGCTACCTTCACAGATTCCAGATCATTATAAGGAACGGTGATCGTATTCGCCGCCACCCCTTCCGGGACCCCAGGGCTATCCGGCAGTCCGAGTGTCGCTACACCAGATCCCGCCTTTATCAACAGACTGTCGGCGTGACCGTGGTATGAGCCTTCGAACTTCAGAATTTTACTGCGTCCGGTATAACCACGGGCCAACCGAATAGCACTCATCGTCGCCTCTGTACCGGAGTTGACCATACGTACAATGTCTACAGACGGCACACGTTCAACTACGGTTTTAGCCATTTCCGTCTCCAATAAAGTAGGCGCACCGAAGCTGGTTCCTTTAGCCGCCGTCTCTTGCAGAGCCTGTACCACTTCAGGATGGGCATGCCCCATAATCAGCGGTCCCCACGAACAGACAAAGTCAATAAATGTATTGCCGTCGATATCATAAATACGCGAACCTGCTGCACGATCAACGTAGACCGGCGTCAGTCCTACCGATTTGAATGCCCGCACAGGGCTGTTCACCCCACCGGGGATATATTGCTTCGCTTCATCAAAAGCCTTCCGGGAAGCCTCTTCCCGGCGCGCCAGTGGCACATTACCCATTCTATCTTCACTCCTGTTCATGAATATGTTTACATCCGGCAGATGCCAGGTGTGCTTAGAACTTTATCGCTCAGCACTGCTCAGTACTTCACCGCTTATCGTACAGCCTACCAACCACGCAACCAGCGAGCCTAGACAAGCAGATGTCCATTGCTTCGCCTGCTGCATCAGTGCAGCCTATCCACCACGCAGCCAGCGAGCGGCATCCTTCGCAAAATAAGTAATGATAATGTCCGCACCCGCACGTTTCATTCCGGTCAGCATCTCCAGCACCACGGCCTGCTCGTCAATCCAGCCTTGCTGGGCTGCTGCTTTGACCATTGAATATTCACCGCTCACATTATAAGCAACCAACGGCAGATCAAACTGGTCACGAATCGTGCGAATCACATCCAGATAAGCCAGCGCAGGTTTGACCATCAGCATATCCGCGCCTTCCAGCACATCCGAATCCGCTTCACGGATCGCTTCCCGCAGATTAGCCGGGTCCATCTGGTAGGTCTTGCGATTGCCGAACTGAGGTGCAGAATCAGCTGCCTCACGGAACGGGCCGTAGAACGCCGAAGCATATTTGACCGAATAAGACATAATAGGCACATGCTCAAAACCATTCTCGTCCAGTCCGGTACGAATCGCCTGTACAAATCCATCCATCATATTAGACGGAGCAATAATATCCGCACCAGCCTTCGCCTGGGATACCGCCGTGCGAGTCAGCAGTTCCAGCGAGGCATCATTCAGCACATCTCCATGCACCACACCATTAACAGTATGGGTATGTACCATACCGCAGTGTCCATGGTCCGTGAATTCGCACAAACATGTATCGGCAACGACCAGCAACTCAGGGTACCACTGCTTGATCAGACGAGTCGCCTCCTGCACGATACCGTCCTCCGCAAACCCGGATGAACCGATGGCATCCTTGGTTTCTGGAATCCCGAACAGTAGAACTGCCGGTATTCCCAACGCCGCAATTTCATCGACCTCTTCCTTCAAAGTATCCAGCGAAAAATGATATACACCCGGCATGGAGCTAATCTCATTTTTCACGCCCGTTCCGTATGTCACAAAAATCGGCTGTATAAAGTCCAGCACATTCAATACCGTCTCGCGCACCATGCCGCGAATCCCAGCGGTGCCACGCAGACGGCGGTGCCGCATGATTGGAAAACTCATGTTTTTCCCTCCCGAAATAGGTTAATTGTGTTTTGTGCGTTAAGTTGTGTGCAGAACACCTTAAAGAAGACTATCTCGCTTAGTATCTCTATTCTTAACAAACTAAATTGCTGAATCACACCCAAAATAGCTGTATCACTAACAGAAAAGCAGCATCACAGATAGAAAGACTATGTCACTCACAAAAATTAGTCGGATGAAATTAAAGGTAATATCGCACCTTATTTTTAGCGAAATAACGTATTTTAGGTGATTAAGAGCAAAAATGCATTATATTCCCTCGTGTTGAGAGCCCCCGAAGGTCAATCCAAGAATTTAAGCGACATTTTTGCCGTTAAATGCTGTGTATGCCTAACTTCAATAAAATTAAGGTACAGATTTGCACTTATTTTCCCAAGGTTCTATAGAATGAAGGCTTGTCAGCAGCTGGGCTGGTGCCCAAGAGGTCTCTGCTTATTCCAGCGATTACTCAGGTTCTCATGCTCTGCTTACTCAAATGGTTACTCAAGTTCTCATGTGCCCCAGCTTACTCAAATGGTTACTCAGGTCCTCATGGATCTCTGTTTACTCCAGCGGTTACTTAGGTTCTCATAGTCCTTTGCTTCTTCCGACGCTTGGGTAGGTTCTAACGTGCCCCTACTCTCCCCCACCAGTTACACTAACTCCGATAAGACCGTATTCAATCCTGCAGCTACTAACATACACTCTCAGTCACATAGGAACACCTACCATTTATGCATGTTGCCGAGTTTCTGCATTCCAGCGGCATAGCTCCTGCACCAGCGCTTCCAGTGTTGACTCTTCCGCCAGAAGTCCCGGGGTTAATCCGGCTTCCTCCGCCGTTTTTTGTGTTAGCGGACCGATGCAGGCAACCTTAACATTTGCCAATAGAGGTAGTGGGTCCTGTACCCCCATCCGTTTCAGGATAGTCAGGAAATTACGCACTGTGGAGGAACTGGTGAAGGTAACGACATGTACACGACCTTCCTCCAGCAGCTTGAGCAGCTCATCATCGTCCTCGCCGGTGACCACCGTCTCGTACGTGTCAGCTTCTGTCACCTGCAGGCCCAACTCCTTCAGCTTGTCCGGCAGCCAGTCACGTGCCAGATCGCCGCGTGGCAGCAGAACCTTCTGGCCCGGCTGCAGCTCCGCGCCGAACTTCTCGACCAGCCCTTCCGCCTGGAACCGCTCCGGAAGGGCTTCACTCACCAGGCCGCGCTGCGCTAGCGCCCTGGCCGTCGCCGGCCCCACCGCCGCAATCCGCGCGCGGTACAGCCGCCTGATGTCCGCCCCCAGCTCCTCCAGGTGGCGGAAAAAGAACTCCACGCCGTTCACACTCGTGAAGAAGACCCAATCATACGCCGCAAGCGCGCCCAGCGCTTCGGCGATGATAGCCTTCTTCTCTTCGCCTTCCGGCATGATCGTCTCGATCACCGGGAACTCGTACGGTTCCCCGCCGAGTTCCTCAATGCGGTCCACCAGCTCGCTAGCCTGGCTGCGCGAGCGGGTGACCAGGATGCGCTTGCCGAACAGCGGCAGCGCCTCTGCCCACATCAACTCCTCGCGCTGCAGCACGACATCGCCTACCACAATCACCGCCGGCGGCTGAAAATTCGCCGCCAGCACCTTGGCCTCAATATCGGCCAGCGTACCAACCAGTGTCTCTTGCTCAGCACGAGTGCCCCAGCGCACAAGGGCCACCGGTGTCTCCGGCGGTCGACCATGTTTGATCAATTGACCGCTTATATATCCGATTTTGGCAACACCCATCAGGAAGACAAGTGTACCCGTTGCATTCGTTACTTTATCCCAATGAATGGAATGATCCAGCTTATCCGGGCTTTCGTGGCCCGTGATGATCGACAGGGAAGAAGCATGGTCCCGGTGCGTCACAGGAATGCCGGCATAGGCCGGAACACTGATCGCCGAGGTAATGCCAGGGATGATCTCATATGGAATGCCATGCTGACGCAGCAGTCCCGCTTCCTCGCCCACCCGGCCAAAAATCGTCGGATCGCCGCCCTTGAGCCGTACCACCGTCTTTCCTTGTAACGCAAGATCAACCAATAGCTGGTTGATTTCTTCCTGCTTCATCGTGTGGCGGTCAGGCAGCTTGCCTACATAGACCTTGTTCCCGCCGGGCTTCATCTGCTTAAGTAACCTTGGACTGGCCAGTCTGTCATACACCAGTACATCCGCTTTTTGGATACATTGTAGTCCCTTAACCGTGATCAGCTTTGCATCTCCGGGTCCTGCACCTACCAGATAGACCTTCCCCGTCATTTCCCCTCATCCCCTTGCTTCAGCCAGAATCTTCTCCGCTCCCTTAGCAATCAGTCGCTGCGCAACCTCTTTCCCAACCTGCACAGGGTCTTCCCCGATGTAGGTCTCTTTCAGGATCGTCGAGCCGTCCGGTGTTCCCACCATTCCCGTCAACGATATCACGTTCCGTCCCGGCTCCGCAGTGCGATTGGTTGCATCTGAGGTGCCTTCTAAGCTTTCTTTCAGAATGGCAAAAGCGCCGATCGGTACCTGACAGCCGCCGTTCAGCACCCCAAGGAACGTCCGCTCCGCCGTCACCGTCACAGCGGTGTGGGGATCGTTATATAAGTCCAGTAGTTGCCGCAGCTCGGCATCGTCCTCACGGCACTCAATGCCCAGCGCGCCTTGCCCGACAGCGGGCAGACACACTTCCGGCGGCAAATACTCGCTGACCCGTTCCTGCCAGCCCATCCGCGCAAGTCCAGCCGCGGCCAAAAGGATCGCGTCATATTCCCCGCTCTCAAGCTTGCGCAGCCGCGAGTCAATGTTCCCGCGGACCGGCTCAATAACCAGATCCGGCCGCAGCGCTGCGAGCTGGCTGGAGCGCCGCAAGCTGCTCGTCCCGACGCGCGCGCCTGGCGGCAAACCCTCTAGGCCCGCGCCATCCCCGGTGATCAGGCAGTCGCGCGGGTCCTGGCGCTGCGGTACAGCGCCGTTCATCAAGCCTTCCGGAAGCTCGGATGGCATGTCCTTCATGCTGTGTACCGCCATGTCGATTTCTTTGTCCAGCATAGCCTGTTCAATCTCTTTAACGAAAAGCCCCTTACCACCCACCTTAGACAGCGTAACATCAAGAATTTGGTCACCTTTGGTGACGATTTTCTTCACTTCAAATGTGAATTCCAATCCATGCTCCCGGCTCAGCCGCTCCAGATCGGCAATGACCTGCCCGGTTTGTGTCAGTGCCAGTGCACTTTGTCTGCTGCCTACAATAATCTTCCGCATTTCTTATTCCTCCCGGTTGTCGGCAATCCAAGTGTCAATGACCTCCGGACGCCACTCTATAAAGGTTCCCTGTCTCATCTCATCCAACACATCAAGCTCTTCCAGCCTGCGCAAGAGATGCCTGCGAACCGATGAAGATGGCTCCCTGCGCTTGATCTCTCCTCGCATTCGGTACAGAAAATCCAGATAGGGTTCGTATTCCTCGCCCAGTAACTCCTCCAACTGCTCCCTGATCCTCGTGACCGCTCCGGGCCCCGCCCCTGATGTTGATACAGCAATTGTTAAGCGTCCCCGCCGAAGAACCGCAGGCGTAATAAAACTCCCGACCTCTGCATGACTGACCACATTCACGGGAATCCCCTGCGTTCGGGCCTCCTGCGCCACGTCCCCGTTCACCTGTACATCATTACTGGCCGCATATACGAGAAAGGCTCCGCGGATATCACCGGGAGCATAGTGGCGGCTTAGCCAGATCAAGCGACTCGTTTCGGCAAGGCCGGTCAATGCCTCTGTCAATTCGGGACTGATCACCGTAACTTGCGCACCGGCTTCCAGCAGACCAAGCACCCTGCGCTCCGCTACAGCTCCGCCGCCAATCACGACACAGTGTTGTCCTGAACAGTCCAGCATTATCGGCAAATAAAGTGACATGTCAGCCTCACTCTCCGCCCCAGCGGTGGAAATTCGACAAGGAGTTCAACAGGAAGTTGAGGATAATGAATCCATATCCCGAGATCGCCCAGCGAGCCATCAACACTCCACTATTCTGGCCAGACCGCTTCAATATAAGATAAGCTATGTAAATCCCAAGGCCGATCAGCGTGGTCAGGACCTTCAAATCCTGAAACAGCAGCAGACGTCCTTCCACTACGATTGAAAGTCCTGCCATTATTAGCGAAAAGACCAACAGCGGGGTTCCGGCCAAGACCGAATAATAGGTGTATTTATCAAGCACTTCCAGGCTGGGCAGGCGACGAATTCTGTCACTCCACTTCTTATTTTTCAAGCGGGTATGCAGGAACAAATACATGATCGCAAACGCCGTCCCCAGCGTCAGTGCTGCAAAGCTCAAATTCGCCAGGATAATATGCACGGCCAGCCAGCCATGTACCGCACTCCAACTCTGCAGCGTATGATCCTCAGCCGTCAGCCAGACTCGGTTCAACAGGAACACGCTGAATCCCGCCACGCTAAGCAAAAGAATGGTAAACTCCGATCTTCGTGTCAGTGCTACACCAAGTGAGGTCAGCACAATACTGAACGAGAACCAGAATAAGAAATCATAAGGGGTGAAAATCGGCAGCCCCCCCTCCTCGGAAAAGCGAATACCGAGCCCCGTAAGCTGAAGAAGGCCGACAACAACAAGAAGCCCTGTGCCCAGCCGTTTTTCACTCGGACTCCGCCGAAGGCAATCCGAGAAAACAAACAGCAGGCTCAAGGCATACACCAGCAGAGCGGCATCATATATTCCGTTCAACAGCATCTGCTCACCTGCCCAGCAGGCCTGCCGGAGCAAGCGTTGTTCCTGGCAGCACTACATTCGCAGCTGCACCTGTTACTTGTTTACCATGGGCCTGATTGGTAGATGGGGAGCCTCCACCCTGTGAGCCTTCATTCATATGCTCCTGCAACGCGAAGATTTTGGAGAAATAATCAAGGGCTTCACTTCCCTGCTTGCCCCCGGACATCTCCTTGATCACATTAATTGGATCATGCATCATTTGATTCACGATACTCTTCGTCAGACGACGGATTACCTTACGCTGATGTTCATCCAGCTCTGGCAGCTTGTTGAACAAGCTCTCCATCGTCTCTTCATGAATCGCATTCGATTTATCCTGGAGCGCACGGATCACCGGACGAACACCCAGCGTCTTGAGCCAGAGCTGAAACTCGTCCATTGCCTCACTGATCATGACCTCGATCTTGGCAGCTTCGCTGCGGCGCATTTCCAGATTGCTCTCGACAATGCCCTCCAGATCGTCGATATCATACAGGAACACACCGGATACATTGGCCGCCTCGGGATCAATATCCCGCGGAACCGCAATATCAATCATGAACAGCGGCCTCGAAGGGCGGCGTTTCATGCCTTCCGCTACTTGCTGGGCGGTAAGCACATAACCTGTTGCCCCCGTAGAGCTGATCACAATATCCACCTCATCAAGATGCTTCAGCGCGTCCTCAATCGTACTTGGCTTGCCAGAGAACTTCTCGGCCAGTTCCGCCGCCCGCGACAATGTGCGGTTAGCTACAATCACCTCGGCCGCACCGCTGCTATAAAGGTGCTTCACGGTTAGTTCGCTCATTTTGCCGGCGCCAAGAATGAGCACTCTCTTACCAGTGAACATGCCAAAAATACGCTTGCCCAGTTCCACAGCCGCATAGCTGACCGACACAGCGCTCTCGCCGATCGAAGTCTCACTATGAGCCCGCTTGCCGAGCGTAACCGCCTGCTTGAACAACTTATTGAACCACGTTCCCGTAGCCCCTTCCGCCTGTGCAGTCAAAAAAGCGCTACGCACCTGACCCAATATCTGCGTCTCGCCAATCACCATCGAATCCAGACCGCAAGTCACACGGAACAAATGTGCCATCGCCTGCTCGTCTTCATATATATACATATGCTGCGTAAATTGCTCACTTCTCACCCCGAACCACTGTTCCATGAAGCTGCGGATGAAATATCCACACATATGGAGACGGTCCACGACCACGTATATCTCCGTCCGGTTGCAGGTGGCAACTACAACACCCTCCAGAACACTCTTCGTTTCCATTAATTGGTGAAGCGCTTCCGGTAAATCTTGTTCCGCAAAAGCGAACTGCTCCCTCACCTCTACGGGCGCCGTACGATAATTCAGTCCAACGACGACGATGTGCATCGCAAGTTCACCATCCTAGTCTCATTTATTGCTGTAAGCATTGCTGCGTCACGATCTCATATCCGAATGACGAATCTTTCATATCATTCACAAACGCTGTGTTAAGTATATCACACGAAATTACGACTTTTTACATATTTTTTGAACGGTTTATGAACTCCAGATAATAATCATTATAAATAAAAACTAATGGAAACTCCATGGTTAGGATGGGGAATAATCAAAGAAATTATGATTTTTTCACAAAACATTCATCCACTGTATACATAAAGTAGCAATCGGCCAACTTGATAAAAAAAGCCCAGCGAATCATCGCCGGGCATAAATGTAACTTAAAATGGCACAACCTGTTACAAGATTACTCGGCAGGTGTATACACAATCTTTTTCTCCACCGTAATCATTTTTCCAAACTTGTTGGTGACCTTGAAGGTAAAGACGTTATCCCCCTCAGTAAGCGTTACATCTTGATAAATGCTGCCATAGCTGCTGATCAGCTTGTCATTCAGGTAGACCTTCGGACTGCTGTCATTGGCATCACTTGCACTACCGGTAAACGTAAGCCGCTTGCTGCTAGTGGTCTCAGGGATATAATCCAGCTTCAACTCTGGTGCACTCACTTCAAATTTGACCGTCTTGGTGATGACCTCCGAGCTTTTGCCCAGGCTGTTAACGGCTTTGAACGTAAATACGTTATCCCCTTCCTTCAGTGTTACATCTTTATTGAAGGAGCCATAGCTGCTGATCAACTGGTCATTCAGATAAATCTTCGGATAGTTGTCATTCTTGTCAGTGGCTTTACCTGTAAGAGTCAGTGTTGTCGAACTGCTTGTTTCCGGGACAAAATCAATCGTCAGCTCCGGACCGCCTATTGCAAAAGTGATCGTCTTCGTAATGACTTCAGAACTCTTGCCCAGGCTGTTAACGGCTTTGAAACGGAATACGTTCTCTCCCTCTTTCAAAGTCACATCCTTATTAAAAGTGCCGTAGCTGCTGATCAACTGATCATTCAGATAAATCTTCGGATAGTTGTCATTCTTGTCAGTGGCCTTACCGGAAAACGTAATGGTTTTGGTGCTACTAGTGTCCGGTATAAGATCCAACGTTAATTCTGGTCCGCCTACTGTGAAAATAATCTTCTTGGTGACGACAGCCGAGCTTTTACCCAGACGGTTGGTCGCTTTAAAGGCGAACACATTCTCACCTTCTTTAAGCGTTACATCCTTGCTGAACGTACCGTAGCTGCTGATCAATTGGTCATTCATGTAGACCTTCGGAGAGCTGTCATTCTTATCCGTCACTTTACCGCTAAGTGTGATGGTGGATTTATTCACCGTTTCAGGAGTGGTATCGAGTACCAATTCCGGTCCACCTAGCGAGAGCGTGATTTGCTTTTCAACTACCGCTGTTTTACCGTTCTTATTGGTTGCAGTAATGACCAGCTTGTTGACCCCTTCTTTAAGCGTGACATCCGCATTCCAAGTCCCGCCGTAGGACACATATACACTCTTGTCATTAATCGTTACCGTTGGATACGTATCACTGCTGTCCGTGACTTTACCGGTGATATTCACCGATGGCTGGTTGGCCGTTTCGGGGGCTTGTACCGTCAGCTTGGGACCTGTTGTTTCAAAAGATACTTGCTTCGTGACTGTCTTGGAGCGTCCGTTAGGTAGAACGGCTTTGAAGACAAAGTCGTAAACCTTCTCTCCCGCATCCAAACTGATGGCTTCTGCAAAAGAACCGTTGTTGTTCTCCACTTCTTCCTCATTAATGTACACCTTGGCGTCCGCATTGACTTTGCCCGTAATCTTGAGCGTAGCATCGGATACTTTAGCAGGCACCTGCACATCCAGTTGTACATCTTTGCTCGCATTGGTGTAAGAGGACTTTAACACCCGATACAGCAGCGTAGCCACAGAAGCTCTGTTGATCGGAGCGTTCGGCTTGAAGCTTCCATCCGGGAAGCCCTGAATCAACTTCTTGTCCACCGCCACGGCTACCTCTTGAGCAAGCTGCGGAGAAATATCACTATAGTCATTGAACTTCCAGCGTAGTGCGCTGTCCGCATCTACACCTTCAGTAGCCAGACCCATGGCCCGAACCAACGCTACCGCCACATCTTCACGGGTAGCCTTGGCCTGAGGATCAAAGAACGGCTTGCCCTTCATAGGAAAGTAACCTGTCAGGTAGTCCTTGGAGGACTCCACATATTTATAGGCCCAGGAAGATGGATACACATCAGAGAACGTCGGCTCCTCCGCTTCCACCAAATCCAGACCAAACGTCAACGTAATTAGCTTCGCCAGCTGCTCACGCGTAATCGGCGCTTCAGGCTTAAACGTACCATCCGGATTCCCGGTAATAATCCCCTGACTAGCCATACTCTCAATGGCTTCATTCGCCCAATATGTAGTCTTCACATCAATAAAAACATATGAACTGCTCTGCTGCACAACCGTCGCTGCATTAGCAACCCCGCCAAACAACAGGCTAAGCAGCATCAACCAGACTGCCGCATAACGAATACTCTTCCCCTTCACTTACCATCGCCTCCACTATGTTCATACATAGTTCTTGTCCCCTCATTATCTATCATCTATCAGGAGAAGAGAACTATTTCCAAGGAATAATTATACAGGAAGAGAGTCAAATGTAATAGGTGTAAAGACGTGTTTTGAGAAAAGAAAAGATTCATAGATGAAGAATCCTCAGCGTTGTATTAGCCAAAGTATCAATAAAAAAATACCCAGCGAAAATTTCGTTGGGTATTGTAAATAATAAAATTCTTACTACAAGATCTATACGTTTGGCTTAAATCTAATTTGCTTTATCAATTCAAATATCTTTTTATTAACTATAATTACGAAAATAAATAATACAATTTCTATAGTAAATTCTACAAGTAAACTAAATTCCATATACAATATAACAACCTGTGTAAAAATTAATGCTAAGTTTATTACTATGTGTGTTATGTCTAATTTCATATTGATAAACTTCTTAGTATCGTAAGTGCGCATTATCCATATAATAAGAAAACTTAACATTGTAGAGATCGCTGCTCCATTTGTTCCAACCAATGGTATGAAAATTAGATTTAATATAATATTTATTGCAGCACCAATTAGCGATGTTCTGAATATCCCTTTTGTTTTCTTTGCTGCTATATAATTTGTACCTAAGAAAGCTGAGAAGCTTGAAAAAACTATACCTATCAACAGAAAAGGAATGAATTCCCAAGAAGAGTAGAATTCTTTCGACACTAAGCTTCCCATCATATACTTTAGTAACATTAAAATAATTGAGGTACCTACAAACATAACAACTGAAAAGTAATAAAAAGTTTGAGAATAGAATTTCGTCTTACTTTCATCTTCATACTCTTCAATAGCTGATAATTGCCAGGCTTTAAAGAATATAGTATTTAATATTGAAAGTAAACTAGGTATTTTATTTGCTACGGCGAATAATCCATTCGCGCTGGCTCCTACAAAAAATAAAATAAAATAACGATTAGATGCATTCATAATCCACCACATTAGTGCATTTGGTATAAGCGGTATAGAGTAAATCAGCATTTCTTTAGTTATAGATCTATTTAATCCATCTAGTTTGATATACGAGTATAATTTGGTTTGAAAAAAAAGGTGAATTATAGAAATTATATTCCCGATAATTACAGCTATAAAGTACCCATCCATACCCATTTCTAAATTTACTATTAATAAAATACTCATTCCAGCTGTAACGATCGTCATTAAAATGCCATTATAGGAATATACTTTTATTTCCCCAATAGCCCTTACAAATTGTGTGAATATTGATTGCAATGCTTGCAAGATAAAAATTATATACATATAACCCAATAATCCGTCCAAAATATTAAAGTACGATAAGAACGGATAAAAGAATAAAGCAACCAAAGATCCTAATAATGTAACAACTAAGGAATTAGTGAACACTACTTCATTATGATATTCCTTATCCATAACAAATCTTAATACAGCATCATAGATACTTAATGAGATAATTGGTAATAACATACTAGTCGTAGTTGTAATTATATCGATCGTACCGTACTCACTTGTAGATAAATAGTATGTATATAGCGGAACCAAAAAAATTAGAATCAGTTTGCTTCCAAGATCTCCTATTGCAAAAATAGCTGAATTATTTATTAATTTTCTATATTTATTCATAATTTTAAATTCACCTATTTATCCAATGATTCTTTCCATTTCTTTTTCAAGCTTATTTTTTAGTTCATTACTAGTTGGATCGATCTCTTTTTTCAAAAGTTCTTTTATAATATCATTCAAATTTTCATTTTTAGCTTCTGCGTAATAAATATATTCCTTATTAGCAAACCACTTAATCCCTTCAGATATTTTATGATCTAATGATTTAAATACGATACATGGAGTTTTAGTTATAACAGAAAATATAACTCCATGAAATCTATCAGTTATTACTAATTTGCTACTTGCAAAGGAGTCTAGCATCTTATTAAATTCAAAAATTCTATTCTCCTTATTAACTCTTTTGTTGATTATTGTATCTCTGTACACAATATTTTCATTTAAAACATCTATAGCATTTTTAATATTTGTGACCAAATTATCATCAAGCACTTTTTCTTTATCACTTCTTAATGCAAGCAATATACCATCTCTACTTAATGTTTGCTTATAATAATCCTCTAGATACATTACACTATCAGGTGCCAATAATAATTGGTTGTTCGGGAAAATTTCTTGTGCTGTTTTGAAACTCTTATTTTCTCTGCAGACTATATTCAAATTATTATGTTCACTATAAATCTTTTTTGTTACTTCCAGTTCATTCTGACCATTATTATCCTGCGTAAAAGAGATGCTTTGGGGCATAATTATTATTTTATTTTTGGGGAATTTTTTAATAACATCTCTTCTCAAGTTCTCTTCGTTTATGTATAAATTCCCTAAGTTGCCCCCACCATGTAAGAAAATAAGATCCTTATCATTTAAAATTGTTTTTAAATTATCTTTTATTAAAATATATTCCGTGTATGAAAACTCTAAGATCACTTTATCAATAAATTTTTCTTGAAGATATTTTCTTATTGCAATTGCAATTGCTTGATCACCCATATTCCCATGTTCAGGTGATAACAAATATATAATTTTCTCATTATTCTTAATGTTTTTTAATTTATTGAGTTTTAATAACAAATCAAACTTGCTCATTACTAGTCTAGCCTTATTAAGGATTCCCATGTACACTTCTCCCTTTAACAATTCATTTCATTTTTCCGATATAAACTCCGTCTATAATATCTGTATTTTGGTTTCTTTGTTTTTTAATAGCAAACATTAAGGTGATAAATATAATAACAAGAGTAGTATTAGTAAGCATATACAGTCTTACACTATCCAAAATTATCGAATACATAAATATTGATATAATTTTATATCTAAGATTATTTTTCTGAATCGCTTTTTTTTGAAAAAAGCAAATTAACCATGCGAGAAATGAAGTTCCTATAATAACCCCACTTGGTCCAAAATCTCTTAAAAAAGTGTATAACATAGTTGTGTTGTTATTATAAAAAACAATTTTTGCGTCTCCGATATTAACAAATGGTTGCGCATAGATATTAAAATGATAGCTCGGAACATCTATTTGCAAACCTAGTAGTGCTTTAAGCGTAAGGACAATTGGTTCAAATAAAAAACCTAGTGTTAGATAGCCATACATAGCCGGTTCTTCTAAACCAAACCTTAAAGGGTCCCTTATTATCAGTTCTAAATATGAAAAGGGTCCTACAAAATATAAATACGCAGCCTTGATTACATTTAATAAATCCTCACCACGCAAAATAGTAACGATCACCATAGCAGTGACTGCATAAATCAAGTACTTATTCCCTTTGATTTTTATTTTTTTAAAACTATCAGTTAATATTAATGCACCTATAAAAAACGCAACAAAATTCCATAATTTACCCCTACCCCCGAAAGTGAGGATTTCTATCAATAAATTAAATACAACCAAATTAAGAAATCTTTTCTTACCATTTACCAGATTATATATTGCTAATAACATTACAACTGAAAATAACGTCAAAGGAACTGCTCTAAATAAAAACATCAATATCTGACTATCAAATCTTTGTAATATATAGGTTTGAGTTCTTACATAAGTTAAATCCAATCCATTTGCCAAAATGGCTTTCAATGATGCAACAAGATTAGGGCTGATCAATATGAGTGCAATTATCTCTATTAAATAAACAGCTTTATTATTTATTTCATATAAAATAGTACTCTTATAATTAATATTAGGTGTTAGATGAGCTTTTTTCGTAAAAATAAAGTAAGTAATATTAAATGTAGCTATTGTAAGAATGGCATAAACATGAATTGTTGCACTTGGCCTTAAAGCTCCAACGTCACCAACAATGGATAAAAACCCAACTATTCCCCATAATATAGTAAAAACTGTATTGGGGAGTAATAGCTTTTGATATTTGAATTTTGAAATTAACAGACTTAAAAAAATCATCATTATATACAGAAAAACAAAAAGAATTTCCATGTCCAAAATCAACCTCTTTCACTTCAGTAGACCCATAATAATCCGAAATACTATCTTATTTCGAGGAAATTATCTCAAATTTTTTTCTTATTTTCTATTAAGTCTCTGCAATAATTTATTGGAATATATGCCTAATTTTGCATTGATTCTATAGCATAATAATAAACATCTGGTTGATAATTTCATGTCGTTTAAATTGATGAATCTATTTAGATTAGAATCAAGTTTAGATTTCAGACTGTCGTAATACACTGACTTATTATCAATGTCACTATAATACACATTACAAATATTATTTAATAAAACTCTGAAGTACTTATGTAATGTTAAAGCAACAAACTCATTTTCATTATTCTCCTCAAAAAAGGCTAATCTATTTTCATATACATGCACACTATCCAAATTTTTAATTGAAAATGTCTTTTGTGTTATGCTATTTTCTCTCATTCTGTAGTGATATAAACATTTATCTATACATATAACTTTTGAACTTTTATATAGAATTTCATGAATAATATTTTCGTCCTCATTTATTATTCCAACTTCGTACTGTATAGTATCAAATAATTTCTTTTTGTATAATTTGTTCCATGCAACGGTCATATTTAAATAATTCCCATTAAATAAATTTTCCAACGCTTCATGTCTATCCAAAGATTCCTGGCTGCCTATGAAATTATTTTCTATACTCTTTTCCCCATATTCGTAGGTAAATCCGCATACAACAATATCAGCATCATATTCAATTATTTTCGAAAACAACTTTTCAATAAATTCTTTATTGATCCAATCATCACTATCAATAAAACAGATATAGTTTCCTGTAGACATATGTATTCCAGCATTCCGTGCTGAACTAAGCCCGCCATTTTCTTTATGAATTACCTTAATCCTATTATCTTTTTTGGCATATCCATCACAAATATCTCCACTCTTATCTAACGAACCATCATCCACCAAAATAATTTCAATATTTTCATAAGATTGTTGCATGATACTTTCAACACACTTATTTAGGTATAGTTCGACGTTGTATATTGGAACAACAACGCTAATTAAATATTCCATACAAATACCTCTATTTCTTCCTGAGAATATAAATTAATTTACTAATCAAAAAGATGAGTATTTTTGAGTTTGTTTTCAAAGCCATAGCCAGAATGAAGAACATTTTATTATTAACAACACTAAAATCGGTATTTTTCTCCTCAATAAGTATATTGTCTATGAACTGCAATTTTCTACGAAATGAATAGTTACAATTAGGATTAAACACATCCATAAAGCACGAGTAAATATTCTTTAACCGAATATATAATAGTGATTCATATAATTCATAATAATTGTCATCATCTTTTATTAAATGAAGTAATTCATTGTTTACCATTATTATACTTTTATATTTATTATCCGTGAATTTTCTAGATAATGATGTATCTCTACGTGACATGTAATGATATAGAACTTCATCCAAAATATACAACGATTCTGCCTTGAAAAAACACTGTATATTAAACAAATGATCTTCGGCAATTTCAATAGTTGTATTGAATCTGAAATTATTGTCTCTCAACATAGTACCTTTATAGACCTTAATGGCACTATTTATAGATTCATTTTTGATTAAAGCAGGCATTTTTTTTGCAACTTCTATATTGGATAAATATCTTTCAGATGTTCTCTGTTCCAGAATTATTCTGCTTCTGGCAGGAGAGTCTTTAATTAAACCATACATTAAAATATCATATTGATATTCAATTAATATTTCATGTATTTTTTGTAAGGCTTCTCTTTCCAACCAATCGTCGCTATCGACAAACATTATATAATCTCCGGTGGCCCTATCAATCCCTAAATTCCTAGCTGCAGAAACACCTTGATTAGAAGTATGTGAAACTAAACAGTTATTATATTTTTCCGCGTATTCATCACAAATAATTCCGGAACTATCGGTAGATCCGTCATTCACCAAAATAATTTCAAATCCTTTATATGTTTGCTCGATAAGACTATCCAAACATTCCCTCAAGTACTCCTCTACATTGTATACAGGAATAATAATACTAAATAATAACTTGCCTAAATTCATCATTGTCTCCATTTCATTTTTTTTAAGATAAGTATTCTCTTAGTGAACGCGCGTCAATCACTAATCCCCTTTCCTAAAAATATATGGAAATCAATAATTCATATAAATGTGTCTCATTTCATTAATAACATAATCCAATTCATAAACTTTTAGTGATTTTCTATTATAATCACCCATTTTTACAATTAGCTGCTTATTAACAATAAATTCATTTATAGCCCATGAAAATCCATCAATATCATCAGCATCATAGTTAAATCCTGTAACTCCGTTAATTGAATAATCAACTATTCCATGTACATTAGATGTAACTATAGGCAAACCAGATGCCATTGCCTCTAATGCTGCCAACCCCAAGCCTTCTCTACGAGATGGAAAGAGAAATATATCAGAACAATTACATATCTCAGCTATGTCGGTGCGAAAACCCAGTAGTTTGACCTTAGATGCTATTCCAAGTTCCATAGCTAAATTCTCAAGGTAGTTTGCATTTGATCCTACCCCACATATTACATAATAGGTATTTGGGTTATTTAACTTCGCCAAAGCTTTAATAACTGTCCCATGGTTTTTATTCTCATTGAGTTCACCAACAGAAAGCAATAAAAAAGCATCATCCGGAACATTCAATTCTGATCGTTTCTCATATCTATCTGATAGAATACTCCTGAATTTATCAATATTTAGCCCAACACCTGGAACATATTTCACATTCTTAGCTTTAAATGTCTTCGCCCTACCATAATCCTCCTTATTTATTGTAATCAGTACATCAGTATATCTCGCAAGAAATTTCTCTGCTAAATAATAAGTTAACCAATTTATCACAGGAGATCCTTTGTAAAAATGGAATCCATGAGCTGTATACATCACTTTGGTCCCTGTTTTTCTTGTTCCTTTAGCTACCCACCGCCCTAGTGCACTAGCAATAGGAGTATGAAAATGTATTTTATCATAATTGTTACTCTCTACTATTTTCTTTAGATCACGAGCTGCAACTATATTTAATTTTGATAAAGGATTGCGTTGAAAAGGTAAATCATAGACATTATTAACAACTGCATCTAAATCACTTACATCTTTGTTACCTGCAATATCAACTGTATAACCCATGCCCTGCAACAATTGTATATGTGGAATAAGAAAAGCTTTTACTGTTGATAAAATAGTTGTACAAATTAAAATACGTTTCATATCTTTATCACTTCCATATAATATACATTTTCCAATAAAATCAAAATAACTAACCAGCAATAATTATAAACATTATTTCTTTACAACTTCGAAAGATTCTTTGATGATTTTAACAACTCTTTCAATATCAAATTCAGACATTCCAGTGCCAGAAGGAAGACATATGCCTGTATCAAATAGTATCTTTGAGACTTTATCTGAGTGACTAAAGTAGATGCTATTATGAAAGAGAGGTTGCAAGTGCATAGGTTTCCATACAGGGCGAGCTTCTATGTTTTGATTTTCTAGTTCATCCAAAAGGCGCTCTCGAATTTTATGCCCACCTTCTTCATGGATCATAAAAACGGACAACCAGTAATTGGATTTGGAAATCTCAGAAATTGGAATGAATTCAACGGGAAGAGATTCCAATAAAGATTTATATCTTTCATTAATAGCTCTTCGCTTATTTATGAAACTATCCAAAGCTTCCAACTGACCTCTCCCAACACCCGCACAAATATTAGACATCCGGTAGTTATATCCGACCTCTTTATGCTCATAGTGCCTAACAGGCTCTTTGGACTGGGTTGCCCAAAAACGCATCTTCTTTATGGCCTCTTCATCGTTAGAGACAACCATTCCACCACCAGAAGTAGTGATAATCTTGTTGCCATTGAATGAGAAAATACTGATATGTCCAAATGATCCACATTTCTTTCCTTTATACGTAGCTCCTAGCGCCTCAGCAGCATCCTCAATAACAGGGACTCCGTAACGCTCACAAATTGGAAGCAGCGAGTCATAATCGGCACTCTGACCATACAAATCAACTATAATAACTGCCTTAGGCATTTTATTTTCTTTTTTGGCCCACTCAAAGGCTTTCTCTAAAGCAATCGGGGACATATTCCAGCTTTCAGGTTCTGAGTCAATAAATATTGGATTTGCATATTCATAGAGGATAGGGTTGCAGCTTCCTGCAAAAGTTAAGTCTGAACAAAATACGTAATCTCCAGGGCCAACTCCAAAATATTTCAATGCTAAATGAATTCCTGCTGTACCAGAGGACAATGCTAGCCCGTGATCAACTCCGACGTACTCGCATAATTCTTCTTCAAATTTATCTACATTGGTACCCAGCGGAGCTATCCAATTGGTATCAAATGCTTCTTGTATGTATTTCATTTCATTCCCGCTCATATGAGGAGGGGATAAAAAAATTCGTTCATTCATCACCGTTCATCTCCGAAGTCTTTTTTTATTTTTGCAGGCACCCCTGCTACCATCACATGATCAGATACATTGTTGATGACCACAGCTCCAGCAGCTACAGTAACATTTGAACCAATCGTAACGTTATTAGATACTTTTGCACCTACCCCAAGCCAAGTATAGCTTTTGATGCTGACAGTACCACTAACATTCACTCCTGGAGATAGGTGCACTCCTCTCTCTATAATGCAGTCATGGTCAATTGAACTTGATGTATTAAGGATACAACCCTCTCCAATGGTAGTAGCTGCATTAACCACCACTCCAGCCATAACAATGCTTCCACTTCCAATACTACTAAATCTACTTATTGTACTAGCCGGATGAATAATAGTCGGGATTTGGAACCCTGCCTGTTTAAGTTTTTCGAGCCAAAGCAGTCTAGTCTTGTTATGTCCTATAGCAACAAATGCTGCTGGAAAACGTTCGAGAAAGAATGTGTAGCTCTCTATATCTCCGACCACTGGGAATCCTAAAACTTCCTTAAGATCCTTATTGCTATCTAAAAAGGCTATACCGCTCCAAGAGCCTGTGGCCATTGCTGCATCTGCAACAACTTTACCATGTCCACCCGCACCCAATATCAATAGATTCGACAATTCATAATCACCCAATCTTCACACTCTTTAAATTAACCCTTTAAGGTATCCCCAGTAAAAATTGGCATCGTGTTGGTTTCTGAGCTATTAATCCCGTCACGAACCATAACATTTTTTATCGTTTTAAAAACAATTTTCGCATCCAGCACAAAGCTTATATGATCTACGTACCAAACATCATAATTGAATTTGTCTTCCCAACTGATTGTATTTCTACCGTTCACTTGAGCCCAACCAGATATGCCTGGCACCACTTCATGTCTGCGATTTTGTTCAGGTGTGTAATGTTCAAGATACTGTACAAGTAAGGGGCGAGGACCAATAAAACTCATTTCACCTCTTAAGATATTAAATAGCTGTGGGAGTTCATCAATACTACTCTTACGTAAAAAGGAACCCACTCTGGTCATCCGTTCAATATCCGGCAAAAGATTGCCTTCCACGTCTCTTTCCAAAGTCATTGTTCTGAATTTATAAACAGTAAAAATCTTACCTTGCTTACCAGGCCGTTGCTGGCGGAATAGAATAGGGCCTTTGGAATCTTTTTTGATTGCTACTATTGCTGCTAACATGATAGGAGAAGTCACAATAATCAGAAACAAAGCAGCTATCCAATCAAGTATTCTTTTAAAAGCCAAATAGGGTTTCATTCAGTTCTCAACCTCTGCTTTTCTGATTATAAAGAAAGGCGGATATTAACCCGCCAATCCTTCCGCCAATGCCATTCCTCGTTTTAAAGTCTCTTCAAAAGCACTTCTATACTCACTAATGATCGCTGTGCTGTAACCATTCGCGTTCAGTTTTTGTTCAGTTTCTGCGATTATGCTATTGAAGCTTGCTTTGAAGGAATTCAGTTGCTGCACGCCCTTTGCCTTGATGTTCTTTTTCTTCTCGGCATCATCTTTGGCTGCTAGGTATTCCATTGCCGTGCTGAATAGTGCAGATTCACTCTCAGCTTTGAGCGCATTCAGCTTTGCTTCCGTTGCGCTGGTGATGGATTCATAAGAAACTTTACCGCTTCCTGTTCCTCCGCCACCTGCACCGCCGCTACCGCCGGGATTTCCTGCTGCTGCATCTGTTGGAGCTGGAGTTGGTGTTGCAGAGGGTGCATTAGTCGCTGTAGGGGCTTTGGTACTGGCAGGCTGATTGGAGCCTGAGTTATTCTTGCCCTCTTGTTCGTTGAACGCAGCGGATGCTGCTGTAATCGTCTTGGTTTTCTGGTCCCAACTAATGGAATAGCCTACGGATTCCGATAAAAAACGTAGTGGTACATATACTGAGCCATTCAGGATATAGCTGGATTGGCCTGCAGGCAATTTCTTGGCTGAACCGCCAAATACATAACTAGCATCGATATGATTTAGAGCAATGCTTGCCGCAGGAGCTGAACTTGCTCCACTACTTGCAGCATTCATTAAGAACTCTTTTATAACTACCAATTCCGAACTGCTAGGCTCTGCTACGGTAACCTTCAGGTTCTTGGCATCCCAGCTCACTGATTTTTGCAGGGCATAGGACATGAAGCGCAGTGGTACATAGGTTGAATTATTGTAGATGAACACATGCTGGCCAGCTGGCGGCTGCAAGGTTACACCGTCGAATATCATTTTTACATCCACGCTCTGAACCTTAATAGTATTGGTCTTAGTTGTCGTAGAAGCTGCAGCAACAGAAGCTGGAGCGGATACAGACAATGGTGCGACATTGATTAACACTGCCAGGCTCAACATAACGGCTGAAACTTTTAATTTACTCACTTTTGGTCACGTCCTTCTCTTCTTCGATGACTTGATCACGGGTTTTCCCTTGACTAATCCCGTATTTCTTGGCGATTTTCGACAGCTCATTGTATTGTTCTTCGCTAACTTTGCCAAGAATAATACTGCGCGCTTCCTTTTTCTTTTCGACGGTTAAGCCGCCTTGTGCAAGCTCTTGCAGCCTCTTAATATCTGAGGCGCTGAGTTGACCCAGAACAATAGATACGACATCGGCTTTATCTTTCACTGTGATACTCTGTTGAATTTCCTTAGCCTTATCTTTAGATACTTCTGTGGTATAGCCATCTTTAGCTGTTCCAGTAGTTCCCTTGTCTCCTGGCGGAGTGGTCCCTGAAACTCCTTCAGCAGGCTTCTTCGTCGGCACGGTTCCATTTCCTTCCTCGGAAGGGCTTGCAATAGAAGAGTCCGTTCCTTGTGCTGGAACACTATTGTTAGCGGGGCCAGATACATCTGGTGATTTATCGTTACTTTGTCCATCAGCTACAACTGTGGCTTCTGCATCCAGATCAAATCCTTCTGCCATGGAATTCATAAGTTTGTCAACGGCATAATTAGCTGCGAATGCGCCACCAACACCTAGTACAATGATTATGGATAGGGACCAGAACACAATTTTCTTCCACTTCTTTTTCTTTACCATTAAGGGGTTCCCCCTGCTTTGAATTAGATTAGTCAACTGATCGCCGCTTGTGCGACCGGCTGCATGGGAACAATCTGGTTAATGACTTCTCGAATGGCTTCTGGCTCCTCGGGCAGTACACGCTCCAGACGCTTGAATTCAAGTTCAAGCTGGTTCTGGTTCATAATCTCCGGTTTTCCTATGAAAATCCGATTATGCTGGGTCGCACCCAGGTTCTCTTCATCCGTCAGGAGTTCTTCATACAGCTTTTCTCCTTCACGAATTCCTGAGAACTTAATCTCAACATCTACATACGGCTCGAATCCAGACAACGTAATTAAATCTTCAGCCAAAGTGAGAATCTTCACAGGTTCTCCCATATCCAGGACAAACACTTCTCCACCTTTGGCAAAAGCACCAGACTGGATGACAAGCTGTACTGCTTCCGGAATGGTCATGAAATAACGTACCATCTCAGGATGCGTTACTGTTACCGGTCCACCCGCTGCGATCTGCTGCTTGAATGCCGGGATCACGCTGCCTCGGCTGCCCAGTACGTTGCCAAAGCGCACCGCCGAAAATTTGGTCTGACTCGTCGCACTCAGGCTCTGCACATACATCTCTGCAATCCGCTTGGTCGCCCCCATCACACTGGTAGGATTCACGGCTTTGTCTGAAGAGATCATCACGAAACGCTGGGCACCATATTTATCAGCACAATCAGCCACGTTGCGCGTGCCGAACACGTTATTCTTGATCGCTTCAGAAGGATTTCGCTCCATCAAGGGAACGTGTTTATGTGCTGCTGCATGAAAGACTACTTGCGGTCTATGACTGCGGAAGACATCCATCATCCGGGTGCGGTCCTGTACATCCGCAATAATTGTAATGATTTGCGCCTCCGGAAAGCTCTTGCGAAGCTCCATTTCGATAGTATAGATACTGTTCTCACCATGTCCCAACAAAAGCAGCTTGTCCGGTGAGAAAGGTAGGATCTGCCTACAAAGCTCCGAACCAATGGACCCGCCTGCTCCAGTAACTAATACGCTTCTGCCATAGACATACCCCAGAATGCCGTTCATATCTGCGACAATTGGCTCCCGTCCCAGCAAATCCTCTACACTAACGTCACGCAGCTTCTTGACGGATATTTTGCCGGCGATGAGATCATTGAGTGCAGGAATAATCTTCAGCTTCGCGCCTGTCTTCTTGGCAATGTTAATGATTTCGGAAATCTCCTTGCGTGAGACAGAAGGCATAGCAATGATGATCTCGTGGATATTTCGTTCTTTCACAATGCTAGGAATGGAATAACGATTGCCCAGCACAGGAATTCCCAATATCGTCATATGATATTTATTCATACTGTCGTCAATGAATCCCACGATCTTATTGTGAGCAAACATCGGGCCCATCATTTCCCGGGCTATAAGTGTACCGCAATCTCCTGCGCCTACAACGAGGGTATGTGTCTGTGTATCCTTATAGTTGATTCGCTCTCTATGAAACATCCTCCAAAAGAAACGCACACCGCCTACCAGAACCAAAATGGTCTCCACCGAACGAACTTCTACGCCAAATGGCACACGTTCCGGTAAAATGATGAAGGCTATGCCGTAAGAGAGCAGCGCTCCTACCAGAATAGCCTTAATGACTGATATGATTTCTCCGATGCTGGCATACTGCCACATTCGCCGATATAAGCCAAAATAAATCAGGCTCCCGCCGAAGGTTACGGTTGAGATCAGTCCATATTGATAGATTTGAATGTAATATTCCCTAGGCATATCATCATAAAAACGGAACAGATAAGATGTCACAATACTGAACCAGATGATGGCAAGGTCTACGAGGAATAATACAACTATTCTAGTTTTCGCTGTCATTTTCAGTGCCTCCAAAAATAACATTTTCCCTACGATTCTGGTTAATTTCCGTAATAATAATAGTAATACCCCTCGCTGGCCTTGCGTTTCACGTTATTCAAAACGACGCCCAGCATTTTCGCCCCTACCCGATCTAGGCCGGACTTGGCTTTCATCGCAATTTCTCGTTTAACCTTGCCGTAGCTGACTACCATGATTACGCCATCGCTCTTCGAAGCCACAATCTGCGCATCGGTCACTGCTAGGAGTGGAGGCGTGTCGATAATCACAATATCGAATAATTCACGCATTTCCTGAAGCACAGTGGTCATACGGTTGGAGGCCATCATCTCAGCCGGGTTCGGAGGAAGCGGTCCTGAAGTGATCAGGGACAGGTTAGGTACACCAGAGTCCTGAACTACATCTTCCAGATCAGCCTGCTTGGACAGTAGAGAGGATAATCCATAGCGATTGCTGAGCTTAAATGTCTTATGGGCGGTAGGCTTGCGCAAATCGCCATCAATTAATAGCACTTTCTTATCAGACTGCGCATATGCAGCGGCCAGGTTGGCCGAAACAGTGGACTTACCTTCTTCTGGACCGGAGGAGGTAATCATAATGATCTGGATCTTCTCATCCACCGAAGAAAAATCAATATTCGTACGCAGCGCGCGGAAAGCTTCCGATATAGGCGAGCGCGGGTTGGTAACTGTAATGAGGTGACGTTGTTGATTATTTGGTGACTGTGACATGTTCAAGGTCCCCTGCCTTTCCGGAAGTTTGGGCTTGGGCTTGGGCTTGAGCCTGTCTCGAAGTGGGCTTCGCACCATTCTCTTGTCCCACTCTTGTAATCATCGCGATCGTAGGCAGACCCAGATATTTCTCAATATCCGCTTCCGTTTTGATTGTATCGTCCATGTATTCGAGTAGGAAGGCGATGCCTAATCCAATCATCAACGACACTACAAAAGCGATGGCGATATTCAACAACACATTGGGTTCGACGGGTCTAGGTTCAACTGGAGGATTCACTTTGGCTTCATTCAAGATCGATACGTTCTGAACATTGAATAGCGATGGAATTTCCTGCTTGAACACAAGAGAAATGGCATTCACAATCTCTGCTGCTTGTGTGTAGGAATTATCTCGAACGACAAGTGTCATCACCTGCGTATTGTTGACGGAGCTGACATTAACCTTTTTCAAAAGCTCTTCGGTAGTAATGTTGAACTGCGGATAATTCTTGATAACAATATCCAGAATAGCCGGTGTTTTGATAATTTCTTTATACGTATTGATCAGTTGAATATTTGTATTGATCTGATTAAGATCGAGCTGCGTCATCGCCGACTGGGTCGGAGTCTGGTTGACGATAATTTTGGTGGATGCTTCATATACCGGTTTCTTGATATACAAACTGTAAACCCCGGCAAGAGCGCACACGATTACAACAATACTGACGATCATCCACAGTCGCTTCCTGATAATCCGGAAATAATCGCGAAGATCCAATTCTTGTGATGACAAGTGAAATTACCTCCAAGTTGATTCTAGAATATCCCAGAGAAGGACCTCCTCTCATCTTCATGAAAGGAGGCTCTCCAGTTTACTTTTTTATTTAAAGTTAATAGTGCGGTAGATAATTACAGCTGCCTCAGCACGAGTAGCTGAATTGTTAGGGCTGAATTTACCAGCATTGCCGATGACCAGGTCATGACTTGCTGCGAAGGCAACGCCTTCTTTCAGGGAAGAACTGATCTTGGCAGCATCACTGAATGCGCTCAGAGCCGACAGGGAAGCCGGGTCCTTGATGTCCTTCACAGATTTCAGCGCACGGGAGATCATCGTTGCCATCTCAGCACGGGTAATCGTTGCACTCGGATCGAACTTGTTATCGCCACGACCATTGATAATGCCCTTCTCAGCAGCAACCGCTACATAAGGTGCGAACCAGTCATTAGCTTTTACATCGCTGAAAGTTTGGGTAGCAGAGCTGTTCTCCAGATTCAAGCCACGGATGAGCATCTTCGCGAACTCAGCGCGAGTCACGTTGCTCTTCGGAGCAAATTTGCCGTCGCCTACGCCTTCGATAACACCCTTAGCGGCTACAACTTGAATTTGTCTTCCTGCCCATGCTTGTACACTAGCGATATCGCTGAAGGATACTTTGTTCTCAAGTACAGCGTAAGAAGAGAATGTATCGCGTGGCTTCACAATGTAGTCGCCATCCAGCACGCCACCTTGGAATTGCAGACTGCTATATACAAGCTTTGTTACGGAAAGAAGCTCTTTATCCAGACCTTCAGTATTTTTCAATGGCAACTTCAGTGTAATCGGTTGTTTGAAGGTAGTTACGGCTTTACCGTCTACAGTCAATCCGAATTCATATACACTGGAAGCCAGTTTCAGTTGGGTTACGGATGTTACGACTGCATCGTCAACATTGGAAACCGTCAGCGCAATTGCAGCATCGAATTGTCCTACAGGAATCGTCACAGTCAGACCATTGAAGGTTACTGCAATGTTAGCGATACCCTTTGCTTTAGCTGCCTCGATAATCGCTTTGGACAGCGGCACTTCTACAGTCTTAGCGTTCACAGTACCCAGATCCAAAGTCAGTGTTTTAGCTTCTTTATTTGCTGCTACAAGTGCGTCAATTGCTTTGAGCACATCAGCGTCAACCAGTTTCAGTGTAGCTTTGCCGTCAACAATGGATACCAGCTTGGACACATCGTAGACTCCGCCTTCTTTAATAACGACCTGAGCTGGTGTACCTGTATTGAAGTCTGAACCGCTACCACCAGGGGTGCTAGTTCCAGGGTTAGGATTTTCGTTGTCTTTCTTGTCCAATGGATACGCTTTAAGGTAAGCAAGTCCGAGCGTCAGAGCTGCCGGCTCAGCAGTGTCGAGCTTCTCTCTGATATTATTCACAGTGGCATAAACTTCTTCACTTGTAATGCCCAGATTGTACACCACTTGGCTAACGGTTAGAGAGTTATTCCCTGGCACCTTACGCTCAAGAACATTTTGAACCGCTTTTTTCAGTAGAGCTTTATCTTTAAGCACTTGGCTAGGGTCTTTACCGTCAAGCAATTTACGCAGTTCAGCTTCTACGCCGTTAGCACCGAAGATGAATTCACTGAAGTCATCAAAAGAAAGGCTCGCTACTCCGGCTTTCTTGGCAATTTTATTCAGCAATTCAATGTTCTTGTCCACAAAAAGCTTGTCCTTGATGACATCCGTACCATCTGTGTATACATCGTATACTACGCTAGAAGCACTTCTGAACAATTCATAAGACGTAGCAACGTCTTCTGTGTTCAGAAATTCCGTGTTAACCAGTTTATCAAGCACAGGAGCAAAGATCTCATAGAATTCATCAGCATTGAGTCCCAAAGCCTGCTGCTTGTATTTGTAAAGCGCCTCACCGGTAGTCACGTTGTCATATACTTTCTGGATTCTCTCATTAATTGCCGACTTGGTAGTTACCGCTGAAGCCGCCGCTACTCCCGTAAATCCAAATTGCTTAGCCAGCCCCTCGCTGCTAAACGGAATTCCTGCAAAAGATGCAGTAGCCAAGCTGACTGCCAAAGTCGATACTGCCAGTTTCTTCTTCAAAGTCACTGTTCATCCACCTCTTCTTATGTATTTTTTAATTGGTATAACTGGAAAAATCTTGGTGTCTTCAACCCAATAAAAACCATTCTACCATCAATCAAGCATTAGGTCAGCCTTTCCGGGAAAAAAAAGCGAACAATTTCTGACGTTTTGTTCGTATTTTTACGAATTCCTGCTGAAAAACCTGCTCACTCATGACAATTTTCTGCGTATTTTCACGGAAATAGTCGCAGACCTCCAAACCCATTTCTGCCTCTAGTTTCCTGTACGCCTCACTCAGTCCGAACGGGCGGTGCACGCTATCATGGGCATCGGAGGCGATCATATGTACAGCCCCCTTACGGCATAGCTCCAGCGACAGTTTTTGCAGCTTGCTCCCGAAGGTACCCGCGAGACTTTGCGCAGTCAATTGACCCAGTACACCTATTTCAGTCAGTTTTAGCAGTTTGGCTGGCTCTGCCGCCACCTCGGCATTGCGCTCCGGATGTGCAATAATCGGAATCAGTCCCTGAATGATCAGTTCGTGGCAGACCTCCTCCATGCCCCGGGGGATTCGTGAGGAGGGCATCTCCAGCAGAAGATAACGAGAGCCTGCCAAAGTTAACAGTTCACCCTGCTCCAGATCAGCCAAAAGATCGCCATAGACACGGACTTCCTGGCCCGGAAGAACGTTCAACGGGTTCCCGGCCCGCCGAAGTCTCTCATTTAGCTCCTCCACAGCTAGCATTGTATTCGTTGCTGGATTCATATATTGTCCATTGGCGTGATGTGGTGTGGCGACTACGCTGGTGATCCCATCCGCTAGGGCATCACTCGCCATGGCTAGTGCAGCATCCCAATCACTAGCTCCGTCATCCAAAAAGGGTAAGATGTGGCAATGTATATCTATCATAAGTTCTCTATCGGTCCCTTCTACCCGCATCTTTAGTTTTTCGACAAAAAAATACAACCATTTCTTTTGGAAATGATTGTAACTTTCAGTAACTATTTCATTATGCTTCCAATTGGAAGAGCCTTTCGGCAGCAGCGCCCAATTCACCATCAAGCTCTGCAATACGTGACAACGATCCTGCGGTATTGCGTGCATCCAGCAGCAAATCCACTTGCCGTCTGAGGCTAGCAATCTCCTCTTCTACAAGGTTGGAATGGTACAATTTTAGCATTTCCGCAGCCGTATGCTTGTGCTGGTAGATCAGCTTGCTGCCACTAGGCGTAATTTCCGAAATTTGGCGGACAGAGCCAGCCACATAGTAATACATCATCGTGAAACCTTTGTATATCCGGTGTACCGTTCCTGTCCCTTTATAGGTCACGAACAGCTTGCGGACCGCATTATTCAAATGGGGGTTGACCACCCTGCAGGACAACTTGCCGACATAAATGCTACCTTTGCGTTCAAAGGACAAATGAACTTCCTCTCCCCCAGCCTCCTCCAGCACAATCTCCTGTTCTCCGCCGCCGAGCACTTTGACACGGTGACTGATATAACAGGTATCTGCCGAGAGCAGGAACTGGTTCATCTGAAATTCCGTCATTTGCAAAGTCGCATTCACATATTCCGTAGCCAGACGCTGAGCCATCTTGATCCCTCAATTCTTGGTAACACTGTTTAGCAAGATTATACAATGAACACGAGATTCATTCCACATCTACTCGGCACGCTCTACGCTTCGGAGACTTCGCCAGCATCCGGCTCTTGACCGGAAACTTCTTCCTCCACCACTTCTTGCTCGGTAGACTGGATATGCTCGGAGACCAGTGCCCACAGTTCATCACGGCCAAGTCCGATTTCCGATGAGAATTGAATGAACAAATCACCCGGCAGTACGCCGAGTTCCTGCTTCATGATCTTGACATGCTTCGGCCAGCGGGTCTTGGGAATTTTATCAGCCTTGGTGGCCACCACGCAAAGCGGAATATCATAGTGCTTCAGCCAGTCGAACATCATTTTATCATTGCTTGTAGGCGGGTGGCGCAAATCCACGATAAGCAGAACGAGCTTCAACGTGTCCCGTTCGGCCAAATATTTTTCCACCATTTTGCCCCAGGTCGCACGCTGGGTCTTGGACACCTTGGCATACCCGTATCCCGGAAAGTCCACAAAATACATGTTTTCATTAATAAGGTAATAGTTCATATGCTGCGTCTTACCTGGGGTGGAGCTAGTCCGGGCGAGATTCTTGCGGTTAATCATACGATTGATTAAAGAGGATTTCCCTACATTAGAGCGCCCTGCCAGAGCAATCTCTGGCAAGGCATCATCTGGGTATTGATCAGGGCCGACGGCACTGATAATAAATTCGGAACTGTTAACTTTCATAGGACTTCCTTTCTAATGCACACTACTTCGTGGCTCACTGCTAATTTTTAGGTATGATGCTCGACAAGCGCATGATGCAGCACCTGGTCCATATGGGATACCGGTACGAACTCTACATCTTTTTTGACACTGTCGGGGATTTCCTTCAGATCGCGTTCATTGTCCTTGGGCAGCAAAATTTTCTTATACCCGGCACGATGAGCCGCAAGAGATTTCTCCTTCAGTCCACCGATCGGCAGTACACGGCCGCGCAGCGTAATCTCACCGGTCATGGCGACATCCTTCGAGACATAGCGTTTGGTTAACGCAGAGATTAGCGCGGTAGCGATTGTAATGCCTGCCGATGGTCCATCCTTAGGAATGGCACCTTCCGGAATATGGATGTGAATATCATTTTTCTCGTAAAAATCAGGCTCCAGCCCCAGCTCCACCGCTTTCGAACGGGTGTAGCTGAAAGCAGCTTGCGCCGATTCCTTCATGACATCCCCTAGCTGCCCGGTCAAAATCAGTTTGCCTGCACCCGGAACCACCGTCACCTCAATCAGCAGCGTATCTCCGCCAACCTCGGTCCAGGCCAGACCTGTTACCGTTCCGATCTGGTCCTCCAGCTCGGCCATGCCATAACGATACTTGGAGGTTCCCAGATAATCCTTAAGATCTTCCTCCAGGATGCTGACAGTTTCCTTCTCCCCAGAGACCAGTTGCTTCGCAGCTTTGCGGCACAAGGCAGCAATCTGCTGCTCCAGGTTACGCACCCCGGATTCCCGCGTATATTCACGGATAATCTTAAGCAGGGTCTCCTCCGGTATATTCAGCTGATCTTCTTCCAGGCCATGGTTCGTCTTCTGCTTCGGCATGAGATAACGACTGGCAATCTGCAGCTTCTCTAGCTCCGTGTATCCTGGAATAAACAGCATCTCCATCCGGTCCAGAAGCGGACGCGGGATGTTGTGTACCGCATTAGCTGTTGTGACGAACATGACATTAGACAGATCAAATGGCAGTTCGACAAAATGGTCGCTGAACGTATTGTTCTGCTCCGGGTCTAACACCTCCAGCAGTGCGGCTGAAGGATCGCCGCGGAAATCCGCTGCCATCTTGTCGATTTCATCCAGCAGGAAGACCGGATTCGTACTACCGGCAGTCTTCATGCCTTGAATGATACGTCCTGGCATGGCACCGACATACGTGCGGCGGTGACCGCGAATCTCGGCTTCATCCCGCACACCACCGAGCGAAATGCGGACGAATTTACGATTCAGAGAACGGGCGATCGAACGGGCCAGCGATGTTTTGCCGACACCCGGAGGCCCCACAAGACAAAGAATAGGTCCCTTAAGCTTCTTGACGAGCTGTTGAACCGCCAGATATTCCAGCACCCGCTCCTTCGGCTTCTCCAGACCATAATGATCCGCGTCCAGCACCTGTTCAGCTTTCACGATATCGAGATCATCTTCGGTCCAGTCATTCCATGGGAGGCTAAGTAGCCAATCCACATAGTTGCGGATCACGCCACCTTCTGCAGAACTGGCTGGCATTTTCTCCAAACGGTCGATTTCCTTCTCGATCTTCTCTTTGACACGTTCGGGCAGATCTTTCTCTTCCATCTGGGCTCGCAGCTCTTCCGCTTCCCCTGCCCGGCCTTCCTTCTCGCCAAGCTCTTTCTGGATCGCTTTCATTTGCTCGCGCAGGTAATATTCCTTCTGTGTCTTCTCCATCTGCTTCTTCACGCGCTGGTTGATCTTGCGTTCCAGTTCCAGCACTTCACGCTCATTGTTGAGGATATCGAGCAGCTTCTCCAGACGTTTGCGAACATCAATGGTCTCCAGGATTTCCTGTTTATCCTTGATCTTCAGCGCCAGATGGCTAGTGATCACGTCAGCCAAACGCCCCGGCTCCTCAATATCGGACACCGCAGCAAGCGTCTCTGGCGTAACTTTCTTGGAAAGTGTGATATAGTGCTCGAACTGATTCAGAACAGTGCGCATCAGGGCATCGCTCTCCTGATCAGCTCCTTCTTCCTCCGGCAGCTCGCGCGCCATGACCTCATAATACTCCTCATTATCCGTATAATGAATGATTTCGGCCCGTTCCACACCTTCTACCAGCACACGAATCGTGCCGTTTGGCAGCTTCAGCATCTGCCTTACGTTGGCGACGGTACCCACCCGAAAAATATCTTCCTGACCCGGTTCCTCAATATTCACTTCTGACTGAGAACAAAGGAGGATTAAATTATCTTCAACCATAGCCTTCTCCAGCGCTTTGACTGACTTCTCGCGGCCCACGTCCAGGTGAAGCACCATGCTTGGGTACACAAGAAGGCCTCTAAGCGGCAATAAAGGAAAACGACGACCTTTCGATTTGTTCTGTATCATCGCTTTCACACCCCCAATGGCTCTCAAGTAATGTCATATGCATTCA
The DNA here is from genome assembly GCF_042887565.1 of Paenibacillus sp. NPDC057934. Lineage (NCBI taxonomy): Bacteria > Bacillati > Bacillota > Bacilli > Caryophanales > Paenibacillaceae > Paenibacillus > Paenibacillus sp. NPDC057934. Next base: position 78,748 of record NZ_JBHVPB010000008.1, read on the forward strand.
TTTTAACAAAAGCAGCATCAAAACACCAACGGGCCGCTTTTATGCGGCCTGCCGGTGTTTGCTATGTTTGTACTGCAATCTATTTTGCAAGTTGCTGGCGGTGATATTGAATCTGCAAAATAAGAAAATCTACAGATTGGCGCTTTCGCCGGAAGCATCGGCTTTGAGCAGTGAGGGTGCTCCCGAGAACGTCTCACCGGATACCGCTGGCAATCTCACATCGGCGATATGTGCGCCGAAGAGGTGGCGGAACACTTCCTCCACTGTCTCCACAGGAATGACCTGCAGTGGCGAGAGATCTTCGAACAGGGATTGCCAGTTGTCCTTGGGAATCAAAACAGTGGTCGCTCCTGCCTGGAAGGCAGCTTCGACCTTGGCAATAACGCCACCCACCGGCTTCACCCGGCCATGAATCCCAATCTCTCCAGTAATCGCCACCGTGTTGTCCACGGGTAGCCCCCGGATAGCAGAGACGATCGCCACTGCCATCGCCACCCCGGCGGAAGGCCCGTCGATGGGTGTGCCACCAGGGAAATTAACGTGCAGATCATAACGGTCCGGCTCCAAGTTCATGGTGCGCAGCACGGTCAAGACATTCTCCACTGAGCCCTTGGCCATACTCTTACGCCGGATCGTCCGGGAGCCACCGCGCGTCTCTTCTTCATCGACAACGCCAGTGATGTTCAGCCGGCCCTGACCGCCTGTAGCAGGTGCCGCCGACACTTCAATTTCCAGCAGCGTGCCCATGCCCGGCCCGTAAACGGCTAGCCCGTTGACCAATCCCACCTGCGGAGCTGTTGGAATCTTGCGCTCGGTGCGCAGCGGGAGCTGACTGCTGCTTGCTACCCACTCTACATCACCCGCGCTAAGGGTTTCGCGCTGCTCTGTCAGCGCAAGGCCGGCCGCCAACTGGATCATGTTGACGGCTTCCCGACCGTTGGTAGCATATTGCTGGACAACGGTAACCGCCTCAGGACTCGGCTTCAGTCCGATTTTCTGAATAGCATCACGGGCAATGACCGCAATCTCCTCCGGCAGCAGCGGCCGGAAATAGATCTCCATGCAGCGCGAGCGGAGCGCAGGCGGAATTTCCTCTGGCGAGCGCGTCGTTGCGCCTACCAGACGGAAATCGGCCGGCAGGCCATTTTGAAAAATATCATGAATATACGCAGGTGTATTACTGTCCTCCGAATTGTAATAGGCGCTCTCCAGCAGCACCTTCCGGTCCTCTAGCACTTTGAGCAGCTTGTTCATCTGGATGGGATGGAGCTCCCCGATCTCGTCCAGAAATAGAATCCCCCCATGCGCCTTCGTAACCGCACCAGGCTTGGGCTGAGGCACTCCAGCCACACCCATGGCCCCGGCTCCCTGATAGATAGGATCATGTACGGAGCCGATCAACGGATCGGCAATTCCCCGTTCATCAAAACGGGCCGTAGTAGCATCAATCTCAGTGAATTTAGCATCATTTTTAAACGGGGAGAGCACATTCTTCTTAGCTTCTTCCATCACTACACGCGCTGCAGCTGTCTTACCAACACCTGGTGGCCCGTAAATGATAACATGCTGAGGATTCGCGCTGCACAGCGCGGCCTTCAAGGCCCGCAGGCCATCCTTCTGCCCGACAATATCTCCGATTGAGGCCGGACGCGTCTTCTCCGACAGCGGCTTGGTCAGCGATACCATCCGCATTTTGCGCAGCTTATCCAGCTCTTTTCGCGACTCTCGGTCTACCGCCGTTTTATTGGTCTTCTGTCCCCGCAGCAGATTCCAAAAATAAACGCCGATAACCAGCGCGAAAAAGAGCTGCACGATCATCAGCAATATACTTAATTCCATAGCTCATCCTCCTGTTCGTTCTGAATACCTCTCTTGCACCCTTGGCTACTACTAGGTAGTATAGCCGTTTCGGTCATTCATAAACGCTCGGAGGAGATGATTTCTGCATTAGCGTTCTACTTTCCCAACTCTCTCTCATCAATCCCAGTAATGCAGAACCTCACGGCCTAGTTCATACTGTACATTCCGCATTCCTTCACCTCTTTTAACAGGTACAGCCAGCCCTTCTCACACAATCCCGACAGCAGCATACGTACCCTTCTTGGGTTCAAGGCAAAAAAATCGGCCACATCCTTCGGACGGATGCTTCCTGCTTGCCCTACGACGAAACGCATAACTTCTTTTTCCATGAGCTGAACTCTGCTATCTGGCGCCTTAATCGTCTGGTGCCGGCTGAGCGCAAGTCTTAGTAGGGTTATACACAAATCTGGACGTTGTTCCACGTCATCGTAAGCGAAGGAAAGTACCTGATACCCCATCCTATACAGAAAAGTTTCTCTATTCAGCTCATTACTGTACTTCTGTCTGTCCATATCTCTAACATGCGCTGCGTACCCTTTGATTTCAAACAACAGTTTGAGGGGGCCTGGTAAATACGCGAAATCTGCAAAGTACGAACGTCCTCGCCAATCCACCACTTCATACTCCGGATGCAAGTCAGCGAAATCTCCCCGAAGCGGCCACCATACATTGTGTAAAAATAGTTGTTCAGCATGCCCGTGTCCTCTTTTCAGCCGACCCTGTCTTTCTCCTGACCTAGCGGTCAGATGGTGCTCCAAAAAGGCTTCATGTGCTTGTTCATAATTGATGGTCTTCTCCTCCTTTATTTAAAAAAATACAAAAAAACGCCCCGCTCTCGCCGCCGGATAACCCGGAGCGTTCGCAGGGCGTTCTTCGCCACTACTTACAAATATGCATCATGCCGTTTTCCTCCCACAACTAATGGCTGGGACAAATTAAGGGCAAAATCGTATCTTAATTACACTGATAATTAGGGATATTTAGAAATAAGGGTATTTTAGTACCTTAATTCGAAGGTTATTCACCTAAACCCTAACATTTGCTAACTTTAAGGTGCAGAAATGCACTTATATTGGTTTTCCCCTCACTTGGCACGTATATAAGGTGCAGAAATGCCTCTATTTTCGAAATAGCTCCTCGGTACCAGCGGCATAGTATGAGTACACTAAAATCAGTTTCTCAGCGAGCTGTCCAAGATCAGTTTACCAACATCAGTCTCTCAGTACAAGCTGCCAAGTCATCAGTCGAGCAACGATGTGAGGCTACTCCCAAACAATGAATAGTAGATAAAATAAACGGATTACGCCGTTTCAATCGGCCCTAATTGAGCATGCTTGCGGCCGGGGATTTCCCCTGTAGCTTCAAAATGAACTACGATCGCGTCGATCTCTTTTTTCAATTCGGAAACGAGATCAGCTTCGGGCACTTTACGGATCATCCGGCCATAGCGGAACAGCAGGCCTTCTCCGCGCGCCCCGGCAATTCCGATATCCGCTTCACGCGCTTCGCCTGGACCGTTAACGGCACAGCCCAGCACAGATACTTTGATCGGCACCTTAAGTTTGGAGATGTATTCTTCCACTTCATTGGCAATCGAGAACAGGTCGATATCCAGGCGTCCACAGGTCGGACAGGAAATCAGCGTAGCCGCGTTGGAGATCAGGCCGAAGGTCTTCAGGAGCTCACGTGCTACCTTCACTTCTTCCACCGGATCGGCGCTCAGTGAAATCCGCACGGTGCTACCTATACCCATGGAGAGCAATGCCCCAATACCTGCCGAGCTCTTCACCGTCCCGGCGAACAACGTACCGGATTCAGTAATACCAAGGTGCAGCGGGTAAGGGATAACTTCTGCCGCCTGGCGGTATGCTTCGATGGCCATCGGCACATCAGATGCCTTAAGCGATACGATAATATCGTGGAAATCCAGCTCTTCCAGAATCCCAATATGATACAAAGCACTCTCGACCATCGCTTCTGGGGTCGGATAACCGTACTTCTCAAGCAGATGATTTTCCAGTGAACCGGCGTTTACGCCAATCCGGATCGGAATCCCTTTTTCCTTACAGGCCTTGACTACCGCTTCAACCTTCTCGCGACGACCGATGTTACCCGGGTTAATCCGCACCTTATCAATACCGTTCTCAATCGCTATGAGTGCCAGCTTATAATTAAAATGAATATCCGCTACAAGCGGGATATGAATCCGTTTCTTGATTTCCTTGATAGCCTCAGCAGCTTCTTCGTTGTTGACGGTAACGCGCACCAGCTGACATCCGGCTTCCTCAAGCCGCAGAATTTCCGCTACAGTAGCTTCTACATCCGCAGTTTTGGTAGTACACATGCTTTGAATCGCAACCTCGTTATTACCGCCAATAATGACTCCGCCTACATTGACGGGACGGGTCTGGTGTCTCAAGAACATGATTTCTCCCCCATAACGCCAAAGCTCCACCCCTTCCCTCCCGCCAGTGAAGCGGGATAAGCGGAAGAAAGGTGGAGACGATGGCATGTATTGTTAAGGACGCAACATAAGCTGAACTTAAGAATTAGGTGTCACAAATCGATTCTTAAGTTCACTCTATATATTACGCGCTTTCCTCTTGTTTCTTGTCTTTCTTGATGTTCAATTCCGGCAGAGCCTTCTCTTGAACAACCTGCTCGGTAATGACACAATCCTTGATGTCATCGCGAGAAGGTACTTCATACATCACGTCGAGCATAATGCTCTCGATGATAGCACGCAGACCGCGGGCACCTGTGTTGCGTTTGATGGCTTCCTTGGCAATGGCTTCGAGCGCCAGTGGCTCGAACTTCAGCGCAACGTTATCCATCTCCAGCAGCTTGATGTATTGCTTCGTGAGTGCGTTCTTCGGTTCGGACAAAATCCGTACCAAAGTCTTCTCATCCAACGGCTCTAGAGTCGAGATGACCGGCAAACGGCCTACGAACTCAGGGATCAGACCGAATTTGAGTAGGTCTTCCGGCAATACCATGGACAGGTATTCGCCAGGTTTCAGATCCTTTTGACCTTCAGCTGCAGCGTTGAAGCCGATGACCTTTTTGCCGATCCGGCGTTTGATCATTTGCTCCAGGCCATCGAAGGCACCACCAACGATGAACAAGATGTTCGTAGTGTCGATCTGGATGAATTCTTGATGTGGATGCTTGCGTCCGCCTTGCGGTGGAACGGAAGCTACAGTGCCTTCAAGAATTTTCAGCAGAGCCTGCTGTACACCTTCACCGGAAACGTCACGGGTAATCGACGGGTTCTCGGATTTACGTGCCACTTTATCAATTTCATCAATATAGATAATACCGCGTTCGGCTTTTTCCACATCATAATCGGCTGCTTGGATCAGCTTCAGGAGAATGTTCTCCACATCCTCACCAACATAACCGGCTTCAGTCAAGGAAGTCGCATCGGCAATGGCAAAAGGTACGTTAAGAATCTTCGCCATAGTTTGTGCCAAGAGCGTCTTACCGGAACCTGTCGGACCAAGCAAAAGAATATTACTCTTCGTCAGCTCAACATCTTCCACCTTGCTCTGACTGTTCACACGTTTATAGTGATTGTATACCGCTACCGACAGGGATTTCTTAGCCTGCTCCTGACCGATAACATATTGATCAAGAATATCGCGAATTTCCATTGGTTTCGGAATATCCTTCAGATCCAGCTCTTCCTCATGACCGAGCTCTTCTTCCACGATTTCCGTGCACAGCTCGATACATTCGTCGCATATATAAACGCCAGGTCCGGCTACTAGTTTGCGTACCTGTTCTTGCGATTTACCGCAAAAAGAACATTTCAATTGTCCTTTTTCATCATTAAACTTAAACATCTAACCACCCCTTTAAGATTTGATCGGTGAAGTGAGGACTTGGTCAATAAGCCCGTATTCCTTGGCTTCTTCCGCGCTCATGAAGTTATCGCGGTCGGTATCCCGTTCGATTTTTTCAAGGGGCTGACCTGTGCGATCTACATAAATTTGATTCAGCTTCTGTCTGGTCTTAAGAATCCAGTCTGTGTGAATCCAGATATCGGAAGCCTGGCCTTGAACGCCACCCAGCGGCTGATGAATCATGACCTCGCTGTTAGCAAGCGCAAAGCGTTTACCCGGCGCACCCGCCGTCAGGAGCAGTGACCCCATACTTGCGGCCATGCCCACACAAATCGTTGAAACATCCGGTTTGATGTGCTGCATCGTATCATATATACCCATGCCGGCTGTTACAGAACCACCGGGTGAATTGATGTACAGGTGAATGTCTTTTTCGGGGTCATCCGCAGCCAGAAACAGCAACTGGGCGATAACCAGATTGGCGACATCATCGTCAATCGCATTGCTCAAGAAAATGATGCGGTCCTTAAGCAACCTGGAATAGATATCGTATGAGCGTTCGCCCCGACTTGTAGATTCCACAACCATTGGTACCAGACTCATGTCACCAACCTCTTTTCTCTGTATAGATTAGTCTTTCCGTTTCAGAAATATTTTAACACGTTCAAGACGCAATGTCATTTTTTCACTACCCGGGTCTATTACAATGCTTAAGTGTATGACATTACCTCGCAATTATATCCGTATTGACAGGGTTTCATAACCGCATCCCGTAAGCTTACTGAGAATTATAATCTCTGAAAGGTAGTGAAATACATATCATATGTAAAAAATAAGGCACGTAGCTAAATATACGTGCCTTATCTTCTGTGTATGAAGGCCTACTAACAGGCCATTATAGGTGGATCAATTCGCGCAGGAATTACTCAGCGCTTTTGTCTTCAGCTGTTTCAGCAGCAGCTTCTTCAGTAGCTTCAACTTCTACGCTGCTCTCAACAAGCAAGTCAATGGTTTTGCGCAGGGAGAGCTCTTCGCTCAGGCTGCCCAGGGAACCGTTACCTGCAAGAATGCTGCGAATTTCTTCAGGAGTACGTTTGAAAGATTCAGCCATAGTAGCCAACTCTTTGTTTACGTCTTCCTCGGTCACTTCAATGTTCTCTTGCTTCGCGATAACTTCCAGAACCAGGTTGTTGCGAACGCGTTTTTCAGCATCGCCCTTCATTTGGTTTTGCAGGTCTTCACGAGTTTGGCCGGAGAAGCTGAGGAACATGTCCATGTTCATGCCTTGTTGACGAAGACGGTTGTCGAAGTCGCGAACCATGTTCTCAACTTCGCTAGCGATCATCGCTTCTGGAATTTCAACTTCAGCGTTCGCTGCAGCTTTGTCAACAACAGCGTTCTCGCGAGCGCCTTTCAGTTCATCCGTTTTACGGGATTCCAGTTGTTGTTTCAGGTCTGCTTTGTACTCATCCAGTGTATCGAACTCACTTACATCTTTAGCGAACTCGTCATCCAGAGCTGGAAGCTGTTTGCGTTTAATTTCGTGCAGCTTCACTTTGAATACAGCAGCTTTACCTGCAAGGTTCTCAGCATGGTAAGCTTCAGGGAAAGTTACTTCAACATCTTTGAAGTCGCCAGTGCCCATGCCTACAACTTGCTCTTCAAAACCTGGAATGAAGGAATTGCTTCCCAGTTCCAAGGAATGACGCTCAGCTTGTCCGCCTTCGAATTGTACGCCATCAACAGAACCGTCGAAATCGATCACGGTGATGTCGCCCAGAGCTGCTGTTTCGTCTTCAACGACAACCAGCTCAGCGTGACGCTCTTGCAGACGAGTCAATTCTGCATTCAGTTCATCTTCTGTAACTTCAGCTTTTTGAACTGGAACTTCCAGACCTTTATATTGACCAAGGACTACTTCTGGTTTCACAGTAATTTTCGCTTTGAAAATGAAAGATTGGCCTTTAGCAAATTGCTCGATGTCCACTTCAGGACGATCTACAGGGAAGATATCGGTTTGTTCAACCGCTTCACCGTAAGCTTCAGGAAGAAGGATGTCAATGGCATCCTGGTACAGGCTTTCTACACCAAAACGGGATTCGAAAATCGGCCGTGGCACTTTACCTTTACGGAATCCAGGCACGTTTGCCTTCTTAACTACTTTATTAAAAGCTTTGTCGAGTGCTGCAGCTACACGGTCTGCTCCGACTTCGACTTCAAGAACGCCAAGGTTCTTCTCTATCTTTTCCCAAGTTGCTTTCATGTTATACTTTCCCCTCCAAAAATAGGTTCACAAGTTTACTCAAATATTCACGCAGTTCACGCACAGAATAACCATTATATTATATACAACATCACTTCATTTATCAAGTAGAGAAGTCTTTACAAATCCTTTCAGAGTACGGTAAGCTCCTTCAAATTGAAAGCGCATGCTATCTGTGATCCCGTACATGGCCCGAGTTTCTTCTTCCTGCCGGACACCGTTCAAACTCTCGGAGACCATCTGGTGCAACGCCCCGGCCCATATGTCCAGCATGACGTCCTCCCCTTCCAGCAGCGTCCGATAATCTCTGGATTCGTAGATAGACATTACGAACTGCCCCCAGAGCTCCTGTGCAAAATAATACAGCGTAGGCTCATGTACCTCGGCCTGCTCAGCCACTCGTTCCAGGACCTGACTTATCTGCGGCGGGAAATCCTCGTTCTGCAGTGGCACACTCTCGATCTCGACAACGGCCGTCTCCTGGCCCCGGGCCAGATGGATGCTTCCCTGGGCGCCGCGCCTGCGCAGCGTCTGCAGTGTGCGGAATTGCAGGAGTGGATGGACATCGCTCTGCTGAAGCCAATGACTCAGTGCCTCATCGATTCCTTCCCCTTCCAGGTAGGAGAGCTGCTCCAACGCCAGAATTGTCGATTCGGACAATGGTTCTTCCATAATTTTTCTCAGCAGTTTAATGGGATAGTCGGCATCTTCCTCCAGCTTGGATCTCGCCAGCACCCGAGCCATATCCTCCTCCTTGAGCTCTTCCTCTTCTTGCCGGGAACTGCTGTCCGTTTCTTCGCTGCCGGAGGCATAAGGAAAAGCTGCCACCAGCCAATCGAGCAGGGACTGCCATTCCTCATAGTGCCGCTCTTCCTGTCCCTGGCACTGCAGCAGAAACCGTAGCAGCTCCATCGCTTCCCCGTAACGCTCACTCTCCAGCATGACTGTCAGCTGAATCTGGTAATAATCCAGCGTGCGCGGAAACAACACGATATTGTCTTTGGCAGGGGAATTTGAATGTTTAATGAGGGCACCTCCTTTTTTTCATACCGATATCTTGGTTGATTATAGCATATCCTTGCTTACGTTTAAAAAAACAGCTTGAAAAACACTCTTATGTATGATAACATAATTTTTGCTTGCTTTTCACTCATCAGACGTGTCCCGGTAGCTCAGCTGGATAGAGCATGCGCCTTCTAAGCGCACGGTCGGGGGTTCGAATCCCTTCCGGGACGTCATGCAGAAGCCTTCCCTTACGGAAGGCTTTTTTGCGTTCACATTAAGTCGCCTAAAGACTATAATAATCAGTTTCAAAAGATTGTAATTAAATCTTTATCCATAAAAAATGCCCGGGTTACCCCGGGCATTACCAATAAATCCGCTATTGTACCAACGTTATTCCATCCGCCTAAAACAGCAAGTCTTGTGAATAATTCTCACCTTCCAGAATATCGTACTCCACAAGTCGATAATCCTCCAAAAGCGCCTGCTGCTGCTCGCTCAGATCCTTGAGGGGACCATCGGAACCAATCAGCACACTTTTGCTCAAGCCCGGAATCTCTGCCTGCACTTCTCTCAGAAGCTTGTAGAATACTGGCATCTCCTGACCCGACAACTCGAATACCGTGGGCCCGATGAACGCAGGGCTCATCGTACCCGCCGGCTCTTTTCCAATATCAAAATTAGCCAAATAGACCAGCTTCGTCTCATGCTTCAACCTTGGATCATTGTCCCATCCCGCCTGGGTGTAAATATCAGCCGACAGCGCTGGCAGATGGTCACCCCAGAAGGCGACGATTGTCGGACGCTGGATCGTTTTCAGCTCCTTGGCCAGATAAGCCACCGCTTCGTCCGTCAGCTTCGTATCATGGACATAGGTCTCTAGCTCGTCCTTCCAGGCCGGCTGAGTACCACCCACACTAGTGGTGTTCTCTCCATTCAATCCTTTAATAAAGGGAAAATGATTCTGCATGGTTACAAGGTGTAGAAATGTCGGCTGCTTCGCTGCCTTCAACTTATCTACGGCCTCTTGAACGGCAGACATATCGGACATATAACCGTTTGGCGTAATCCGGTTGGAGTTCTCCATCTCCTTCTCACTGGTGAATTCGTCGAAGCCCAGGATCGGATAGACCCGGTTTCGATTATAGAAGGTATCGTCAAAAGGATGAACGGCAAGCGCCTGATAGCCTCTACCCTTGAGTATACTAACAATGGAAGGCATCTCTGACATTTTTACAATCTTTTGCTGATAAGGAATCGAGCCGTCTTTAAGAAAATACATCGACAAGCCGGTCAACGCCTCAAATTCAATATTGGCCGTGTTCCCTCCAAACTCCGGTGAGAGCAGGTAACCCGACGGAGTGTTCTGTCCCTCCTGATGAATGAACGCCAGCGGATCTTCACTGAAGGTGAAGCCAGGCAAACGGGTCACATCAAAAAACGCTTCGTCCATCATATACATGATGTTTGGACGCTCCGTCAGCGCAGCAGTCTTATCTTTATCAGCCGGTAAGACATCATATTTCTTAGCAATCCGGGCAATAGACTCCTGACTGTAGTCATCCGGCTTTTCGATCAGCTTCTGCTTGAGATTGCCCGTGAAGGCGAACACAAAACCATTCTGGCTGTAATTGACCTTCTGGTTCCAATAAATATTCTGGTACTGGATAGAAGTCGCCAGCGCATGCTGACCACTAACCATCCAGATAAATCCGGCGATCATAACAGTGGAGAGAATCGTGAAGGCTGCGCGCAGCGAGAAGCGAATCTTCACTTTAGGCAGCTTCCAGATTAAATAAACTGCTACGACTAGCAGGGCGACTGCCATTACCACCGCAAGCGGGGAGACCATCCCTGACGTAATTTTACTCATCTCACGAGCGTTTTTAAGCTGCATTAAATCCCAAGGGAACAGCGGTTCCCCCGTGGTGGACAACTTCTTGTAATCCGCTATCCCGATTAGGAGGCAACCTGCGAACGCCAGTAGCGTTCCAGCATAAATATTGGGGATGATTACAGCAAAGCAAAGCAGTACAAAGAAAAAGAACAAGCTACCAAATATATAAAGCCAGTAATATTGCGAAATCCAGGCCAAGGCGCTGCCGGCATTCATCCCGAGCGAAGCAGTCTGCATGAAAAAATTAAGCAGAAATCCGCCGAGCAGCAGCAGTAAAAGTAGCATATTCAGTCCTTTGGAAGACGTAAAACGACGCATACATATCCTCCCCTATCTATTCTAAACGAACAGTATACGCCATTTTGATTAAATAAACCTTAAATTTGCAGCTGTGCTTCTGTGACCGGGGCACTGACTCGCTTCCTTAGAAGGCTGAATTCCTTGCGAACCATCCACGCCGTCCACAGTACGACAATGGCATCAATCGCCAGCGTCCCCCAGTATACTCCGGAAACTCCCATGATTCTCGGCAGAACGAGCATCACCGGAACGTAGAACACAAGCTGTCTGGCAATCCCGATGACTGCGGCCGGTTTTCCTTTATCAATAGAAGGGAAGAAGGTCATCGCCATAAAAATCATTGAAAGCAGCGGCAGAACCGCCATGTTGATTCGGAAATACATCAGCTCCGACCCGCTGAAGACCTGATCGGGTAACATTAACCCCAGAATCATCTGCGGGTTCCACATGGCGATTAGCCAGAATGGCAAGGTCAGCACCATGGAAGCTAATGTGAATATTTTGTAGGACTGAATGACACGCTCGTACTTCTCAGCCCCGAAGTTAATCCCAATGACCGGCTGGAGTGCACGCATGAGACCGAAGATCGGTGTGAGCAAGAACGTGAATACCCGGAAAACAACTCCGTAGAAGGCCACATCGGCAACGGTGCCGTATTTGGACAGAGCATTGAACACAATTACAGCCTGCACCAGGTTCATAAAATTCATAATGAAGGAGGACATACCCAGACTGAAAATGGATTTTAGCGTGGCTCTATCCCGATAAATCGCAAAGGCTTTGGTTTTGAAAGAAGACCATCCTCTGCCGAAGTAAATCCAGCCCAGTAGTGTATAGACGAACATACCGATATTGGTCGCCCAAGCAGCACCCTCCACCCCAAGATCCAGGACGACCACCAGCAAATAATTGCATAGAACATCCGCCACCAAGCCAATACCCATCACTACTGCCGCAGACTTCATCTTGCCCTCGGCTCTGACAATCATATTCGCGGCCAAACCGTAGATCCAGAAGAAAGACCCCCAGACGGTAATTCTGAAGTAGCTGTTACCCAGCGCCAGCGTTTGTCCCTCTCCCCCCATAACTGACACCAGTTGAGTAGAAAATAATAGACCCAGCACCATGTAGACTGCAGTCACAAGGACCGTCAGATAATTCACATTGCCCATCAATCGCTGCTGGGTAAGCTGATCCTGCCTTCCAATGGCAATGCTCAACACCGCCCCCGCTCCAACCCCGATCAGGGAGCCTAACCCCAGGCTGATCTGTGTCAATGGGTAGGCTACGGAGACACCCGCTAAGGCAGTCTCGCCTACATATCGACCGACAAATACCGCGGCGATTACGGCATTTAATCCGTACAATACCATGGCGATAATTGCCGGCCAAGATAGCTGAAACATCATCTTCCACAGATTCTCGTTCAAGATTAGAAGCTTCTGCTTCTCTTTTCCGTCTGTGGTTTGTTGTATCGTTGGCATAGAAGGAAACCTCTTTTCTCTAAAAATAAGATAGACGCCGTTATCCAGAGCCAGACTTCACACCCTTCTCGGCTTCTATACAAGTGTAGGAGATCAAGAGTGCCCTTCACTACCAGCAGACGGAGCCTTATGACCGAAAAAAGGATTATTGTGTCTCCGCTGAAGCGCAACGCAAAAAGCCGCCTCCAGGCAGCATGAAAACCACCGGAGACAGCTTTAGACTCAGACAATAAAATATAGCACTACTGAACAGAAGGCCTTACTTCAACTGTAATCAGCGTCCCGTACGGCGGTTGCTCAGCCACAGCGGGAAGCGGAAGGCCAGGTTGATGAGTAAGACGACAATAACAAGCACAGCTGCCGATCGATCGGCAATCTGCCGTGCATCCTCGACAATCGCCTCGGATTGAACGTACCACAAATGCACCGCGAGCGTCTCGCCCGGCGAGAACAGGTTAAAGTCCCACATTTCGCCCGAGGTACTGAGGCCAGCAGTCAGGATGATAACCGCAGACTCCCCGAAGGCACGACCGGCAACCAGACAGATACCAGTCACGATAGACCGCATGGCAACCGGGAGCACTACCGTACGAATAACATGGTATTTGGTCATACCAAGTGCATAGCCCGCTTCACGGATATCGCCGGGAACGGCACGAACTGCTTCTTCTGTAACACGAGCTAGCATCGGCAGGTTCAACAGCGCCAAGCTGACGCCTCCGCCCAGAATCGTAAGTCCAATACCAAAATATTCAGCGAAGATCGCTAGACCCAGCATACCAAACACAATGGATGGAACCGAGGACAAGGCTTCCACGCAGATCCGCAGTCCACCGGTAAATTTGTTATCCGGCGCGTATTCTGCCATGTAAATACCCGCACCCACTCCAATTGGAACCGAGATAATCAGAGAGATGAACAGGATGTAGAAGGAGTTGAATAGCACAGGACCAATCCCGCCGCCAACATCCATTTCCTCCGGCTGCTTGATCAGAAAGTCGAAGCTTAGGGATGGCAAGCCTTTGCTCATAATCGAAATCAGCAGCCAGAAAATCAGCAGCAGAATCAGGCCGCCCAGCGTATAAAAGCCGTACGTAGCCAATTTATCACGCCGCTGCGCCCGCGCCGTATGGCGTGTCCGTGTGAAGCTGGTCATGCTGCATCCCTCCGCTTTCTTCCGAGTATCCGAATGATCAGAATCAGCACGAAGGAGATCACGAGCAACAAGAAGGCCATCATGTGCAGCGCATAGTTCCAGGTCGAGTCAAATTCCACATTAGAAATTTGCATTACGATGTTACTTGTCAGCACCGAAGAAGGTGTGAACAGTGTTTTGGCTAGTTGGGCTGTATTCCCGATAACCATGACGACAGCCATGGTCTCACCAACCGCACGGGTCATCCCGAGAATGACCGCAGAAATAATCCCCCGGCCTGCTGCAGGCAGCACTACGCGCATGATCACTTGTAGACGGGTAGAACCGAGAGCATAAGCAGCATCACGGTATTTGCGCGGCACAGCCACGATGGCATCATCGCTGATCCGGCAAATCGTTGGCAGTACCATCAAGGATAGAACAAGCGCCGCGGCCAATATTCCGTCACCGAGACCCTGACCACTGACATCACGCAGGAAGGGAAGCAATACGGTAAGGCCCAGATATCCATAAACAATGGATGGAATCCCAACCAGCAGGTCAAGCACTGGGCGAATAAAGGTCTTCAGCCAGTTCGGGGCGATCTCAGCAACAAGCACCGCCATCCCTACCGAAATGGGAACTGCGATGACCATTGTAAGCGCAGTTAGTGAAAGTGTATTCACAATAAAAGCGGCTGCCCCGAAAGCATCCTCTTCCGGACTCCAATTAAAAGAGAAGAAGAAATCAGCCAATGAGACCTGGCCGAACATTAGCATAGCCGTTTTGCCGATAAATAAGATAACCATGCCCAGTACAAAGCAAAGAGCTAGAATACTGAACAAAAAATAATACCGGAATATTGAATTGCTTAGCAAATGCCTGCCATGACGTTTTGCATTAGCGCTGACCTTAACTGAGCTTTGTTTCAGCCTGGATTCCAGGTTGTGGACTGGTGCCCCCATACGTTCCCTCCTGTAAGCGGCCAGCCCCCGCTGATTCTCTAGGAGCTGGCCGCTGTTACCGTTCAATATAATCTTTGAATATTACTATTATTTCATCGAAGCGATTGGAATAAATTTAAGCTTCTTCAAGGAACCTTGTTGGAACTTCTTGCTTTGTACGTAATCGATGAATTCTTTAGTTGCGCCAGTAGGTTGACCTTTAGTCATAAAGTAACCGTAAGCCCAAATCTTGTAAGAACCGTTGATTACGTTATCTGTAGTAGCTTCAACGCCGTTGAATTTAACAGCCTTCACATCGCCACTTACATACACCAAGTCGATGTATCCGATAGCGTTAGGAGTAGTTGCTACCGCCGTTTTCATGTCACCGCTGGAACCTGTTTCTTTGTAGTTCTTTTCTTTCTTCACGATATCGCCACCAGCCAAAGCTTTAGCTTGATAGTTAACGCGTGTACCGGAACCGAAAGCACGAGTGATTACAACGATATCAGCATCCGAACCGCCAACATCTTTCCAGTTAGTGATTTTACCGGAGAAAATACCTTTAAGTTGTTCTGTAGTCAGGTTGTCTACGCCGACATTTTTGTTAACGATTGTAGCAAATGGAATAACAGCTACTTTGTTTGCTACTTGACCGTCAAAAGCTTTGAAGCCTGGAACGTCAATGCTTGCATCCCAGTCGCAAGCGCCGATGTCAGCAATGCCTTTTTTCACAGCTTGCGGTCCAGTAACGGAACCTTTACCAGAAGCGGCGATTTTCACTTTAGGGTGCAGTTTTTGGAATTCCTTAGCTGCTTGCAACGTTAGTGGAAGCAATGCTGTGGAACCATTAACCGTAATTTTTCCGGAAAGAGTGTCAGCTGCAGAAGCAATCCCTGCAAAAGCTGTTGTTACCGCCAGAACTGCTGTGAGTGCAGTTACCGTGAATTTTTTGAAAACTTTCATGAATTATTTCTCCTCTCGGCTATTCGCCGTTAAATTAGTAAGAACTATGAAGTGCAAGCGAATTATTATTTAGTCAGTTCGAGAGCCTTGCCGCCTTTGATGACAACCACTTTGCCATCGCTGATGATTGCCAGCTTGCTGCCATCTTTAGATACAGCCACTTCGGATACATCTTCTGTAGAACGGTACAATTCAGTTTTTGCCCCGCTAGCATTGATGGAGTATACCACTGTAGTGCCATCAGCTGTCGTACCGGATACCACCAGACCATCGTTCACACTGCTTACCCATGTAGGTTCAACATCAAGCGCGATGTTCGTGCTAGTTCCGTCTGCTTTCACACTCTTCAGTGTGTTCGCAGCTTTACCGTCAGCATCTGCACTCAGGTAAGCTACATTGCCATCTGCAAGAATTTCAGGGTACAGCTTGTTGTCTGCGGAAGTAGTGAGTGCAACAGGTTTAGCATCTTTCACAGTCAGATCCAGCTTATATAGTTGCTCTCCAGCTTTGCTGAAGTCAACTGTAAGGGAATCTTCTGTGCTGTCAGCGTCATTCTTGGCTACACCAGTCAAGTTAACGATGTAAGCAACGCTCTTCTCGTCAGCAGACACACGCAGTTCGGATTTATTCTCAACTTTATCAGCAAGTACAGTGGCTACAGTTCCCGATTCCACGGAAATAGAAGCAATCTTCTCTTGCTTGTCCCCTTGGATAAAGTAGATTTTCTTACCGTCTTTCGACCAGATCAGGTCAGTCTTCACGCTGTTGTCTGTACCAAGTGCTTTAATAGCTCCACTGTTCAGGTCAATCAGGCGAAGTTGGCCAGTATCGTCATTGAAAGCTCCCCAACGTTGATCAGCGGATACAGCGAAATCTACTGCGCTGTCATCGGTAGAGAACAATTGGTAGTTACCTTGATCCCCGCCGAACTTAAGAAGTTGAGTCGACTCAGCATCACTTTGGTTAGCGATAACGCTACCGTCTGCTGCCCAGTGAAGTGTATCGAATAGACCTTCAGGACGAGCAAAGCTTAGGATAGAAGTGCTATCAGCATCCAGTTCACCGCCCAAGGATACAACAAGCTTGGTCAGTTCTACATAAGTGCTGTTTTTGTATGTTACAGGCGCAATGGTGAATGATTGTGCCTCACCATCTACTTGAAAGCTCTTGGAGCCTGGTTTGATTTGAAGGGTATGTAGGCCTTTGCTGTCGTTCAACGCAATGCCGCTTGCGCTGGCTGCTACGTGAGCTCCGATCTCGCCGGCTACTTGGCTAAGTGCATAAAGTTTATAACCGCCGCTGTCAATAGTATTGAATGTGACTGGCGTGCCGTTTACAGTCCATGTAGCGGTACCTTCCTTGACTTTTACCGGCCCGGAGACTGCTGCACTTACTGTTCCTGTCTTACTACCACCTGCACTGGCAGCTAATGCGCTCCCTGCCCCTGCGGTTACTAGAAGTGCCGAAGCCAAGGTTGCGCTTATCCATTTACTGTTTTTCAATTAGATTCACCCTTTTCCTATAGGTAACTGCTAATGTTATTTTCGTCTACAATTGTCAATGGCGTTGCAGAGGAATGTTTTGGAATTATTAATTTGGGCATATTTTGGTAGTATTTTGTAAAGAGAGTGTAAAATCTCGCGAAATGAGTCTATTAGTCCCGTTTTTCTAGTGGATATAGTATAAAAAAAAGACCACAGCGTCTTCCGCTGGGTCTATTTGCATAAAAATAGTTGCCGTAGGGTCCTCCCTTTTACCTGGAGATTGCTGCTGTCAACAATTCGGAAAGTAAGGAGAATAAATATGAATATGAACACTCCCGTCATTTCTGTATACCATATCTTCAAATCATTTGGAAAACGTTAGGGAATTGTTGTGGGCTATGTGTGCTTCCACTCTGGTTGCAGCCAGTCGAGCTGGTGACACCTTTATATTATGGCGATGAGGCACTAATGAACATTATGATCCGCGGCCAGGGCTGGGAGATGATTCCCCTCGACGTGTATGCGCTGATCGGATTCTCACTTCTATCCCCCATAGAATTATGTCGAATCGGCAGGAATTTACTGGAGTCCCACCGAATGTATAGAACGCTAAGCCGTCAGACACCGGCTAAAGCATAATACATTGGGGGAAGAAAATTTATGAAAAGATTGGTCGTAATCCTAACTGCCCTGCTACTCGTTATCGGGCTGGGCAGCCCTGCGGGAACAGGGAAAGCCGCTGCGGCAGCGGCACCAGCTTATAACGAAATCTCTACGTTTGTGGACGGCAAGCTGATTATCTCAGCTTCCAAATCGCTCCTGGTCAATTCATCGGCATACGTACCTGTGAAGCTGCTGGATCAAATTCCGGGAATCAGCATGACCAAGACAGCTGCAGGCATCAGTGTGAGCGGCGCCAAAGGTGCCACAACACTAAACAAGGACAATTCCGTCCTGTACAACAATTCCAACTACGTTGCTTTCAAGACATTGCTGAAAATCGGCGCGATTGACGGGAAGTACGCCTCCAGCGCTTACTCACTGTTCATCTGGAGTGGGGATGATGGTAAGACGAAGAGCAACTCCACGCTGACAGCGCTCAGCAAGCTTCCAAGAAACTTTGGCAGTGTTGTAGGTAAGAAGGTCTATGTCTACGGTTTCCCAGGTACGCATTGGATTACTGACGTCCAATATGATGGAAGCTCTTCGATTGAGTATTCAATGCTCAAGGATGATGGCACAGCATGGACGCTGGATCAAGACATTTATGACGAAGCTATGATGTATACGATGGATTACCTGCAATACTTGAAGAAGACCTTTAACGGCACGCTCGGATGGGTGCGAAATGCAAAAATCGAAGATAGCCCGTTCAAAAATATGGAGAAAGTCACCATAATAAGTGTTCAGGCAGATAATGAAAATGGCGATATTGACGTTGTCTTGCGCCGGGCCAGCGGTGAAGAAAAGATCATTACTATGGCGCCTGTAGGGGATCAAATCGATAATATTAGCAGCACGTTCCTTTATAAAAATCCTCGTACATTAACCAACAGTAGCGATAAAATGTGGGCAGCTATTGTTGCCGAAAAGGTATCCGTCGGCATGACCTATGATGAAGTTTACTTATCATGGGGCGATCCGGACCGGACTAATGATTCTCTTGGATTGGCGGTATACGGCAGTGTCTACCTGTACTTCTATAATGGAAAAGTAAAGTATATTTCTGAGATGTAGATAGCGTACTAAAAATAGCGGAGATTCGGCAGTAAAGCCGGAACTCCGCTTTTTTTTGCGTAGGCTCTTTCGTCAAAAATGTTGCTAATAAGCTGACAAGAAACTACCGTTTGTCCAGACTCCGGATGAATGTAGTGACATTACCTAAACAACAGGCCCCTTGCGGGTTATTAACCTCACACCCACAACGATTAGCTTGAACTTGTTCTCGTATATGTACAATTGGATGCTGATTTTCTTCAACAGCTGTTATTAAACGTTCTCTAGTCCATCCAAAGCAGTAACAAACAGGCACATCCAATGCCTCGTCTTTTTGGAACACCGGGATTTTGAGCATATCTTTGCCAAAGGTCTGCTCGTTGCTAAAATAGACAACTTCACAAGACGGATTAGTGCAGAAAGCGTAAGCCGATTCAGGGTGAATGGTTTCTAACGCTGTTGGTTGAAGCAACGCTTTGAGCGTAATCATTTGAATACTTTTACCTTTTAGATGACAGGCAGGGCATTGAGTGGGTGTTGTTGGCTTTTTAGTGGATGTTTGACAACAGCTCTCCATTTTTCAACTCTCCTTATGCAGTTTTGAATGTACCATCCAGTGTAAATCTCTACTAATATGCGTTACCGTGCTGGATATAATAAACGCTTCTTTTGACATTGTAGCATATGCTATTCTCCTTTACTTCTTTGAAGGAGCACGCTTGTTCTGTTAATATAGGACTAGATTTATCACGGAGCGTGAACAGACTGGTGGACAGAAGAAAGGAATAAAGGCATGGGATACAGTGTACCGGAGCGGGTAATTAAGCTGTTGTGCGGGAAGTCCGTTCTAGAAGAAGGAGCCATCCTCTTCCATAGCAATAGGGTTCAATTAACCCGGGAAGAACAGCTAGAGGATCGCGGCGGGATCGTCAGCCGGACAGAGTATGAGTCCATCGTTCAGGGGCATCCCAGCTATGACGTCAAGGTTGCCGTGGACAGTGATGGAGACGTCCAGGCGGAGTGCAGTTGTCCTGTCTATTCACACGGCGGGCCTTACTGCAAGCATATTGCTGCCATGCTGATTCACATCCATGAGCTGGCGCATGCCGATCATTTGGATCAGCGTTCAGAGGGCACTGCCCTGCTCCAGCAAGGGCAGTCAGACAGAGAGGACAGCAGACTGACACCACGCAACCTTCAGCATTCCTCAGGAATCCCCGCACAAGACAGTCAGCTGGTTGATAGTATGCTGGACATGTTTGGAAATTCACACCGGCGACCCCGCCCTAGCGGCGAGGGGAGCTATGTGGACGCGAGAGATACGCTCGTTGTGGAATGGATAGTGAGGCCCATGCTCTCTGGCTACGGCAGCGCTGAAATGCTTGGTATCGAGCTGAAGATAGGAACCAAACGTTTATATATTGTGCAGAAAATCAGAACCTTCCTGGAAGCGGTTCTTCGTGGAAAGAATTTTGAATTCTCAAGGCATTTTATTTATAGTCCCTCGCAGTATAGCTTTGTTCAAAAGGACAATGAGATTATCCAGAAGCTCCTTCAGATCGTGCAGAGTGAGAAAGTCTATCGCGAGAGCATGGGGATTAACCAACAATATGGGAATAGATCAAGTGGGGAGCGGGAACGGTTATTGCCTATCCCGCCTTATTTCTGGAAGGAACTACACCCCCAGTTAGTAGCAGCACCTTCAGTCCACCTCCAGCAGGAGGACAGTCTATATGAGGGCGTGAATCTCTCGCAGGAAGCACTCCCTCTGGTATTTCACCTAGATCAAACGGGCAGCGGCGGCTACCGTCTGGAGGTTCAGGGACTGGACAACATCACGGTGTTGGAAGATTACGATTTGGTGCTGTCCGCAGGCCAGTTGCTGGAACTCCCCTCCCAAGAGTGCGGGCGGCTTACCGGGATCAAGCAAATGCTCGGCACCTCCCGCCAAGCCAGCCTCGGCATTGCGCCAGAGCAGATCGAGTCATTCATGGACAAAGTGATTCCCGGCCTCTTGAAGTTGGGTACAGTCACGATCGCCGACTCCATCTCGGACCGAATCCTTCATAGCCCGTTAAAAGCCCGACTCTACCTGGACCGAATCAGGGACCGTCTGCTCGCCGGACTGGAGTTTCAATACGGAGATATCGTCCTGAATCCGCTGGAAGAACATCGCAGCCGCGGTACAGACCTTATCCTTATGCGGGACGGTAAACAGGAAGCCCGAATCATGGAGCTGATGGAGAAAGCAGCTTTCGTCAGAACGGAGAGCAGCTTTCTCATGAGCAACGAAGATGACGAATTCGATTTTCTGCACCATACAGTTCCACTGTTGGAGGATTTGCTGGATGTCTACGCAACCACCGCTGTTAAAGGGCGACTGCTCACAGGAAATCCTCCGCCTAAAGTCAGCGTCCGCTGGAATGAAAAAACGGACTGGCTGGATTTCAAGTTTGATATGGGTGGCATTCCTGACGATGAGATCGCTACCCTTCTAAAAGCACTTCAGGAAAAGCGCCGATATTATCGTCTTCCGGATGGGGCCTTACTGCCACTGGACACTGAGGAGCTTCAGGAGATTATTACTTTTATGAACGAAGTAGGGATCAAGACCGGAGAGATTCAAGGCAAAGAATTCTCATTGCCTCTTCTTCAGGGACTGCATCTCGGTTCCACCGATCATAAAGGAAATGCGGTCAAGCTCGACAGGAGCTTCCGTAAACTTCTCACCAATCTGGGAAATCCAGACAATCTGGATTTCCCGGTACCGGACAGCCTCATTCCTGTGCTGAGGGATTATCAGCAGCTTGGGTTCCAGTGGCTCAAGACACTGGCCCATTATCGATTCGGCGGCATTCTGGCCGATGATATGGGTCTTGGTAAAACACTGCAAAGCATCGCCTTCCTGCTCTCCGAACTTCCGGACATCAGGGACGGAGGTCGTCCGGCGCTGATCGTCGCCCCGGCCTCACTACTCTACAACTGGCACAACGAGTTGAAGAAATTTGCTCCTGAGATAGAAGCAGTCATCGCAGATGGCAACCTGACGGAACGCAGCCGAAGGCTTAAGAACACTGCCGGAGCAGATGTGATCATCACCTCCTACCCGCTGCTGCGGAGGGATGTGAAGCTGTATAGCGGGCGATCCTTTCATACACTGATTCTCGACGAAGCGCAGTTCATCAAGAATGAAGTCACTCAGACTGCCCGGGCGGTTCGAAGTTTGGAGGCACGCTACCGTTTCGCTTTGACCGGAACGCCTATAGAGAATGCGCTGGAAGATTTATGGTCTATCTTTAGCGCTGTTTTTCCTGGACTATTTCCCGGGAATAAAAAGACTTTTCATGATTTGCCGAGGGAAGCGGTTACTAAACGGTCAAGGCCATTCCTGCTGCGTCGCCTGAAGCGTGATGTGCTCAAGGAACTGCCGGACAAGATTGAGTCTGTACAAGCATCCGAGCTGCTACCAGATCAGAAGAAACTGTATGTAGCTTACCTTGCCCGACTGCAAAAAGAAGCACTGAAGCACCTAGACAGCGACGGCTTCGGTGGGTTTGGGGAACATCGGATCAAAATTCTGGCCGGACTGACCCGGCTGCGTCAGCTCTGTTGCCACCCTTCCCTGTTTATCGAGGGCTATCATGGCAGCTCTGGCAAGTTCGAGCAGTTGCTGGAGATTATCGCTGAATGTCGCAGCTCCGGCAAACGGATGCTGGTCTTCTCACAGTTTACAAGTATGCTGGATCTGATCGGTCGCGAGCTTGGGGTGCAAGGCATTCCCTTTTTCTATCTCGATGGCCAAACGCCGCCTGCCCAGCGAACCCAGCTATGCACCCGCTTCAACGAAGGAGAAGGAGACCTGTTCCTGATCTCGCTAAAAGCAGGCGGCACCGGGCTGAACCTGACAGGAGCGGATACCGTCATCCTCTATGATCTCTGGTGGAATCCCGCTGTAGAACAGCAGGCCGCCGACCGTGCTCACCGCATCGGACAGAAGAATGTCGTGCAGGTGATCCGTCTCATTGCCCAAGGTACTGTAGAGGACAAAATGTACGAATTGCAGCAAAAGAAAAAGAACTTGATCGATGAAGTTATTAAGCCGGGACAAGAGAGCTTGTCCGCGCTAACAGAACAGGATATCCGGGAAATTCTGCGGATTTGATGCAATAAACCTCAACAGAAGACTTGTCTGAGAAAAAACAGAGAAGTGACAATCCCCCCTACGACGATTATCCCATGGGGGGATTGTCATTTTATTTTTCAGTCCTTGTTTCCTTGTTGTACGCAGAACCCAGAAGTGTCCTAAAATACTTTCGGTTATATCGCATGCTTGGATGGGACGGGGCGTATTTTAGGGCTAACTCATTATGTGTATTCGCCTGTAGATGCTCCCCTATCCGGTCATAGCACAGACAGAGCTGCAAATGCGGGTACCAGGTTGAATAGGCCCGGTTGGTGAAGCCCATATTCTCCGCCTGTTCTGGCAGATCCAGTGCCTGCTGATACCAGTAAATAGCTTCCTTGTATTGGAGTTTTTCTAGGAAGAAGGCACCGATCCGGCAACAGAATTCCGCACGGGGAACATCATACTGCAAAGTTTTGCAGAGAGCCTGGAACTCTTTTTCTTTGTCGCCCAATTGTACATAGCACCCAGCCAACTTCAGGCAAGCCTGAATATTGTCCTCAATCCAGCCCTCTGCTGTACTCAGGAACTTACCATAGTATTCCACAGCTTCCCGGTGCAAGGCATGATCACGAAGCTCATTGGCGTAATAGTACAAGTCACGAGGAGAGAACTGTTCTCCCTGCTCTGCTCTTTTGCGATAAATGCGCAGATTGCGGTCCGTATGCTCTTTATCCTTTTCATGTGTGATACACACTTCGCTGTGATGAATGTTCCCACCGACCTCCAGATACTCATGCACGGGTCCAATCCATTGAAAATTGCTATCCCGCCTAACTAACCGGTTGCGCCTCAGACTTGAGGTCACGTTCCCGTCACGGTCAAACGCCAAATTATAAGGCATGGTTACGCTGTGAATATGGGGGGACAACGTCTTTTTTAATTCTTTAAAAAGAGTCTGATCCTTCTTGGCAATCGTATCATCGGCGTCCAACCAGAGAATATATTCTTTCGTCGCCTGCTTGAATGCATAGTTTCTTGCAGCAGCAAAGTGGTCAATCCATTCAAAATCATAGATCTTGGCCCCGAAGCTCTTCGCGACTTCCTTGGTCTTATCGTTGGAACCTGTATCCACAATAATAATCTCATCGGCGATCTCCTTAACCGTTGAAAGACAGCGGAAGAGTCCTTTTTCCTCATTACGCACGATCATGCACAGACTAACTGAAATCATGGATATCTCCTTCCTCGAATGATGCATTAGGGATAAAAATAAGCAGGGGCTTGTAACAAGCCCTTGCTTATTAAATGTTGGGGCCGAACCAGTTAAAGATTAGCTGATTGCGACACCGGCACTTGCGTAACCGACAATCGTAGTGGCCACGTCAAGCCCTGCTGTTACCGTTGAGGAGAAGACCAGGATCAAACGGTCTCCCTGATTGACTGGAATCGAAAGGCCAGTAGTTGTTCCACTACTGATTGTACCGAGTGCCAAAACACCTGTGAACGCAGGAGCCAGTGTTACAACAGCTCCTGGCACTGCCGTGAAGCTGTTGTTAGGCGCTGTCGAACGGAACAGTCGGGCAGTAATAGTGAGCGTGCTACCTAACAAACTGAGTGCAGCTGTTGTACTGAAGAAAGCAGCCATTGAGGTAATGGTACCCGCACGCGGAACAGAGAACGCTTCGTTGACCAAGAGCCCTGCACCACCGGTAAGATCAATCGTACCGCCGGCAATCGACAGACCTATGGAGTTCGTACCAAAACCAATTAAGCTCGAGGTATTCAGCAGACCACCCAGTACTGTAGTCAACGTAGTTGGAAGACCCGAAGCATAAGGAATGATAGCACTGGAACCTGCGGTTCCTGTGGCACCAGTACCACCTGTTACTCCAGCTGCTCCAGTTGCACCTGTCGCTCCTGTGTCACCTGTTGCTCCTGTTGCTCCCGTCGCTCCTGTTGCACCAGTTGCTCCAGTTCCACCAGTTGCTCCGGTCACTCCTGCTGCTCCGGTTGCTCCCGTAGCACCAGTCACTCCAGCCGCTCCTGTTGCTCCCGTCGCTCCTGTGTCACCTGTCGCTCCCGTCGCTCCTGTTGCACCTGTTGCTCCAGTTCCACCAGTTGCTCCTGTTGCTCCTGTTGCACCCGTCGCTCCTGTGTCACCTGTTGCTCCTGTTGCTCCTGTTGCTCCAGTTGCTCCGGTCACTCCTGCTGCTCCGGTTGCTCCCGTCGCTCCTGTTCCACCTGTTGCTCCAGTTCCACCAGTTGCTCCAGTTGCTCCGGTCACTCCTGCTGCTCCGGTTGCTCCCGTCGCTCCAGTCACTCCAGCCGCTCCTGTTGCACCCGTCGCTCCTGTGTCACCTGTTGCTCCAGTTGCTCCAGTTGCTCCAGTTCCACCAGTTGCTCCAGTACCACCTGTCGCTCCAGTACCACCTGTCGCTCCAGTACCGCCCGTCGCTCCAGTACCACCCGTCGCTCCTGGGGCCCCTTGTGCTCCCGTTGCACCTGTTGCTCCCGGAGCTCCTTGTGCTCCCGTTGCTCCAGTAGCGCCAGTTGCACCTGGCGCACCCGTAGCACCAGTTTCACCGGTTATACTAAATGGCTCTCTCAATAATTCAGAGGAGACAAGTCGGTGGGCGGTTACCAGTTGCCCTTCAGCATCAATACCCCATACAGAGATTTGAATAGGATCGTCGTCCGGTGGATCAATCGGTGTTTCAAAAAGAAATTCGAAGCCATCAAAATCGGCAAAATATTCTCTGGTGATCACCTGATTGGGCGCTACAGTCAGTAGCTCAAGAACATATTCCGTTCTTACACCATTCAGATAATACCCGAAAATCTCAACCGAAGAGACGGTAGTAGAACTGCGGTTATCGATTTTAACAATAACGTGTTGAGTCGGTCTTACCCCACTCACCGGCGATACCGCATTCTCTATCGGCCCTGTTGACAAAAAAGTCATTTCTCCAACTCCTTTTATAATAGATTTAGAAGCTGCGACACTATCATTATCACTAGCATTTATGAATCAGTGCCTCGATATAGTAATATTCGAGATTGTTACGGTCGGTGTGGACGGACATAACAATGTATTCAGATATAGAGAAAGATTTAATTTCCGAGCCGTTTGCAAGAAAAGGGAAATGACTATTGCATTCTTGGGGAAATTGGGTATACTTAGAAAAATTAATAAGACAATCGATGATCGGGAGAGTAATTATGGTATTCCAGCCCTCAGCGAGCCGGGAAAGTGAAAGCCGGTGGCGGAACTGATAATGAAGCGCACCCGTGAGATGGACTTCTGAACCTAACAGTAGGAAGTCCCGGCAGAAGGCCGTTAACCTGTGAGGTGGCTGGACCGAAGGTCCGGCAACAAGAGTGGTACCGCGAGCGCTAACAGCCCTCGTCTCTTTTTTAGAGACGAGGGCTGTTTTTTTATATCTAAAAGGAGGAGTTTTCATGTTAAGCAGCCTTATCAAAGAAAGCCTGGATCAAAGTGTACATAGTGTATGCACTAAGCTGGGTGTAGTATACTCCAGTGGTCCCATCCCAATCCAACAGCCTACCAGTTTAGAGCATGGCGATTATTCCACCAGCATCGCCATGCAGTTAGCCAAGACTTTGCGCAAGGCGCCTATGGTCATTGCCGAACTTATTGCAGCAGAACTTGAACAGCAGGGTAGCGGCTCAGGTCTGTTCAGCAAAGTGGAGGTTGCCGCTCCCGGTTTTATTAATCTGTCGATTCATTGGTCGGAATGGGCGAAGCGTTCGTTCGACCTGCCGGTGTCAATAGGGGAGAAAGTCGTTGTCGAGCATACTTCCATTAATCCTAATAAGGCCGCACATATCGGCCATCTCCGCAACTCCTGTATCGGGGATACCTTAGTCCGCATACTGAAAAGAACAGGGAAACAGGTCGAAGTCCATAACTATGTGGATGATCTTGGTAACCAACTTGCCGATACAGTGGTGGGATTACAGAACATTCCGCTGGAAGGTGATTATGTCCGTTTCGGGGATTATTGCTGGGATGTTTATTCTCAAGTGAACAAAGCGTATGCGCTTGAGCCTGAGATGATAGCAAAACGATCAGACACCCTGCATGCCTTGGAAGAAGGTCGGGGAAATACAGCCTGGCTCGGTAATCTCGTCGCCGAGCGTATCGTACGGGAGCATGTAGAAGAGATGAAAGGTTTTGGCATTGATTATGATCTGCTCGTCTGGGAAAGCAGCATTGTCAGAGAAGGTTTCTGGGCGGCTGCATTTGACCGGCTGTCACAAACTCCGACTTTCGTTCAAGAAACAGAAGGCAAGCTTGCCGGATGTTGGGTGTTGAAGCAGAACAACGGAGAGACGCCAGCGGGAGGCGCGGAGAGTGACGAATACCACCAGGACAAAGTACTGGTGCGCTCCAATGGAATCTTGACCTATACCGCCAAAGATATTGCCTATCATCTGTGGAAATTCGGATTGCTCGAAAAAGACTTTTCCTACAGTCAATTTTCCGCTGGTTTATGGACGACGGGCATGACTGGCCCTACCCTGCCTTATGGCAAAGCAGATGCTGTCATCAATGTTATTGATAAACGGCAGGAATATCCACAACAGATGGTGAAGCAGGCGCTGCAGGTGCTCGGCTACAACGAGCAGGCCGATAAGCTGCATCATGTAAGCTATGGCGTAGTTTCACTAAGCCCGGCTTCCGCAGCCGAACTGGGCATTGATGTCTCTGGTGGCAAAGGTTCTTATGCCATGTCGGGCCGTCAAGGAATTGGTGTGAAGGTTGCAGACCTGATCACTTTGATGGAGAGTACTATTGAAGAAAGCCGTTCCGATAAAAGCGGATTATCCAGCCGTATCATTGCTCATGCCGCCATCCGGTATTACCTGCTGCGCTTCAACCTTGGCACCGAAATTGTCTTCGACTTCAAGCAGGCTACTGAAATCTCCGGTAATACCGGCGTCTATCTGATGTATACCTTTGCCCGTGCAGGAAGTGTACTTAGCAAAGCTGAAGCGGCTGGGATGCTGCCGGAACCGGGAGTTCCATTCCCGAGCACACCAGAAGCTGCGGAAGCAGCATTACTGAGACATCTGAGCGCTTGGATGGATACTCTCCAAGAGGCTGGACAGGGTCTCGCGCCGAACCTGATCTGTACCTATGCCCACACCTTGGCTACCCTATTCAATAACTTTTACTCGCTCTGCCCCATCCTTAAGGGAGAAGCAGACAGCATGAGATTTCGGGTCTGGCTGACTGGCAAGTTCCAGACCACGCTGGGCGATGCGCTGAACGTATTAGGTCTTCCCGCGCCAAGCAGGATGTAGCAGGTTCAAAGGTTAGAAATTGAACAGGCCATCCATCAATAACCTAAAAAAAGTCTCTGGGGCGTTAGAGTATAACGTGACCACAGAGACTTTTTTTAAACTTACTATTCTAGGCAGAATCTGATAATGAAATATATCCTGAACCGGCAGTTTCGGAACCTGCTCAAGACAAAGATTGCTCAGGACTGCGGAACATATAACCGAGTCCCCATAAGGTTTGAATGAACTCAATTCCTTCCGGGTAATGGAAAGTCAGCTTTTCACGCAATCGCTTGATATGGGTGTCGACTGTGCGCCTATCGTATATATCCTTCGCGGGCGACTTCCATACTTCTCTCAGCAATTCTTCTCTAGAGAACACTTTTTCCGGATTGGTAACTAGAAGATACAGTAGATCGTACTCCTTGCGCGTTAAGTGAATTTCATTTCCTTGAACCCGTATACGGCGGGCACCGGGCTGAATCTGAATTCCCGCAATCAAAATTTCACTGCTTGATGAATCATTAACATGAGAGATGCAGGCTCCGGTCATGCGACCCACAATACTTTGGATACGTAATAGAACCTCTCTTGGACTAAACGGCTTGACGACATAATCATCAGCGCCCGCCCGAAATCCCTCGATCCGGTCTCCTTCTTCGGAGCGTGCAGATAAAATAACAACGGGAACGTCCCCACTATGCTTAACGTATCTGCAGATTTCCAGCCCACTTATATCCGGCAGCTCGTAGTCTAGTACGATCAAATCGAAATTTCCATGCACATAATATTGTCGAATCGCTTGAACACCGCTAGCAGCTTCATCCACAATGAAGCTCTCTTTCTCGAGATAGTGTTTCAGTAATGTCCGTACCCGATTATCTCCGTCTATTAGCAGAATTCTTTTATTCAAAAAATGAGTCAGATCGTTCACCTCCTAATCTCTTCATGGACACAGCGAAACTTTATGCCCGATCTTCTCCAACCAGCTGCCGCTCAATCCCCTTCATCTCATAGAAATAACCTTTTTGCTCCATCAGCTCTGAGTAAGAACCGCTTTCCACAATCTTCCCCTGATCCATCACTACGATTTGATCCATTTGGTCCAGACCGATAAGCCGATGGCAAATCAACAGAAGTGTATCTTCAGCCGCTTGCTCATAAATATGTCTTAAGACACGCTGTTCTGTAACATAATCCAAAGATGAAGTGGGTTCATCCAGTACCCATAGCTTTCCTTTCCGGAGCATTGTTCGTGCCAAAGCCAAACGCTGTTTCTCTCCGTCGGACAAGTTCTCACCATTCTCGTATACCACATCATTTAACGATTTATTTGGAAGCCCGGCCTTACCCAGAGTCTCAGTCAACACTTCATCAGAATAATCTTCGCCTTGGAGCAGCAGGTTCTCTCTAATGGTTCCCCGGAAAAAATGATTATGTTGTAAAACTACATTTGCCGCGGCCCAAATGCTGGTTTCGTTCAGATCTTCGAGCAACATATCATTTATCCGGATTTCCCCTTCAGTTGGTTTACGCAGCCCCAGCAGCAGATCAACAATCGTTGATTTTCCGGAGCCGCTCGGCCCGACAATTGCCGTTTTGGAGCCTGGCGGAAGTTCCAACGAAATGTTCTTTAACGCAGGACGCCATTCCCCTTCATATTGAAACGCAACATCTGATAGCTTAACCGAGACACCTTGTTGAACAGAGAGCAGTCCACCTGAAGGTGAAGATTCCTCATTAGCGGCCTTAACCGTTTCTGTAAGTCTATTGGCAGCATGTTCACTATCCTGCTTGTATGCAGGCAGTGTAGCCATTGCCGCAGCTTCTTCAAATACGGTGAGTGAAGCCATGACCAGCATGGCAAGAAACACGCCAGCTAGTTGGCCGTTCATAATCAGGCTAGCACCAAGCACCAGTACCCCCCAGGAAATTAAAAACGTAACAAAGGTATGCAGGGATTGTCCTAGGAGCAAATGACCCGCTTCTCGCCGCTGTCCGGCCGCTAAATCTGCTGAAATATTTTGAAGCTGTTGTTCCCGCTGCTTTAATTGACCATATACTTTTAATTCACGAAAACCATACAGAACTTCGGTAAACTCTGTTGACAGTGCTGCCCGCTGACCGCGCACATGACCCACTATTTTTCGCTGGCCGATTAGAACTATGGCAGGAACAACAAAGGCTATGATGAGCATCCCAAGCACGAATAACACTGCAATCCAGATGGAGAATACCGATGTAAATAAGACCGTTGCCAAAAAAACCATAACAACAATGACCGGCGGATAGGCGACGCGTAAAAAATAAAATTGTAAGCTCTCCACATCCCCCACGATCTGGGCAAGCAAATCCCCACTGCGCTTTTTATTCAATACACCAGGAGTTAAGGGAATTAACTTGGCAAAAAAGGTTGTCCGCAACCGGCTTAACATGGAGAATGTCGCGCGATGGGAATACAGGCGTTCTCCATAACGACTCCCCGCACGAAGCAAACCAAGCATTTTGACCAGCGAGGTCAATACAATCAAGGTATACAGGGGCGGCATAAATACAGTCTGGGAGATCAGATAGCCGCTTGTGGAAAAAAGAAACACTCCGGCAATGCCGGCCACAAATCCACCCAAAATGGCAATAACAATATCTTTTCGCTCCTGTATCATCGCTTTGGACAGAATAGCCAGATCGTTCATGCCAATCCCCCTTCTCTTTGAACATTGATCATCTCGGCATACGCAGGTAGAGTCTTAAGAAGCTCGTCATGCCGACCCGAATCTACTAATACGCCATTGTCCATAAAAAGAATGTTGTCAGCATGCTGTATCGTATACAGCCGATGCGCCACCGTAATCATTGTCGCCCTTTGGGCCAGTGTATTTAAGGACTTCTGCAGAATACGCTCCGTGTACAGATCCAAACCTACCGTTGGTTCATCAAAAAGAATCAGAGACGGCCGCTTCAGAAAGGCACGGGCCAAAGCCAGACGCTGCTGCTCACCTCCGGACAATCCTCTCCCGCCTTCACCAACCAAGGTATCATAGCCATGCTCCAACTGGGCGGCGAGGTCAGCAAGTCCAGCCTCTGATGCTGCCCGCTCGATTTCTGCTCTGGACACATTCCGGCCAGTACCTATGGCAATATTCTCAGCGAGTGTGCTGGCAAAAATATACGGGTGCTGCGTAATATAGCTCATTCGTTCGAACCACTCGGATTCTGCGAATTGCGAATTCAGATTGCCGTTCACCAGAATCTCACCGGAATCCGGTCTGAGCAAGCCGGCAATGAGATGAAGCAGGGTCGTTTTGCCTGAGCCGCTTTTGCCCACAATCGCCACGTTCTCGCCTTGTCCAATCATTATAGATGGTGTGTAAAGTTCAAACGAATCGGGAAGATAGCGGAATGTAACGTTATCCAGCCTGATGGATGGAGGCATGGCAATGTCATCCGAATGGAATTCATCGTTCCTCGTTTCTTCCTCTTTTTCTTTCATTCCCTGGCTTTCCCCGTTCGTTTCAACCATCATCTGTTCAACCTTCCGGATCGCGCCCATGCTTGTGCGTCCGCTATGAAAGGCTGTTCCGGTATTTTTGAAAAGACTGTAGTATTCAGGAACAAGAAGCAGGATCAAAAAGGCTGTATGAAAATTAATCGATTTAAAAATGAGCAATTGGATCGCCAACTCCAGGGCAACTATACCAATGCTTAGCATCACGATGGTCTCCAGCATAAATGTGTTCGTAAACGCAATTCTTAAAATACTCATCGTCGCATCCCGGTACCCCATACTGCTGCGTTCAATTTCTTGCTGCTGGCGCCGGGTCTGCCCGAATATTTTCAACGTTACGAGTCCGCGGACTGCATTGAGAAACGTGCCTGAGAATTCGGCGAGCTGGGCATATTTCTCCTCAGATTTATTCTTGGTCTTTAGTCCCGCCAGAATCATGAATAAAGGGATAAAGGGCGCTGTGCACAGCATGATAAAGCCGGAATTGGCATGCTGTGTAAATACAACTATTAAAATAAGCACCGGAATCATAGAAACTTCGATCATACGGGGCATATATTGGCTGAAATAGCTGTCAGCCTCATCTACGGCATCCAGGGCAATACTCACCTTCTCCCCTGCTTGTCCACGAATGGCAGAAGGAATGGAGGCGTGAATCATATTCTGCAATAACGCCGCCCGCATATTCTTTTTGGCGCTAGCTGCCATGTTGAGGCCAACCCTTCCGTTTCCGTAGGATAAAAGACTCCGTACAGCCATAACAGCCAGCAGTGCTCCCAGCAGAGCAACCACTGACGAAAGTGCTTCCCCTTGCACAAAGATCCGTTGGACTGCATTCGCCAGCAGTGCAGCTTGGCCCACAATAGCTATCCCAAGCCCTAGAGAGAAAACGGCGAGGATAGCGAGGCGATTCCTTTGCATAGACATTTGCTGAGAGATCAGACTTGTTTTCCCCTTCACGTTCCTTCCCCTCCTTTAATGTTTCCCCTTTACATAATCCGCATCAAAGAGGAAAAGTCTGAACACTAGAATAAGTGAAGGGATGAGTAGACATAGCCCTCCGACAAAAACAATAATTAACGCGAGACCCATAGCCGGCGAAGTGGCACTGTTCTGGATCGTAATGTAAGGATCAATGATATAGGGATACTGCCCGATACCGTATGCAAAGAAAGCGCTGAAAAACTGCAGCATGACACATATAAACGCCAATCCGTAGCGGCGCCCATTGTACAATAGCCACATTGCCGTCATAAAGAATCCAACGGAAATCGCCAGCAGCCACCATAAATCCATCATATTTTGAAAATGACGCGCATTATGTTGGCCAAGATAAATAAAAGCGGTCAGTGCAATAACAATGGTTGGCGTACTCCAAAACAGAGCATAGCTCCGCATCAGCTTTAAGGCCCCCTTATCCTCCGCACGGGACGCATAAAACGTCAGAAATGTACTGCTGATGAACAGGACGGAAACAATCGCCAGTCCAACGATGCTCCAGGATAACGGGCTTGAAAACAATGCCCAGTAATCAAGCGCAACACTACCCTGCTCTTTTACAATAAATCCGCCCTCAGATAAGGTGAGCGCTACCGATAAGGATGCCGGAATAAGCAAGCCGGAAGCCCCGTATAGAAATAAATACACGATGCTGCTTTTGGCCCCATAGTTCTCAAAAGCATAGAACGATCCCCGAATAGCAAGCAGAATCACAGCAATGCTTCCCGGAACAAGCAACGCAGAACCGTAGTAGTAGGCCGTATCAGGGAAAAAACCGACCATACCAATATAGAAAAAGATAAAGAAGACATTCGTAATCTCCCAGACGGGGGATAAATAACGGGAAATCAGACGATTAATCAAGTGGTCTTGCTTGGTCAGGCGAGCGTAGAAAGCAAAGAAACCTGCGCCAAAGTCAATAGAAGCTACTATTAAATAACCATACAAGAACAGCCAGAGCACCGAGATACCAATCAATTCATAATTCATTACGTGTGCTCCCCTTCTTCCGTAGTGAGATTGCGTTTATCCTTCGCCCACTTTTCCATCTCGACTTCTGGCGGATTATTGTTAAACAAGCGTCTTAACACAAGAACACACATGATCCCCAGTACGATGTAAAGAAGCAAGAAGAAGAAAAATAAAATCCGCACATTGGGCGAAGAGGTCGCTGCTTCATCCACACGCATATATCCCCGGATGATCCAAGGCTGCCGTCCCAGCTCAGCATAGAACCAGCCTAATTCGACGCCCATAAAAGCAAGCACCCCACCTAGTGCTATTATTCGAAGCAGCCATTTATTAAGCTCATTGCGCTTCTTCCAGAAGACAAAGAGGAAATAAAGCAGGGAAATCGCCAGTAGTGCAAATCCAATTCCAGCCATCGCATCAAAGAAGTAATGAATGAGCAGCGGAGGCCATTCCTCTTTCGGGATTTGATCAAGCCCTGTGACCGTTGCATTAAAGTCTCCAAAAGCCAGGAAGCTGAGAATTTTCGGGAGATGGAGTGCACCTATGACTTCATGCTCCGCATTAAGAAAGCCGAGTAAAATCAAATCTGCGCCCTTTTCCGTTTTAAAATGCCATTCCCCGGCAGCGAGCTTTTCCGGCTGATGCTCAGCCAAAAATTTAGCCGAAACATCCCCTGCCAACGTATTGAGCAAGCTGAATAGCAACACTACTCCCATCATAAGTTTCAAGGCTTTTTTGTGGTAAGGCGTAACGCCTTTTCTCAGCATGGTTATAGCAGCAACGCCGGCCAAGAGGGCCGCTCCTGTCAAATAAGCGGAGCTTAATACATGAAACACCTTGGAGAAGGTTGCAGCATTCAGCATGGCTTGTAACGGATTAACAGCTGTGAATTGCCCGGCATTCATTACAAAGCCTTGAGGCTGATTCATAAATCCATTGACCGTTGTGATAAACACCGCAGACATCCCTGCTCCCAAGACAATGGGAATCATCAGCAGACAATGAATATACGGATTTTTGAACCGATCCCATGTATACAAATAGATTCCTAGAAAAATAGCTTCAAAAAAGAACGCAAATACTTCTAGAAATAACGGAAGCGCGATGACATTGCCCGCCATTTTCATAAAATTAGGCCATACCAAAGCTAGCTGTAATGAAATGGCGGTGCCTGTCACAACACCGACTGCTACGGAAATAACAAATCCCCGTGACCATCTCTTGGCCATCAGTGTATAGTGAGGATCTTGTTTGCGGACACCGATCAACTCGGCAATGGCAATCATCAGCGGTATGCCGACGCCAAGTGTTGCAAAAATAGCATGAAACCCCAGGGTCATCCCTGTAACCAGCTTACTCCAAAATACCGTATCTACTCCCATAGGCTAATGCCTCCCCTACTAACTCTATAATATTAAATACCAGAATTACTCTACTCAGCGTCTCCGTTCTGTTTCATTCATAAACCTTTTTTAGACCTCGTAATGAGCTAATAGAGATTTTTTTCACAAGATAGACAAAAAGCTTTCCCTGCACCCCTGCGTCTCTGCTTTTTATATTATGAATCCCGATATTCAAAATTATTATATCTTCAATTTGAAGCAATTCCATTGAGGTCACGACTTCGTCTTTAAACGTTCAAGAAAGGATCAACTCTTTCTGACAACTACGTGAACATCATTAAAATAACCCGAACGAGCTATTGATGGATCCTACAGAGAACCCTCAATTTCTGATTAATCCAATGTCTCCCCCGCTTCAACGGCAAGAACATGATTCGTAAGGCATATTTGTAGGACATCTCTCAATTAGAATCTTGATACAATCGGAACGGCAAGATCGCTTCGAAGATGTATTCCCAACAAACTTTGTTCTAACTTAATTTTCTAATTTATACCAATGAACAAAAAAGAGGCAATTCCGGCTGGCCAGCCAGGAATCGCCTCTTTTTTAGTTATATACAATCGAACAAAAGGAATTAACAAAGAGCGAAGATGTGCGAACTGAAGTTTGGAACTGCAGGTGTAAAGCTCTCGCCTGAATACTTTTCATAGGAGAGCTCGCATCGGTTCATAGACTGTCTGTCGACAGATTTCAACCACTAGAAGCGGTATAGTCCGCTTCACCTGTTGTCTTTACAGTGAGAAAAGAGCTTCCTCCCCAACTAACAGCATTTTTGTACCTTATTTTTCTTCAATATAGGTAAATCAGGGAAATAAGATCATAAATGTATCTTAATTTTCGAAAAAATACACTGGATGGTCTATTTTGGATAATTTAAGATACAATATTGCACTTAATCTCCAATATCCCCTAGATACAGAGGATTTAAGGTACGAAAATGCCGTTAATTACACTTCAATCCTTTCTTATATAAGCTCTCTTATTTCCTGGCTATGCTTATTCCTCTGATGCATTCTATATAGCATGCTTTTTACAGGTAAATCTCTACGACGTTACCCTCAGCTTTGCTGAACTGGTCATAGTCTTTGCGTTCGATGCGAACACCACCGCTACGGTAACGGTTGAGGTTGTCTTTGGTAACAACATCGTTGCCGTTCACTGTAACCCGCGAGATATCTCCACCTGTCAGATGGTAGATGAAGTCCACTTTGGCTCCAGCATATTCAAAAGCAAACTTCATGCCGTCAAGCGATTCCGGCAGGACCGGATCGAGGATCAGATCTCCGCCCTCTTGGCGAATGCCAAGTGCATTAGAGATCAGCTGGTTCATATAGATCCCAGGACCGCTGGAATAGATTCTCCAGCCACCTTTTACCGGAACCTCACCGGTGCGCAGCTTGTCAAAGCCTTCTTGCGCTTCGTAACGAGTATTGAATTTACCGTCCGAACTACTGAAGTAAGAGTTCGCTTGGCGCAATTCAGCATTCGGCACTACATCACGGATACCAATCGGGTTGATGGCAGCCAGTCCACTCCAGACCTGATCATTCTTGCCCAGCTTGGCCATCGCTTCCACGTAACGGATATGTGCATGCACATACTGAAGTCCGATTTCGCGGCCGAAGTTCGAAGCCTGCTCTGCACGTTTGAAATGCTTGCTGACTCCGCCGACATATTGAGCCGGACGGTTCATCAAGCGCACACCATCAGGACAGAACAATTTCTCCTGAATCACCGCATAATGCGCTTCAGCCTGTTCAGGCGTCAGCAGTTCACTGATCATGCTGCGTGTCATTGGCAGAAGACGATATTGAATCCCTGTCTCGGTGTCACTAGGATGTACCATCAGCTTCACTTGTTCCGGGTCTTCCATGTAGAGGAAGCCAGGGATAACTTCGGATTGCAACATGTGTTTGTTGAAGTCTTCACGAATGCCTTCGGCCAGCTTGCCCAGCTCCTGTGCAGTGCCTGAATCAACAGCCTCTAACACCTTGGAGAAGCGGTTCAGCGTCTGATAGGTCAGAGCAACCGTCCAGCTGCTCACCATGTATTGCTTGAGCTGCGGGTTCGCAGGCTGCAACGTATCATCCCAGTCCCCGTCGCCGTAGGAGGATAGATGAGTATCATGCAGGAAGTGGCTTTGGATATAGCCGATCTCCTTACGTGCATGATCCAGCAGGGTTTCAGTCTCCTCCGTGAAGTCGAAGCTATGTTTACGAGTGTATGGGAGCTGCTCCTGCAGAATTCCATAATCACGAGTCACCGCCAGGTAATCACCTAGAACTTTGAGCGGCCATACGATAATATCGCCATGACTTTCTTCCTGTTGGATCTTCGTATATTTATCAAACATGAACCATTGTGGCCAGTTGCCATCGTCCTCATATTGGTGAGCGAAGATGGTCAGGATGATCTCACGAACTTGCTCATACTTGTGCGTAGCCATGAAATATTCAACCGGTCCTTGGCAGACGTCACGTGTACCCCATGCCGCGCCGCCATACTGCTCCAGACCATGCGGAACAGAATAGTGGACCAGCATATTATGCGTGTACCACCAAGCCAGAGCGTTTACTTTGAACAGTTCGCCTTCTTCTCCATTTTTATTGCTCAGATGGAATCCGTTCATAACACCGGTATAGAATTCACGATAAGAAGCAATCTCAGCTTCTACTGTTGTATGGCGTTCAGGGAGTGCTTGGCCGTCTAACAAACCTTGAATACTCAGGGTCCATTCCTTACTCGGCGACAGTTCCAAAATAGCTAGTGGTGCCTTCTCTGGGTTAACTCCGATAACCAGCTTAGACTCATCCGTTAGCGAGAACTCAGCACCTTGCAATTGGAAACGATACTGCAGCTCAGGATATACATCAGAGCTTAGTGATTCGCTGTCTGCCTGGAAGATGATACTGCCGTTCTCCTGCTTCACTTTGTAAGCCAGCTCATATTCGTTGACATTCATCGTAATCTGGTTCGTTACCAAATAACGATAGGCTGTGCCGCTCTCTGCCCGAACATTCAGCAACAGCTCAGGTTCTTTCGCTGTCGTGTAGTTCGTAATAATGAAGACCTCATTCTCAGTCTTGTAATGCCAACGGGCATTGTTGAAGCCAATTTCGAACAGGGATGGCATCGTCAACAGTCTGTACTGTCCATCGATTTGTACATAAATCCGCTGACCTGATGTTTTAGCAATATTCAGCGCATTTCTGGGATTGGTCATCAATTTGTTGAAATTCGTGTTGCCGATAACGACCTGAGCATTGAAAATCCCGTACATATAAGAAGTAGTAGTAATAACTTTATCGTTAAGACGGGCATTGTCTCCACTCATCAGAATATGACCATGTGGACGCTCTACGAGCAGTTCTTTTTCCTTCAAGACTACATGCTCATAAGTATCTGTGAAGAAGGACAGTAACGTATCCCCCTCCCACTCTTCTTGATGGCGCACCGGATACAAAGCATTGATTTCTTCCGTAGTCAACGACAGAGCAGCCAGCGGCGCCCCTAGCTCAGACGTTAGGGCAGGACGTTCATCCACTGCTCCACCTTGGACTACGGCATCTTCTACCGAGTTCCATGCGGCAGTGATCTCGTCTGCAAATTCCAGTCCAGTCACTGCATCCTGGTGATTCTCCTTGAATAAACCGTAGAAGACAAAGCGGGCATTACCATCCAGCTTCACACGTGCAGATTGCAGCGCTGTATAGGCAAACTCATATTGATACACTTCGTTCGCCAGTTTCTCACGGCTTAAGGATTCTGGTTCGTTCGTCTCCTTGTAGGACAGGCCGAAGAATTGGAATCCGTCTGTAGAGAATCCGGCTGCTCCGGTCAGGGAACCTTGCTGTAGATACGGGAACTTCCCGCCCTGCGGCTGGTTTTGTCTGGAGCACACAACGTAACCCTTGTTGCTATCTTCAAATACCGCATGGTCAATATATTGCGACAAATAAGCTTCATTGCTGCGGACCGCGCCGATATCGGCAATACCGACATCTTGGCCGTACACCAGATCCACCTCAACATCGCTGCCTGTCAGTTTTACATCCCAGAACCAGATACTATCCGAACCCAAGGTGAAGACCACTTGATATGCCACATGTCCGGCTTTGCCGTCCCAAACTACACGGTTACCATCTTGGCGAACCGTGCTGGAAGAACGGATGCCTAGCAAAGGAAATGCTTGAATACCTCCATCAAGGTGCAAACGCAGGTAAAGGTTGGACAGCGCACCATCCAAAAGACTCGACAAAAGCTGGTTGATCATCGTCCGTCCGTATGAAGCTTTAAATACATCCCCGCTATTCAGAAAAGTAAACGACAATTCTCCAGTACTCAGGGAGATGTTCGTGTTGTTAGTTGTCATTCCTGATCACTCCTATCCTTTACGACAGCACATGCCGTATATTTTCTACTGCAGCCTTCTCTAAGCGGAAGCTGTGACTCTTCACATCCCGGCTGTTTGGTCCGACGAACAATTGGAATTGTCCCGGATCACTAACAAAGCT
The DNA here is from genome assembly GCF_042887565.1 of Paenibacillus sp. NPDC057934. Taxonomy (NCBI): domain Bacteria; kingdom Bacillati; phylum Bacillota; class Bacilli; order Caryophanales; family Paenibacillaceae; genus Paenibacillus; species Paenibacillus sp. NPDC057934. Next base: position 118,471 of record NZ_JBHVPB010000008.1, read on the forward strand.
GAGATCACTGTGATGATAGCGAAGCTGTTCTTCTGTAAGTGTGAAGTGAATCTCTCTGCTCTCTCCAGGCAGGAGACTGACTTTGGCAAAGTCCTTCAGTTCCTTAACGGGTCTGACAACTTCGCCCGAAATATCGCGAATGTAGAGCTGCACGATGTCTTGACCAGCAACAGTTCCAGTATTGGTGACAGTCACCGACACCTGAAGCGGCTGATCTTGGGACATAATTCCCGAGGATACTACTGGTTCACTATAAGTAAAGGTTGTGTAACTGAGACCGTAGCCAAACGGCAGCAGCGGTTCATTCGAAATATCGAGATATTGCGAGACATAACGTCCATCAGCATCCGGTGAATCTACAGGACGACCTGTGTTGAAATGGTTATAGTATACCGGGATTTGCCCGACCGATACCGGGAAGGACATACTGAGCCGTCCCGAAGGATTCTCGTCGCCGTAGAGCAGGCTTGTAATTGCCGCTCCCCCTTCACTGCCCGGGAACCAGGCTTCCAGGATGGCGTCAGCTGTCTCATATACACCGCCAAGATCCAACGGACGGCCGTTGAACAATACGACAGCGATTGGCTTGCCCATTGCCTTCATGCGAAGCAGCAATTCTCTTTGCGCTTCCGGCAAACGAATATCGGCACGACTTCCGGCTTCACCGCTCATTTCGGAGCTTTCCCCGAGTGCCAGCACGATAACATCTGCAGCCAGCGCAGCAGCTTCCGCTTCCTGCCATTGCTCTTCAGTCATAGTCTCTATGCCCGAGCCTTCAGCAACGGTAATGTGATCCGCGCCAACCCGTGCGGTCATAGCCGTCTCCAGCTTGACAGCATCCTCCATAGAGCCCGTCCAGGACCATGGACCAAGAATGTCACCGCTGCGTGCGAATGGACCAATCAGGGCCACCTTCTGCTCTTCCAAGAGAGGCAACACGCCGTCATTCTTCAAGAGCACACTGGATTTAACGGCCAACTCACGTGCTGCTGTACGGTGCTCCTGACTGAACACAACCTCACGCTCTGCCTCCGGATCAGCAGCACGGTACGGATTCTCGAACAATCCCAGCTTCTGCTTCAGCTTCAGAATGCGCAGCACAGATTCATCGATCAGCTTCTCATCCACCAGGCCGTCCCGTACAAGGGCTGGCAATTGGTGTACATAACAAGCCGTCATCATTTCAATGTCCACACCGGCGCGCATAGCCTTCAGAGCTGCCTCAGCTTCATCCTCGGCAACGCCATGCGGAATCAGTTCCTTCACTGCACCCCAATCGGAGATCAGGACCCCATCAAAGCCCCATTCTTCGCGCAGCAATTCACGCATCAGCTTCACATTCCCGCTGGCCGGAATTCCATCAATGGTATTGAACGAGGTCATCACCATCTCACAACCTTCATCCAGGGCCGCACGATAGGCCGGCAAATAATATTCACGCATATGGCGTTCAGATAAATCTACCGTATTGTAATCACGTCCGGCTTCAGAGAGTCCATAAGCGGCAAAATGCTTGATGCAGGCCGCCACACGGTCCTTATCGCCTGCCAGATCGCTGCCCTGAAAGCCGCGAACAAACGCGCGGGCGAACAGACTATTGAGATGCGGGTCCTCTCCCGTGGACTCCATCACTCTTCCCCAGCGCGGATCACGCACCAGGTCAGCCATCGGTGCATACGTCACATGTACGCCTGAGACCGCAGCTTCCTTGGCGGCAACAGCTGCGCTGCGCTCGGCCTCTTCCATATCCCAGGAGCACCCAATCGCCAGTGGTACTGGGAAAATCGTCTTGAAGCCGTGAACGATGTCTGCCATCATCAACAGCGGAATACCCAGTCTGTTCTTGCGCAGATGAGCTTTCTGCACGGCAATTACCTGCTCCGCCCCTGCCAGACCAAGCACAGAACCACTGCTCTCAATCATTTGATCTGTCATGCCCATGGCTTCCATCGGGCCAGTAATCTGCCCTCCGCTCTCCGCCCCTTCATAGAAGTTAGCGGCTAGCTGTTGTAATTGAGCAATCTTCTCCTCAAGTGTCATCTGATTTAACAAGATGACCAGTTGCCGATCGTCCATTTCAAGTCCCCCGTTGTATGATTTCTATATATAATGTCTAATAAAATAACCCGGATGCAGACATTCGCACCCGGGTTCTGTAGAGGTTCGGCCCGGGCGAGCCCGGGAAGACGGGGATCACACTTTCCCGTCCGCACGATTCTTTGAAAATACTAACCACGCTTGGTTTCTCCGCGCATGGGACAGGAATTACTTTTTCAAGTTGTTCAATTCATCAAGAACAGGTTGTACAAGTGACTTTTTGCTGTTAACCCAATCGTTCCAGTTCTTTTCAAGATCGCCTGGTTGCAGAATCAGGTTCGTATACTCGGTAGCATAGTCGAAGGACGCCTGGTTCTTGGCTTTGGAATCATACAGTTGGAAATCCCAATCGTAATCAGCAAGTGATTTGTCTTTCACTCCAAGTTCGGCTTTTTCCTTGAACAATTGCACTGAACGCTCACGGTATTGTTTCTTGATGCCAGGATTAATGATGCTGAAGTCATCTGCCAGGACATACAGTCCTTCAAAACGGTTTGGATATTTCTTATCCAGCGTTGTTCCTTCAGGAAGAAGGCTCTCTAACTCTTGGTTGTCACCATACTTCCAGTCTTTTCCTTCAAAGCCCATGTTGACAATCAAGTTGCCTTCTTTGGCTGTTGTGTATTCCATGAAGTCCATGATGCGCTCGAATTTCTCTTTGCTGATGTTTGGCGAGAAGATTACAGCAGACCAGAAGTTAGCTTGCTCCAGGTTGCGGTATTTGCCATCATCGCCAAGTACGATAGCGGTATGCACCATATCATCGCTGTTCAGGCCGAGATTATCCTTCAATCTTTGGTCCATGTCTTTTCTGTAAGAAGCCAGACCTCCAAGGCTGGTAACCCCGGATACGCCGTTAACATTGAACTTTTGGTTAGCTTCACCGTTCTTCCAAGTGTAGAACTCTGGGTGCAGCAAACCTTCTTTATAAGCTTGTTGCAGATCCTTTAAGCCTGTCAGAGTTTCCTGGTTAGCAGGTCCCCATTGGTATTTGCCATCCGCATCTTTGTAGAAAGCAGATTCCACACGGGAATGTGCGCTGTTAGCCATAATAATGTTGGTCAGTGCATCGTTGACATCATAAGAGATCGGAACCAGATTCGCGCCAACCTTGCCCGGATCTTTTTCTTTAAGCAGTCTCGCAAATTCCATCAGTTCACTTGTAGTGTAAGCATCCTTTAATGGGAAACCAACGGCTTTAGCCCAGTCTGCACGAAGAGCGATAACGCCGATTTGGTTCACAAGTGGATCAGCAGGCTTGTTCTCGTTGTATACCGGTCTTGGCAGAACATAAGTACCACCAACCAATTCTTCCAGCTTGTCACCAAGTCCAGTCAGCTTGTAAGCTGCTGCTACGCTTGGCCAACGCTCTTTCCAGTTATCCGGAAGTTTGTACAACAGACCTTGATCAATGTAATTCAGGGCATCGCCATGAACATAGTTCCAGCTCGCTACGTCTGGCAGATCGCCGGAGTTGATCCACAGGCGCAGCTTCTCTGCCCAGGAATCCCACTCTACGTAGTTGTAATCCCATTTGATGTTGAACTTATCGGTAAAATATTTATGAAATTCATTATCGAAATCAGAGTTTGCCGTTTTGGTCGTGCTGGCAATGGAGATATTCAGGTTATCTTTGTAACCATCTGTAGGATTTCCGTAATCGGAGTTGCCTGCTTCAGCCCCATTATTGCTTGAGTTGGAGCATGCTGCCAGCAAGACCATGGAAGTACCTAGTACAGCTGCCAGAACCGTTTTGACTGACTTTCTTTTGAATGCGTTCATGATAGACCCTCCTGTTTTGTGTGACTCTCTGTCTCTTGATGATACCCATGTATAAACTAGGTCTTGATAGCCCCTGTTAATACCCCTTTAGCAAAATGCTTCTGTAGCAGCGGGAAGAAACACATGATCGGAACCATGGTTATGAATACCGCCGCCATTTTCATTCCCATGGAGAAGGATTGCTTGCCGGCAGCACCCAAGCTGCTGGCATTGGCTGCATTGACCTGGGCCTCCGTAATGATAGATCGAAGCACATTCTGCAGCGGCATCTGATCCGCTTTTCGCAGGAAGATCATTGCTTCGTACCATCCATTCCAGAAAGCTACACCATAGAACAGCGTAATTGTAGCTACGATCGGTGCCGACAATGGAAGTACTACTCTAAAGAGAATCTTCCACTCCCCAGCCCCATCGATCCGCGCCGATTCCATCAGGGATTCAGGCAGGCCGCTGAAATAGTTGGACATCAGAATCAGGTTGAAGGCACTGAAGCTTCCGGCCAAAATAACGGACCATAGTGTGCCTGTCAAGTGCAAGTCCTTCATGATGAGATAGAGCGGTACAATCCCGCCGTTGAAAATCATCGTGAACAGGACGAGCATGAAGATCAGTTTTTTACCTGGAAACTTGCTTCTGCTCAGGCCGTAGCCCATGCTTGTCGTCAAGAACAAGCTTAACGGCAGACCCAGTACAAGAATCTTCATCGTATTCAGATAGCCCGTCCCGATGAGACCTTCCGCGAAGAGCGCTCTATACGACTCCAGCGTCGGATGTTTCGGGAATAGCATCAATGGATTGTCGGCATATTCCTTTTGCGTGGAAAAGGAAATCATGATTACATTCCAAAAAGGAATGAGGATGGCTAAAGCACCTACAGTCAGAATTGCGAAAATGACATAATCCATTGTCGTCATCTTCTGGCTGCCTACCTTAACCTTGGATTTCTTACTCATTTGTTTAGCTCTCCTTTCTTACCGGAATAAACCGTCGCCGCCCATAAGCTTGGCAGCTCTGTCAGCCAGAAGCAGTAATATCATGTTGACAATCGAACGGAACAGACTGACTGCGGTTGAGAACGAGAAGTCCGTCGCGGACTGGAACGTAATCCGGTAGATGTACACATCCAGCACTTCTGAGACATTCTTGGTCGCCGCATTTGCCATATTGAAGATTTGGTCAAACCCGGAAGACATCAGACCACCTACGGATAGAATGAACATAATGGTAATGGTAGGCAGAATGTTCGGAATCGTAACCTTGAAAATTTGCTGAAGTCGCGTAGCACCATCAATCTGAGCGGCTTCATATTGATCCGTATCAATCCCGGAAATCGCGGCCAGGAAGATAATCGCTCCCCATCCAGCTGACTTCCAAATATCTGCTAAGTACAACATCGGTACGAACAATTTCTCGGAACCCAGGAAGTTAATGCCCGTTCCTCCGAGTAATTTAATGAGGCTGTTCACCAGACCATCATAAGAAAGTACGTTGATGACTACACCAGACACAACGATCCATGACAAGAAGTTGGGGAAAGTAAATACAGTCTGCAGGGCTTTCTTATAACGGGTCATGCGCAGTTCGTTAATCAGAAGCGCCAGGATAATCGGGAACGGGAACTGGATGATCAGCTTGCCGATGTTAATGACCAGTGTCCGCCAGACCGCATTAGCAAACGCCGGGTCCCGGAATACATATTTGAAATTTTCAAATCCTACCCATGGGCTGCCCCATATTCCCAAATTGGCTTTAAAATCTTTAAAGGCCAGCGACAAACCACCCATTGGAAGATAAGCGAACAGAATCAGCCAAACCAGACCTGGCAACACCAGGGTATAGACCATCCTGTTCTTCCAAATTTCCCTCATCAACAGCCGAAACTTGCTGTCATTCATCTTACTTGCCGGTAATGCGGCTGCGGGTTTCAAATTGCATCTCCTCACTCTACTTGAGACTTTTAGTTATATAGAAAATCAAAGGTTGTCTTCAGATGCTGCTCCCAGAACCGCCACTCATGGCTGCCGGGTGTTTCAACATACCTGAAATCATAAGGTGTCGTCTCCATATATGCGGCGAATTCCCGGTTCATCTCCACAAAAGGATCCTCTGAACCACAGCAGGTCAAAATGGGCGGCAGTGACCGGTTATCCTCCACCAGCTTGTCCGCAAGTACGCGGATATCCTGATCCGGCTTCACCTGCAACCCCTTGCCAAAGACCCCCATCATCTCCCTCGACATCTCCGGGGCCATGTGCGGATCATTCAAGCGTTTCTGAAGATCAGTAACACCCGACAAGGACACGACCTTGCTGTAGCGTTCCGGATAAGTCAGTGCACATTTCAGCGCTCCGTACCCGCCCATCGACAAACCAGCGATGAACGTCTTCTGCGGATCGGACTCAAGATTGAGCAGACGCGCGCAGAACTCGGGCAGTTCCTGTGTAATATAGCGGAAGTAATCCAGCCCGTACTCCATATCCGTGTAGTAACTTCTGCCCATTTGAGGCATAATCACCGTGCAGCCATATTGGCTTGCATACAACTCTGCGGTAGTTAGTCTGTGCCAGGTGCTGGCATTGTCACCCGCGCCGTGCAGCAGATAAAGTATTCCGCCTGATCCTGTGCCGGCATCAACGGGTGAGATGATATTGACTGTGGTCGTCATTCTCAAGGTAGGAGAACCTGTCTCAACGGTTAAAAGTGCCATATGCTATCTCCTTTTGTTCAATACTGACGCCGATTTATTTGATTTTTCTACAAGATCCGCGCTTAACCAGCACCGATTCAAATACCGTGTGCTTGTTCGCAGATTGTCCCGAGATCAGGTCAAACAAAATTTCAACGCTGGCTTTCGCCATGTCCACACCGGGTTGGCTGATGGTATCGAGGGAGGGGTGATAATACTCAGCCATCTCAATGCCGTCAAAGCCGATGATCGACACATCATTCGGAATGGAAAGTCCAAGCGACAGCAGCGCCTTAGCTGCCCCGATCGCAATCGTATCCGATGCAGCGAACACTGCGGTGATTTCCTTCTTCTTATTGAGCAAGCGTTTGGTTGCCGTAAACCCTGAACTTGGACTGTATTCACAATCCTCCACCAGTGCGGGATCATACTCAATACCATGCTCTTCAAGTGCTTTGATGTACCCCAGCAGGCGTCTGTTTCCGGTCGTATGCTGTACCAACGGGAATCGAGCTAGGAAACAAATCTTCCGATGGCCGAGCGAGATCAGGTAGCTTGTCGCCTTATACGACTCCTGAACATCATCAATGACCACACTGGAAAAGACCGAAGGATCAACATCCTTAGTCGTCGTGATGGTCGTAAGCACGAATGGAATGGATAATTGCTTGAACTTTTCTTCGGAGTGATCATAAGTACCGCCCATGAAGATAACTCCGTACAGATTCTTCTCCTTGACCAGTTGAAGGGCCGTGTTAATCTCGTCCACCCCGTCTTCGACATGCTGGATCAAGAGCGGACAGCCGCGCAGGTTTACCTGGCGCTCTACTTCCTTGATCATGTTCGCGAAGAACGGATTCGAGATCCCTTTAACCATGAGTGCAATCGTATTGGATTGTGTCTTTTTCAGGTTGCGTGCATTTCCATTAGGAATGTAGTTGTATTCTTTGACAACCTCCATGACTTTCGCCCTGGTGGCTTCACTGACTACGCCCGTATTATTGATGACCCGCGAGACCGTGGCTATGCCCACACCCGATAGTTTGGCAATATCCTTAATGTTCATGTTCTTTCTCTCCACTCCGGTTATCAAATTCTCATAACATAAAATGCAGCTATGAAAACAACTAAAATCTATGGGAAACGTTTCCCATGATAACAATAAGAAACTATTCTCTATCTGTATTCGCTTTCTTTGTTCATTATGAACATCATTTTTGGGATTGTCAACAAAAATGTCCAACATCAAAAAAGTACCATTTTAATTTTTCAATAGTATTTCGTTCATTATAAATCATAATTTATGTCAATAACTAATAAATGGAATTTAATTCATCAAGCATTTCTCTTCACCACCGTAGAAAAGAGATTAAACCACCTTATTCCTCGTTTTTTTCTTACTATTTCAGGAAACGTTTCCACTTGTGTTGTTTCTTCAACAGGTTGTACACTTATAGAAGCATCTGCAGAAAGAAGGGGAATTATGCTTAACTTGACCTCATTTGAAACCCTGATCCGGGAATCCGGATGGAATGTTTTTGGCGTCCGTGTCCTGCAGCAAGGGAAGTTGCTGGGCAAGGTAGCCTTTGCGGAAGATATCCGCCGTATCCAGCATTCGGTCAGTAAATCCTTTACCGCTATGGCGGCTGGACTGGCCATTGAAGAAGGCAAGCTTTCATTGGAAACTAAACTCAAAGATCTTTTTCCCGAATACCCTCCTCTAACCGGTGTTACTGATGACTCCATGCAGCCGGGTGAGCTGACCCTTTATGACTTACTTCGTATGTCTTCAGGACATGATAACCCGCCATTCTGGGCGGAAGAGCGAGCCACTCTGCCGGAGAAAAATTGGGTAAAGCATTATCTATCCCTGCCGCTCGACCGTGTACCAGGTGAAAAGTTCATGTATAGCAGCGGAGACACCATTATGATCTCGGCTATGATTCAGGAGGCCGTAGGCGAAACCGTGAAAGACTATCTCGTTCCACGCCTGTTCGCACCACTCGGCATCCACGATGTCTACTGGGAGACTACCCCGCTTGGCAGAACACTCGGCTGCGCTGGACTTGTGATTAATACGGAAGAATTGAGTCGCTTCGGACAGCTTATGCTGCAAAGAGGGGAATGGGAAGGTAAGCAATTGATTCCAGCGGAGTGGATAGACTATGTTACCGGAAAGCGAATTGATAACGATGGACCGGCGGATTGGGGGCAAGGCTACGGCTGCCAGTTTTGGATGTGTACTCATCAAGCCTACCGGGCAGATGGGGCCTACGGACAGTTCTGTATTGTCCTGCCGGAGAAGCAGGCTGTCATCGCCATTAACAGCCAAGAGGAGAATATGCAAGGAATCTTGAATGCTGTATGGTCAGAGATATGGCCACAGTTGTAGCTGACGGCAGCACTCCTACCCGAGAAAAGAAACTGAAAACACAGAAAAAGCCTTCCATATGGAAGGCTTTTTTCATGACGTCCCGGAAGGGATTCGAACCCCCGACCGTGCGCTTAGAAGGCGCATGCTCTATCCAGCTGAGCTACCGGGACATGATTATGTATTAACGCAACGTTATTTATTATACCCTATTCAGATTTTTTTTCAAGGCATAACTATAGAAAACACATGTTTTTTTCATTTTCTTATCTAATCAGCGCTTTCTTCTGGATGCTCTCTTGAGATCACCCTGCACAAAGACCCGCCTTTCCGCGGGCCTTGGACAAAGCGAAACCGGGATTTTATGCTTAGGAAAGTCTCCGAAAATGATCCTCCAGTTGCTTTTTCAAATCCCCAAAAATTAACAGCTCTCGCTGGAACTTGGATCGTTCCTCCTCAGGACTCATGACAATGCTGCCGGTAAAGGCGTTTGAAGTCACATCTACAAAGGCATCATGCAGGTTATTGTCGAACCAGTCTGTAGCAGTGTTAGCATCGTTCGTCACAATACGCACAATTTCGTACCCGTCCTCGCGCTCGTCCTCCACGATATATACAAGCAGCCCGGAATCCTCGGCAGCCCCTGGCAATACCCCAACCTCTGCGCATGGCGCTCCGTCATATTCCGTCATTCTGCGAATTTTGGCATCTTTAATATAATACACTTGTCATCCATCCTTCCCGGCGATTTTCCCCCTCTCCTAGTGTTCGGATAAGGACATACATTTTATTCCTTGCTTCGGCATATATCTGTATTACTTGGCAAAAAAGTAAGGACAACAATCGCACAAAAAGAGAGGATGAACCATCATGTGCGGAATAACCGGATTTATCCAGTGGCGCGATGATCTTACGCAGCACTCGGGACTACTGGTCAAAATGACCGATACATTGGCTAATCGCGGACCGGACGCAGCAGGCACCTGGATTTCAGGACCTGTCGCCTTCGGACATCGCAGACTTAGCGTAATAGATCCAGAAAACGGCGCACAACCGATGATTACCCGCCATGAGGACCATGCATATGCAATTGTTTATAACGGAGAACTCTATAATGCACCCGAGCTGAAAAAGGAGCTGGTCGTACGCGGTCACCAATTCCGCACGGAGTGCGATACCGAGGTTCTTCTCCATTCCTATATTGAGTGGGGACCAGACTCCGTTGAGAAGTTGAATGGCATCTTTGCTTTTGCCATATGGGATGGCCGGCGAGAGCAGGTGTTCTTCGCACGCGATCGCCTTGGCGTCAAGCCGCTTTTCTATAGTCAGGTGGATGATGTCTTCGTCTTCGGCTCCGAGCCGAAAGCACTGCTCCAACATCCCAAAGTGCAGCCCGTTGTGGGCCCTGAGGGTCTTGCGGAAATCTTCATCGTCGGTCCTGCCCGCACCCCCGGGCAAGGGGTCTTCAAGGATATGTTTGAACTCCGTCCTGGCCACGCCATGATCTACAGCCGGGAAGGACTGCGTAGCTATGCCTACTGGAAACTCGAAAGCTTCGAGCACACAGATAATGAGAACGAAACTGCCGCCAAGGTGCGCGAGCTGCTGCAGGATACGCTGGAGCGCCAACTCGTTTCCGACGTACCGGTCTGCTCCCTCCTGTCTGGAGGACTGGATTCCAGCGCCTTGTCTGCGCTAGCTGTCAGCTATTACAACCGCACCGGCCAGGGGCAAATCAATACCTTCTCGGTCGATTATGTTGACAACGACAAGCATTTCAAGAGCCATACCTTCCAACCTGGTGCAGACGGCCCCTGGATCAAGCGGATGGTGGAAGAATTGAACACGAACCACCACTACATCGCTTTCGATACCCCGGAGCTGGTCGAAGCTCTTGATAATGCCTTGTACTCTCGCGACCTGCCAGGAATGACGGACGTGGACTCTTCTCTTTATTTGTTCTGCCGTGAGATCAAGAAGCAAGCAACCGTGGCCATTTCGGGTGAAGCGGCTGACGAAATCTTTGGCGGCTATCCTTGGTTTCACCGGGAAGAGATGCTCTCCTCTGGAACTTTCCCTTGGTCCGTAGCCCCGAAGATGCGGGCCGGATTATTGTCTCCGGAAATCGGCGAATGGATTCGGCCGCTGGAATATCTCGGGGATCGGTACAGTGACGCAGTCGCCGAAGTGCCTGTCCTAGCCGGGGAAACCGGCAAGCAAGCACAAATGCGTGTTATGTCCTACCTTAACATTACCCGGTTCATGCCTACCCTGCTCGACCGCAAAGACCGGATGAGTATGGGCGTGGGTCTCGAGGTTCGCGTACCTTTTTGCGACCACCGGCTCGTGCAGTATGTCTGGAATATTCCTTGGGAGATCAAGACCGTGGGCAACCGGGAAAAAGGCATTCTGCGCAAAGCACTGGAAGGCGTCCTGCCAGATGATGTGCTGTACCGCAAGAAAAGTCCCTACCCCAAAACCCATAATCCGGCCTATCTAGATGCCGTGCGCCAGCGGATGCTGAATATTCTTAATGATGCCTCCTCCCCGCTGCTTCCTTTGATTGATGCTGCCAAAATCCGCGAGATTGCTGCTTCGCCGGAATCCTCCACCAATCTGCCCTGGTTCGGGCAATTGATGTCCGGTCCGCAACTGTTCTCCTACCTGTCACAGGTAGATCTCTGGCTCCGCACATATAACGTAGCTATCCGTTAATTGCTACTCGATGATATCCTCTACCAAAAACAGCAGACCCCCAACTTGGGAGCCTGCTGTTTTGTAGTACTCGGGCTATTAAAAATCCTTTGGCTGGCAAAGGATTATTTAGAAATTAAAATTGTCCGGGTCCGGCCCAAACCGGCTGTCCTGATTCAGATTTTCCAGTGCCTTGACATCCTCATCACCGAGTGTGAAGTCAAAGATGCCTGCATTTTCCTGAATACGGGTGGCATGAACGGATTTCGGAATAGTGATGACACCCTGCTGGATATCCCACCGCAGTACAATCTGCGCAGGCGTTTTTCCGTATTTTGTCGCCAGTTCCTGAATCAGCGGAAGATCCAGATTCCCCTGCATGAGTGGACTCCAGGCTTCCAATTGAATACCCTGCTCACGGCTATACTTCAGCAATTCGCGCTGAGTCAGCAGCGGATGGAATTCAACCTGGTTGACGGCAGGCACAACCCCGGTATCTTCTATGATGTCCTTGAGATGATGAATTTGGAAATTACTCACGCCGATGGATTTGACCAAGCCCTCTTTTTGCAGATGGACCAGTGCTTTCCAAGAATCTCGGTATTTCCCTGCAACCGGCCAGTGAATAAGATACAAGTCAATAACCTCAAGCCCCAGCTTGCGCCGGCTTTCCTCAAACGCCTGAAGCGCAGACTCATAACCTTGATCGCCGTTCCACAATTTGGTGGTGATGAACAGTTCCTCGCGCGCCACTCCACTTTCCCGTATGCCTCGTCCGACACCTTCTTCATTCCTATACGCCGCCGCAGTATCAATGCTACGATAGCCTACCTCTAGTGCCGATTTCACTGCATGGACAACCTCTTCGCCATCCTTGGTCTGCCAGACACCAATTCCGAGCCATGGCATAGTCACGCCGTCATTTAATGTGGGGCCGCCTGTAAACGGTCCGTTCAATGTACTCATTGCTTCACCCTCCAAACGTGTATTGTTCACTTCATCATACTTAACCTAAAAACAGGTTCCAGAAGCTGATACTTACCAAAATAAGTATACCAGATTGTCCTTCCAGAAAAAAACAAACAAAAAAACGCGGGCAATTGCTGCCCGCGCCTGTCTGCTACTTCTCAATTAGCTTGAAATCATCAAAATGGAACTCTGGCGAAACAATGCACGACACCAGCGCTGGCTCTTCGCCAAGCGTGCGGGCCGCTTGCCATGCCCCTGCCGGAACAATCGCCTGCGGCTGTTGGCCTGCTGCGATATTCGTACCCAAAATCACTTCCTGTACATCTTCCGGCTTATCGCCAGTGCCACCAATACTCAAGACAATCGGACTGCCGGAATGCCAAAGCCAAACCTCATCAGACAGCACGGTATGCCAATCCGAACTTTCATCTCCATGCAGCAAAAAATAGATGGAAGAGGCCGAGCCTCGTGGGCCAGAATAAGCCTCACCAAGCGTGTTCTGCGGAATTTCAAAAGAAGATACCCAAAGCCTTTTGTACCAACCGCCTTCGACATGAGGCTGTAAGCCTAGCGCCTCCACTAACGGGGAAATTTCTTTTTGTGTCAACTTTCTTCTCTCCTTACTCGTTTGGGAAATTTCACCGGTTCATTCTCCCGGTTTCGCTTCCACTTTAACGGAATAAAAAGCCTTTGTCTATTATCTGCTTACTTTCCGTCCTTGCTAGCCTTGAATACTTCAGCAATTGCCCCGAGACTACCCAGAGTCTCTACTGTGCTAGACGGCAAGAATACTTTATTCGCCGGTCCTTTAGCGATTTCAGTCAGAGCCTCAAAGGAACGATACGCCAATACATTCTCATCCAGTCCCGCAGTACGGAGGAGCTCAATCCGAACCTTCTCTGCTTCGGCTACGGCTTGAATCGCCTTCGCCTCACCCAGCGCTTCCAGCTCCTGTGCCTGACGCAAACCTTCCGCTTCGCGGATACGGGCTTCTTTATCCCCTTCCGCCTTAAGGATCTTACTCTGCTTGTCGCCTTCCGCGCGCAAGATCATATCCTGCTTGGCAGCTTCGGCTTCCAGCACGATCGCCCGCTTACTACGTTCCGCCTTCATCTGCTTATCCATCGCTTCTTGAATATCAACCGGCGGCTTAATGTCAATAACCTCGACGCGCTCAATCCGCACGCCCCATTTCTCCGTCGCCTCATCAAGGGCAATCCGGATCTCGGTAGAGATTTTTTCCCGGCCAGACAAAGTCTCATCCAGCTCCAGCTTACCGATAATCTGCCGCATGGTTGCCGTGGAAATGTTGCGCACCCCATAGACGTAATCAGAAATACCGTAAGTGGCTTCTTCTGGTCCAACTACCTGATAGAAAATAATCGTATCAATCTGCACCTGCACGTTATCCTTCGTAATCACTGTCTGTGGCGGCACATTGGCCTGTTGAATCCGCAAATCATGATAAGTGCGCACCTGATCAATAACTGGAATAAGGATGTTCAGACCCGGTTTTAACAGACGGTGAAATTTACCGAGACGCTCGACAACCCCCACCCGCTGCTGTGGTACAATTTTGACCGTCAAAGCTACAAATACAATTACCACAAAAAGTACAACCCCAATAATGATCCATTCCATTCTTACACGCCCCCTATCGTTCTACTTCAATAATGGTACTGCTTCTTCCAATGATCTTGACAACTTCATCTTTACCCAGCACTTGTGACGAGCTTGCACTCCAGGTATCCCCGCCAACTTTGACCTGGCCATAACGCCCCGGTTCAATTGGCTCGACAACAATCCCCTGTCTTCCGACAATATCCGTCCCTGTATCCTTGAAGCCTCTGGAACTACGAAACCTAGCCACAATCGGCTTGGAGAACAGTGTCAAACCAATGGCAACCAGCGAGCCAAGCACAACTTGAATCAGAATAGCGTCCGGCATGATAAGTGAGACCAGACCCGCGACTGCAGCACCAATGCATAGCCAAAGCAGATAAAACGTAAGCGTCATCATTTCTACAACGAGCAGGAGACCGGCTACAATAAACCAGATAGCCCAAATGACCATGGGGTACACCACCTTCCCTATATACTACTATAACGAAAAAATTGGCAGCGCGTTGCATCCTTTGAAAAAAAAGTCGTCTAAGGCATACATATGATATATATTTCACCACCTTGAGGGTTATGTGTCAGTCTGCATTTTCATCTGAAAAAGATGGTTCAGACCCAAAAGCTAACAAATTCAAAACAAATAGACTTATAGATTCCTTCGATCTCTTTTCGAAGTGAGAATAGGTATACATCATCGCACACTAAATAACCCGTAAGGGCAACTAACATACCATGAACTACTAAAAATGACTATTTCATAAAAATAATAAAAGGGTTTTTATGAGCATTAGTCCATATATTAGAAAATTTTACCCCTCTATTATATAATTTTATCCCTAGCATATTCACAAAACTTAACCGAAAATAGAAATTACCTTCACCGCTTCCCATGTAAATCATCCTTCTAATTCAACTTTCCCTATCCCTTCCAGACTTTCTCGGCATTATCCCAACCCCTACAAGACATGTTACATTTCAAGAGTAAGGAAAATTAACATTGCGTACGAAGAATTTCAGGAAACGCTTACATTTTAAACGAATTGAGTTACTCTAGCATTTCACGGCTCTCTCCACTTTTTATTAGGCTATTGAAATGATAGAAATCAACAGGGTGAAGGTGAATCTTTTAAGACCAAGGGGGTGAAAGCCAGAACTTCTTGCTGTACGGATTCCGGTCCAAACATTGAACCAGGGAGGTAGTTCGTCAATGATATTCAAGAAAAAAAGCTCACGTAAAACCTTTGCCATTGGAATGGTCGCAGCACTTCTGGTTACCCTCTTCTCCGCTTTGGGCGCAAACATCAAGACTGTCAATGCGGCACAGGATTACAAGTTAGTTGGTTATTATCCTTCGTGGGCTGCCTATGCACGCAATTATAACGTATCGGATATCGACCCTACCAAGATGAATGTAATTAACTACGCGTTCGCTGATATCTGTTGGAATGGCATTCATGGCAATTCCGATCCTACCGGACCGAATCCCGTAACCTGGACCTGTCAAAATGAGCAAGCTCAAACTATAAATGTTCCAAACGGCACGATTGTTCTCGGCGATCCTTGGATTGATGCTGGAAAGAGCTTCGGAGATGACAAATGGGATGATCCCATCAAAGGCAACCTGAAGCAACTCTGGAAGCTGAAAGAGCGGAACCCGAACCTCAAAACCCTCATTTCTGTTGGCGGCTGGACCTGGTCGAACCGCTTCTCGGACGTAGCAGCATCGGCGGTCACCCGTGAGGTGTTTGCTAACTCCGCCGTTGATTTTATTCGCAAATACAAGATGGACGGCGTCGATCTCGACTGGGAATACCCGGTGAGCGGCGGTCTGGCTGGCAATAGTGTTCGTCCTGCGGACAGGGGGAACTATGTACTGCTCCTACAAAAGATACGGGAGAAGCTGAACACTGCCGGGCAAGCAGACGGCAAAACCTATCTGCTGACCATTGCCTCCGGCGCAGGTCCGTCTTATGTAGCTAATAATGATATGGCTGGCATCGCCTCTGTAGTCGACTGGATCAACATTATGACCTACGACTTTAATGGCAGCTGGAATCCAACCACCGGTCATAATGCTCCGCTGTACTACGATCCGGCAGCAGGCTCGTCCGGACTTACCGATCCGCAGAATTACAATATCGACAAGGCAATTACATCTCATTTGGCAAGTGGCGTGCCCGCCAGCAAACTCGTAATGGGTATGCCCTTCTATGGTCGTGGCTACGGCGGAGCACCGAGTGCAAGCAATGGACAATATCAGGTATCCGCCGGCATTTCCGGCACAGGCACTTGGGAGAACGGAAGCTACGATTTCTATGACCTAGAAGCTAACTATATTAACAAGAACGGCTACACCCGATATTGGAACAATACCGCCAAGGTCCCTTATCTCTATAACCCTTCGACTCGAATCTTCATCACCTATGACGATGTAGAGTCCTTTGGGTACAAGATTAGTTACCTGAAGTTCAAGGGTCTGGCTGGTGCCATGTTCTGGGAAGTCAGCGGCGACCGTAACAAAACGCTGCAAAACAAACTCATTACGGATCTTTCTGGAGGCGTAGTGCCGACCCCTTCGCCAACAGCGACACCGTCCACAACACCGACGCCTTCCCCAACAGCAACACCAACAGCAACAGCAACACCAACAGCAACACCAACTGCAACACCGACAGCAACAGTAGCACCTACGGCTACACCAACTGTAACGCCTACACCGACTACTACACCGGGACAATGTGCTATAGCTTGGAGTGCTACTACGATTTACACCCAGGGTCAACGTGCTTCCTATAACGGATCGCTCTATGAGGCCAAATGGTGGACACAAGGTGATCGTCCCGATCTTAGCGGCCCTGATGAGGTATGGAAATTCATCAGCGTATGCGGTACTCCCACAGCTAGCCCAACTGCTACTGTAGCGCCAACACCGACAGCAACGGTGGCTCCAACACCAACACCAACGCCGACGCCAACCGCAACGGTGGCTCCAACAGCTACACCTACACCAAGCCCAACGGTATCACCGGGCGTTTCCACCTGGGCGGCAGGTGTAGCGTACAAAGTCGGTGATGTGGTCAGCTATAGCGGCAAATCCTATACTTGCCTGCAGCCCCACACTTCCATTGTAAGCTGGGAGCCAGCTAATACACCGGCCCTCTGGAAACTAAACTAACCTTAGTACACGACCGAGTTAACATTGGTACATGATGAGTGCCACTCTATTTGATTACGGCGCTTTCCGTAGCAACTTGATCCCGAATGCTCACTACACTCAGGATTGACGCTTGGGAAGCGCCGTCTTCTGTATATGGTCTGAATGCCATCATCCCCTACATTTCAAAGGAGGATTGCCCCATGAAAACAAATACACGTTTAAGGCATCCGTTCCCCGCCCGTTTTCTCGCCGCTATGCTGAGCCTGATTCTTCTGATTCCCCTGTATGCGGGTGCAGGTGCCGGATCACAAAGCATTGCCCAGGCCGAAGGAGCGAGCGCTGCCGCAGTTCCACCGGCTCCTGATCACCCCCGCAAAATTGTCGCCTATTTCCCGGAATGGGGAGACCAGGCGAACAAAGGCTTTTACACTGTAGATAAAATTCCGTGGAGTAAAATCACCCATATTAACTATGCATTTGCCCAAGTCAGCGCACAGAACAAAATCGAACTCATGGACCGCACGGCAGCCATCGAGAAGGATTACCCCGGACAATTAACCTCACTTCCATTTAAAGGGTATTTCAATCAGCTCGTTAAATACAAGCAGCTCTATCCGGATGTGCGCACCCTGATTTCGGTTGGTGGCTGGGCAGGCTCCGGCGGATTCTACAACATGGCCAATTCAGAAGCTGGACGGGAAACGTTCGCAAACAGTGTGATTACCTTCCTGCGCACCTACCAATTCAACGGCGTGGATATCGACTGGGAGTATCCGTCCGGAACGGCACAGTCCGGAAATCCTAATGATTTTGGGGCCGCGGAGCCGCTTCGCGGCGTGAATTATAACAACTACGTCTTACTTATGAAGAAGCTGCGGGAGAAGCTGGATCAAGCTGGTGCGCAAGACAACCAAAAGTATGATCTCACTGTCGCTGCTACTGCTTCCTCCTGGATTCTCGGCGGCATGAAGCTGGGAGAAGCTAATCAATATCTGGATTGGGCCAACCTCATGACCTATGATTTTCACGGCGCATGGAACGGTTATGTCGGGCCGCATTCCGCCCTGTATCCGGACTCCAGAGATACGGAGACCGCCGCGCTGGGGACACCCGTCCTGAACACCGATTGGGCCGTTCGCTACTACCTCGGCACCCTGCCCCCGGAGAAAATAGTGATCGGCGTTCCTTACTATTCACGAGGCTGGAAGAATGTAAGCGGAGGTATCAACAATACTGGCCTATATGGCACTGCACCGATCACGGGAGGCGGCGCGGACGGCGATTATGGAATTTGGAATGATCCAGCGCCAGAGCAGCCTGCCGGAGCAAATCCGATCTGGCATATACTCAATTTGCTCAAGGACCCGGCGAACAAACGCTACTTCGATCCTGTAACCAAGACGCCCTACCTCTTCAACGCGGATAAGAAAATATTCTTAACCTATGAAGACCAGGAATCCCTTGGCTACAAACTCGACTACATCAAGCAAAAGGGCCTTGGCGGCATGATGTTCTGGGAACTAACCGGCGACTACTCCCAAAGAGCGGACGGCACCTACACGTACGGTACCTCGCTGACGGATTTCGCCTATAATCAGCTCAAGAATGCTACATTGCCAGGCGGACCTCCCAAACCGCAACTTCCAGCACCGAAAAACTTCAGCGTCAATTTCAGCGGGACCTATGACCATCCGAACTATACCTACTCTCTGAAAATCACAAACAACACCGGCACCGATATTCCAGGGGGCTGGAAGCTGGAATTCGATTTGCCTACCACCACCACTCTGACTTCCGCCTGGGGAGCGGGCACTGTGGAGCAAATTGCTACAGCCTGGGACTTTAACCGCTACCGTATTACCGGTACGGCCAGCCAAACTCTGGCGAATGGAACAACCCTGGACATTCCAGGTATGATGAAGCTGAATTTTTCCGGCGGTCCGCAACGGGTCACACTTAACGGAAGTTCATCTCAGCAGGAGTATGACAAATTGTATGGAGGCGTAACCCCAACACCGACGCCTTCTGCGACACCAACAGTGGCACCTTCAGCCACACCAACGGCTAAACCTACAACTACACCAACTACTGCACCGACATCAACACCAGCGGCTACAGCAACGGTGACACCATCAGCCACGCCAACAGCTAAACCTACAACTACACCAACTATTGCACCGACTGCAACACCATCGGCTACAGCAACTGCTACAGCGACAGTAACGCCAACACCTTCGGCTACGCCAACTGCTGCACCGACAGCAGCGCCAACACCTAGCGTCACTCCAACGCCGGGATCGTGTGCGGCTGCAGCCTGGAATGCATCGTCGGTCTACACGCAAGGCCAGCGTGCATCCTACAACGGCTCACTGTATGAAGCGAAATGGTGGACTCAGGGCGACCGTCCCGATCTCAGCGGTCCGGATGGCGTCTGGAAATTCATTAGTGCTTGCGGGGCACCGACAGCAACACCCGCTGCCACCGCAACCCCTTCACCGACTGCAACAGCAGCGCCAACCGCAACAGTAACACCGACACCGACACCGACGCCTTCGACTGCTGGCACAGCCTGGGCAGTAGGGATTGCCTACAAAGCAGGCGACACTGTCACTTACAGTGGCAAGTCGTATGCCTGCCTCCAGCCCCACACCTCCCTGATAGGATGGGAGCCTGCTACTACCCCTGCACTTTGGAAGCTACTCTAGCAGGCTTAAGCCACAAGGACTGATCTCTGGCCATTGTGGGTGTATAGGATTGCTAACTTAAACACGTGCTGCTTCTGATTTCATGGAATCCCATTCACTCGAATAAGCGAATAGTTAGTGTGATTTTAAAAATCTAACATCCGGAATGGGCAGGCTTGGAGTAGCTTGAGTTGCTTGAGTTGCTTGAGTTGCTTGAGTTGCTTCAAATAGCTTAGTGTAGTTTGAAGTGACTTAGTGTGGCTTGGGTATCTGGCGCATCTGAGCAACACATCTGTAGCCGAGCATTCCTAATTCTGGCGAGCAGAGAAGGTTGAACCCGGGGGATAAGGGAGTCAGTCACAGCGTCCGCAGTCCGCAGTCCACACTCCACACTCCATACTCCATACTCCATACTCCACACTTCGCCTGAATATTGGTCTAAGCCCGTGTTTGAGCATAAAGTGATTTTGATGATTGGATAGCAGGAAAATATACCGTTAAATGCTTTCGTTAACCTTATTTATCCCGAATAACTGGAATTTCTCCCGTTAAAAACCTCTTTTATCCGTAAAATGCGTAAATTCAAAGAAATTAACGGGAGTTTATCCAGTTATCTTGTGAAAAGAAGAGAATTTAGCCAAAATAACAGGAGCTATTCCCGTTATTCCCATGCCCTATCGAGCGAAGTTGATCTTTCAGCAAATTTCTTACCCGAAGAGTTAACCTTTTGTGATAATGAATGATTCAAAGGGAGATTCAAAGGAAGCTCAAAGGGTGCATTTTCTACTATTAGACGACAAAACGGACCTTATTGAGACGAGGACGTCATTTTCCAAACTACGTGGTGTTCTAAAATGAAGCTTTATTACTGAAGATTTTCATAAAGCAAAATAAGCTTGCAGAACCAAGGCCCAAGCCTTGTCCTGCAAGCTTATTTATGTACCCGCAGCTCCCGCTAAACGGGAGGGTCTAAATTCTGTTATCTTCTGGCTTACGCTTACACGAAGGGATCAGCCTTTACGGCCGGACGCCGCCTTGCGCCGCAAGCTTCTCGGTCAACGCTCGAAGTGCTGCGCCCCGGTGACTAATGCCCTGCTTCTCGGTCAGAGTCAGCTCCGCCATCGTCTTCTCATATCCTGGCAGGTAGAACAGCTGATCATAGCCAAAGCCCCCAGCCCCGGAAGGCTCAGAAGTAATCCAGCCGTTCACTGATCCTTCTGCCGTAAGTTCCTGTCCCGTAGACGGATCATAAAGTGACAAGGTGCATACGAATCGGGCTGTACTCAAAAGCGGTTGGTCCGTGTCCTCCCCCTGCTTCAGTCCTTCCAGTTCGCCGAGCAGCTTCAGATTATTGTCCGAATCTGTGGCACCTTCGCCGGCATAACGAGCAGAATAGACGCCCGGTCTGCCATCCAGCGCATCCACACACAGGCCAGAATCATCGGCAAGTACGGGCAGTCCAAGGGCATCGCCCACTGCTTTCGACTTCTTGAACGCATTCGCGGCAAAAGTCTCGCCATCCTCCACCACATCAGGCAGCTCAGGATAGTCATACATGCTCTTGACTGTCAGTCCCAGCGGCTCAAAGGCATGCTGAAATTCACGAAGCTTCCCTTTGTTCTTCGTAGCTACAATAAGAATATCACCTGCGGAGCTCATACTAGACCTCCTGACCTGGCTGACCCGATTGGATTTTCAGAGCGACCTCGCCCAGAACTTCTTTCTGTGCGGCAATCAGCTCGTAAACCCCCTTCTCGCCAAGCCCTAGTAGTTGATCGAGCTCCTGACGCGTGAATGGTCTGTCTTCACCAGTACCCTGCAGTTCCACAAATGCACCGGCGCCGGTCATAACGACATTCATATCGACTTTCGCTTTGGAATCCTCTTCATAGTTCAAATCAAGCAAAGCTTTATCGCCCACAACTCCGACACTGATGGCTGCGAGGTAATCCGTAACCGGGAATTGACTCAATTTACGGTCCTGTGCCAGCTTATTGATAGCGAACACCATGGCTACAAAAGCTCCTGTGATCGAAGCGGTCCGGGTTCCCCCATCCGCCTGAATCACATCACAGTCCAGTGTGATGCTCCGCTCGCCTAGAGCCTGCAGATTTACAACGGAACGCAGTGCCCGGCCAATTAGCCGCTGGATCTCCATCGTCCGGCCCGTCAGCTTGCCACGAGCGGCTTCCCGCTGGTTACGAGTCTGGGTTGCCCGTGGGAGCATGGAATACTCTGCGGTTACCCAGCCTTTGCCTTGCCCCTTCAGAAAGGGCGGAACCTTCTCTTCCACTGTTGCTGTACAGATCACCTTAGTGTCGCCCATCTCTATAAGTACAGAGCCCTCGGCATATTTATTTACTTGGGTCGTTATCTTCACGTGACGCAATTCGTCGACGTTTCGCCCGTTTGATCTCATCTTTTCTGCCTCCTACATCGAATAGCTAAAAGTTTGTCCTAGCCGTTTCCCCACACGCCTGCCGCAACTTGGACCGCGGGCGCAGGCGTACGTTTTTTGCGCAACCTTTATTCTACCAAAGAGCAGGCACAAAAGCATCTTTTTGACCGCCACAACCATTGATTAAAGCGGCAGCTCGTTCACATATTCTGGGGCAGAAACCGGTTTACCGTAATCCACATGATCCGTTCCAGTCACCGCAGTCTTCCCGTTCATCACAATCTGCACAAGGGAATCCCCTGTATTCTGAGCGACCGTAAGTACGACGGATTCCAGCATTTCCGCCGGTACATCCTTGGCATCAGCGAACATGTCGTCCCTTAGTGATACGGTAATCACACCGTTCTGGCCCGCATCCACAGAATCCAGCTTCGTTCCCTCCGTCATCACCATCTGCAGACCGTTGTCTGATTCCGGACCCGTAATTAATTCATTCAGCGCCGCCTTAAGCGGCTCCTGCGCCGGGTCTACAAAACGGGTGACCGGAACATAATATTGAGTACCATCAGGCGATTCTGCGGAGAAATAAACCGTAACTGCACTGGAATTCATGACATTCGTGCTGTGTTTCGGCAGATTGATGCCCATGGTGCGGGAGAGCGGGCGATCCAGCGGCGTACCCTTAAGCGGCATTTCGGTTAGTTTTTTGCCGTCGACCCAGAGCTGAACGCCTTTGATTTCGTCCTGTCCGGTTAGCGTCCAGGTGACCGCCTCCAGCAGCTTGCGCTCATCCTTGGCTTCATAGGAACCAAACGACTCATTGAACTCGACTACGGCAAGTCCCGTTGCAGGATCGACGGTGACATCTTTCACAGCTGTTCCGGCAGGCAGTACGCCTTGAAACCCGGTCGGAAGCGAAGCTGCTAGTGGACCTTGGCTTACCAGTGCGGTAAGTGAGTTCTTCAGCGCAGCCTTCTTATCCCCCTTGGGAAGTGCAAGCGAGATCGGCGCGAGGAGACCGTGTTCATCCTCCAGATATACGGTGGTGCGCGGACCATCGGCTTTTGCAGTCGATGCCTTCTTATCTTTGCTTGTAACGTTACCTGTATCTTCTTCCGTCACTCGCCCCATCACACCGGAATCCAGTGTAGAATCCCCGCTGATCTGAAGCATCTGCGCTTCGACCTCACTTGGCGGCGGATCAACTGCGGCAGATTCAGAACCAAACCAGTTGCAACCGGAGAGCGTTAGTGGAACGGCCAGCAGGCAGGCTGCGGACAAGCCGCGGATATATTGCTTTCGATTCATAATGAATTGCCCCTTTCAAGGTTGGATAAGCATTTAATACTGCTATGTATACGAGCCCTCTGTCCAAAAAATAACAAGAGCTTATCCTAATTTCGCCTTTCTGGACAAATCTGTCCCATAAAAGTAAAATTCCAAGTACAGCGGATAGATCATATCGACCTGAACCACCGCTGACAACCAACGACTCATTAACGGGGTGACTGAGCATGGCTGATGCAAAAATGCCTTACAGTCTGAACAGCAAGGCGGTCGCAGACGCAACCTATGCCTGGCTGCACAAACGTGGAGTATCACTGCTGGAAATTGCCGAGCTGGTAATGCTGCTACAGCAAAAATATTATCCGGGCCTAACGATGGACGAGTGTGTTCACAACGTCGAGATGGTGCTCAGCAAGCGGGAAGTACAGAATGCGGTACTAACCGGCATCCAGCTGGATATTCTGGCCGAAGAGGGCAAGCTGTTCCCGCCTCTTCAGGATATGATTGAAAATGATGAGGGATTATATGGGGTGGACGAGATTCTCGCCTTCTCTATCGTCAATGTGTATGGCAGTATCGGCTTCACCAACTACGGTTATGTAGATAAACTGAAGCCGGGGGTACTGGAGCGCCTGAATGACAAGAGCACGGGACAGGTTCATACCTATCTCGATGATATTGTAGGCGCTGTGGCCGCAGCGGCAAGCAGCCGAATTGCCCACCGCAAGCAAGCCGAGCGGGAAAAAGATTATGGGCTGGCGCATGCTCCAGAGGACAGCGAATCTGCCGCCAGTAAGACGGTTCCTCAAGACGGGGAACAGCCTGAATAATTCTTGAGCCTGAACTGGTGTAACAGAGTCGTGCCATAGTTGGTGTAAATTGACTCTCGGATGAATCAAATCGACTTTTGACATGCTTTATAGAACAAAAAGAGGCCTCCATTCCCACACGTAAAGTGTTTATGGAGGCTTTATTATGTTACAGGACTCCTCTATCACCGGTGCCCTCGTGGAATCATTCAATAAACGGAAACTTGTACTGTGGTCGATAATGTTAAAAGCAGCCTATCGGGAAAAGGACTCATCCAGACTTCGCCAGTGCAAACAAAATGGCGTTCTCTGTACCGGACTCCACAATTCGGCCTCGCCGCACCAGCTCGGCGAGGTGAGCCAGCGCTTCGCTCATGGCGAAGCGCATCTGATGCGCCGTTGTCACCCGGCCCCGGAACAAGGCTTCGCAGATCGCGAAGCCGCTGAGCAGGCCGCCTTGCAGCAGCGCCTCGGCGGTGTCCAGCCGTTCTTCGTGGTGACGGAGCAGACTTTGGGTCCGCTCCGTAAAGCCGCTGAACGGCTCCCGGTGACCCGGATACGCGAAGCTCACCGGGTAACTCCCTAGCTGCTCCAGTCCCTGCAGGAACGTGAGCAGCGGCCCACCATCGCCGCCGGGGTGTAGGCTGATGTTGGGAGAGATCTGCGGCAGCACGGCATCGCCGCAGATCATAGCCCCGCTGCCGGCGTGGTAGAACGAGACATGCCCCGGGGCATGTCCTCCCGTCACCACCGGCTGCCATACCCGGCCGCCCATCGTAAAGGGCGCCGCTGGATCAAGGGCGGTAATCTCCGGCTGCGGGGTAACCTGCGGCGTGAAGCTCTCCAGATGAACCCGGATTTCCGCCGTCAGGGCTTCCGGCATGCCATGTCTGGCGAAGAACAAAGGCAGTGTCTCATTCATTATGGATTTCTCGCCCCACATTAGTGACGCCTCGGCATGGGCACGCTCCGTCATCCACACCTTGCCGCCGCTGCGTTCTTGCATCCATCCGGACAGGCCGTAATGGTCGGGGTGATGATGCGTAACAACGATATCCTGCACCTGTTCCCATCGCAAGTCCAGTTCCTGTAATACGCCCTGCCAAGCTAGTACACTTTCCTCTTTGTGTGGACCAGGGTCTATCACCGTGACCGTTCCGCCCGGTCCTGGCAGAAGGTAGCTGTTCACCCGGCGCAGCGGCGGGTCCATCGGCACCGATATCTGCAGAATCGCGCCATTGTCCCAAGAAGTGATGTCGGCTTTCCGCGGGAAGCCTTCGTTTTCGCGAATTCTTTTGCCCGATACCATCTACGGCCTTACGCCCCGGAAAATCATCCGCTTGGAAGTCTCCGCATCATAATCAGCTTCGTCATAGCTCCCATGAACAGACTGAATCCGCAGCCCCGCCTGCTCCAGCATCTCTCGAAACTTCTCCAGCGAATACAGCTTTACCCGTTCATGATAACGACGAGGTTCCCCGTCCATCCCTGCAGTCAGAATAATATCTTTTTTCACATAGCCGTCCTCAATCACTCTATGCTCTTCAATATGATTCAAGCCGTCTTCACGTGTAGAATGGGGAACCAGATGATGGATAACATAAGCAGGGTTCAGAAAATCAATAATGAATCTGCCGCCGGGCTTCAGCATACGGTAGATCTCCCGAAGTACCTTAACCTGCTCCCCATCCTCTTCAAAGTAGCCGAATGAAGTGAACAGGTTCACCACCGCATCAAAGCCGCCTTCCAGGGGAAGCTCCCGCATATCTGAGCGAATCCAGGTTACCTGCTCCGCTCCTTCTTGTGACCGTGCCTCTCGTAGCAGCGCTTCTGATAGGTCCACACCAGTGACGTTGAAACCAGCTTCCGCCAAGGCTAGCGAATGACGGCCCATCCCGCAGCACAGATCCAGTACGTTCGAACCCGCCGGCAGATCCAGCCAATTGATCATCTGCTCCACCTCTCGCCGCGCGCCTCCGAAATCACGGTGTCTATAGACGATCAGATAATCCTCACCGAAGCTCTTCTCATACCACTCAGCCATTATGTCTCTCCTCCCAAAACTGCTTCCCATTCATGCCTTATGTATATTACCGTTTATTGTAACGCCTTTTCCATTTAAAGCAAAGTCGCAGCCGTGGTAAAAAATAACAGGCCGGGAGCAACTCCTCCCCGCCTGTCTTCTGTAATGAATGCGCCCTAGCCATTCATTGTTCTTACGCTCAGTTCGCGGCGCCGTCTTTCAGACTCTGCAAATAGACTCTGGCTTCGTAGGGCCGAAGCTTTAGATGTGCCAAGTCCTCCTCTTTTGCCAGGGGGTAGTTGGATATCAGCAGTTGACTCTTCTCCGGCACGACCCCGGATGGCAGCTGACATACAGGCTCCTTGTCAAAAAAGTTCAAGATAACCAGCAGCTGCTGGTCCTCTAGGGTCCGGGTGTAGACATAGATTTCGTGATCATCGGGTAGCAGCAATTCATATTTACCATAGACAATTACCTTATGCTGCTTTCTTAGCGCAATCAATTGTCTATAGTAGTGATAGATAGAGTCAGGGTCCTTGACTGCGTTCATAGCATTAATCTCCAGCGCATTAGAGTTCACTTTGAGCCAGGGAACACCGGTCGTGAATCCGCCTTCGTGACCATCATCCCACTGCATGGGTGTGCGAGCGTTATCACGGCTTTTAGCATGAATCGCGGCCATGATCTTCTCTTCAGGTACCCCCGCACGACGTCTCTCTTCATAATAATTCAGTGTCTCTACATCACGGTAATTATCAATGGATTCAAAGGCGACATTCGTCATCCCGATCTCCTCGCCCTGATAGATATAAGGCGTACCCTCCAGCATTTGGATGAAGGTCGCCAGCATTTTAGCCGACGGGACACGATAATAGAGATCATTCCCGAACCGTGACACCGAGCGTGGTTGGTCATGGTTGCAGAGGTAATTCGCATTCCAGCCCTGGTCATGCAGAACCGTCTGCCAGTTCGTGATAATCTGTTTGAGGTCCAGCAGACTCCACGGCACGACATCCCATTTTCCACTGCCCGGGGAAGCCGCATCGATGAACATATGCTCGAACTGGAAGGTCATATTCAACTCCCGCCGTCCGTCACCGACATAATCCAGCGCCTGCTCCGGTCCCAGACCTGAGGTCTCGCCCACCGTCATAATGTCGTAATAATAAAGTACCTGGTCATGCAGGTTCTGGAGCAACGTATGCACATTCTCCAAGTTGGAGAACATCTCGTATGCCCGTACGGTCGACGTACCTGCAGGATTCAACGCATCAGGGTAGCCATGGGTCTTGGCAATATGGGCAATCGCATCGAAACGGAAGCCATCAACACCCTTCTTCAGCCACCACTGCACCATTTCATGCAGCTTGTCAATTACCACTGGATTCTCCCAGTTCAAGTCCGGCTGGTACTTGGAGTACAGATGAAGATAATATTCATCCGTCTGGGGATCAAGCTCCCATACCGAACCGCTGAAGTAGGATTCCCAATTATTTGGCGGACCGCCATTCTTCCCTTTTCTCCATATATAATAGTCCCGCTTAGGATTATCCTTCGAGGCTCTGGATTCTATGAACCAAGGATGCTCATGGGAAGTATGATTCAGCACAAGATCCATCATCAGCTTCATGCCTCGGGCATGGATTTCACGCAGCATCATATCAAAATCATCCATCGTACCGAATTCTTTCATGATGTCGCAATAATCACTGATATCGTAACCATTATCATGGTTCGGAGATTTATAAATCGGGCAGACCCAGATCATATCCACACCCAACTCCTGCAGGTAATCCAGCTTCGAGATGACGCCGCGTAAATCTCCGATGCCATCGCCATTGCTGTCCATGAAGCTGATCGGATAGATCTGGTACACTACGCTTTCCTTCCACCATTTGGGGTTCATGACGAGATCCTCCTTCTGTGCAGCGTCCGCATGAATGCAGCAAGCCGAAACAGTAGCCTGACTGCGCGGACACATTAGTCTATTTTAACCACTGCGACAGAAGGAGATAACATCCTGCTATAATTCTTTCGAAGCCTCCCGTGTAATCAAGCAGGCCGCTAGCAGATCAATGCCGAGGATTAATGTGAGCCAGGCGAATGCGCGGACAGCATGCGAGAGCGGGGTAGTACATCCGTAGCCGATTGTCATGCGCCGAAAAGTCCTCCCCAATCTACAGGGCTTGGGATTAACGGGAATAACTCCTGTTATTTTAGTTAAATTTCCTTATTTCATAAAAATAACTGGAAAAACTCCTGCTAATCCCCTCATATTTAGAGCCTTACGAGTAAAAAGAGGTTTTAACAGGAGAAATTCCAGTTATTAATGGAAAATGAAGCAAAACCGAATGCTTAACGGTATATTTTCCCGGTATCCAAGCCTCTCTTAGCCTCAAATGAGGGAGGGCTATTTTTAAACACTCTATATAAAACTCCTTTCTCCTGCTCTGTAATGTATTGTCTCCTACCGGTCCAGCATATCCCCCACGTTACTATTTTCAGCAAAACACACTTCTCAGACTATTTCTCCAGACCTTTCTGATACTGGGAGGGCGTGAGCCCCGTCCACTTCTTGAAGGTCGCGCTGAAATGGCGTTCCTCTCCGTACCCGACCAGCTTCGCTACCGCATACATCTTCAGGTTCTGCCGGAGCAGCTTCTTCGCTTCCTCCACCCGATATTGGTGCAGATAATCTAGAAAGTTCACACCCAACTCTTGTCTGAACAACGAGCTTAAATAAGTGTTGGACACGTAAGCTTCCTTGGCCACATACTCCAGCGTCAGGTTCGTGTTGTATTTCTGCCTGATAATCTCCAGCGCCGTTACCACAGTGCGGTGCAGCGGACGATGGTTGGAGAACGCCTCGACAACGCTTTGCATCACCATGTTCAGGATCGCTGACAGCTCTTCCAGCGTCTCCACCTGCGGGGCCTGCTCCATCCAGTTCACCAGATGCTGCTTCCATTCAAATCCGGCTACCTGCTTCTCTTGGGTCAGCCGCTTCAGACGAACCACCAGCGCCGTCGCCCGGATATTAACTTCCTGCTTAAGACAGAGCGGATTGCTGCGGAAGCGGTCCAACCAGCGCTCCAGCAAATCTAGAGCGACTTCGTAGCTGCCCGCCGTCACCGCGGACAACATCTCATCCTCCAGAGCATTCAGCCCTTCGTCTTCCAATATACTAACCACCTCGGCACAAGGACCGGATTGTCCCGCAGTTCCTTCAGTGTAAAAATAGACTCCGCCCTTGCCGTTCAGAAAACGCAATTCCATCGCCTGGTTCGCTTCCATATAGGACAGATGCGCTTCCGAGAGATGTGTGCGACAGGAGCCTACCGCAATACTGATCGACAGCTTGAGATATTTCTCCAGATTGTCCTGCAACTTCCCAATGGCATCCTTCAGGTTCGCAGGTGCCCGATAGACCTTCCGCTGATCACCTGCCACAAGGCCACTACCGATCCAGAGCAGGTGATTCCCGTCGTGAAAGGTCTCGATCCGGCCTTTATAGATTGGCCCCAGTGTCTCTCTGATAATATTGAGCGCCGCATATCGCAGCAAGACAAAATCCTGCCCTTTACTTCTCGCAGAAAGTGGCTCAATGTCAAAGCTGACGAGACCAATCTGCGGTCCTTCGGTCGCAATCGCCATGGACAGCTCTTCAATCAATTCCTCGCGTCGTTCCAGCGGAACGGGAGGATGATGAATCCACTGCGACAGCACCTGGCTTTTGACCAATGGCGCATTCTTGTGCCAGGAACGCTCCTTCTCGAACAGCACATTCTCCTGGCTGCGCTGGGCTTCGATAGCATTCTTGGCTTTTAGCACCGTCTTCAGTATCTCTTCGGGGCGGCAAGGCTTCAGCACATAATCCACAACGCCGAGCGAAATTGCTTGTTTGGCATAAGAGAATTCATTATAGCCGGACAAAATAATCGAGCGAAAGCCATAACCCTTGCGCTGAGCGGCTTCAATTAATTCCAGCCCGTTCATCTGCGGCATCCGAATATCCGTCAGCAGGAGATCAGGTGGATGATCCTCCATTAGCGCTAGTGCCTCAGTGCCATTGCCCGCTTCGCCAACCACTTCAATCTGATGTGACCTCCAGTCAATCATGTTTACAATACCTTCACGAATGGTATCTTCATCTTCAGCAATCAGCAGCCTCAGCTTCATTATCATGGCCCCTCCACAGCGATTTGAATAATAATGCGAGTTCCCATTCCTTCAATGCTCTCTATTTCCATCTGGGTCCCTGTAAAGAACAGCTCCAGCCGTTCCTGTACATTGGCGAGGGCAAATCCCGTACGGATGCCGC
Organism: Paenibacillus sp. NPDC057934; assembly: GCF_042887565.1. Taxonomy (NCBI): domain Bacteria; kingdom Bacillati; phylum Bacillota; class Bacilli; order Caryophanales; family Paenibacillaceae; genus Paenibacillus; species Paenibacillus sp. NPDC057934. The sequence continues at coordinate 149,369 of NZ_JBHVPB010000008.1, forward strand.
TCTCTGGTTCCGCCAACGGCTTACGCAGTTCCAGACGCTGGCGCAATTCCTTCAGTCCTTCCGGCGTAATGCCCACTCCGTTATCCTGCACCTCCAGTACGATCATCCGGTCATTGCGGTACGCGCGAATAGCAATCAGCCCACTGCCGGACAATGGCTCGATGCCATGGATGACAGCGTTCTCGGCCAGCGGTTGCAGTAGCAGCTTAGGCACGATGAAATCCTTCAGGCTGTCGTCCAGGAAGATCTCGAATTGGAAGCGGTCACGAAAACGATTCTTCTGCAGAAACAAATAATTAGTGACAAGCTCCATCTCCTGCTCCAGCGTAAACGTATCTCGGCCGTCATTTAGGCTAAGCCGGAAGACTTGGGAGAGAGAGTAGACCATGTCGGCAATTTCCTTGTCGCCTTTCTTCTCTGCCTCCCAACAGATTGTATTCAAGGTGTTGTAGAGAAAATGCGGGCGAATCTGTGCCTGAAGCGTTTTCAATTCTGCTTCGCGCTGCTTGAGTGTGGAGGCATAGACATCGTTGATCAATGATTTGATACGCTGTACCATGAGATTATAGCCATGGCCTAGCAGTCCAATCTCGTCGTTACCTTCGAAAAATACGCGCTGCGAGAAATCCCCAGTCTGCAATCGCCGCATCGAGCGAGACAGCTTCTTAAGGGGCTTCGTAATAGCCGCTGCCGCGAACCAGGTCACCAGCAGACTCATAATCAGGCAAAGACAGGCAATGGTGAACGTTACCTGGGAGATCTGACCCAGTTCCTTCACAAGCTGCCGCTTGGAGTGAACAACGACAACGTACCAGCCCGTCAACTCGGACTGGAGATGCGACACAATCCATTGGTCATGACCGACGGCCTGATCCAGCCTCTCTTTCACCGTCAAAACAGGATTGCTGTCTACAAAATACGGAAGTTCGATATCCTTCTTACCGATCCAGCTCCGGTTCGAGGCCGTAATGACCATACCCTGTCGGTCGATGACGAACATATCCACATCATCCTTGGAATTATCGAGATATTGACTTCCAATCTTCCCTGCATCCACACCGATTACGGCTAAGCCCGCCGGTTGCAAAGTATATACATTCTTGATGATTCGGGAGAGGACAATCTTATGATAATGATCCCCGACGAAGATCCCGTCGGAAGGTCTAGTCAGACCAAAGGTCGGACTGCCTGCAGCGGCAACCGCCTCAGCATAGTATGAGGTATGTACAAAATCAGAGAATTTCATAGCAGTCGTCAAGCCAGCCTGATTTGTGGCAAAGGGCTCCGCCGCCTGGTTCTGGTCCTGAAGCGTATACAAGATCAGCGACTGAATGGAATTGCTGGCAATCATCAGGTTTGTAACCGTCTTGAAAACAGAATTGCGGTCATGCTGCGCCTCTGTTGACGCATTCAGAAGCCTCTGCACGCCTTCATCCAGGAACATTGTGTTGGAAAAGGAAACCATGCCTTTCACCATCTCGTCGATCTGTTCTGTCGTCTTCTTGGTCAAATGGTCCTGGGATTGCCTCATCTTCTCCACGACCTGCTGGGAGGATATTCTGTAGGAATTCCAGCCCATCGCGAATATCGTTACGAGGAGCAAGGGTACAAACCACAGTAGCAGCTTGAACTGGAGCGGAAGATGGCGGTAACGGCTCACAAGGCGGAATTTATGGACCATGGGAACCACCTTCTTTTATAAATAGGAGTTTATTGGTAAAACAATTATAGCTTAAAATTGAATTGGCCGGTCGCGCTTTTTACAAGAACTGAAAAATGAGTACATATTTCTTAATTTTGGACCATGTTTAAGCAGGCCGGAACCTTTTAAGATGAGAATGCAACGAAAATATGACATCTCCAAAAAAAGGTGGGTTTATGATGAACGGAAAAGGAATAAAGCTTGTGCTAGCGAGTCTGATGGTGTCGGTTGGACTGGCAGGCTGCGGCGGCGGCAATAATAATGCGCCAGCTGCGAATACACCTACAGATTCACCGGAGTCCACGGCTCCTGCTACCAACTCGGGCGGAAATACACCTGAAGAGAAAGTTACACTAAAGTTCTTCACCGCGCTCGCGGATCGTGCCAACGGCTCCGGCAAAGTGGAACAGGATATTATTGATGCGTACATGAAAGAGCATCCCAACGTCAAAATAGAAGTGGAAGCGCTTCAAGATGAGCCCTACAAATCCAAAATCAAAGTCTATGCTTCCAGTAACCAGCTGCCAGACATCATTCAGGCCTGGGGCCAGCCATCATTCCTGAGCCCGCTGCTGGACAACGATCTGCTGCTTGAATTGAATAAAGCTGATTTTGAAGGCGATCAATTTGTAGCCGGTTCCATGGACGGCTTCAGCAAGGACGGCAAGCTGTACGGTCTGCCACGCGGAGCTGACTATATGGTCATGTACTATAACAAAAAAATCTTCGCCGACAATGGCATTGAAGTCCCTAAGACGACTGCCGAGCTAATGGATGTTGTTAAAAAGCTTCGCGACAAGAAGATCAACCCGATTGCCATGAACGGTATGGATGCCTGGACACTGCCAATCTGGTATGAATTTGCCGCACAGCGTGTGAACGGCGATTTCACCAAGATGGATGAAGCAGTAGCCCGCAAAATCTCCTTCTCCGATCCTGATCTCGTTACTGCTGCTAAGGATATGAAGGCATTCGCGGATGCCAAAGCCTTCGCTGACGGCTGGCTGACAGCTGATTACGGCGCGGCGCGCAACCTGTTCGGTCAAGGTCAGGCTGCGATGTTCTTCATGGGTGCCTGGGAATCCGGCCTAGCTACTGACGAGAACTTCTCGGATGACTTCCGCAACAATGTCGGCGCATTCGCCTTCCCTGCGTCTGACAAAGGCAAGACTACGGATGTCGCTGCATGGTACGGTGGCGGTTATGCGGTCAGCAAGAACTCCAAGCATCCCGAGGCTGCTGTAGAGTTCCTGAAATACTTCTTCACTCCAGAGAACTGGTCCAAATTGCTCTGGCAAGCCGGCGCGGGTACACCTGCGCAGCAGTTTGACCAATTCCTGACTGGCTCTGAAACTAATCTCCAAAAAGAACTCATCGATATCTTCAGCACCATGACATCTTCCAGTGGCACGCCGCTGCAGGATATCGGTGACGACGAGTTCAAGCAAAAGGTTATGGAGGCTCACCAAAGCTTGCTGTCCGACAAAATGTCTGCCGAAGATTTCGCCAAGGCGCTGGATGCCGCTTCGGATAAATTTGCAGGCAAGTAAGTTATAGACTGCTTCCCCCTATTCTCAAAACCCCCGGCTTATTTCAGAAGCCGGGGGTTTTCTTTTTAAAAAATACATACAACGATCTGAAATTTACGGCATGTTCCGCCGGGTGGCTTCCCGGTACGATGGAAGTAGATAGATTACCCTTTTAAAAGGACGGAGATTCCATGCACAGAGTATTAAGCGACAAAAAAGCAATTGCCCTGCTGATCGCGCCCGGTCTGTTCCTGTTTGCCTTTATGATCTGCATTCCTATCTTTATGAGCGCCTACTACGGCTCGACAGATTGGGGCGGAATCGGCAAATACAACTTTATTGGCTTGGACAATTACCGTGAGATTCTGTTTCATGACAAGGTATTCTGGACCTCGCTGGGCAACGCACTGCTGCTGACGGCGGCGACCGTATTCCTGCAGCATCCCTTCGCCATTCTGCTGGCGATCTTTCTAACACATGCCGGTAAATACGAGAAGGTATTCCGGACCATCTTCTTCATTCCCGCAGTCATCTCCATCGTCGTAACTGCCAAGCTTTGGAGCAGTATTTTTCATCCCAATTACGGTCTGCTCAATAAGCTGCTGGACGGCATTGGCCTGGAGGCCCTGAAGCATGACTGGCTCGGTGATCCCAATACAGCCATCTGGTGTATTATCATCGTCGTCATGTGGCAAGGTTTCGGGTATGCATTACTGCTCTATTACTCAGGCTTGCAAGGCATTCCAAGTGATTTGAGCGAAGCTGCCAAGATCGACGGAGCGAATAACTTCACGCTCTACACGCGTATCATCATTCCACTGCTCTCACCGATGATGCGGGTAGCCATCATCATCGCCGTAACGACTTGTCTTAAGCAGATGGAGACCGTATTCCTGATGACGAATGGCGGTCCGGCGAACAGCACGCAGTTCCTTGGCAACTACTTGTACAAAACCGCCTTCTCCTCGTCGCTGTACGGTTACGGGAATGCGATTTCGATCTTGTTCATCATCTTCTGCCTGGTGCTGACAGTTGTGCTGAACAAAGTACTCAAAAAAGATATCGGTGAATTCTAGGGCCGAAAGTACCGTCGGCATTTCCATAACTCTAAGAAAAGACTGTAACCGGAGGAACCCATAATGACCAATTCCTTATCGCCGGCAGCCCCGCTGCCAAGCACGAAGCCGCATAAAGAGGAACGCCGCAAGGTATCCGGCGGTAAAATCCTAATGATGGCTTTCCTAATCCTGATTGCCTTGTTTCAGCTCTTTCCGCTAATCTGGCTGGTAGACTACTCCCTGCTGAAGAGCGGTGAATTCTTCGGAAGCTCATTTCTGAAGTGGCCGTCCCCGCCACAATGGCAGAATTACGTTAATGCCTTTACCTACGGGCGGGTCCCGCGCTACTTTGCCAACAGCCTTATCATTACAGTCATTACGGTGATGCTGTCTGCCCTGGTCTCCCTGATGATGGGGTATGCGTTCACCCGCATGAAATGGAAGCTGAGCGGAATTGTTCTCTCCCTAATCATGATGGGGATGATTATTCCGATTCATGCCACCCTGCTGCCGAACTTCATTCTGTTCAACAAGCTGGGCATGCTCAACAATATGTACACCCTAATCCTGCCATACTCAGCTATCGTGATCCCAATGAGTGTGCTGATTATGACCGGGTTCCTGGAGACCATTCCACGCGCAATTGAAGAATCCGCAGTGATCGACGGAGCCAGCATTTACGGCGTCATTTTTAAAATCATTTTTCCGATTACCAAGCCCGCACTGGCTACGGTCTGCGTACTCAATTTCATCAGCACCTGGAATGAATTCATTATGGCGAATACCTTCCTCACTTCAGAGGATCTGAAAACCATACCCTTCTCCATCATGAAATTCGCTGGTGAATACTCGTCCAACTACGGCGCGCAGTTCGCGGTCATGACAATTATCGCTATCCCGACGATCCTGATCTACCTGCTCTTCACCGAGCAAATGACCAAAGGGATTACAGCCGGAGCGGTCAAAGGCTAACCTTCAAGGCATAAAAAGCATGGAGACTCTCGCGGAATAAGAGTCTCCATGCTTTTGTTTTATCCGTATCCATTCCTTGTTCGTATCGACTCTTGCACATAGCCTTATCCATCACCGATCACTTTCGGAAAAGAAAACCGCTCCCCACCCGTGAGGGTGTAATCAAAAGTCTGTGGCTCACCAACCTGCTTGTTATTGCTATCGTAAATGGTTAACTGACTGCCCTTGATTAGCAGCTTACCAGCAGGTGTCTCGCCATTATAGGCGTATACAACCGCTCCACTGGTGCTCTCGTCAAAGTATAGCGTCGGATCGTAGAGCAGGAGCACATTGCCTACAAGGCCAACAGGAATGATCTGTGGGTCCACATTCGGGTTCGGCTTCCGGTCTGGCAGGAAATCCTGAATGTCCTTATAAATTGCGCTTTGCGTAACAAAGGTCTCCTTCTTCAGATCAAAATATCCGAAATCTCTGCTTCTCCACACGTACAGGTGATCGCCATCCAAGATCGAATTGTCAGGACTCACAATCATATCGCCAAAAGGAAGTCCTGTCGCAGGAAATTCCGCTACCGAGAATCCGGACGAAGTCTTGTTGTAGTCAACAACGACGATCCAGCCCTCGCCCGGCTTAAAAACTTTGGGCGCCGTCGTAAAGACAAGTCTGAAGCCACTATTATCCTTTGTAGCGGCTGCGTTAGCCAGATAAAAACGTCTGTCTGTAAACCCCTGAAAATCGTTCAGTGTAAGCTTATAACTGCCTTCTTGGTCCTGAATCGTGTACACAGGGTTCTCTTCATCTCCAGAGCCTGTCACCTCGAACCCTTTGAAGACATACTTCTGCTCCTCAGGCTTCTGCTTCACATCAGTTAGCTGAAGCGTATAACCATGATCCGATCCGCTCACGGGCACGGCATTTTGCCGATCCAGAATCAATGTGGTTCCGCTCCAATATAGCGGTGAAGCATGGTCACCCTTATACGAATAAAGATCATCCCCGTAGGCTAGCTCCGATCGGGAGAGATCCCAGGTTCCCAGCTTCGCCGCTCCGCCGTTCCCATCCGCCACCCGGTAGACGAGAAATGGGATTTCTGCCTGAACAGGGGGGTGTTCCTCATTGTTGTTATCTTTGACCCCTTCGGGTGCCGGTGCTATGCTGCTGCATGCCGCCAAGAAGAGTAGTAACGTAGCAGCTAGGAACGTAAACCTTGGCTTTTTCATCATGGATCACGCTCTCTTTCACGTAAATTCGATACTCTATCAATTATATAGACTTCATATGCACATCCTAACCTCACAACATGCAAAAGTAAAATCATCATGCCCCTACGATCACACACACAACCATTGACATGGGGATTCAACTAATATATGATCTACCTAGAATCATTGCTGAAACTTCAAAATTTCATATATCCCGTAAAGGGGAGTAGCTGTTAAATAAAGTCGTCAGTACGAGAACGTGAGGATGTTCTCCGGCTTTATTGGCAATATACATTGTTAGCGAGACCTTTACCAATCAGGTTAGACCTTTATTCCAAAGGCTAATCTGTTTGGTAAAGGTCTTTTTTATATATTAATATTACCATTTTATGGTATTAAAAGTGTCTCTTTACGGGATACTTACAGTCAAAGAGGAGGAAACAACAATGGATTGGGGATTATTATTAGAGTATGGATGGGTACTGCTTGTCCTCGTAGCACTGGAGGGGCTACTGGCAGCAGACAATGCGTTGGTTCTGGCTATTATGGTCAAGCACCTGCCAGATGCAGAGAGGAAGAAAGCACTGTTCTACGGATTGGCCGGGGCATTTGTGTTCCGTTTCGGTTCACTATTTGTCATCTCTTATCTGGTAGATATATGGCAGGTACAAGCCATTGGTGCAATTTATCTGTTATTTATTGCGGGTAACCATATTTTCCGAAAACTATTGGTCAAGAAGCCCTCTACCGAAGCAACTGCTGGCGACGGCAGTGAGACCGCTGGGGCTAAAAAGAAATCGAGTTTCTGGTTTACCGTACTTAAAGTCGAGATCGCTGATATCGCTTTTGCCGTCGACTCCATCTTGGCAGCAGTAGCTTTGGCCGTAGCGCTCCCTGCAAGTGGCTTGCCTAAAATTGGAGGCCTCGACGGTGGACAATTCCTGGTCATCTTCGCTGGCGGATTCATCGGACTGGTCATTATGCGTTTTGCAGCTACCTTCTTCGTCAAGCTGCTCCATTCCCGCCCTGGACTTGAGATTGCAGCCTTCTTCATCGTCGGCTGGGTCGGCGTCAAGCTGGCGATCATCACTCTGGCGCATCCTTCGCTCGGCGTGCTGTCTGAGGACTTCGCCCACAGCACCTGGTGGAAATTAACCTTCTACGTAGTATTAGTACTTATTGCTGTAATCGGATGGTTCATGAGCAGTAAGAAAGAGGAAGAGCAGGCTCATGACAACCTGGTCAAGGAAGTAAATAAACAGCTAGGCAAGTAATAGCGAATACTACAAAAGCAAACAGCCTGCCCCGCCATTATGGCGGAGAGCAGGCTGTTCTTTTGGTACAAGCTTATACTTGGGATTAGTATCTATTGCCGCTGCCGATCGCTTGATCCGTTTTACCCTGCAGTTCTACCAGCTTCACAATAATAGTAGCAATTTGCGCCTTTGTTACATTCTGGCCGGGATTGAACTTGCCACCATCATCCTTCAAAAGCCCCAGCTTCACAGTGAGAGCTACCGCACCCTTATTAACGATAGCGGATGCATCACTGAACTGTTCTACCGCAGCATCCTTATCGAGGTAGGCGGAGATTTTGCTATATTTTACAAAAGAGGTTAGCAGAACAGCCAACTGCTCACGAGTCAGTTTCTTCTCAGCCTGGAACGCTGTATCCTTGCTGATCCAGCCGCTTTGCACGGCAAAACTCACAGCATCATAATACGGACTATCCACACTAGTACCGGCTACTGCTTTACGTTCACTACCATTATTATAGTTGGTATAGTAAGGTTGAGTAGCTTTGGCCAGATAACTAATTAAATCCCCAGCAGTAATCTCCTGATCGGGGTTTAATTTGCCGTTCTCATCCACCTCGAGTACTCCGTATTTCAGAAGTTCAGCAAGCTGCTGCTCGGCCGCGTGCCCCTTGATATCACTGGCTTCAGCACCCTTCTTCACAGGATTCGTGAAGATGGTCGTCCATTGACCGGTGACAGCGTTCAAAGCTTGAGACGAGTTCTTCTCTTCGGTCGGCACCAACGCGTACACCAAGGTCACCTTCGGTTCTGCATAGGTATTATTGAAAACATAGCCGCCGGTCCGTTTATACTGAAGCTCCACCTTGTATTGCTTTGCGTATTTTTCCAGCGCATCCTGCTTGGTAATCTTGGCTACCGGCTCTTGGGTAATCTTGTCGGTGTTCAAACGATTACCGTAGTAAGTCAGCAATCTTCCGTACACATCCAGATTTAAACTGATGGTGCTTCCACTAACAGGGATACCATTATGCTGGGGAATGTACTGATATCTGTAGCCTGCACCATCTGGAAGCGTACTCCATTCAGTGCCATATTCAATCTGCTTCAATGTACTGCTAGCTTGCGGGTACAGTGCATTGATTAGAGTATTCGCCTTCTGCGCGACTTCCGCAGCAGTCAGTTTCTTCGCACCTGCTGGCGCTGCGGGAGTCTTCGGTTTCCCATCTTCACTAAAGTTGTATTCCTCCGTCTGGAAGCTTATGATTTCTCCGCTAACCGCATCAATCTCGGCAGAGGATTGGGACGGAAACCCTGGTCCAAAGCCTCGCTGTCCTTCATCCCAGTTGAGTCTCCATACCTTGCGACCTGGACTCGGGTAACTATCGTTCAGCCATTTGTTGGTCAGTTTGCGTCCGGCAGGAATATACCCTACCTTCTCTACCAGCTTGGCCGCCTGCTCTGCAGTAAGTTCAGAGCTACCCTGCGACTTGAAGACTTCCTTAGCCTGCGGTACAGCGGTGTAGGTCACTGGACTGGAAGATGCCGTAAGTCCATCATCCGTCAATTTCTTACCCGTTGCTGCATCAACAGCGTAGAGCGACTGCTCCAGCGGAGACCAGCTCAGAATCCAACTGTCAGGTACCCCATTTTTATAAATCGGATTATAATATAATCCCACATCAAAACTGTCCCGAATGCTCTTCTCCGCCTGGGCTTGGGTTACTTTTGGCACTGCCGAAGGATAGACGAGATTCTCAGAAGATTTATTAAAGGAGACCACTTCTCCATTACCATCCACTGTAATATTCAGATAATCGCCTGCGGAAGGAAGTCCATTCTTCAAGAGATTGAACGAGAAATTGTAACGAATCGGTCCAAACAATGCGTTTCCATAATCATATATAGGACTTTCCTGCAGCTTCAAATCACTGCTCTTGATGCTAGCTGCGGCTTTAGCAATAAAAGCTCGTGCTTTTTCCAGCGCTTGAGCCTCTGTTACCTTGGGCGGGTAGTAGCTTTCATTATCAAATTGATTAGAAAAATAGATAGACGTGTTGAGCAGATCACCGTTCAGGGCGTCCATTTCACTACTGGATCCGAACCCTGAATTTCCAATTTGATAATGCCACTGGATAGTCCAGACCATTTGATTCGGGGAAGGTGGATACCTATTGGTTGACCCGAGCTCCGTGGAACTAATGTTTGCTTCTTTAAGTATAGGGAATAATTCCTTTAATTTGGCGATGGCAGCTTCCTTCGAGAATTTCACCTTGGAAGGGTCAGCAGCCACGACCTCTGTGTTTGTAGCAGGCTCGCTAACTGCGCTTGCCGAGACATTGACGGCTGATGAGTTGACAGTAACAGAGCTCGCCGCTCCGGCGAGGCCCGCGGGCAATAACAGAGAGAGTGCGACGGTGGCTACTAGTGCAGTTCTAGTCTTTTGCTGAATAAAAGTAGTGTTGTTGCTTTTCAAAAGTGTTCATCCTCCTCTACACATGATCTACTAATTATACCATTAGTTTCATTAATTTCCCATTATTTATTTGCGACAGGAAATTCTTAAACTCTCCAAATCGTTCATCGCTGACCGCAAAAAGGGACACCACAGGCCACTATGGTGGCAGATGCTGTCCCCGATTGTTCACAAAACTTACTCAAGCAAGCCTTTATATGGAGCGATAATTGCCTCATAGTGACTGCCGTATTTCGCTGCCAGTACCTCGGCGAAGTCTTGCCCGATTCTTTCCATCACGACATCATGATAAAAAGCGTTTTGCAACAATTCGATCACCGAAGGGTGATCACTTTCCAGAGCCGTCAGCCGTAGCGTTTTACCGAAACTGCCAATTAAGGCGGAACGGTTATCGCAGAGGATCGAGAAGCGCCGGCTCTCCGCCCCGTTCCATGCCTCCTGCCGCTCGTGAACGATAACCTTCTTAAGTGGTGTGTGGCTTTCACCAATCGTGATCAGCACCACTTCCACGCCCCGATTCTCAGCCTCCAGCAGCACCTCTTCGACCCAATGAATATCCTCTGACCACAAATCAACTATGATACTCTTGTCTGCATTCGCAACCAATCGCCGGATAGCCATCTCCAGCGCCCGCTCACCCTGCCAGTTATAAAAAGAGGTGGTCGTCCGTACCGGATTCTGCATCTGCTCCAGCAGATTCGCTGCCGTCTGCTCAAAGTCTGCCTTGAGGAGACGGATCAGTTGTCCAATCGGAACAGCATCGTACAGAACCGGCTCGGCTTCAATAGCTCTGCACACGCCTTTGTCCGTCAGCGATCGAAGTGCCGCGTACACATTTGTACGGGACACCGACACTCTTTTGGCCACTTCATAACCGGACAGGTTGCCCTCTTCATGCAGGGTCAGATAACATCTTGCTTCCAGATCCGATAATCCAATTTTGCGTAGCTCTTCAATCAATGGTTGTTCCCCTTTCATGTCCCGATAACCTTCTCCATAGGAGTATAAACAAATACCACTATGAATACAATAAACGACCTTCTGGACTTCCAACTACAAACCTCGTTACGGATATATTTGCGAGAATGAACTTGCCGAGTTTGAACTTCATCAGATGATCTGGTAGACTTTCCAGAACCGTATTCATCATACAAGCGCACTAACTACCTAGGAGATGATCCGCATACACGACTTTAACTTCACATCGCTGGTTCAAGGGCTGGAGGAATTAGAAATCCGCAGCACCCTGATTCTCCACAAGGGTTCCCCTGTACTGGAGCATTACCGAGAATCAGAGGTTACTGCACAACTTAGTAGAATAAATTCCTGCACCAAAAGCATTCTCTCAGCTTTGGTCAGCATCGCCATAGACCGGGGAATTCTCCCTCACCAGGATACCCCTATTACAACGTTTTTCCCTTCTCTCCTACTAGACCAGGATCACCACAAGCATGAGATTACTCTGGCACATCTGCTAACGATGACAGGAGGTTTTGGCTGGACTGAATTTGGCGGACGGAATTCCTTTCCGACCATGACGAAGACGGACGACTGGATCCAGTATGTGCTATCCCTGCCACTGGAAGATGAGCCCGGGACACGCATGGAGTATAACTCCGGCGGCTCCCAACTCCTGTCGGCCATCCTGCGGCAGGCCGCAGGACAAACAGTTGCGGAGTTCGCCGAGCAGCATCTGTTCGGGCCGCTCGGCATTCAGGAGTACCGCTGGGATATCGACCCGCAGGGTAATCACACCGGCGGCTTCGGGCTGTATATGCAGCCTAAGGACATGGCCAAATTCGGCCAATTGTTTTTGCAAAAGGGTCAGTGGGAAGGACAGCAGATCATTTCCCCATCCACCGTACATGTAGCCACGCAGCCACTGTATGCAGCCACACTACCCCGCAAGGGATTTTACGGCTGGCATTGGTGGGTCTCAAGCTTCCCTAACGCTGAGGAAGACCTCGGCGAGACAAGCTACTACTATGCACTTGGCTACGGCGGCCAATATATCGTGGTTGTCCCCAGCTTCAAGCTGGTCGTAGTTGTTACTAACGATAAATACGGCAGAAAGAGGAAGCCTGTAGATGTCTTCCGACAGCTGGTGGTACCGCTTCTGACCGAAGAACCTTATAGCGGCAGCTCTAATTCCGCCACTTCATGAACTTGTAGTCCAGAAGGTCCACCAGCAGGAACAGTACAAAGCCCACGAGGCTGAACAGCATGATGCCTGCGTACATTTCCGGATAATCCAGCCTTAGCCAGGCATCCATAATGAAGAAGCCCATGCCATGGTCTGTGCCATAGATTTCTGTGAAGAACAACACAGAGATCGCTGTTCCAAGGGAAATCCGGATCGTGCTGAGAATTACAGACAATGCGCCGGGCAGCGTGACATTCCAGAATTTCTGCGCAGAGCCTGCACCGAGACTCGTCAGGACATCATACGTATTATCCGGGATAGACTTCACGCCGTCCCGCACGGAGATAATAATCTGGAAGAGCAGGATGAGCATGATCATCAAAATCTTGGAGGTCTCACCAAGCCCGAAGAACAGCATCACCACTGGCAGCAAAGCAATTTTCGGCACCGGATAAGTCAGGTACACCACCGGATCAAGCAGCTTGTTCCAGGTAGCCGAGCGCCCCATTAACAAGCCAATCATTAGGCCGATGAGCAACGCCAGCAGTACCCCCGCAAAAATCCGCATCAGACTGTAGCCGACATTCAGTGCAAGATCCCGTCCTCCGAGTTCGCCCATGGCCTGATAGACTGCCAGCGGACTCGGCAGAATCGGGTGATTCATCAGCAAATAAGCGATATACCAGACCACATTCATACAGAAGAAGACCAATAACAACCTGAACACTTGATGGAGCTTCTTTTTTTTCACCATTTCTCCTGCATTACCTTTCTGATTCTCTTCATTTGCTCAAAAAATTCATCACTGTCCCGTTTCTCCCCGTGCTGCATGCCAAACACTGTCTCGTTGTCCACAAAGACCGGAGAATCCTGCTTGCTGGATGGCATAATAATGATCTTCTGGCCCAGTAGAATGGCCTCCTCCACATCATGCGTAACGAATAGCGCTGTGGCCGGGTTCGCTAGCCAATTGTCCAGGAACAGCTGCTGCAACGCTTCCCGCGTAATGGCATCCAGAGCCGAGAACGGCTCGTCCAGCAAAAGAATGGTGGGTAAAATAGCAAACGCCCGCGCAATCGCGACCCGCTGCTGTTGCCCTCCGCTGAGTGACAGCGGGTAACGTTTCGCCAGCTCCGAGATCCCCATGGCGGTCAGCCAGCGGGTGATCTGTTCTTCCTGCTCCAGCTTACTCTGGGTAGACCGGTGGGCGATCTTCATCGCCATTACAATATTAGCCTGCACCGTCTTCCAGGGCAGCAGGCCGTAATTCTGTGGCACAAGGCCAACCAGTGTTTCTTTATCGCGCAGCGATTTTCCATTGAACAGCAATTCGCCCTGGTAGGAAGGCAGCAGGCCGGCAATCGCACGCAACAGCGTGGATTTCCCACTGCCGGAAGGCCCTATAACCGTATAGATGCCAGTCTCCGGCAGGGTGAAATTCATCCGTTCCAGCGCCAGCTGCCCGCTTTTATATTCAACTTCCAGGTCCTTTACGCACAGTCCGCTATTTCTTAAACTGGACATCAGAGATCACATCTTCGGGCTTAATATCCTTAGTCAGCAGACCTTTTTCCCGTGCCCAGGCAAATGCAGCTTCAACCTCTTTCACATCCACCTGATTGGCTGGAATATAAGCCGGAATCTTAATCTCGTTCTTCAATGTGTCCGGGTAACCTACTTCTTTGATCACAAGATCAATATAATCACTTTGGTCATGTGTTTTCATATACTCTACTGCATCGTCATAAGCAGCATACATAGCCCGAATCGCGTCCGGTTTGGCATCAATTGCGCTTTGCGGGAAAGCCAGCACGAATGGATTTACATTCGCCTGAATCGTGGAGCTTAGCACGCGCAGACCTGCGGCTTTACCCATCGTTACAAACGGCTCCGGCAAAATGGCGGCATCAGCCTTATTATTCTTAAGCAGCTCCAGACGAGTTGGAATCTGCGGGACTTCAGTCACCTTGATATCCTCTTCGGTCAAACCGGCCTGCTTCAGGATCGTAGCCACCGTATACTGTGTGGAAGTGTTTTTGGACAAAATCACGGTTTTGCCTTTCAGGTCCTTCACGTCCTTGATGTCGTCATTCCCGGTCAGCAGGTCAAATTCACCGAAAGTCGTGCTCGTGATTTTCACATCCAGCCCGGCTTGATTGTAGATGGAGATTGCCACCAGATCGGCGCTAAGCCCGTCTACTTTCCCCGCTTGAAAAGCTACATCGCGGTCCTTGGCGCTCTTGAACGTCTGAATATTCAGGTTCACGCCGCGCTTCTGGTCAAAGCCCTGCTCATGGGCAATGATGAACGGAATAGCATCGATCGAAGGCAGAAGTCCAAGCGATAACTCTGGGGTCTCTGCCGGTGTGTCCTTAGATGTACTAGCAGTTGCAGTATTTCCTGCAGCGTTATTTGTAGTGGCATTGCTGGCCTTATTACCGCATGCCACGCCCACTATACTAACTGTTAGCATGAGTGCTAGCAGCATCGTCATCTTTTTCACAGTCACTCTATTCTTCATCGTTTGTTCCATCTCCCATGTGTTTTCTATGTAACTCCGTTACAGCCGTATCCGGCCCTTTCAGTTCCGCCAGCACTTGCCAAATGCCCGGTACGCCCTGCATAAAGGAACAAGGCTTCCTCCTTTCCATCGGAAATATTATTGTCAGCAGCCTGCACAGCCGCAGTCAAATCTTTGCTCTTTTTTTCACAAACAAATCTGTGAATATCCCTTTATGTCATTCCGGCAGTTTCAAACAATGCCATTTTACACCTATTGTTGCATTTTGTATATTTATAAATTTAAATAGTTCCAGAACCCGAGCCATAACTGACCATACGAAAATAGCCTCCCCCGCCGTCTGGCAGAGAAAGGCATGAGTGTCGAATAATGTGTTTCCGCTGACATAAGCTTGAGTACCGGCGAGCTAAATTCCCTCTAGGATAAGGTTGGGAAATTGGGCTTCACGTACTGGACGATCCACAGCATCCGTAAGATCAAGTTCCAATACTGCTGCAATCCGTTCATTAGCCTGTACACCAAAGGGCGCGCTGTATTTGCGGTCATAAATCCACTCATTCATCGTCCGTACTACCCGCAGCCCCTTCTCCCGGCCCAATAGTACAAAATTTTGCATAAGACAGGCCACAGCAGCCAAATCCTCATTTTGCTTGATTGGATCGCTATCTTCAGGCATCACAATGATAAGATAAGCAGCCGCTTCACCCTGCCCAGGCATGAGTCCTCTATATGCTTCCTCTGCAAAAACAAAGCGCCAAGGCTCACGGAGTCCATCATTGGGCGCCCAGACCGCATGGTTCAGCAGTTCCAGCACAAGTCCCTGCGGGACGGGCTGCCGAGTAGCCACTTGTTCCTGGACAAGATCATTATCCTGCGCTACCGTCCATTTTTTCTCCGCAGCTGTTCGCGCCCGGCCTCTTGGCGACTTGTCAAAATATCCGATATGAAAAATCCCCACGAACTTCTCCTGCCCGCGAAGGCCAATTCCCTTAAAGAACGCTTCGGTCTGGATCATCGGCTCTGTATCCCAGACCATGCCAAGCCCACGCTCCCAGGCCAGTAGCTGGAAGTTCTGCAGAACGGCACAAGCCTCCGCATAAATAGACTCACTTTGACCACGCTCCGGGTCCGTATCGCATATCACAATTAGATGGGCAGGGATGTCGGTGAACCTCTTCTTATACATCTCCACCAGTTTACCGGGAATGAGCTTCCCCAGTCGGCTCTGCGTCACTTGTTCCGTCAAGTAATTAGCCAGTCGTAGCCTTGCTTCCATTGACCCTGCATACAGATAGCGCCAGGGCAATGGTTCGTTACCTATAGGACCATTCAGTGCTGCGGCCGAGTTCAACAGTTCAGTCACCAATTGCTCAGACACCGGGGTCTGATTATATTTCCTAATGCTTCTACGTTCCTTGATCAATGCTTCCAGATCCATGTTACCCCACCTCACCGTTGGCTGATATTATTCACGTAATTATTCATTCATTTCTGGAATATCTGTTTTGCCCAATCGTGACTCCATCTCTATATTGACGTCCTGGATAAAGCGCTGAATAATATGTAATTCTTCGGCCGGATATTTGCCCAAAAAGCTAAACGCCCGCTCAGCTTCAATATCATGCAGCTTCTCATGCAGATCGAATAATATCCTGCCCTGCCGTGTTAGCAGAAAATAAACCTCTTTCTTGTTGTCATTCATCTGCGTCCGCTCAACCAGCCCATCAGCCAGCAGCCTGCCGCTGATTTTGGTTATGCCGGCTTTGGATAATTCCATCCGTTCGGCGATAGAGGTGCTATTGATCGGTTCATATCGTCCGATACAATCAATCACATGAATATCCGTAAGATTCCGTGGGCAGTTCTCAATTGACGCAGCACTCGCGATGCGAAGAAAATGATCCAGCTCCTCATTCGCATAGCTCTCATGCAGATGCAGCATGCGAATATACTGCTCATATAGCAGTTGTTGAAAGCCAGAACCTGAATTCATCGTTTTTGCACACTCCGTTCCTTTAAAAAGCATATAGATATCTAAAATATTGTTTACCTGTGAACAATATATCATAACTGATAATGATTATCAATATCGTTTTATGTACTATAACACAACAAAAAACCTCCTCTCACCCAGTGGGTGAAAGAAGGCTTAAACGCGTCACTTTCGACAGCACGGTAGCTATATTTTCAGCTCCCCAAGCTTAATCAGCTCGACAACCGCTTGCGAACGGCCTTTTACGTTTAATTTTTGCATAACATTGGAGATGTGGTTTCGGACGGTTTTTTCGCTGATAAACAACAGGCCAGCGATGTCGCGCGTAGTTTTATCCTGAACAAGAAGTTCAAAAACTTCACGCTCGCGATGCGTTAAAAGAAATTTGCTATGATGTTCGTTCCCTTTCAATGGTGTCACCCCTCCTTGCTCGGGTTTGTTTGGTATAACAAGGTAAAGGGATACAGTCAAAACCATACTATGTATGGGAGATGTTAATGGTGACGTAGCGACTCTAAAATAGGCGGTAGCGGATACAGCGAAAAATTTGCTGCCATGACATGCACGCATACAAAAAAACAGACAACGAAATAAAAGGCCGCCAAATCGGAAATGGCTTCCGGTTCGTACGGCCCTGAAGATAATGAATTAATGAAACTTTATAGTCTTGATCCGCGCTTCTTCTTCATAAGTGAGCGGACTTGGCAATTGTGGATTGTGCATATGGCGACTCGTTGTAAACTCGATACTCTGGTAGTCTTCTACTCCCGAAGGCATCCCTGGTTGCCAAAATTCAAACACCCATTTGGTAAGTTCCTTCAAACCTGTCAGCATATCCATCATCCTCCTTAGGCGATGAGCTCAACGGTACTTTACATATCATGTTTACGCTTTCATTATAGCATAGAACAATGCGCTAAAGTGCGATGTCCACTGGATAGACACAATATTTATTATTGAAACTCTTATATAATAAGGATTTGTTTATCAACGACAGATAGGTGTCTCCTTGTGAGAGACACCTGTTGAACTACCGGGATAAAGCCCGAGGATAACTGCATGAACTTATATGATTGGATAATCTACAACGACAACATTGTCGACCAATGGCCCCACACTTTGCAGCAATTCCTGGTGCAGAGGGTGATTCATGTAATCCCGGCAGGCCTGCTGATCTTGAAAGGTAACGCGTATACCCAAGGCGTATCCGTTCATGTTTGCGGTCTCTTCTGTCTCATTGATTCCTGCGCTGAGTTCAACGATTCCGGGAATATTGCCTTTGAAAGACTGCACTTGACGAATCGCTTGTTCTTGCTTCTCCGTAGTTCCTTTCTCATTGAATTTAAAAAGAACGATATGCTCGTACATATTTAACTCCTCCATTTGTCTAAACTATTATATTGAGACTCCGACTACCCGCAGATGTAATGCGATATGAACAGTTTTTACAGATAACTGTCTTTTATCCCTTCCCTTCTCCCGTTGATTTCACGTCATGAAGTGACATAAACTATATTACATCGCTGGGCAAACACCAGGGAGAGATCAGGTTATCCTGGGACTGGCAGTCCCACTATCCTTGGATTCTTTATATAGAAAGGAGCACGGGTAATGTCGATTCCACAGATAGACCGTCATCAAGAATTAGCACGGTTCTTGCGGGTACGACGGGAACGCATCTCTCCGGAACAAGCCGGACTGCAGGATCATGGGCGAAGAAGAACACCGGGGCTACGCCGTGGAGAGGTAGCAATGCTAGCGGGAGTCGGGCTAGATTGGTATACCTATCTGGAACAGGGACGCCCTATTAATGTCTCAGCAGATGTACTCGACCGTCTAGCCGATGTCTTCATGCTCGATGCAGCGGAACGAAAGCATATCTTTTACCTGGCCCGCAAGCAGTTCCCTTTGGAAAAGATTCAAGAAGCTCCGGCAGTGGAGTCATCTCTTCAGCGTTTTCTTGATGGGCTTGCTACTTCTCCAGCCTGCATTATGGACTTTAGGATGAACATTGTGGCCTGGAACTCTGCCTATTGCGTTCTGAACGGGGATTTCAACCTCAAATCCGAACAAGAGAGAAACTTCGTATGGATGACCTTTACTTCTCCGCAATTCCGTCATCTCAAAGGCGATCAGTGGGAGCATCACGCCCGGCGTATTGCCTCCCAATTTCACGCCGGCTATGCACGGTACGCAGATGACCCTTGGTGGTCCGAACAATATGAATCATTATCCGCAGCGAGTTCTGAATTTCGCGATTTCTGGGACGCCTATGATGTCCGTGAGGCTATTGACGCCCCAAAAACTCTCCATTGTCCCAATCTAGGTCAGCTAAACTTTGATTACATCTCTTTTCAATCCCTAGAACACCCGGAGTTAACAGTGACCATTCACGTCCCACAGCAGGATGGTACGATGGAGAAGATGGAGCAGCTTTTGAAAGAAAAGAGTTCGTAATGAAGATGCTCAAGAATTTGTATTACGATCACGCTCATAACAAAAAAACAAGCGATGTCCGGGTAACGGGGTATCGCTTGTTTTAAATAGAGGAATCATACTTGGACGGGTTTCACTACTCATTCGAAACCACATCTCCAATGTCATGCAAAAATTAAACGTAAAAGGCCGTTCGCAAGCGGTTGTCGAGCTGATTAAGCTTGAGGATCTGAAAATATAGCTACCTTGCTGTCGAAAGTGACGCGTTTAAGCCTTCTTTCACCCAATCGGGTGAGAGGAGGTTTTTTGTTGTCCTTTACGCTAAACAAAAAAACAGCAACATTAACCTTACCGGTTCGTCACGCCCTTGCGGTCACGCCGATTTAGTCCGGTAATGCTGTTGCATCCTCAGTGTAAAATATGAAATGGATACCAGAGCAAGCCTTTTATTTTCGGGGGAGTAAAAATCATGTGGTAGAATAAGATCATCACTACAATATCCACTTCAGGAGGCTTTCTTGCGTATGGCCAATATTAAAGAAATCGCCCGAATTTCCGGAGTGTCCGTAACCACCGTCTCGCGTGTGCTTAACAATCACCCTTATGTCAGCGAGGACAAACGGAATGCGGTCCTGAATACCATAGAACAGTTGAATTACCGCCGGAATATGAACGCTGTGCATCTGATCACCGGACGTACCAAATCAGTCGCAGTAATCATGCCGCTAATTCGTATCTATTATTTTTCCATCATTATGGAGGGATTGGCCCAGGAAGCATTACTGGCTCAATACAGACTAGTGCTGTGCCAGACTAACTACCGTCCTGAAGAAGAGCTTAAGGTACTGGAAATGCTGCGCAACAAGGAAATCGATGGTGTGGTTATTGTATCCACCTCCCTGAAGCCGGAGGTTATCGAAGAATATACTGCATATGGCCCTATCGTCACTTGCCAGAACAGCGGGGAAAGCCGCTTCTCCTCTGTCTACATCGAGCATTACGCCGCCTTCCGCCATGGTCTGCAATACTTGGCCGATAAAGGCCACCGTTCCATTGGCTATTGTGACGGGAGAAAACATGGTTCCTCCTCCTCCATCCGTCAGTCTGCTTTCCGGGACTTTCACCAAGAGAGCGGACTTCCGCTGCATGAAGAATGGATGATATTTGATTGCCTGAACGAAGAGCATGGAGCAGCGTTGCTGCATCGTCTGAGCGCGATGGAAGTACGGCCGGAAGCCATTATCGTCGCCGGGGATCATGTCGCAGCCGCCCTGATGATAGAAGCCGGGAAACAAGGCATCCGGATTCCTGAAGACCTCGCAGTGATCGGTTTTGATAACCAGCCCATCGGCAAGCTGCTGGGACTGACCACGATTGATAACAAGTTGTTCGAGATGGGCGCGGCTGCTTTTCAGACGATCCATGAGCAGATCCACGGGGATGGCGGGAGCCAGCCCGTCCACCGTAAGCTAGATTATGAACTTATAGAGCGCTCCTCTGTGTGAAGGAGTGCTAATCGGCACAACAAAGGGATAAATCTAGGAATTCCCCTATTGAAACAATAGGCGGACACCTACTGGTGTCCGCCTTATTTATGCTGTAATGCTAATCAATGAGAATTATCACATTTTATATTGACAGCCCAAGTACACAGACTTATGATTGTTCCAGTATTATTGATAACGATTATCATTCACACACATATATATAAAGGGGTGGCTCGTTTGAAATTCAGTTATGCTGTACCCGCAGGACTGCTTGCGGCTTCTATTCTGTTTACCGGCTGCGCAAGTAATAATACCAATGGAAACACGGCCCAATCAACAAATGGAGCGGGCAGCAACACGGCAACCAATGCTCCTGCAGCGACTGCTGATGCCTCCAATACGACTGAGGCAGCAGACTTCACATCAGCCATCGAACAATACCGCACGTTTGTCATCGAGCAGTGTGATCTGTTCGTCAAAGAGACGGAGAAGTTCACGAACGCCGTGAAGGCAGGCCAGATTGAAGAGGCCAAGAAGCTGTATGCTCCGACTCGGATGTATTATGAACGGATTGAGCCTATTGCTGAAGCGCTCGGAGATTTGGATCCTCATATTGACGCCCGTGAAAATGATGTCGATCCTGCGGAATGGCGCGGCTTCCACAAGCTGGAGAAGGCCCTTTGGGAGGATAAAACCACAGCTGGATTCGAAGAAACAGCAGACCAGTTGCTGAAAGATGCACAACTGCTACGGGCAAAAGTAGAGACGGTAGAGATTGATGCCAATCTGCTCGTTACCGGAGCTGTTGAACTGCTGAACGAAGTTTCCTCCTCCAAGGTTACGGGTGAAGAAGAACGCTATTCCCACACCGACCTGTACGATTTTGTCGCCAACGTAGAGGGCGCACAGAAAATATATGAACTACTCAAACCGGAGCTGGCCAAAAAAGATGCCGCACTTGAGCAAACGATCGGTGAACGATTTGCAGCGCTGCAAGCAGAGCTGGCACCGTTCAAATCTGGTGATGGCTATGTCTCCTACCAGGAACTGAAGGAAGAAGAAGTTCGCAAATTAAGCCAGAACCTCGATGCGCTCGCAGAGCCACTATCTAACATGGGGACCATTCTGGGAGTGTGATTATCATGAAAAAACACGATAAGGATAAGCAATCTACCCCAACAACAAATTCAGAGCCCAGCCAGAAACTGCTGGATACAAAAGTAAGCCGCCGCGATATGCTGCGGCTTACTGGCGCCACCGGGCTAGGCCTCCTGCTGGGCGGCGGGGCCATGGGGAGTCTGCTTTCGAGGGGAGGAACAGCTGCCAAAGCACCCGCCACTCCTGTGCAGACCGATTCCTCCATCCCTTTTTATGCCAGCCATCAGGCAGGCATTCTTACACCTGCACAAAACTTCCTGTACTTTGCAGCCTTCGACCTGACGACGACCAAACTCGCCGACGTGAAGAAGCTGTTACAGGAATGGACCACCGCTGCGGCTGCTCTAACCACAGGTCGTTTGGTCGGCAATACCAATGACAACCTTAATTTACCGCCTTCCGATACCGGAGAGACTGATGGTTTGAGCCCTTCTCGCTGCACGCTCACCTTTGGCGTGGGACCGTCCTTCTTCGACGAACGCTTTGGACTGTCCGGGCAGCGGCCTTCCTCGCTGGCCGATCTCCCGCCTTTTGTGGGTGACAATCTCGACTCCGCCTGGTGCGGCGGTGATCTCTGCGTGCAGGCCTGCGCGGATGACTTGCAGGTGGCGTTCCACGCCATCCGCAATCTGGCGCGGATTGCCCGCGGGACTGCCGTGCTGCGCTGGACCCAGGAAGGGTTCCAGCGGACGGGCGAGGCTGATCCCAAGAATGGAACACCGCGCAATCTGCTCGGCTTCAAGGACGGCACCGGGAATCCCGATGTTACCGATGAAGCCGAGATGAACAAGGTCGTCTGGCCGGGCAGCGGCGAAGGCCCTGCCTGGATGAACGGCGGCACCTATATGGCGGTTCGCCGGGTCCGGTTCCGCATCGAAGTATGGGACCGCTCATCCCTGAGCGATCAGGAAGCGACCTTCGGTCGGCACCGTCAGAGCGGTGCCCCTATTGGCGCCCGGGACGAATTCGATAAGTTGGACCTTAAGGCAGCGGATACTTCCGGCAAACCGCTGATTCCAGCGAACTCCCATTCCGCCCTGGCCCATGGCGATGGCACTGTCAAAATGCTGCGCCGTTCCTACTCCTATTCCGGCGGACTGAATGCCAAGACCGGCCAGCTGGATGCGGGTCTATTATTCATCAGCTTCCAGCGGGATCTCGTCAAACAGTTCGTGACGATTCAGCAGCGCTTATCGCGCAATGATCGCCTGAATGAATATATGGTCCATATCGGCAGTGCGGTCTTCGCCTGCTTCCCTGGCGTCCGCGAAGGCGGCTTTATCGGAGACACACTGCTCGGCTGACCGGAGTGTTTCCAGACAAGAGAATTACTTAAAGTAGTAGTGAAGCCCGGAAGCTACGAAGTCCGACGACACGAGTCACATTAGGGATGGTTCCATTAAAATAAGCAAACTACATTTGCAGCGATATTTGAGCCTATCTCAAATGCCTTCTATATTTGGCTTCTATTCATATGCCTTCTTACTTGAAAGGGGATTATCCCGATGTTCTCTCTTGTTCATCATCCCTGGCGGGCGCTTAAGGCAACCGCCATGATGCTCTTGATCTGTATGCTGCTGACCCTCCCGGCAGCAGCAGGCTTCGCGGCGGAAGGCAGCGCCCGGCATGATGAGCTGCTGCCGCCTGTCGGCAGCGCGCTCGTCGAAGCCGGGCAGAGCCGCTGGAGCGACGCCGCCGTCGATGTGGAGACGTTCGCGGCACTGTGGCGCACCGCGAACACTGGCACGCCGGACGAGGCACTCGCCGGTCCGGCAGCAGCCGTAGACGCCGCGCTGGCCGAAGCGGCGTCCACGCTTAAGGCGGGCGGCGGAGAGCCCGCCAAGAGCGCACTGTCCACGCTCGCCAGAGCCGTGGACGCGTATGTGACCGCCGCGAGTGATAGCGGCGGTGATTCCGCTGCCGCCGGGCGAAGCGCGGCGGAGAAGCTGCTGCCCGCGGCGAAGACGGCGCGGGATGCGGCGCAAAGCGCCGACTGGGCCGCCGCGGAGAAGGCGTACAGCGCTCTAACCAGCGGCTGGAAGCCGGTGGAGCGCGCCATCCGCAAGGACAATCCCGCCGTCTACGGCATGCTAGAGACGAAGATGAGCCTGCTGCGGATCGCGCTGCAGGCAGAGCCGCGCCGTGAGGAATCGGCCCGCAGCGAAGCCAACGCGCTGTACCAGTTGCTCGCTGATTACGGCCAGGGTAAAGCCATTGCTGCGCCGAACACTGCCGGCGAGGATACCTCCATTGAAGGGCTGATTGCCTATCTCAAGCAGGCCACAGCTGCAGCTACCGATGGAGATAGTGCCAAGGCCGCAGAGGTCATGGAGCAGTTCATTATTGTCTGGCCGATGGCTGAAGGTCAGGTGCAGATTGCTTCCCCTAAGGTCTATACCAGTATCGAAAATGAAAGTGCAGCTGTAACGGGATATCTACTCTCCAACCCGCCGAAGCTGGAACGGGCACTCTCCACTCTGGAGCAGATGACAGCTGAGTTGACCCCGCTAGCGGGAGAAACCCACTACACGGCCTGGGATGCCGCTCTGATTCTGCTTCGTGAAGGGCTAGAGGCCATTCTCGTACTGTCCGCTCTGCTCGCTTATGTGAAGCGGGGCAAGCAACCCGTTGCACAAAAATGGATCTGGTCCGGAGCCGCGGCTGGTCTTGCCGGAAGTGCTGTTCTGGCAGTGCTGCTCTCCTATGCCATTTCCAAAGCGGCAGCCGGTGGCACCCGCGAAATGATTGAAGGCGTGTCCGGACTTGTAGCCGTAGTCATGATGCTAACCATTGGACGATGGCTGCACAGCAAGTCGAATACGGCATCCTGGAATAACTATGTAGGTAGACAGGTTGATGGAGCGCTGGCTAAAGGCAACCTGTGGTCATTGTTCTTTGTCTCGCTACTAGCCATTCTCCGGGAGGGCGCGGAGACAACAATCTTTTATGTAGGGATGGCCCCAGCAATCAAGACCTCCTCACTGCTGATCGGGATCGGAAGCGCACTGCTAATCCTGATCATTCTGGGTTATTCCATCATCGCCCTGAGTGCGAAACTGCCCATCGGAGCCTTTTTCAAAACGGCTACCGTGCTTATCTATTATCTGGTGTTCCGCTTTCTTGGGGAAAGCATTCATTCCCTACAGGTGGCCGGAAAGATTCCCTCACATGTGCAGGAAGGTTTTCCTTCTATTGGATGGCTGGGCTTGTACCCGACATGGGAGACACTGCTGCCTCAGTTGATCGTACTGCTGTTCATCCTGTGGGAAATGCTGCGGCGCAGACCTGGCAAAACCTCGTCTCATACCGCAGCCTAGCCGCTCGAACACATCTAATATTATTCTCAGAAACCCGTATCGCAATGGTTGCGAGCGGGTTTTTGTCATTTCCACACTTTATTCATAAAGATGCCCTTGCAACGCTCATCGTTTTGTTTTATCCTATTTATGAAAATAATTTTCTATATATATTAACTAATTTTAAAAATAATTTTAAAATGAATTTTACGAATGGAGGTGGGTCATGTCCCCAATTCTTCATGCTCTGGAGCATGAGATGACCAAGCTGTCGCAAATGGAACGCAAGCTCGCAGAGCGGATTCTTGCTTCTCCCGCCGAGATTGTCCATATGGGTATCACAGAACTGGCTGAACAATGCGGCGTCAGCCCGGCGACAGTTACCCGTTTCTGCAAGGTATTTCATTTCAAGGGTTTTCCGGACTTTAAAGTAAACCTGGCTGCAGAAATTGCTGGCAGCGATCAGGGGCAACACGAAGGCGGCTCTTCCTATCAGGATATTGTCGCGGGCAATCCGCTCTCCACCATTGTTGAAGCGATGCAGAACAATCATCTCGCCTCGATCCGGGATACCACTTCGCTGCTTAATATAGAGCGGCTGGAGGCTGCTGTAGATCTGCTGTGCCGCGCCCGCCGCGTTGATCTCTATGGGATGGCTACTTCCTCCATCGTGGCGCAAGACTTCTATCAGAAGCTCATTCGCATCGGTGTGAACTGCACAGCCTTCGCAGACTCCCATATGCAGATTACTTCTGCCTCCTCGCTGGGCGAGGGCGATGTGGCTTTTGCGGTCTCCTACTCCGGGGAAACCCCCGAAACGATTGACGCCTTGAACTGTGCCGGTGCAGGTGGAGCCAGTACTATTGCCCTAACTTCTTACGGCAGCAGCACACTTGCCTCACTCGCCGATATCCCGCTTTTCTCTTCCTCACTGGAGAAGGGGATGAGGCGGGGCGATATGGCTTCACGCATTGCACAACTGCATATCATTGATATTTTATTTACCGGAATGGTCAGTACGCGATTTACAGACTATATTCCTAAGCTGGAGCAATCTTATGTGAATGTACAACATTATCGTCATAAACGAGGAGGTCAATCCTAATGAATATTTTAAAATTTCATAGTGAAGAGGATTTCGTACAAACCGGTGCCAATCTGATTGCAACCCTGCTGCAAAGTAACCCTAAAGCCGTGCTCGGCCTGGCTACCGGAAGCTCACCAGTAGGTGTTTACGCCCGGCTTGTAGACATGCACAAAAAAGGTCTTGTGAGCTTTGCCAAAGCATCCTCTTATAATCTTGACGAATACGTAGGCTTGCCTGCGGATCATCCGCAGAGCTACCGCAGCTTCATGAACGAGCATTTATTCAATCATGTTGATATCGATCTCTCGCGGACCCATGTGCCTGATGGCAACGCATCTGATCCTAGCGCAGAATGTGCCGCCTATGACCGGATGCTGGAAGAGAATGGCCCGGTGGACCTGCAGATCCTCGGCATCGGGAGCAATGGTCACATCGGCTTCAACGAACCGGATGCCAGTCTGAGCAGTGGTACTCATGTGGTAGACTTGCTGGAAGGTACACGGGAAGCCAATGCCCGTTTCTTCGATAAGCTGGAAGATGTGCCCCGTCAGGCGGTCACAATGGGAATTGGTGGCATCCTGAAAGCCAAGCAGATCGTCCTTCTGGTCCGTGGCGAAGAGAAAGCCGAAGCGATCCGCAATGCCATTGAGGGTCCTATCACCACTCAATGCCCAGCCTCCTTGCTGCAAAGTCACCCGAACGTAGTCGTGCTGCTGGATGAAGGTGCAGGAAAATGGCTGAAATAACGGCAACAGACGGCGAATTATTGTATGGTAAAGTGCTGACTCCGGACGGTCTGATTCCGCAAGGCGTGCTTGCGATCTCTGGAGAGCGAATTCTCTATGCCGGTGAAGCTCATAACCTGCCTTCTGCCTATGCTAACTGGGAAGCAAGTCACCATGACAATGACCTGTTGCTACCTGGCTTTGTGGATGTTCACGTTCATGGCGGAGCCGGATATGATTTTATGTACAGTGATAAAGATTCCATTGACGCCATTACAAAGTTCCACAGTACCCAGGGAACAACGACTATGCTGGCTACCACGATGACGGCCACCAAAGCTGATATCGACCGTGTTCTGGAAGAAGTACATGTCTACCTTTCCAAGGAAATGCCTTATGCACAGCTGGCGGGAGTGCATCTGGAAGGCCCGTTCATTAGCCACAAATGGCCGGGTGCCCAGAATCCGGAGCATATTGTCCCGGCTAATATTGACTGGCTGGAGCAATGGGAACATACCTATCCCGGTATGATCCGCCAGGTCACATTGGCACCGGAACGCGAAGGTGCGCTGGAAGCGATCCGTTGGCTTCGGAAGCATGACATCACAGCTGCTCTCGGTCATACCGATGCAACTTATGAAGAAGTCATTGCCGCGGCGGACGCTGGCTTGAATCAGGCTGTGCATACGTTCAATGCGATGACGCCGCTTCATCACCGTAAGCCTGGAACGGTGGGAGCCGTAATATCTGACAAACGCATACGCGGAGAGATTATTGCCGACGGGATTCATGTCCATCCTGCCATGGTGGCCCTGCTGGCTCAGTTGAAGAGTGACGGCAATCTCTTGCTGATCACGGATGCCATGTCAGCGACCGGACTCAGTGACGGGGAATATACAATTGGTGATTTGCCCGTCATTGTTAAAGATGGCATCGCCACTCTCCGTGATAATCCAGCCGCTCTTGCTGGCAGCACGCTTACGATGATTCGTGGCTTTCAATTCCTGATTCAGCAAGCCGGAATCAGTCTGGAAGAAGCCTCCCGTGCAGCCAGCTTTACTCCGGCGGTATCGCTGGGCCTCGAACAGAAAATCGGCTCGCTAGAAACCGGCAAGCAAGCGGATATCCTGCTGCTTGACGACAAGCTTCAACTGCAAGAAGTATGGATCCGCGGCCGCAAGCAACAGCGGCAAAGTTAAATGAAGAAAGCAGCAGTCCCACGCTTCGGCGGGGCTGCTGCTTTTTTTGTGCCGATCAGGTTAAAAATGACGATTAGTCCGGGAGTTCTCCAGACATACTAACCAAGGGTTAGTGACTGCGAGTCGGGAAAATGCGCTCTACCATTTTACGGAATTCATCCGCAAAACCCTTCAGCGGGTGCCCGGCGCGCGCTTCTTCAGCATAAACGTTAAAGCGTTCCACGAAATCCGGATTGGCAGATACATATACGGCATCGATATTTGGCGAGGTCTTTTTGATCTCGGCTGCAATCTTATCCTTGATCGCCTGAGTCACATTATCTTCTTCCATCTTGACGTTTCTGGCTGGTGTTGTTGTATTCGTAGTGCCAAGGTCGGTTATTCCACGGTCATTGTAAGACCCTGTACCTGTGCTTTGCATTCCGTAACCACGGTTAGTGTTTAGCCCTACACCCGCACCTGTTCCGCCGACACCAGCCATATTGCGTCCTGTGCCAAGGGCACCGTTACCGTTACCTGTTATTCCACGACCTGGGTTGTAAGTTCCTTTTGCACCAAGCCCTGGACTGTACGCACTCCCACCCAGACCTGTTCCGCTGGAACCATAAGTGCCTCCATCAGTATAGCCATTTGTTCTGCCATTCCCCAGTCCATGTGTTGTGGATGAAGAACGCGCCCCGTAATGACCTGTTCTGCTGGAACCGTACATGCCTCCATCAGTATAGCCATTCGTTCTGCCATTCCCCAGTCCATGTGTTGTGGATGAAGAGCGTGTCCCGTAATGACCTGTTCTGCTGGAACCATACATGCCTCCGTCAGTATAGCCATTTGTTGTGCCATTCCCCAGTCCATGTGTTGTGGATGAAGAGCGTGTCCCGTAACGCCCTGTTCCCAAGGCATTCGGCTGGGTAGTCGAACGGTCAAGGGTTACAGCAACATACGCTGATCTGCCGGCAAGCATGACATTGGCGGAGCGAACTTCCGGTAAGGAAGCTACACGGTCAGCCAGCTTCTGACTCATCTCTAATTTGTCGTAGTTGCGGATTTGGTTCCCTCCGCGCACCGAATTCACGGACAGCCTGCCATCATGTGTTCCCCGGACACTTTTCGTATGAACCGTGTTTCCTGCCGTGTTGTTGGCACCACACCCGGTAAGGCTGACCATACCAAGCAGCAATGCAGCGGAAACGGACATGCTGATTTTGGATCGCAACATGAATTCATCCTCCATCTCTAAATGTAATGGGTGTCCAATGTAACAATCGTTAGGATGGCTTGATTTCAGTCAGGCTATGCTGAAAGGATTTGGCACTACAGGCTTTCACCGTCACATGCCAGGGAACAGCCGCGTATCTTATAAACAGTAGCTTATGTTTTCGAGAAGGGTCCGGCGTTACCGTTGCAAAATAGTCAGGAGGGGTGAGCGTTGAAGGTTTTATTTACGTTTTATGTACCCAGCGGAGGGGTCGAAACGCTGAACAAGCTGAGATGCGAGAGCTTGCAGCGGAGCGGGATTGAATGCCATCTGCTGTATCTCATGCCGGGATCGGGCGAGGATAACGGAGCAGCCTTTCCGACATTTATCGGTTCCACGGATGAAGAGATCACCAAAATCATCAAATCCAATTATTATGATGCCATTGTTGTAACTTCAGATATTTTCCTCTTGGAACGACTCCGTATGCTCGGTTACAGAGGAATTCTCATCTATGAGGCGCAGGGGTTGGGAAAAAGAAATGAAGCGAAGGAACTGATTACAGTAGCTGTTCCCTATTTACAATCCTTCTGCAATGCAATCCTGATTCCGCCTACAGATCATTTAATGGAACTATTCATGCAAATCTGCCCATGGATGCGGCGCTTTATCATTCCTAACATTGTCGATGTACACACCTTTAATCATATTCCGAATGATCCACCTGCCGACCCGGTCCTCGCCTGGGTTGGTCGTCTGGAGAGCAACAAGAATTGGCGCGAGTATCTGGAGATCGCCTATCGCCTCCGAAGCCATAAGCCGAATCTACATCTCTGGATGTTCCATGACCCCTCCCTGGCTGGAGTGGGAGAATCAGAGAAATTTGAAACGATGCTTCAGCTGCTGGGACTGCAAGACCGACTCAGCGTGTTTACTAACATTCCTAACGGGACTATGCCAGTATACTTTTCCTCCATTGTAAATTCCGGGGGTCTCCTGTTATCCACCTCAATTACAGAAGGATTTGGGTATGCCGTTGCTGAAGCCATCTGCTGTACCTGCCCTGTGCTCAGTACGGATTCGGATGGTGTCCGCTCCTTTATCGTGCATAACCAGACCGGCAAATTCTATCCGCTGGGTGATATTGACACCGCGGTCACAGAAGCGCTGGAGCTGATGGATGACGACAAGCTGCGGAGTCGCATCCGCAAGCAGGGCAGAGACCATATGGTCACCAGCTTCGGTTCGGGACAATACAGCCACTCCTTTCGCGAGATGCTGAACTCCTTCTCCATTTTTTAAATTCAAATTGGCCTCAAATCGCTTAACTCTGCTCAAAGAACCCTCAATCCACTGACGTGGCATTGAAGGTTCTTTTTATATCCCTATGACAAAGAATTGACTTTCTTTACTGCGACAGGATCTCCAAAAGCTCACGCTGAAATATTTCAGCACTCTGCTGCCAGGTAAAACCCTGTGAATCCTGTTCACCTCTAAACGCAAGTTTAGCACGTATATTCGGCTCCTCAATCAGCCTCAGCACATCCTCAGCCAGCTTGTTCTCATAGCGATAGGACATCAGAGAGTTCTCGCCAGGTTTGCAATATTCCATGTTTCCGCCCGCATAAATGGTTACGAGCGCCGCTCCGCAGCGCATGGCCTCTAGTCCAGGCAGCGAACCTGAATCATGTGTGCTTGCACTGACGAAAATGTCGCTCTCGTTATAATGGTAGCAAAGCTCAGCATCATTGGCCGGTGTACGAATCTGGTAGGCCGGATCATGCAGGAATTCTTGTAGGATCGCTGATTCGGCAAACTCGCGCGGTGGAATAATTAGGTAGATCACCACCCCTGGATGCCGCTCCTTCACCTTGTTCAACTGCCGGATCAGGTAAGCCTGCTCGCGGTGGTCGGAGAACCCCCCTTCAGGCTTGCGCAAGATCGTCGAAACAATGAGCGGTCTACCTCCCTGCCTGCGGAGTTTCATATTATAGAAGTCAGAGTTAACACCAATGGGCACAATTCGACCCTTGATGCCATGGACTAGTTGCACCAGACTTTGCTGCCAATTGGACAGGACGAAGAGATTGTTCGTCACATTGTAGGAGGCGAAGGACACATTATTGTCTGGCAAAAAAGTCGGTTCATAGCAGAGCGTCAGCCGGGTGTGAATACCTTTGCCTGCTTCGCTGGCCTGCTGCGACACTGCCACCGTACTGTAATAGTTGGAAACAATAACATCACTGAAGGGAAAATCGGCAGCGCTGATAACCGCACCCGAGGAATGAATGATTTTGCATTTCATAGGATATTCCACAATCCCGTTCCGGGGCATAAGGATCGTCACATCATGACCGAACCCGGCCAAACGGTTGGCGAGTTCAGCTAACATCCGTTGCGCCCCGCCCTTGGACAAAGTCAGAATCGGAAACGTCAGCTTCATTTGCTCTCCTCCTTCCGCAACAAACGCAGAATCTGCATACGATACTTGGCCTGTAGCCGTTTGATTTCCCGACGTTGCGCCTCGCTATGAATCACAGAGCCCATGGCCTCATGAACCCTGTAATCAAGCAGTGGCTCTTCTATAAAAGACCATTCGTAATAAGGCAGCAGCCGGAGCCATAACTCATAGTCATGGGTATACAAATACGCCTCATTAAACAGCCCCAGCTTCCGAAAAATATCCGTATCTAGTAGCACGGTACTGCCATTCACGGTGCAGCCCGTCATCAACGTCTCCAGCAGATGCTTTTTACTGACAAACGGAAAATTCACCGCTTCGGTCAGCCTTTCCCCCCGTTCATTGATGCAATAATAGGCCGTATGGTTAAAGGACAGACCCGAGCTTTGCAGAATTTCCAGCTGTCTTCTGATTTTGTCAGGGTGAAAAATATCATCCGCGCTGAGCCAGGCAAAAAATCCTCCCGTTGCCGCTTTAATCCCCTGATTCAGGGCCGATGCTGTCCCCCCGTTTTCTTTGCGGATATATAAAATACTGTCCATGTAAGGTGCAAGCTTCTCCACATGGACAGTGGAACCATCATCAACGACGATAATTTCGATATCGGTATAGCTCTGAGCCAGAACGCTGTCTAGCGCCTGATCCACATAAGGGCAATTGTAAAAAGGAATGACTACCGAAACCTTGGATTTATTATTCATGTGCTCACCTCCTTCTCCTAAAAAGTCCGGTCTCCGCGGAATCTTTGCCGTCCTTTAAAGGAGGCCGTGCAGGCGGAGGTCGCTGCACGGGTCATTTAGCCCTCCAGGAATCCCCCCTGTCCTTCTCTCTTTATTAGCCTCCCATAGAAGAAATCAGGTCACGGAGCGGAGCTTGATAACGGTCGATGGTTACAGCCACTTCCTCCAAAATGGCATCGTAATGCTTCAATGTGCCCATGCCGTCATGCTGACGGTAAGCGGTCAGAGATTGGTTCAGCAGCACCGGTGGATAGCCATTCAATATCGCCCGGAACCACAAGTCATAGTCATGGGTATAAGGTAGCGTTTCGTTGAAGTAACCAATGGCTCCAAGCAGTTCTCTCTTAATCATGATCGTACAACCGTTCACGGGATTGCCCTGGAGGAAGCAGCGAAGATAGGCAAGATAATCCGGAAACACCGCTGCCGCATCCATCTTGATCAATTGGGATTGTCCGTTAATATAATTGAAGTTGGTATAGGAGATCAGCAGGTTGTTCTGTTCCATGTACAGAACCTGATTTCTGATTTTGTCATGATAGAACAGGTCATCCGAGCTAAGCCAGACGATATAATCGCCCGTAGCTTGCCGAATACCGTGATTCAGAGCGGAGGCGGTTCCCCCGTTGCTCTTCCCCAGATAGTGAATATAAGGGAGATACGGGGTAATCCGCTCCTGATGTATCGTCGAACCGTCATCTACCAGAATAATTTCATAGGGCTGCCAGGATTGTGACAACGCACTTTGCAACGCCTGTTCAATATAAGGACAATTGTAAAAAGGGATAACTACTGATACTTTCGGATTATTCATACTAATCTCCCTTCCCCATCGGTTCGATAATGGACCAGAATATCGGTGAGCGAGGTCTCCAGTCCGATCTCCGGTTGCCAACCTAAAGTGGCTACATTCACTTCCGGTGTAGCCTTAAGGTTCTGGTCATCTGCCCTGACATCCTCACGTTGAGTCCGATTCGTCGTGACCTGCTTCAGTGGTTCATCGGCTCCCAAGCCCCAGTCCAGCGGAACCGCTACTGCCGAGCGGCTGACCAGATACTCCGCAATCTCGCCCAAGGAACGCTGCTGCCCGGAATCAATCTTATACACTGTTCCTGTCTCTCCTTTATTCAAAATTACGCTATAGGCTCTGACAGCATCACGAACATCCAGAAAGTCACGGAGGTCATACCGGGAAGAAAGCTTGAATAGAGGCGGTTGCCCTCCTGTTTCCAGAGTGACAATATATCGAGCCAATAATGAGCAAAACCCGGTGGAGGGACCGGGGCCAATCAGGTTGCAGGGCTCAGCGATAATTACCGGTTGCCGAAAAAGGGTTCCCCAGGCCAGTGACGCCAGTTCCTCCAATGTTTTGCTGAGACTGTAGGGATGCGGCGGTCCCTCTACCGTGCCCGCCTTGAACTTGAGACGTGATCCCGCCACCAGAATCCGACTTTGGGGCCGGCTTCGCAGGGCTTCCAGCAAGTAGAGGGTTGCCATTACATTACTCTCTATATACAGGAGCGGGTCACGCCAGGATTCCGGTACGGAATTTTTGCCTGCAAGATGCAGAACCTCGTCTGGTGCGACTGTCTGGATCATTTCATGCACGGCTTTCCTGTCGCTCAAATCGCAGTAATACACATGTACGCCTTCCGGGAATATAGGAGCAACTCCCCCTACTCCCCTGTCATTCCCTGGATGGCGCAGCACTGCCGTAACCTGCGCTCCGTCTGATGCAAAGCTGTGAACCGCATGGCGTCCAGTAAATCCCCCTGCGCCGGTGATAAGCAGCCTCCGCCCGTTCATAGGGTCGCTTCTGGCGGGTTCATCCACTCTGCCAGCTCCGCCAGCATCACCGAATACGTTGGGAAATCCCAACTGAAGTCGGGTCTTGTGCTTTGGAGTGTACGATCCTGCACGTACATATCTTCAAGAACAATCTCCACATCCCGCTTGTCAAAAGCTGTGCGAATCTGCTGCAATAGTTGATATTTGCTTACCGGCTGGGGATGGGCAAGATGGATGAGGCCAGAAACGGTGGAATCCAGCAAAGAATCTATAGCTTTGGCCAGCTCCAGAGTGGTTACGCCGTTCCACATCACCCGGCTGTAGCCCGAGACCTGGCCTGACTGAGCCAGGAACCACTCCAGTAGACCGATTCCGCCGGAGCGGATTTCGGGCCCTATAATAGAAGTGCGAATGGTCAAATGCCCCGGTTCACGCACCTCACCAAGACTTTTGGTAATCGCGTATACCGAGGTCCCGTCCGGGGTATCATCCTCGGCGTAACCGCCGCGTGTTCCTTCGAACACGCAGTCGGTACTGATATGGATTAGCCGTGCATGAACCTCATCTGCCACACGCCGCAGGCGATGCGGCAGAAAGCCGTTCACATGGTAAGCTCCGATCTTGTCACGCTCTGCAAACTGGTTAAGCACCCCCATGGCATTGATAATGCAATGGGGGGAGACGATATCAACCAGATTTTCCACCCCGGCAATATCGTCGGCGTCTACATACAGCCCACTGAGATCTTTTTTATCCCGGGTTGTATAGAACACACTATGCTTGCCCTGACGGCGAAAATAATTCACGAGCATATGCCCCGCCATACCGTTTCCACCGAGGATGAGCAGCTTCATTGCAGAAACCCTCCCCGGATCAGAATGTCCTTGATCTCATTCTGGTCCATCAGATTGGTCTCGGAACTGAAGCTGTTAAAGGAGACATGCGGGTAGCGGCTGTAATGCTCTTTCAGTTCCGGCATATCCAGTGTCGGCAGAATCACCAGATACTGCTCGTCATAGACTACTGTAGTCATACTTTCAAAATCACTCATGAGGATTTCATGGATTTTCTCACCAGGCCGGATACCCGCTTCAACGATACTGACATCCTCTCTCCCGGAAGCCTCAATCAGTACCTCCGCCAGATCGACGATCCGGCAGGTCGGCATGGTCATGACAAAGATTTCACCGCCGACACTGACCTCCGAGGCTTTGAAGAGCAGCGTAATCGCATCGCGCAGGGTCAGAAAGAAGCGCGTCATCCCCATATCTGTAATGCGCACCTGCCCTTTGTCCTTGATCTGCTTCATGAACAGATGCACAACACTGCCGTTCGTGCCTAGCACGTTGCCCCCACGTACCGTTACGAACCGGGTGTTTGAACCAAGCAGGTTAGCGTAGACGATCAGCTTCTCCCCGATCGCTTTCGTCATTCCGTAGAAGTTGGACGGGTTAGCCGCTTTGTCGGTAGAGATATAGATGACTTTCTCAACATGGCTGGCAATCGCCGACTCAATCACATTCTGTGTGCCGACCACATTGGTCTTCAGGGCTTCATAAGGTTGATCCTCGCAGACCGGAACATGCTTCAGCGCTGCCAGATGAAATACATAGTCGATCCCCCGGCATGCTGCGGTAAGAGCATCCTTATCGCGGATATCGCCAATGGTGAAGCTGAGACGGTCATCCTCGAATTCGCGACTCATCGCTACCTGGGCGGACTCGCTGCGGGAGAATACTATGATTTCACGCGGATTTTGCGGCAGCAGCTGCCGGATCAGTTCATGTCCCCAGGAACCGGTGCCGCCTGTGACCAGAATCCGTTTCTTATTGAACATGCAGGTTCCCTCCAAGCAAAAATTTGACTACTTTAGCCGAGACATCCGGGGCTTTATAGCCTTCCGGTGCCTCCCATTCCCGGTGCAGCGAGGTCATCAGCTTGACGCAGCGCAGAATGCTGTCCCGATTCACCCCGGATACC
Organism: Paenibacillus sp. NPDC057934; assembly: GCF_042887565.1. Classification (NCBI taxonomy): domain Bacteria; kingdom Bacillati; phylum Bacillota; class Bacilli; order Caryophanales; family Paenibacillaceae; genus Paenibacillus; species Paenibacillus sp. NPDC057934. The sequence continues at coordinate 185,773 of NZ_JBHVPB010000008.1, forward strand.
ACATTGCTTCCGCAATCCACCGTCTCCGGGCGTTCAGTGGTTTTGCGAATAGTAACAGTCGGTACTCCCATCAAGCAGCATTCCTCCTGAACAGTGCCGCTGTCGCTAATCGCACACAGCGCATGTCGCTCCAAATGGACAAAGTCAAAAAATCCGAAAGGCTCATGAAATTCAACCAGCGGGTGCATGGATAGCGAGAGTTGCTCCGTAAGACGGGAGCGTGTGCGGGGATGGATGCTGCAGATCAAGCGAATTCCAAAATGCTCGGCAACCTCATTCAAACCGGACATAATTTGTTCAAGCGAGCGAGGATCGTCGACATTCTCAGCACGGTGAGCCGTGACCAGGAAATACTGACCCGGTGTAAGGCTTAACCGGTCCAGAATATCACTCCCCCCAATCTGGGCTTCGTAATGTGTCATCACTTCGTGGATCGGATTACCAGTCAGCACGATCCGGTTCGTAGGGAAACCTTCACTGACAAGATGTCTTTTACTCTGCTGCGTATATGGCATATTAATGGTGGAAACCGCATCGATGACACGGCGGTTTTTCTCTTCGGGCACATTTAAATCGTAACAACGGTTTCCCGCCTCCATATGCACCACCGGAATTCCCATACGTTCAGCCAGAATCGCACATAGCGCGCTGTTGGTATCACCCAGCAGCAGAATGCGTTCCGGCTGCTCCTTCCGCAGAATCGGCTCCAGTCCGCCGAACATGGCGGCCATTTGTCCACCAAGCCCTGCCTGCTTATCCTGCAGCACATAATCTGGCGCCCGTAGCCCCAGTTCCGCAAAGAAGATACCGCTGAGGCTGGAGGTGAAATTCTGGCCGGTATGCACCAGCACATGCCGCTCCGCATGCTCGTCGAGCAGCGGAATGATTACGCTTAGACGGATAATTTCGGGCCGTGTGCCCAAGATCGTCATGATCTTCATGAGTTCACTCCCCTGCTTTGTATATAATTCCGTTCCGGCCGCCAGGTCTGAAGCGGCCGGTCGGAGAGGCCGCGCTTCCCCTGGCGCGGCCTACGCCGCCTTGCGGCGGCCCTTGGCCCGGCGGGCGCTGCTGCGGCTCTTGCCGCCGGAACGCTGCCGCCGGGCGGCGGGTTTGGACCGCCGCTTGCGGGACGCGCGGCGAATGGCGGACGGGCGCTCGCGCCGGCGCGCCCGGTCCTTGGCGCGGCGCAGACGGCCGCGCCGGATCTTGCTGCGCCGCAGAGACGCGCGGCGCGAAGTTCCCCGCCGCTGCTCAGCTGCGGCGGGAGGTTCGCTCTCGCCCGGGACCGCAGGTCCGGGCGGAGGCACCGCTGCGACGGGGATCGCAGCGGGCGACGAAGTGCAGTAGCGGAGGTTCCACTTCTCCGCGAGTCCATGCAGCCGCATGCGGTACGCTGCCGGGCCGTAGGCGGCCTCGGCCAGTTCGCGCGCCCTGCTGCCTATCGCGGCGGCATGGCCAGGCTCCGCCAGCAAAGCTTTTACCGCATCGGCTAGTGCGTCGGTATTCTCTACCGGGACGAGATAATCGCTACAGCCCGCAGTTTGCAGAATCTCCTGCAGTCCCCCTGAAGCATAGGCCACGACAGGCTTGCCGTAAGACATTCCTTCCAAGGCTGTCATCCCAAAGCCCTCACGGATGAGGCTGGGCACAACGAGTACATCCATCGCACAATAAGCAGCCGGCAGACAATCCTCATAGCCAACAAATTGGAAGCGAGATTGAAGGCCTTCTAATTTCACCTTACGAACACAGCGGTCATAGAAACTCTTATCCCCCGGTGTCCCGATAACTAGGAACTTCGCATCCCGTTGTGCGGCCGATACAATTACAGCCATATCTACGAAATGCTCCAGTCCCTTTTCCTTATTAATAAAGGAAGATATATAGCCGACCAGCTTCTGGTGCGGCTGCACCCGCAGCTCCAGTCTCCGTTCGCTACGCAGCTTGCTCCAGGACGCTGCCATCATCTCTCCATCATTCCATGACGGGGGAAGCAGCGTGACCTTGCTCGCCATCATCTCGGGCGTAAAACAGGCTGCTGCCGTATGGGAGATGGCCAGGATCTCATCACTGTTGCGGTCTATCAGATCGACACTGATCTGTGTAAATTCATTGTCCGTTATAGCTTCTGAAATTTTCCAGAGTACAGGAATACCCAGCGACTTAGCGGCAATAGCAGGAAGCACATGAACACAGGTGCTGGTGATGATAAAGGCCGGACGCAGAACGACCAGCCAGTTCGTTAGCTCCCGATATTCCCTACCCTCCTGCATGGTTCGAGCATCAGCTGGAAGACCTGCATACGGAGTGTACATTCCATACAAAAGAGGAATCGGCATAAGCTCTACATTCAGCCCGAAGTGCCGGGCCTGCCCGGTCAGCTTCCCTTCATGCGGCGCAACCAGTATGCAGTTAAAAAACCGGGATAGCTCACGGCCGAAGAAGAGCAGCAGCTTCTCCGCACCGGTAATGCTTCGTGTATTGGAGACATGAGAAAAGAGGACGATTGTAGCTTTGTCGGCCATGGCGTCTTGGCGCTCCTTTAACCAGGGCTGGGAGCGACCATTCACCTCCTAAAAGTTATCCAGAGTCCGGCCACCAATGCTCCTTCATGGACCGGACTCCTCCCTGTACAGCGGTACCCATCAGCCAGGCTATTCCTGCAGAGACAAATGCCGAATCCGGTGATTCAGTATATTGAGATGAATAGACTCCCGGCACCGGCATTTGCTCACCTGGCAAAAGCACATTCCTGTCCCTCACCTGATTTCGCTCAGCTGTAGATAATAGTCAGCAATTGATTGAGGCGTTTGGTGTACGTGTGATCCTTCAGTGTCCGCTCATAGGCACGAAGTACAATCTCCCGGCGCTCTTCCTCATGCGTAAGGTAGAAGCGAATTTTGTCCATCATTTCCTTCGGGCTGGCATAAGTCTCAATCTCCTCACCAAGCTTGTAAAAGTTCCCCATGTCATCCCTGGCATCGCAGAGCTGCAACGTACCGCTAGCGGCAATTTCAAAGGTGCGCGGGTTCGGAGAAACGGCTGGAATAGCCAGTGAATTGTTGTTGACATCCTCATCAATGTGGGAACGGTGCAGGTTGATGACGATTTTGGAGCCGCTGTAAGCAAGTGCTGTTTCCTGCGGGGACATCCATTTGCCGATCTCAATCCGTTCGCCATACTGCGGAGCCTCGGGCAAGCGGTCCCACCAGATTCCGTTGATGACCGTGTTGTACTGCATCAGTTCAGGCAAGACTTCACGGAAGAAGCTGACCCGGTTCCAGTAGGCGGAGCCGATAAAGCTGATATCGCGCTGGATCGGTGAGCGTGTCGTAGTCGGATGATAATGCTCCCGGTGGACCCCAAATGGCAGATAATGAACCTGTTGGCAGCCCAGTCCTTTATAGAAATCAACGCAATTGCGCTCCAAGGTGAATACATAGTCGTAATGCAGTACGATTTTCAAAGTGAAGTCTGTGTAGTAAGGATCATCTGTAAGCCAGATGGCCGTGCGAATGCCGGAGTTTCTCAGCTCGTTAATCTGCTCCAACGGCAGATCCATTCCGTCCAAGACTAGCACCAGATCCGGTTGATTGGCCCCGGCCAGCTCCACCAAGTTCTGACGAACATCCGTGACTGTTACCCGGGAGGCCAGCTTTTGCAGAGCTGCGACAACGGCTTCATCCAGGGGAGAATAAGGGTACCCTTTGCCTGAAGCTACATACATAACGTGGATATTGCGCACAGGCACCGGTTCCTCCGGTCTGCCGCTTAGAATTGCCAGCCGGCCTCGCAGATACCCTTCGTCATAACCTGTCTTGAAGCCGGTTAACCTTCCCCGCAGCTTTTCTTCTTCCGCAGGCGTAAGAGGCAGCGGGGGTGTAGGGAGTACAAAATTATTGCTCATCAGCTTCTCGCTCCTTTATCTCATGAATAGATTCATTTTCGTGGGGCAATGACATTTAGCAGCTGCGGCAAGCGGGCAGTAAACGTATGATTTCGCAGCGTGGTATGAAGTCCCCGTAACGCAATTTGGCGACGTTCTTCTTCATGATGGAGATAATAGTCCATCTTCCGCTGCAATTCCTCTGCGGACCCGAACGTTTCAATGTCATAACCGGGGCGGTAAAAGCTGCCCAGATCCTCCCGAACATCCGTCAGTTGCATCGTTCCACAGGCGCTGATCTCATAGGTGCGCGGATTGATAGACCGGGAAGGCAACTGATGTGTATTACGGTTATCCTGTCCGTTTTCCCACGGTCGGTGAATATTGATAACGAGCTTGGCACCACTGTAATAATTCGCAGTTTCTGCGGGTGGGATAAACCCATCCTTGATGAACGGGGCCAATTGGTCATAACGGCCCAGCCGCTCCCAGAATCCCCCGGCAATCAATACCTTCTTGGTGCTTAAATAAGGGGCCAACTTGTCGAACAACTCTGTCCGGTTGCGGAAGGCATTGCCGATGAATACGATATCGTACTTGTACTGCGGCCCGGTGCGGCGGGGATGAAACATGTCTGGGTTCACACACAAGGGCACATAATGTACCGACACCGCTCCAAGCGAGCGATAAAACTCCACAGCACCCAATTCATGCGTAAAGACATGATCGTAATGCCGCCAAATGACCGCGGTGTCCTCTGTAAAATAAGGATCATCCACAAACCAGATCGCCGCTGTAATGCCCAGACCCCGTATAGCAGCAATCTGTTCCAGATGGTTCTCCGGGAACACGTGCAGCCCGTTCATAACGAGCACTGCTCCCGGCCGCTCTCTTGCCGCAGTCTCATACATAGCTTCAGGCGTGCTAACCACCAATTCGCTGACAAGCTGCTGCAATGCTTCCCTCACACCAGTATCAATGGCTTCGAAACCCTGAGGTACATACATGAGTTTAAATGGCCGGCATGCCTCCGCTTTCGGCGGGTTCAATCGCTGCACGGCCTGGCATAACCCGAAGTGATACCCCTCGTGGTAACCATGGAGGTATTCGGGGTTATGCGCCTTTCTTATCGTTGCTGTCACGGCCTTCACCCTGCCCTGTCGTATTCTCAAGACAGTGTACTATATGCGGAGTCAGCACTCGCCTCATGGACATCTGTCTGTAGCACGCATAAATTGGCAGATGCCCCCTGTCTTTCGCCCGACTTGGCACACACCAATGCAGAATGTATCCACTCCTGCCAAACTGCTATAATAGAGGGATCATCAGATTCAGGACGAATGCTGTGCTGCTGCCTGACTCGATCTACGGGGAGGAAATCCACATGTATAACGCCAACGTCATGCTGTATCTACGACACGCAGAGTTGCTGCGGGATAAAGTTCCTTCTTTCGGCTCTTACCCCTTCAATTTGCCAGCGGTACGTGATCTGGAGCGTCTTGTTTTTGAGAAGCAGGTTACCTTTCTGGTCGGGGAAAACGGGACGGGAAAATCAACACTGCTGGAAGGTATCGCTGCTGCCTGGGGCTTTAATCCCGAAGGCGGGACCCTGAACTTTTCGTTCAGTACTCGTCCCTCTCATTCGCAGCTTTATGAGTTTTTAAGAATTGCCCGAGGTGTGAAACGGCCAAAGGACGGATTCTTCCTGCGGGCGGAGAGCTACTATAATGTCGCTTCGTATATAGATGAGTTGGACAAGGAACCCGGAGGTCCAGCTATTATAGGCTCGTATGGCGGCAAGTCACTGCATGAGCAGTCCCATGGTGAGTCTTTTTTAGCTGCCTTCATCCATCGTTTCGGCGGACGGGGACTTTATATTCTCGACGAGCCGGAAGCTGCGCTTTCTCCGGTACGCCAAATGTCGCTAATAGCACGGATGCATGAGCTGGTGAAACGGAACTCTCAGTTTATTATCGCAACCCACTCTCCAATTTTGATGTCCTATCCCGGCGCGGATATCTTTCTTTTGGAGAGTGAGGGAATACGCAAGGTCACGCTGGAGGAGACTGAACATTTCACTGTGACCAAAGCATTCATGAACGACCGCGAGAAGATGCTACGGGAACTGCTCGTGGATGATGAATAGGATTTTTTCAGACGGATGGAGTTTAAAAGCTACTGAGGGATTTGAAGCTAGTTGGGGGATTTGAAGCGAGAAATGATAGATTGCTATATAAGACGAACTTAAGAGCTCAACTTAAGAGCTCAACGTAAGATCCGAACGTAAGGCTCGGTCGTCACTTTGGTGGAATGTTTGGACTTCCGGTCGACATTATTTCCGAAGTGAAATTAACGGCATTTTTGTATCCTAATTAGTCTACGTCAAAGGGTATTTGGAAATTAAGTGCAATATTGTACGTTAAATCTTTCACTATAGCCCTTTCAAGGCACTTTTTTTAAAAATAAGATACAATAATGCTTCTATTCCCCTAATTTTCCTTTAATCAAGAAATATAAGGTACAAAAATGCCGTTAGTTGGGAAGGTAGCGCCATTTTCTACTGTTATGAAGACGGGTACAGGGGATTCCACTATAAGACCGTTACAGTTACTGGCTGCTCACATAGGCATCCAACCATCTCTTCATTTCCTGCGGTGGCCCGAGTCCCAATTCTCTGCGGTATTGCTCCTCAAAACCTGCATAGTGCTTCACAACACGCTCCGGCTTGCCACTTTCCGCATACACCTCTAGTAACAACAGGTGCATATTTTCCTCAAGGGGGTGAAGCAACAGGCCTGCTTCCAGCCTCCGCTCCGCCTGAGCCCAGTCTTCTCTAGCCATTTGGCGCCGTACCAGTTGATAGAGTAGTACCTTGTACTGCTTGGCACAGCCTTCCTCAAGTTTTACCTTCCAAAGGTAATCCTTCCGGTCAAGCAGGCTGCCCCTATAAAGATCGCATAAACGCTCCAGCGAAGACATATCCTCCAGTGTATCAGCCAAAGGCGGGCTGCTCCGCTGCATTTCCAGCAGATCATAGGAAACCTGCAAGGTTTCCAGACAATAGCCGTCTCCGGTTTTGACGATGTTCATGCCGATGTCCTGTTCCTTCAGTAGTTTCCTCAGGCGGTACACCGTATTGTGCAGATTATGTGCAGCACGCTCCTCATCCATATCCGGCCACAGCACATTCATCAGATACCACTTGTTAGAATCCTGATTGGGATAACAGAGCAAATAAGCAAACAACTCTTCCGTCTTCCGCGCGGACCAATGGATGAGCTCTCCCTTCGAATTCCGAACTTCAAAGCCTCCGAAGCAGCGGATAAAAACCGTCGGCATGGAAGTGGACATGGCCGCAGACGCAGACGAGCGCCCGGCTTCTTTTATCATCCGATCTGTAATTCTCGCGATAGCAGCCGGGGTAACCGGCTTCAGAATATAGTCAAAAGCGAAGACATTGAAGGCCTCAAGCGCATATTCCTTGTAGGCTGTTGTGAATACAATCCGCGTATTTTCGCAGCACTCATCAATTCTGCGAGCCAGTTCTAGGCCGGAAAGCCGCGGCATCTCCACATCCAAGAACACAATGTCCGGCTGGAGATTGGGCAGGCTGGTCAAGGCATCCATAGGATTGCTGAACGCCCCGATAATGTGACAGTGCGGATTCCTTCCTACAACTACCTTCATCAGCTCCAGAATCGGCTTCTCATCTTCCACAATGACAACAGTAAATAAGTCCGCCCTTCCTTCTTCCATTCCATCGTTCCTTTCTCGGGTACTAACATTCAACCAATGATCCTCCTCATTTCAATTTCAGTTCTGCCAATGCTTCAGCACCAAACTCTTGTTTATACGCCTCCAGATATTGTTCGCGAAGTCGGCTGATCTTCTCTTTTTTTCCGCGTTGTTCATAATTATCTATCAGAAGCTCATACATTTTCTCTTGCAGTGGATACATAGACAGATAGCCTTCCAGCAGATCCTCTGCCTGATCCAAGTACCCAGAAGCAATCTTCCGTTCAACGAGTTCACCAATCAGCACGGTATACTGCTTAAAGTACGCCTCTTCCAAGGCTGCTTTCCATATATATGGCTTATTTTCTAGTAGCGGACCCTGATACAAGGAACAAAGATACTCTGCTTGCTCCTCGTTGAGCGCCTCTTTACCCTCATTACTTTTAGCCTGATCAAACGCCAGTACATCGTAAACTGCATTACCGATATCCAGCATGTATCTGTCATTGAGCTTCTTGATTTCCATCTCAAAGTTATTTTCCCTTAGCAATTTCCTTAAGAGGTACAGCGTATTGTAAAAATTAGAAAAGCTCTGCTTTTCCGACATCTCCGGCCAAAGCAAGTCAAGCAGTCTCCATTTGCTGATATAGGTAGCCGGATGACATAGGAAGTATGCTAATAACTCCTCTGCTCTTCGGGTGCGGTAATGCAGCGGGTTCCCCCTGGCATCCCGAACCTCAAATTCACCAAAGCAGCGGACTGCCACCTTCTTTCTCTGAAGATTCTCGTTACTAGACACGCGTTTGTGATTCAGGCGTTCTTGCACCCGGTTAATGGACGCTGGCGTCACGGGTTTGAGTATATAATCCAAGGCTTGTACCTCGAACGCCTCCACGGCGTAATCCTTATAGGCTGTCGTAAATACGATCTGTGTCTTAGGGAGTAATGCATAGATTCGGTTAGCCAACTCGATCCCGTTCAGCCTCGGCATTTCAACATCTATAAACACCACATCCGGCTCCAATTCCGGCAGCTGCTCCAACGCCTCCAGTGGATGGATGAATGCACCGGCAATGATGAAATTGTGATCACGACCAATCATGACCTTCATCAATTCAAGAATGGGCTGCTCATCCTCAACAATTACCGCACGAAACATGCTTGTCCTCCTTCGTTTCCTCTTATCCCTGTTCTACAGGCAAATAGATCGTGACTACCGTTCCCTGCTCCGGTTTGGAATGGATACTTAAGCCAGCACCCGGAATCCGCTCTATACGCTTTCTAACATTGGCAATGCCTATGCCTCCGTCCTCTCTTTCGCCACCGGTCAGCTTGTACAGCAAATCATCCGGAATACCAATCCCGTCATCTTCGACAGTAATTTTGATATATTCTTCTCTTGCCTGCACAGTTAGTGTAACTCTGCCTTGTCCTTCTTTCTCAAACAGTCCGTGCCGGATAGCATTCTCAACGAAGGGTTGAATACTTAAAGCAGGGATATCAAAATACTCCAGCCCGGTGTCCACGGCAAGCACATAATCAAACCGCTCCCCAAACCTGGCCTTCTCAATCTCAACGTACGCATGGATAAGCTCCAATTCCCGATGCAAGGGCACCACCAGCGTAGAGCGGTCCATGTCCAGAATAAAGCGGATATATTGACTGAGCATGGTTAACAAATAAGCGGCCTTTTCTCCATCCGTATAACAGAAGGAAATGACGTTGCTTAGTGCATTGTATAGAAAATGGGGCTTAATCTGTGCCTGATGAAAAGCCTGCTCGTTACGAAGCGCCTCCTCGAATGACGTTTTCATTGATATCAAGGTCTGGATTCTCGCGATAAGCGTCTCCACATCAAATGGCTTGGTGACATAGTCATTCGCCCCGACCCTAAACCCCAGCGCAATGTCTGATCCCGAATCTTTGACCGTAGCGAACAAGATCGGTAGCTCCAGAATAGAGTGCTTGGCACGCAAGGTCCGGCATAATTCAATGCCCGAGATTTCTGGCATCATGACATCCAGAATGACCAAGTCGATACCTGGATAAGTGTTCATTTTGTCCAAGGCTTCTTTAGCAGAGAATGCAGTAACTACATTGTAGTGATGCCTTCTTAGGATATGCAGCAAACTATGGATATTGGAGGCCTCGTCATCGACAATTAATATGGTGTGCGCAAACTCCGGGTCGATGTCATCCAATGAGATAAGCTCAGTATGAGCCGTTCTCTGCCTTTCAGCGGTTGCCGCTGATTCACGGTATCCCGGAATCCGCTGCATCTTTTGCATGGTGAAAAGCATTCGTGTTCCTAGTCCCAACTCGGACCATTCCACCCGGATTTCCCCGCCCATGCGTTCCACCAGTTTACGGCTGATGTACAGTCCAACGCCCATGCCGGTATAACCATCCTTAGGGAGCGGCTTCTCCACCTGTTCAAAATATTCAAATATCGTCTCCTGCTTATCCAGCGGAATGCCGGTTCCCGTGTCCTCTACTACTATGGATGCTATGTTCTCAGCAAGGCTGCAACTGATGCGGATTTCTCCCTCTTCCGTGTGCTTAATTGCATTATGAACGAGGTTATACAGCACCTGCTGTAACCGGCTTTCATCTGCCAGAACCCAGGTATCGTCGGCTACCAGATTCTCAAGCATTACTTTTTTACCCGCAAGCTCGAACTGCAGCACATCTATAACGATCTGGGAAGCGACGCGAAGATCCACCACCGTCATTTGCAGACGCAGCTCCCCATGCTTCAGACGGCTGACATCAATAAGATCCTCAATAAGCATGGATAGCTTGGTTGCTGTATCCTTAATCAGCCAAAGGTTCTGCTTTTGGCTCGTCTGCAGATTCTCTTCCGTATCCTCCAGCAAGTAGGAGGTCATATTCATAATGCCATGCAGGGGGGTCTTAAGCTCATGAGAAGTGTTCACTAAGAACTCGTCCTTCAACTGATTGGAGACCATCAGCCGGCGTGATAACACCTCTATATTGGCATAAGCATTCGAGAATCGTAAGGCCAGCATGATATTAATGAGGACAATAAAGATGACGACCCCACATTTGCCAACCAGATCATTGGTAATGACGTTCTCGGAATAAAGGCTTGAATCCACCAAAAACACCAGCAACGCGAAAGCCCCCACTATGATGAGCAGAAGCTCTGAGCGATGGGACGATGGCTGAAGATTGCGAATGTACAAGTAGATCATACGGATAATAAGCCCAGCTACAGCGAATCCCATATAGATCACCAAAAAATATTTCACACTGATGTGGACACTGTACGGCACAGTGACAACTGCTATGAGGTACAGTGCGAAGGGCAACAGGAGGAGCCTCAGCTTTTTCACAGACATCAGACGGGTCTCCACACTACAGAAGAACATGAAAATAATAATCGCACCCATAAACTGGCTGAACTCCAGCAGCTTATATGTAAAGTTAAACGGCAGGTCCGGGAAGAAGCGCTGAAACACTTTTTCACCATATAAGGAATCCTGAAAGGCTTGCAGCAGCAAATATAGTCCGCTAAGCAGATAAGCCTTCTCTCTTCGTCCCAGAAAATAGAAGCTAAAATGATAAGCTCCGAACATGACCAGAATTAAGATAATCCCGATATCCGCTCCCAGCTGAATGCTGCTCACTTCCGAAATTCGTCCCTGTGTACCAAAAGGAATGGAGTTCACGATCCCCCCGGTAACAAAGTTGAAGTTAGATACTTGGAGAAGAATCTCAAGCTTGCCTGTATCCGTATGAAAAAAAACTGTATAGGGCGTATTGCTCGGCTGGAAAGCCTCGGCATTCTTTGCAGGAACACCACTCCCGCCTTCCAGATCCTCATTGATAAATAGCCGGTGGGCCATGCGGACGCTCCGCATTTTCAATCCGAGAACTTCGTCCTTCTCCTTTAATAAAATGGTAAGCCGATACGTTCCAGCGCCTTTACGGCTAACCCCTCCCTCCTCACTCTTCCCCCGCCATGTACCCGGGACGGACAGATAGGAGGCCTTCTCTGCACGTTCTTGCACGAAATCTTTGGGCTCAAGCAGTTCGTCTTTGTAGAACTCCCACTCTCCATCCAGATTGATGACGCCATTATTGTGCAAATCCCACTGGGTTAGATCAAGCACGCCATGCTTGGCCAGAGGCGCCATCCGGTTAGGAAGCGTGTGGGAATAAATTGTGGTCAATAACGATATTGCTATTACAAAAAACAAAGCAAAGCCAACAGCCTTGCTATATTTGATCCTTCTCACCAGCCGTTCCCCTCTCCACAAACAATAGAACAACCTCATTGTATACCTAGTGACTCACAAAAATCTCAAAATAAATAGATTCCTACAGTTCCAAACTTTCCCCTTCGTTCCTTCTCGCTTTTCGTTACTTTCTTTTGCTCATTCATCTTACATATATATTAGTTTTTCGTCTCGTCTAAGACGGGCGTATAGCAAAAAGACACTTTAGAGGGCAATGCCTCTTAAAGTGTCTCAAATAAACCTATCTTAACATGTAAATGACCTTGTATTTAAAAGTAACAAACCATTCTTCGCAATTGAAGCTCCGAGTAGTGTGCTTACCCCCGCTTCCACAGCCGGGTCAGTCGGTGCAGCACCCAGCCGAACATCACAACAACCATCATATCGAAGCTCACGTTGAACATGAACAGATGCTTGCCGATATCAGCCCGACCATCGCCTAGGATCGGTACCAGGAAACAAAAGATACCAATCAGACCCAGCAGCATCAGCAGTTCTCCCGCCATTCGGCTCCGGGTTTCCCGAGCACGGAAATACTGAAACAGTGCCACTGCGAAGTACACAACGTAGAATACAGACAGAAAAGCCAACGTGTGCGGGATATGTTTGTTTTTGAATTGGCTCCACGTACTGTAGGTGTAGGATAAGGCTCCGGCCGGCTTGTTCTCCGTCTTCTCGTAATTCCCGAGATAGTATGGACGGATAGCCATGCTGTTGCTCGCTGCATATTCCATGTTCTTAATCAGTCGATCTGGATGCTTGAGATAGAAGAACAACACATCCTTATGGGATACCCGGTCGTAGAAGTCCGGCCCTAGCGAAGGGTCATTTTGCTTGATAGCCGTATCATTCTGAAAATAATTCGTCCCCGCCAGTACCGCAAGCCGCTCCGGCAATCCCAGGTCGCGCAGATCCCCACGCACATCCGGCGATTCGTTAAGAATTCCGAAGAAGACCGTCTGGTACAGGTTGATATGCTTCAGATCCTTCGGCGCAGCCACGTACAGAACGACCGATACCACGAAGATCGCGGCAGAGAACCGCAGCGCCAGCTTCCGCCAGTTCCCCTCTCCTTTAAGGAAGGAGAATCTTAGAAAAATAAGGGCGAAGGCAATCCCGATCGGCGCATTCTGGATTTTGGAACAGGTAAGAAAGACCACCGCGATAAAGAACCAGGTCAGCACTCTGGGCGTGGGCTTTTCCATAGATGTCAGCTTTAAACCCAGAGCGAAAGCCAGCAGCATAAACACCAGCGATACCGGCTCACCGTACAAAGAGTTGAAGTACGCCAGATACCCGATGTCATAAAAGACGAACAGAATACCGGCACCAAGTAACAGCCCTGTCAGATATGATCCCTTTGCGTTATGTTTTACTAGCAGCCAGGATGCTGCCAGCAGCAGTACAGTATACACTGCACCCAGCAAACGAATATCGAAGAAGCTTCCGTGAAACAGCCCACCCAGCAGCCGCGGAATCAGTACCAGCAAGATTTGCGAGGACGGATAGAAGCCCTTGAACAGATTCTCATACGAGAAACGGGAATGGCTAAAGCTGAAAAAACGATCGGCATACGATTCATTAGCATCGTAGTAATTCAGACCGGTAGTGCTCATCATGCGCAGGAAATCTCCGTTGTCAGCCACTCCAATGAAATGACCCCAGAACAACAGAGAAATAATAATCCCCAGTCCGACCAGCACCACTACCGTCTCTGGACGGCCTAATCTTCTCATAGTCTCTCCTTACCGCTGCGGAAGCAGCTTCACATATTCATCAGACAAGCTCATTAGTTGAAGAATATAATCATAGTCGGTCTCATACTTGCTGAAGTCCGTCACCGGCTCCAGTGTATTCAGTGAGATGGCTTCACCGTCCTGAAACGTTGTGCCTGGCACGAACATGATGTCATCGTTAAAGAATGAGCCTGTCGGCAGATAGTATCGCATCCCTACCACATTGCGGTCGATGTTCAACAGGTCATGCCCAAAGGCGGTAAAGCCCTCTCCCTCCAATGAAACACCCAGCAGATTGGCAACCGTCGGCATAATATCCAGCTGTCCACCGGTACGGTTGATCACCTTCCCCTGCTCCATCCCCGGTACACGCACAATAAGCGGAATGTTGAAGCGGCTGACCCGGGAATCATATTTGATCCCAAGCGCCTTCTCCACCTGCTCTGGCGAGACATCCTTCGGCTGGAGGCCGAAATGGTCCCCGTACATGACAAGCACCGTATTGTCCCAAAGTCCGTTCTGTTTCAAGCCTTCAATAAGGGTACCAATGGCGTAGTCTGTGTAATGGATTGCCGTCAAATAGTCGCCCAGCATCGTATCCTTCAAGTCACCTTCGACGTTGATTTTTTTGAAGTCATCAGGAATCTTGAATGGGTGGTGACTGGAAGCGGTGACCATTTGTGCGTAAAAAGGTGTTCCCTTGGCTTTTAGCTCAGCAAGCTTCTCCACCCCGGTGATGTACAACTGCTCGTCCGATGCACCAAACGCGTTAAAGTGGTCATTCTTGAAACTCTGTTTGTCATAGTAACCGTTGAAACCCAATGCCGGATACAGCTCATTCCGGTTCCAAAAACCAACCTTGTTCACATGAAAGGTATACGCTTCATAGCCCTTGCTGCGCAGAAGACGCGGCAGGCTGGGAAGCTCACGATCTCCGAATCCGGTCGACATCGCTAACGTAGCAATGGGATAGATAGACGTATTGCTCATGAATTCGGCATCGGATGTGTTCCCCGGACCAATCTGCTGATAGACATGGGGAAAATAAAAACCTTCATCCGCAAGCTTGTTCAGTACCGGTGTCAGTTCCTGACCATTTAGCGATTGATGCAACGGGAAGTTTTGAAAGGCTTCCATCTGAATCACAATGACATTGCGGCCTTTCTGTGAGCCAAACCGATCAGGGATCGTCCCCATTGGTTGATCGCGGTAAGGATAGGAAGCTTCCAGCACTTCAACTTTTCCAATGGTCTCCTTAATATCCCCGGTTCCGATCAGACCGTTATCGGCATTAGCCTTAATTGCTGCCACTACCTCATAGTTGAGGAATCCAGCGCTTTCCGCCTGCACCAATTCATTCGTGATGCCTTTGGCATTCGTGATTGTATAGCCTGACAGCCAAGCGCCACCGATCACACATACTAGAAGCACGATCAGATGACCTCTGCGGGCGTTAGACGATACATATCTTTCCTGTGTATAGGCAGAACCCCGCAGCCATTTGCGTAACCCGCGGTAGAGAGCATACACCACGATATCTACAAAGAACAGGTAGTCAATAATCTGTATCGTCGACTCCACGCTCTCCTTGATTTGGAACACTTGATTCAGCTCATATAGAGCCAGATAGGTAGGTACCGCTCCAAAATGGTTGAAATACACACTACTCGCAAAGAACAGCAGCGACAGTACGATATTGAATGTCCAGAAGACCTCAGACTTCAGACGCCGGGGGATCACTACAGCCAGCACCCCCATCAACATCAGTAACGGAGCAGCATCGGCGGCCACCCACTCCCAGGCGATTCTGTCAAAAAACAATACTCTCAGCAGCAACAGCTTCAATAGCAGCAGCCCTGATACCATATAAAACTGGGCGTATACCGGCCCGTTTTTCTCTTTGTACATAACATCCCCTCTAACTCTTGAACATGATTTCGATTCCTGTTTTCCGCTTGGAAAATAGCAGATTTCACTAGTATAGCAATAATTGTTTTTATTTCAAAATGGATTGCTGTTATTAATGCGTTTTTATAATTGATATTGCATGTTTTTGCGCATATACTTTTTAATAACTACTATTCCCAATATCAGGAGGAATTCTCATGTTCAAAGAAGAAAGGCTGCTGCGCATCGGGGTGCTGGGCTGCGGGCCGATTTCCCAGGCTGCTCATTTCGAGGCTTGTCGGAGAGGACGTAATACAGAGCTGTACGCCATCTGCGACATTTCGCAGGAACTGGCAGACGTCATGGCCGCTGTCCATTCCCCCCAGAAGGTCTATTATAATTATGATGACATGCTTGCCGATCCCCTGGTGGAGGCCGTAATCATTGGCATTGCCGATCAGTTTCACGTGCCTATGGCCGCTAAAGCGCTGGCTGCAGGCAAGCATGTGCTAGTGGAAAAACCGCTTGGCGTAACTGTGGAGGAATGCTTGAAGTTAGAGCGGCAAGCGGAGGAGAGTGAGCTGCTGCTTCAGGTTGGTCACATGAAGCGTTTTGACCCCGGCATTGCTTATGCCCGGAAGTTCATCCGTGAAGAAATGGGCCAGATGCTGGCGCTGAAGGCCTGGTACTGCGATTCTACTTACCGTTATACGGTTACGGATAACGTGATGCCGCTGCCTGTAACCGGCAGTGGCGCGCTAAAGCCGCAAGGCAATCCCAAGGAAGACAAGCAGCGCTACTACATGCTCACACATGGCAGCCATCTGCTGGACACCGCCCGCTATCTGGGAGGAGAAATTCTTGCTGTCCAAGCGAGGCATGTGCAGAAATACAGCGCGCACTGCTGGTTCGTCGCCGTGGAATTCGCCGATGGCAGCTTGGGCCATCTCGATCTTACTGTTGCCGTGCGCATGGATTGGCACGAAGGCTTCCAGATCTATGGCGAGCACGGCAGCGTCACCGGCAAGACCTATAATCCATGGCTGTTCAAATCCAGCGATGTCGAGGTCTTCTCTGCCACGGATGGCGTCACCCGCCGCCCGCTGGGCGCGGATGCTCATTTCTATAAGCTGCAGACCGAAGGGTTCGCAGATAGCATTCTGCATGGATTGCCACTTCAGGGAGCGAACATCCAGGATGGGATTGCCGCGATGCGGGGCATGGCTGCCATCGCCAGATCTGTAGAGACAGGACAACGGATTGCACTTGAAGATATCACGGGAGGTGTCTGATGAATCTGGGGATCTTTTCCAAGACTTTTCAGAGACGATCCCTGCCTGAAGTGCTGGACAGCCTCCGCAGCTACGGCTTCACCGAGACCCAGTTCAATATGTCCTGTGCCGGACTTTCTTCCCTGCCGGATGATCTCTCTATAGATACAGCCAGAATGATTGGGCATGAACTACGGCAGCGCGGGATCACCATGTCGGCCGTATCCGGCACCTTCAACATGGTCCACCCTGATCCCGCAGTTCGGGAAAAAGGCTTGCATGCCCTAGCCTTGCTGGCCGGAGCCTGCCGGGACATGGGCACTTCCGTGATTACGCTGTGCACGGGAACGCTCGATCCCGGCAATATGTGGGCTTATCATCCCGGCAATGCTTCGCCCGAAGCCTGGCGTACATTGACGGCCTCACTGGAGCAAGCGCTGCTGCTCGCCGAGCAGCAGCGCGTTCAGTTGGCCATCGAGCCTGAGCCAGCCAATGTTGTGGCTTCCGCCCGCCAAGCACGCCGCCTGCTAGACGAAATGCAATCCTCCCGGCTCAAAATCATTATGGATGCAGCCAATCTGTACCCGGCTGGAAGGCCACAGGAGCTTCCGGCGGTTTTGGAGGAAGCCTTTCATCTGCTTGGGAAGGACATTATCCTCGCACATGCCAAGGATGTGCTGGATGAAGCGGGCACCCGCTTCGGTGCGGCCGGAGAGGGACTGATTAATTACGAGCAGTATATAGATTTGCTGCTCAGATGCGGATACCAAGGGCCATTGATCATGCACGGCCTGGAGGAACGGGACGTTCTGGGAAGCAGCAATTTTCTAAACAGCAAAATCGCTACAGCCTAGAAAAAGCTGTAGTGCGCTCAGACACACAGCACATCAGGGTTGCAGATTGTACGATTGTAGAATTATCTATAGAAAACGCCTGACGGAAGTAGCATCCCTTGCGGTTTGCAGTCTCCGGCAGGCGTTTTTTAGTTAAGGCAGAACACTCCATGCATGTTTGCTTCAATCTGGAGATCATGAGTGATTAGTGATCTCCCTTATACCTGCTTTATGATACGATCTCTGCTTTACGATACGGTCTCTGCCGTATGCACAGGCGCTTTACTTCGGAACATACTGGTACCGTTAATCAGCACCAGCCCAAGTCCAGCCAGGATAGCACATGCGATAAAGATCGCCCGGTTTCCGATCCACTCCCCAATACTTCCTGCCATAAAACCACCCAGCATAACGCCAATCGTCGTGGCATTGGAGTACAACGTCGTCGCTGCACCCGGCGAGTCTGGCATCAGGTCCTGACAGTAATTGAGGCCGACCCCCAGAACAATAGAGACATAAGCGGCATTCAGAACTTGGCAGACGGCAAGCTGCCAGGTTGATTCGGCAAAAGCCGAGAGCACAAAATAGAGAATACCGAACCAGCCGGCGCTCTTCATCATAAAGGCATTACCATATCTTTTAGCCAGCAGTCCGAAGCCCAGCATTAACGGGATTTGCAGCAAGGCATTCAAGCCCACGATCAGCCCTACGGTGCGGTCCGTTGCCTGTAGATCAGCAGTCGTAAGCAGCGGCAGTGCAATCCCCGACATGGCGTTGCTGGTCTCAAAGACCATAAAAGCGGCAATAGAAATCCACAACAGCCAGCGGCCAATCGGCTTGCTCATCTTGCTCCGCTTTGCCATATCTTGATCATTAGCTTCATTAATAGCAGCAGGCCGACCATAACTCTTTAAATAGACAACGGTGATGACCGCTATAACAGCGTACAGCAGAGCCACGAACAGAAACAGTAAGCTGTAATTCTTCTCTCTGATCAGCAGCGGAGCCAGCAGCGGACCTACCACCCAGGAGAACGAGAACAACGTTCTTTGCACGGAAATGGCGATGGAAGCATCCTTGTTCACCGCAGTGGCGGCATCTCTGACATAGGCGAAGATCTGCGGAAACACTGCGGTTGCCAGTGCCATAAACGTAATGGACACCAGCAGCAAGGCGTAGTAGTTATCGAGAAAAGCAAACAGAATATAACCCAGCACGGCGGCAATGGATGCAGACAGCAGAATGATTTTACGGTCCACCCGCGTATCCGACAATTTCCCGAGCCAACTGCATATCCCTACCTCAAACATGGACGATACGGTTAGAAAAATGCCAAGCATCAACGAACTCATCCCCATTTGCTGCATACCGAATAACGGCATGAAGGTCATGGTCAATGAGAAGCCGACACCCATCAGGAACGTGCAGGCCAGGGCCGGGAGATAGGCCGGTATACCTCGTGCTTCTGCTATATCGGTCTTCAATCTTGTTATTAAGTGATTCATGAGGTCTTGTCATCCTTCCTAGGCTTGTACATACGGGCTTCCTACCCGTCCGGAGATTTCTACGAGTTCCTGCCAGATCGCCTGCAGTGCGATGCTTCTCCGGTAATCATCATCCAGTTCGTCAACCAGTTCCTCCGCCCGGCGTTCCAATTCCTCTGCCACCGGCAGATATTCTGCCAAGCCCGAGGGAAGCAGCAGCCGATGCACCAAATCGTGAATCAGGCCCAGCCTTACACTTCTATCCAAGCCCGCATGGCATTCGGATAACAGCCGCACCAGTGTGGATGGGCCTTGTTCCTTAAGATCACGGAACCCGTTCACCCCTTCTGGTGCGATTTGATCCAGATAGCGGATACGGAATTCGGTAATGAACAGATTATAATCCGCTAGCTTCGCCATCCCTTTCCAATAGTTATAGGAACCGTCCAACTCTTTCCGGTTGTTATCATGCGCATGAATAATCCGGTTCGTATGATACACCGCCGGTACCTTAAGCAGCGCTCCCAGGATATAGGTATGATAATCGAAACCGATACACCGCGAGCCGATAAAGTTGGGGATCCACTCAAAAATCTCCTTCATCGCGATATTTCCGCATTCCGGATAATAAGGTACGATCTCAGGCACGTCGGGCGCATGCTGGCAGGTAATCAGTAGCGGGCGGGAACGGCCACTCAAATGATCGTCGCTGTATTTGGCAGTAATATAATCCGGAATCCGGGATTCCGGAATGCTCAGAATGCGCAGTAATTGAGGGAGTGTCTGTTCGTTACGTTCCTGTAGGGATTCAATGTTCACATTCCAGTTACCGGTATAGTCACTGCCGGCAATCCATATCTCTTCCTGCTGCAAGGCTGTGACAAGAGGTTCGCAGGTATCCGTTAAATGTTGAATCTCGGCTACCCGTTTGCCAATAAATTGGATCTCCCCCCATACCGGATACAGCTCTTCATCCCCCTGCGGGGCAAAACAATCGGAATCCCTGCGGTGGACCACCTTGCGGCCATATCTGGCGGCAGCCAAATAAATCATATTAAAGACCTTGCCATAATCCCCTTCTCCCGGGAATGGGTAGAGCAGGGAGGTCAGCTCGGCTATATGCCTGCCACTCTGCTCTGCAAGTTCGCGAATCCATTGCATTTGATCATCCAGGTCATGGTAAATAATAGGTATGGAGGTCTCCTTCCGGAGTTCCTCGATATCCCTTCTGTTCTGCTCCACTACAGGAGATGGCCCGTTATCTAATATGATCAGCTCTTCAGGGTCCATCCCTCGCTTTCTCATCGATGTCATTTCACGCAGAATGGACTGAGCGGCAGCTAAAACAGGCCGGTTGGTAGGAATAGCAAACATAAACATACCCTCTCCCAATATTTTGGATTAAATATAAAAACAAGGAATATTATAACATTTATGAAAAAATCACGGAATGGGACGATATATCTACACCACAGTTTCGCTCTTTAGTAACAACAAAAAAGCAGAGGGTCACGTGACCCTCTGCCATAATTAGTTGATTCCAGCAAGCTCTGTTGCAGTAATCTGTATTTCTGGTAATCTGTATTGCCTCTACACTGTTTTGCGGTATCCCTCATGTTAGTACTGAATGACGGTAATTCCCTGTTCCCTATAAGGAAGAAGAATGTCCTCCGGCACTTCATTTGACGTAATCATGCAAGTCAATGCCGAGGCTGGGGCGACGATGAACGGTGCTGAGGTTCCAAGCTTATCAGGTGTCACCAGTGCCACCACCTCCGATGAACCTGCGATCATAGCTCTTTTGACAAAAGCCTCATCGCTGTGCGGCAGACTAATGCCGAACTCGGGGTGAATGCAATACACTCCGAGGAAGCACAAATCAGCACGGATATGCTGTAATTCCTGAATCGTAGCCGGACCCAGATTCACCAGGGATTCCTTGAACAGCTTGCCGCCCAGCATCGTAACCTCAATTCCTGGATGACCAGCCAAGGCCACAGCTACCGGAGGACTATTCGTAATCACAGTCGCCGAGATATGCGCTGGGATGGCTTTGGCAATCTGCAGCGTGGTTGTGCTGCCATCCATAAGAATAACCTGGCCGCTGCGGATCAACGAGGTTGCGCCTTGAGCTAGAGACATCTTCGCTTCTGTCCCCAGCCGCTCGCGGTCTCCGAAACTGGCCAACGTCGGGGATGACGGCAGCGCACCTCCGTGTACCCGATGCAGCAGACCCACATTGTCCATTTCCCGCAAATCGCGGCGCACCGTGTCCTCGGACACATTCAGACGGCTGCTGAGCTCGGCCGCTACCAGCTTCCCTTCCTTCACAAGCATATCCAGAATGATTTGTTGCCGTTCTTCTTTGAGCACTGGTAAGACCCCTTGTTCATCGTCCCTCGCGGACGAAGTCTATAACAATCCGCGGCGCGTAATTTCCGGCGTTTGTCTACGCAAATTATAGCGGCTGGGATTGATCAAGGTCAATCCGGCAAGACTCAGCCCAGGGGTGTGCGGCTGAGCAGTCTTTTAATAGAACGATTGGCTTCCTGTAGCACCGTTTCCTTATCCATCGTCTTCATGAGCCCACGTTCCATCACGATCTCGCCGTCAATAATAGTCGTCTCCACATCCGCACGGGTGGCAGAATACACAATTCGGGTGATCGGGTCCACATCATAGGACGGGAAGGTGTGAAAATTACGCAAGTTCAGCAATGCGAGATCAGCTTTTTTGCCCACCTCGATGCTGCCGATGCTGCTCTCCATCCCTACTGCCTTAGCCCCGCCAATGGTAGCCATGCGGAACACACTTCTCGCATCCATAGTCGTCGGCCCATGCTGCGGCTTCTGGATGATGGCAGCCAAGCGCATCTCATTGAACATATCCAGGTTGTTGTTACAAGGGGCACCGTCGGCACCAAGACTCAGGGAGACATGCCCATGCAGCATGCCCGGCGTATCCGCAATACCTGAAGCCAGCTTCAGATTGGAGCCGGGGCAATGGCTGACATGCACGCCGCGCTCCCGCAAAATCCGCCGCTCCTCGGCATCCAGCCAGATGCAATGCGCCAGAATAAGACGCTCATTGGCCAGACCCAAATGATCCAGATAGACGATGTTCCGCATACCTGTCATGGCCTGCACAATCTCGATCTCTCCCAGATTCTCCGATGCATGGGTATGAACCTTAACCCCATACCGGGCAGACAGATCCCGCACCTCCGTCAGTAGCGGCTCGGTACAAGAAATAACGAACCGCGGGGAGAAGGCATACTGAATTCTCCCTCCCCCGTAGCCATTCCATTTTTCCAATAGATCCACGCTCTCCTGTAAGGAGGATGCTGTATCCTCTTGCAAGGCTGCGGGCACATCCCCGCCCTTCTGATCCATCATCACCTTGCCGGACAAGGCGCGGATGCCGCTCGCCGCAATGGCCTGAAAAGCAAAATCCGTATGATGTACCGTCTCCATATCCACAATCGTCGTAGTCCCGCTGGAGATCAGCTCGCCGATACCCAGCATCGCAGAGTAATACAGCGATTCCTCATCATGCGCAGCCTCCAGCGGCCAGATTCGCTTGCGCAACCAATCCATCAGCTCCAGATCATCCCCTTTGCCGCGGAACAGCGTCTGGCACAGATGGATATGCGTTTGGATAAAGCCAGGGATAACCGTACGGTTAGTGGCATCAATTACAGTCTCGCCCGCTTGTGGAGTAAGCCCACTGCCGATCTCCGCGATCAGATTGCCCTTGATTCGAATATCACCGGTGATGATATCCTCCGAGCTGTTCATGGTTACAATCTCTGCGTTTCTAATCAGGATGTCTGCCACTGCGTTCTCCCCCTTTAGCCTGGTTACCCCGAATTGTTAAATTGCTGTTGAGTACTGAGAACCAGTTGTAACACAAAAAGGCCACAAAATATGCCGTAGCATATTTTCGTAGCCGGAAATTTACGGTTTCCAGTAGAGACCCTTAAACCCATTATTAAGGATATACGAAAAAAAGCTTATTCAATTCAGTCACTTGAATAAGCCAATCATAAAAGAAAGACATGATTCACGTCAATTAAAAGTTAATTAAAATGACATTGATATTCGTATTTCTTATGTTTTCTATATTTACATTCTACAAACAAAGAATGAATCCGGTATATATGTTATTTTAAATGACATATTCAATGTTATCCGATCCCATCAAACGATGATATCAAACATATCTAACATAGATTTACTCTGCAGCAATCAGTACCTTCTCAAACACTGGAAAGTTTGCCGTACGGCTCGGAAAGCTGATTTCGCCTCTAAGATCATAGCCCAGCCGCGGGTATATCTCCAACGCTCTTGTATTTTTAGCATAGGTGTCGAGACGAATGCTTGTATACCCTCTGTCCAGCGCCAATTCCTCTGCGAAAGCAATCAATTGCCGTGCAATACCCTTGCCCTGAACCTCAGGATGTACTGCCAAACGGTGCATGATTAAATGAGGTCCCTGGTTTTGCTCCCAAGTGATCGTCTCATAGGCTTCTGCCTGATTCTCATCTAGTACAAGGATTCCCGCAATAGCTTGATTGTCTTCGTATACATATAGTGTACCGCGCTCAATGTCTGTTCCGATAACTTCCTTATTGGGATAATGCTCATCCCATTGGTCACTTCCGCCATCCTGCATGACTTTTACACATTTGGCAATAAGCTTCATGATTTCTTCCAGCTCTTCCTTATGTGCAGTTCGAATCCCATTGCTCACCTGTGCACCTGCTTTCTTTCTTCCAAATTCGATCCCTTCAGCGAGACCCTGATAAGAAGTCTATCATATTCGGGTCCACTTTGAGGAGGGGATTTCCGGAAAAAAAGAACAGCAAAACATCCGGACGGACTCTTCCCGACCGGATGTTTTTTCCTTCTTGACCCAGGCCTCTGAGCCTCTGGGTTACTTGAATTCCAGCTTATGCCCGTCCTCGAAGCCCTTGGCGAAACCGGCGTCGAACCCCACGTTGTATGCTTCGGTGTAGCCCTGCTGATAGGCGTCTCCCGGAGGCGTTTCCGGAGAGACGCCAAGATCCGGGGGGAGCGGAATCACCTGTGGTGCATCGTTAGGATCCACTGGAGGTGCTGCGTTAGCTTGTGGGGCAATGTTGATTCTTCTGCGCAGGATGCGGCGGCGCCGAAGTCTTCTTTTTTTGCGCAGCACAAGACTTTTGCGGGTCTTCCCTTTACGGATCAGTCCTCTGCGAGTTTTACGGGCAAGGCCTTTGCGAACCTTGACCTTCCGCGACAGCAACAATTTGCGCCGTCTGCGGGTTGTCGTGCCTAAACGCACTTTTCTGCTGCTCTTTTTCTTCATTCTCTTTATTCCTCCTGTACTCCATGTACTTTGGAGGTTCCTCCAGCCCACGTCTTAGTCTTGTTTAACCATGGCGCTGCAGGAGTTCCCCGTTTAGGCCGGTGTAGCGAAATGCCGGACATCATCCGGCACATGGCGCTCTGGTACCCACTTAAGATCCGGATATTGTCGCTCAGCTTGCGGGCCGTCAGCTCGGAATGCCCCGTCAATTCAGCGATACTCTCCAGTATGGCGGCCAACGCAGCCTGGCTACGGGAAATGGAGCGGATCATCTCCAGTTTGACGGCATGCTCCGATAGACGGCCCCCGGTCATTTGCTCAGGTCCCCAAAATCAAACCCGTCGCCGCCCGAGAACCCTTCTCCGCCGCCTTCTTCCTCACCACTGCCCAGCACAGCCTTCAAATTGCTGTAAAGCCCGTTCTCCAGCTTGGTCAGCCCTTCGACCATCTCAACGATCACTTCGTGAATGGAGAGGGTTTCTTTTAACTGCTCCTCATGGCTTTCGAACGCTCTCGCGTGGATATGATGCTGTGTCCACTGTTTGACCTTCTCCGCCTCGACAGCCTTCGCCTCCAGAATCATGGCGACGTTCCACTGGATCACTGCCGTCGACTCCAGCATTTGTAGAAAAGCCTTCTCCCTGCTCATCACCAGCCTCCTACTCCTTGCGCCTACTCTTCTTCCTGCCCATTCATTTCCTTGATGACTCTGCCGACCCCTTCCGCCATCGCCTCTTCCAGATCAGCCAGGGCATTGAGATACGAAATAATATTCTTGTTGACCTGACCCGAGCTTTCGATCAGACCGCTGGTTCCTCCAAAATCAGGCTCTGCATCCGGCAAATCATGGACGATTTGCGACATACGGACAACCACGTGACGTTCGGCGTCGAGGATCCGCGCCATCTGTTCGTGCGTATGGGCCATGTGCTGCAGCACTTTTGTTATTTTATTCTGCACCTTCAGGTCTCCTTTGCTCAAACGCCCTGCTACAACATATGCGGCAGATGCCCTTGCTGTGCCGAGGATCTCAACAAAGCTGACGTAAGGTCTCCGGAAACAAATAGGGAAGAGTACAACCAAATGACGCAGTTAAAAATTTAATTCATTTGGTAAATTAAGGTTTGATAGGAATATAGGCCTAATATATAATTTTCTATTAGACACTATTTATGGAGGAAAAATAACAATGTCTCAACGAAGAAATTATGGATTATCCTTACGCTGGC
Organism: Paenibacillus sp. NPDC057934; assembly: GCF_042887565.1. Lineage (NCBI taxonomy): Bacteria > Bacillati > Bacillota > Bacilli > Caryophanales > Paenibacillaceae > Paenibacillus > Paenibacillus sp. NPDC057934. The sequence goes on from NZ_JBHVPB010000008.1 coordinate 211,448, forward strand.
TCAGTGCAATCATCGCCGTCATGCTGCTATTCGAGCTGATGCCACAGCGAGCGGCGGCAGCCGATGTGTGGCAAGTGTACAAGGAAGCGCAGCGGCTGGAGAACAACGGTCAATACACCAAGGCCATAGCTAAATACAATCAGACCCTTCCGATATTTCTAGCTAAGGGGGAATACGGTAATGCGGGCAGTATGCAACGCCGGATCGGCGACAATTATGTCAAGCTGGGAGATTATGATGCCGCTGTGGCCAATTGGGATAAGGAATCAGAATATTATTTGAAGGCAGGGCGAAAGCAAGATAGCATCGCTGTTCGTGTCAAAGCGGATAAGTTGCGGAGCAAGGTCAGTTTGTATTATGAGACAACTGCAGGCAGCGTGGGAAATACCAACTTTCACGGGGCCGTACTTGAACCAAAGAATGGTGCCCTGCTGGGAGCTTACACCGAGCGGGATGAGAACACCCACGGCAGCGGAAAGTTCTATACAGAAGGATTCCCGGCGCTGACCGGCAAGAATCATGCTGCTTACCTGCTCTATTTTTCCTATGGAATGAAGTTCTCCAGCATAGAAACGCACATCCGGGAAGCGAAGAAAAAAGGCACTGGCCTAGAAATCGCCATCCAGCCGCTGCAGGGATTAGGGGTCGTACAAGATGATGATTATTTGCGCCAGCTTGCCAAGGATATGGCTGCAGCCGATATTCCGATTTTGCTCAGGTTCGCTAACGAGATGAACGGCAAATGGGTGCCATGGTACACCACTCCTGAAATATACAAAGAGAAGTTCAGGCTGGTAGCGAATGTTATGCATCAGGAAGCCAAAGGAAACGTTGCAATGGTATGGGCGCCGGGCAGCGAGCCGGAAGATACGATCGACAGCTACTATCCTGGTGATGCTTATGTAGACTGGATCGGAGTCAGCCTCTACTCGATCTACAATCCGGTGAATGATCCACTTGGCCAAGGCGTCGACCGGACAAGCCATGTTGATAAACTGGCTGGAATCTATAACACCTACGCAAATCGCAAGCCGATCTTCATTGCTGAGGGTGGAATTTCTTATATGTACCCGGAGAAGATGCAGGATAAGACTGACTGGGCTATCTATAAGCTCAAAGAGTTCTATGGAACACTTCCCATGCTCTACCCAAAGGTGAAGGCTGTTTTCTGGTTCAACTCTAACTACGATGCTTCGCGGATCAAATATTATCAGCTTTCAGCCAACGCCGCGCTGCTTCAAGCATATAAAGATGCCGTGGCATCCCCTTATTATCTGGAGGCATTCGGCGATGAATCCAAACTCGCTTACCTGCCTGTCGGATGGAGCACTGTGCCCGCTGCACCGCTGAAGCTCGCCGGTTATGTAAAAACATGGTCACCGACGCTGTCCAAGGTAACTTACGACATTGGCGGAAAAACTATAGCGACCGCTTCATCGCCACCTTGGAAAGTGAACGTCGACTTTACCCCCTATAAAGGCAAGAACATCGACATTACAGTCAAAGCCTTTGACGGAACCGGCAAGCTGGCAACCAAAAAAGTCGTCAAAACCACGGTACAGTAGACCATGTCAATCTTGTAGTGGGGTTTGAAAATTCTTCAAAAGTAACACTGTTCACCCCTGAAAAAGCAAGGTGTTCTCCACATTAACTCATAAAAAGCGGCCGTCACTACCCAGAAGGTACCGGCCGCTTTTCAACAAAATCTTATTATCCTGACTTGCACTCTCCCGTTAAGGCAGCAAGTCTTTCATCTTCTCTCCAGCCTCGCGCAGTGACTGAAACGTTCCGGCATCACTCCACCATTCCTTCAGCACATCATAGCTCAGCTTGCGGTCTGCGGCATACAGGTTGTTCACATCGGTGATCTCTAGTTCGCCTCTTCCCGAGGGAGCGATCCGCCGTATAATGTCAAATACGTCCGAGTCGTACATATAAATACCGGTCACGCAGTAATTCGTCTTTGGCCGCTTGGGCTTCTCTTCGATGTAGGCAATCCACGAAGGGTCCTTATCGTCAAAGACGGGAACACCGTATCTGCGTGCATCCTCCACTGGTGTCAGCAGCACTTTGGCCGTCCCTTGGGACTGTTTGAGAAAGCTATCCACGTATGGGGTAAGATCGTCTAAAAACAAATTGTCGCCGAGTAGAACCACGAACCGTTCCCCCGGAGAAATGAATCCTTTCGCAAGCTCCAGGGCTTCCGCGATGCCTCCCGCGGCTTCCTGAATTTTATAAGTCAGAGAGACGCCGAAAGAGGTACCACTGCCCAAAAAATCGGTATACAACCCGGCGGACTGCTTGCTGATGACCAGAAGAATATCGGTGATCCCCCCTTGGCGCAGCCGGTCTATACCGTAGCACACCATAGGATAATTGCCGACCGGAAGCAAATGTTTGTTCATAAGCCGGGTCAGCGGCAAGAGTCTGGAACCTGTTCCGCCCGCCAGTATGACTCCCTTCACTTACTTTCCTCCTCTTTATCTACGTCGTTAGTCTTAGGGTCTGCACATTACATGAAATTTGCAGGGTCCACCTGCCATTTATCTATAAACTTGCCGCGGTTTCGTTCCACCAGATCCCCCCAGCCGCTGTTGTATACTTCCTTGAAGCTGGAGCTTCCTTCATGGTGTACGAGACAGTCTCCGGCAATCACTAGCCGGTAACCCTGCTGACGAGCGCGGTAACAGTAGTCATCATCCTCATAATGTCCCGGTGAGAATCTCTCATCCAGCAGCCCCACAGACTCCAGCACCTCTCGCTTCAGCAAAAAGCATAAGCCCACCAGCCGCTGCGTTCCGATCCATTTGCGGGGATCGGGAATATTCGCGATTTTCGTAGCTTCATGATACCCTGGCAAGTCAGTGTATTCCGTCTTGACCTGCTGCCGGCCACTGGCATAGTTCGTCACTGGCCCGACAATCCCGATACCCGGCGCACTGTACAGCGCCGCCTTCAGATTGGTCAGCCACCTGGTGGAGACAACTACATCATTATTCAGCAGCAGCACTTCATCACCGGAAGCCAGTTGCAGCCCGAGATTGCAGGCGGCGGGGAAGCCGCGGTTGACGGGTAAAGAGATAAACGCCAATTTTTGCGACCGGCAGTACTCTGCGGTCCCATCCTTTGAGGCATTGTCTACAACAATGATTTCATAAGGAACCTCCGTCCAAGCCCGGATGGCCTCCACACAGATCCGCAGCAGGCGAAGTCCGTTATAGGTCGGAATGATAATACTAGTTCGCGTCATAACCCATTCCTCCAGATCGCCATCTGACGCCGCTTTTCCCAAAAGACCTCTTCCGGTGCAAGACTGCTGGGGCCCCGCCGGGAAAGTACCTCATGCAGTGCTTCGGCATGATCCCCGGTAATCAGCTGCTCCACAGCGTTGCCCGTTCCAATATTGGTTCTGCGCAGCCTATTTTGCTTGATGACATCAACCGTTCCCACCTGTTCCACCCGGAGGCTTCCTAGGATAGAGAGTGCTTGCGCTTTGGGCGGAACCATCAGCTCCTGAAAGCCGATCTTCTCCAGCGCATGCCTAGAGAGCGCATGCGGAACGGCCGTCATAGAGCTAACTCCCAGATCTCCCCGGCCCAGAGCAAGATTCAGAAACATCTTGCTACGAGTCACATCGTCGCTCAGCCGGAACGGCGGCAGCAACGAGTTCAGGTCATTAAGGGCCACATCTACTCCTTTGTCCACGGCAGCAGGGAAGGGAGCAAGCTGCGGCGCCGAAATCACCATGTCGCCGTCCAGGAACAGCAGGATGTCCCCTCTGCTCAGCTTCGCGCCTATAGCCCGGCCGACATCATGACCTGCAGAATCCGGGAGGTGGATGATTATCGCCTCCTGGGAGAGGCGGGCTTGCCGGTAGCTGTTGTCGCTACACCCGTTAAGTACAACAATGATCTCCATAGGCTGAAGCCGCGACACCTGCTTGAGCAAAGGCAGCAGTGTTTTCTGCTCATTACGCGCCGAGATGATTACCGATAGGGTGCCGTTCCGCTTCCATCTTCCCATCTTGGGAGAGCCATGTCTGCGGGTCACAGCGGGCCGGCCGCCGCTGCGCCGCGGACTCCTTCTGCTGGCCGCTGCTGTTGCACCTCTCGCCACTCGCTGAGAGGCGGACTTGCCAGGCACGGCTACGATAAGCTTCCGTCTACGTGTCGACTTTATCTTCATCTGTCACCTCACGATCTCACGCCGCCGGCTCCCGTCGCCGAAGCCGGCCCGGTGTCCGCGCCGCTCCAGCAGCAGGGATACCGCCGCCAGATGATCCTCTACAATCTGCTGCTGCAGGGGATCCCTTCCGCCCGCCTTGCGGCGGATCGAGTTCAGTTTCCCTACCTCCACTGTAAGAGCCGCCTGCACCCGCAAGTCTGTCGTAACAGCCGCCGCATGAGCCAGCGGCGGACGAGACAGCAGGCCGCTACCCAGCACTGTAATCGCCCTGCGGCTCAAGGCATGCGGCACAGCAGTCATAGAGCTGCCTTTCAGGTCCGGACGGCCGAGCAGAAGGTTCAGCGCATGTTTAGAAAGCACCACCGGATGAGGCATTGCCTGGCGAACCGGACCGGAATAACCATTCAGGGCAATGTCAGCACCTTCGCTTACAGCCCGCACGAAAGGACGCAATTTTGAAGCCGGTATAACAAAATCTCCATCTAAGAACAGCAGGACTTCCCCTATAGCAGCCTCTGCTCCAACACTGCGTCCGGCGTCATGTCCAAGCGGCTGTTCGTAGGAGATTACGCGGGCACCTGATGAACTTGCCATTTCTGCTGTACGATCAGCAGAGCCGTTCACAATCACAATAACCTCACAGCGCGAATGAACCCCCCTGGCCTCGGCGATTACACCACGGATGGTCCGCTCCTCATTCATGGCGGGAATGATAACAGACACATAAGGCTCGGAATGATTGACAGGAGGTACTGCTGCAGCTTGCTGCACCAGACGGGCCGTCCGCCGGCGAGCTTTGGGAGCCGGTCGCAACTGGCGACGGGCAGAGGAACGTTTGGGCTTCATATCACATCCACCTTTCTTGCAGGGCTGATTATCCGGGCTGAGGGTTACACCACAGTTTATGTCATCCGCCGTGCAGGGTAACGGCCAATGTCTCATACGCACAGAAAACAGGACAAATGCCGTTTAGTGACAAAAGGCCATGTCCTCCAGCAATGTCACCGAACCTGAATCTCCTGTGATGATGAAAAAAAAGCGCGGCCTCAGGCCGCGCTAGTCATTGATGGGCTTATGCAGTCATCCATTAATCGAAAAGAACCTGATTCCCAGCAGCTTTGAGCTGTGGAGAACCGATTGCAATCCAGGAAACAACACCGTAGAACTGGCTGTTCTCACGTAGTCTAACTACCTCAATTACGGCCTCATGCAAGGACCGGCTCTTGAGAGAAGCATGAAAGAAAGGCTGATTCGTCATCGCCACAAGGACATAGCCAGTGTGGCCAAAGCTCTCGTCGAAGGTCACTGTCACTTCGACGCTTTCTGCATCCCCATTGAACATAAAGGCTGTCATGCCAAATTGCTGAAAGGCTTTGCGCGAACCAGCAGTCTGCACCGGACTGAAGGAAAGATGCTCCGGATTGACCGTGCCGGGGACCAGATGCTCTGCGCTAACCGCGCCCGGCGCAAGATGATAGCCCTGTACACTCTCTTCCACGAGATGGCGAGACTGTACGGAGAAGGGGGCAATTTTGCCGGAATCTACGGCTTCATCCTGCAGCTCTGCAGTCCCAACGGCATCGGTCGACAATTGCAGCGTTCCTACACTGCCTGGCAGCAGCTTGATCCCTGGTATACTGCCATCCTGCAGCAGTCCGCTGATGTGTGTTTCCTCTGCAAGATGCTCAAGCTTGATACTGCCGGGTCTTATATGCCGTTCTTCCACACTTTGCTCAGCTAGATGCCCACCGGTTATGCTTTCAGGCTGCAAGTGCTGTCCGTTCACTGCTCCCTCTGCCAGCTTCGCTCCTGTTAAGCTGCCATCAGGCAGGAGTTCGGACGTGTATACCTCTTCTGTCAGATGCTCAAGCTTGATAATTCCGGGTCTTAAATGCCGCTCTTCCACACTTTGCTCTGCCAGCTTCGCTTCTGTTATGCTGCCATCAGGTAGGAGATCGGATGTGTATACCTCCTCTGCCAAATGCTCAAGCTTAATAATTCCGGGGCTTAAATGTCGCTCTTCCACACTTTGCTCTGCCAGGTGCCCGCTAGTTATGCTGTCAGGCTGCAAATGCTGTCTGTTCACAGCTCCCTCTGCCAGCTTCGCTTCTGTTATGCTGCCATCAGGCAGAAGATCAGACGTGTATACCTCCTCTGCCAAATGCGAAAGCTTAATAATTCCGGGACTTAAATGTCGCTCTTCCACACTTTGCTCTGCCAGGTGCCCGCTAGTTATGCTGTCAGGCTGCAAATGCTGTCTGTTCACAGCTCCCTCTGCCAGCT
>NZ_JBHVPB010000008.1:218013-387277 GCF_042887565.1 Paenibacillus sp. NPDC057934
CTTCACTTCTGTTATGCTACCATCAGGCAGAAGATCAGACGTGTATACCTCCTCTGCCAAATGCGCAAGGGTGATGCTGCCATCAGGCAGGAGATCGGACGTGTACACCTCTTCTGTCAGATGCTCAAGCTTGATAATTCCGGGTCTTAAATGTCGCTCTTCCACACTTTGCTCAGCTAGGTGCCCGGCGGTTATACTATCGGGCTTCAAATGCTGTCCGTTCACAGCCCCCTCTGCCAGCTTCGCTTCCGTTATGCTGCCATCAGGCACGAGATCGGACGTATACACTTCCTCTGCCAAATGCGCAAGGGTGATACTGCCAGAACGAATGTGACGGCTCTCTACGGTCTTTCCAGCTAAATGCCCGCCGTATACGCTGCCCTGTGCTAGATGCACTGACCCGACAGAACCCGTGGCTAGCTTTTCTCCGGTAATGCTTCCGTCCACCAACAGTTCGGCTGTCCGCACTTCTTCTGCCAAATGTGACAGAGTAATACTGCCCGGGAGGATATGGCGGCTATCGACTGTTTCGTCTGCGATATGCTTCCCATTTACACTGTCCGGGGCTAAATGAAGCGAACCTACAGAGCCTTCTGCCAGCTTCTCTCCGGTAATGCTTCCGTCCACCAACAGTTCGGCTGTCTGCACCTCTTCGGCCAGATGCACAAGTGTGATACTGCCCGGGAGGATATGGCGGCTATCGACCGTCTCGTCTGCAATATGTTTCCCATTCACACTGCCCGAGGCTAGGTGGAGCGAATCTATAGAGCCTTCCGCCAGCTTTTCTCCGGTAATGCTTCCGTCCACCAATAGTTCAGCTGTCCGTACCTCTTCAGCCAGATGTGACAAGGTAATGCACCCAGGTATGATGTGACGGCTATCGACCGTCTCTGCAGCCAGATGCTCGCCGTACACACTGCCCAGCGCTAGTTGAGTGGAGCCTACGGAGCTCTCCGCCAGCTTGGCACCAGTAATGCTGCCGTCAGGGAAAAGCTCAGCCGATCGCACCTCTTCAGCCAGATGCTGCATGGAGATACTGCCAGGGATGATGTGACGACCCTCTACCATCTCTCCAGCTAAATGCTCGCCATAAATACTTCCCGGAGCTAGATGAAGGGAACCTACAGCATCCTGCGCCAGCTTTACCCCGGTAATACTACCATCAGGCAGCAGAACAGCTGTCCGCACTTCTCCGTCCAGATGCTCCAGCGTAATGCTGCCGGAACGGATATGATGGCCTTCTACCATCTCCCCGGCTAAATGCTCGCCATATACACTGCCCGGTGTAAGGTGGAATGAACCTACAGAGCCTTTTGCCAGCTTTTCTCCAGTAATGCTGCCATCGGGCAACAGCTCGGATGTCCGTACTTCTTCCGCCAGATGCTCCATGGTGATACTGCCGGGTAATATGTGACGGTTTTCTATCGACTGATCGTCCAAGTGCTGACCCTTTATACTGCCCGGTGTGAGATGGGCAGTGTTCACCGAGCCTTCCGCCAACTTCGCTCCGGTAATGCTGCCGTCCGGCAACAGCTTAGCTGTCCGCGTCTCTTGCGCAAGATGCTCCAGCGTGATACTACCATACACGATATGATGGCCTTCTACGGTATCCCCGGCTATATGTTCACCGTACACACTCTCCAGTGCGAGATGAAGGGGACCGATAGCGCTGTCGGCGAGCTTCTCTCCGGTAATACTTCTATCTGGCAGCAGTTCTGCTGTCCGTACTTCCTCTGCTAAATGCTGCAGTGTAATTTCACCAAAGTCGATATGGCGGCCTTTGACGGTACCGGAACCCAGATGACCTTCCTCCACACTATCCGCTGCCAGGTGACCAGCATTCACCGAACCCTTCGCCAGCTTACTGCTGTCGATACTTCCATTCTGAAGCTGAATAGACGATATGGCGTTCGGGATAATGTGACCATTGCCGATGGATAATGGTCGGATATGTGTTCCGCCAATACTTCCAATAGACAAATGCTTACCCTGTAAGGCACTGTCGGCGACCGCGCTTGACCCGATCACCCCTGGAGACAAATGCTCGGGAAGAACGGCACCCGCCGTCAGCTTGGATGAATCCACGCTACCGTCCGCCAGCTTGATCGAGGTGACCGATAAGTCACCCAGTTTATCCGTGGACACACTCTCCGGGGAGAGCTTAAGTGAGGTCACAGCATAATCAGCCAGATGATGCGGTTGAACTGCCCCTGCGGACAGATGAATCTCTTTCACTGCACCGGAGGCCAGCTTGTCGCCCGAAACCGCGCCGGGTTGCAGAGCTGTCTCTGTCACACTGTTATCCCCAAGGTGCCTACGCTCTACCGATCCCGGCGCCAAATGTTCGGCCTGCACTACGGCACTCTTTAACACACGCCCGCTGATACTGGCATCCGACAAATGCTTCTCCCCCACCGTACCTTGAGCGAGATGATCCCCGCTGACCGCTTCCCGGGCGAGAGCATGACTGCCTACCGCCCCGTCCGCCAATTTAGAGGTGGTAACTACACCGTCCGCCAGCTTGCCAGAAGTAATGCTAAGTGGGCGGAGATGCTCCTGACCCACAGACTCCACTGCAAGCTGTCCCCCCGTAACCGCACCGGAACTAAGATGGAAGGTCTTTACAGCTTCCTCCTGAATCTGCTCGGGTCCCACTGCGTTCTCTGCCAGATGAGAATGCTCCACGGTCTCCCGCTGGATATGAACGGAGGATACAGACTGCGCGGCCAGTTGTGGACCGCGTACGGCTGACTTGGCGATGTGCCGGGTATTCACGGCTTCATCAGCCAGCTTATGCGCCAGCACACTTTGGTCCGCGATTTTCGAAGCCGTGACCGCCTGCTCCACAAGCTGGGCGGTACCGACAGCCCCCTCTGCTAGTTTCACGAAGGAAATGCTTCGGTCGGCCAAATGACGGCCCGTAATCTCCCCTTCGGCGATGTGTTCCCCGCCGATGCTGTCCGGGCTGAGATGTGTCGCCCGCACTGCTTCCGTGCGGAGCTGGCGCGATCCGATGGCGCCATCAACCAGATGGCTGCTGTCGATGATCCCGGACTGGAGCTGCTCCTTGCCGATCAGGCCTCTGGCCAGCTGATCCCGTCCGATGGCACCCGGCGCCAGATGCTGCGCCAGGATGACACTGTCGCCGAGATGACCACTTACAATAATACCTTGGGCCAGCTTGGCACCGGTGATTCCGCCATCGGCAATCTGGTCTTCTGCCACTACGCCGTCCGCCAGCTTCGAGCGGTCAATACTGCCGTTAGCCAAATGGCGGCTGGCAATGCTGCCGCTTCCTATTTTGTCACCGGTAACGGCACCGTCTTCCAACAAATCCGACGTGATGATGAATTGACTTAAATGACGGCTCTCTATGGAATGGTCGGCAATTTTACCGCCGTCCATGACGCGGTCTGCAAGCTTATCTGGACCGATGCTGCCATTCTTCAGCTTTTCTGCGCCAATGGAATGGTCCAGCAGCTTGCTCCCAGTCACACTACCTTCCGCCAAATGCTCACCCGAAACTGCTTCATGAGCAAGCTTGGAGGAAGTTACTGCCTTGTCCGCAATATTTATACTCTGTACGGCATAATCCTGCAGCCAAGGTGTGCCAATAATACCGTACTTGAGCTTGGAACCATCGATCGTGCGGGGAGCAATCTTGGCCCCGGTAACGGATGCATCGGAAAGATCATCTGTATACACGGGTTGCAGACGCTCCTTCTCTGCCGGCCTTAAGACAGTTGTATTCGCTTCTTGCTCCTTCTGTGGAGTTCCCTGATTCTGAACCTTCTCTTCCCGCTGCTGCTCTCCGGCAGGTACGACATTCAGCACGGCCAACGCCGCACCTGCTTCCGCCACCCCCACCGCGCTAATCTGTAATGCCTGCTGTGCCTCTTCATCCGCCTTTGTATTGTCGGCCGCGCTCCCTGTCATCGGAGAAACTTTTTGGCTTCTACTCAGCAAGCTCAATTCCTCGGTGTTGGGATTATCTACGAAGTAGAGTTTGTTTTTAGCAGAGCGCGGCTGCTTTTTTGGGGTTTTCCTCACAAGCAGTCCCCTCCTTCCATCGAATGTATCTCCTAGGTATCATATGCAGTGAGGTGGGCGAATGACACCCCCTTGGCTCCATAAAAAAGGGCATCTGCCGCCGCTCATTCGTCCACCCTGACCGGGACGTACAAACATACACTAAGGAGAGAAGCACACTGCCGTAAGCGACTGAAGATAACAGGAGGAACGAACATGGGACAACAGTTCGTAGGAATACTGCTTAATGCAGCGATGCACCGGGGCGTTCCCCGGCTGAGAACGGGACAGGAATCCCTTTCCAACTATGAGGAGGCAGCCGCTGTGTACGGCCTGGTCCCATGCTTCCTGCGTCTGGATGAAATTGATACAGATTCGGGCTTCAGCGCCGCCTATATAAAAGAAACCCAGGGATACCGGAAAACTGTTATCCCCACGCCCAGTGTCATTCATAACCGGGCTATCTACCATCAGAACAGCCCTGGCATGAAAAGACTGCTCCGCCATGGTCCCAGGGTCTTTAATGCCTGGAACCGTTATGGCAAGGACGAGATTCACACCCTTCTCCGAAAGAACGCAGAGCTACGGGACTTTCTGCCAGCTACGGCGCTTGGCCTGTCCGGGCTGAAGCTTATGATGGACCGCTTCCCCGATCTCATCTTGAAGCCTTGCCGAGGAAGTATCGGCAAAGGTGTCATGCGCCTGATTCACCGGAATGCAGGGAACTGGACCTGGATTTACCACTCCGCCAGATCGCGGCGCTGGGTGAGCGTTCCCGTTACCGTAGATGCACTGCCACGAGCGCTGCGGAGCCATCTGGCGGCCGTGCCATATCTGGTTCAAGAGCGCATCCCGTTAGCCGCCATCGGCCGCCGGCCTTTTGATCTGCGCGTCACCGTCCAGCGTGGCTGGGGCGGGGAATGGCAGATCACCGGCATGTTCGCCAAGGTAGCCGCCCCTGGCGGCTTCGTCTCGAACATCGCCAGAGGCGGCGAAGCGCTCCGTTCCAATGTCGCGCTGGAGAAGGCCTTTCCAGGCGAAGCCGCGGCCCATCTTCGCATGTCGGTTGGTACTCTTGGTCTTGCCGTTTCACGTTGGCTGGAGCAGGGCCTTCCGGAGCTGGCTGATGTGGGACTGGATATCGGCATCGCTGCGAACGGACGTCTGTTCTTCATCGAGTGCAACGGGCGCGATCAGCGCTACGGATTCCGCAAAGCCGGACTGTCCGAGACCTGGAAAGACAGCTACCGCCGACCTATGGGCTATGCGCGTTTTCTGCTCGAAAACGGTAGTCCGTAGTAGAAGGTTGTTGATTTGTCTCCTATTCTATGTCAATATAATGCAGAGCGGTTACGGTCCGGGTTCCGGGCCGTACTGCTGTATTATGGAAGGGAGATGGGCATGGTTAAACAATTGCTACGGCTGATGACCGAGCTGTCCTCACACAGATGGCTTTCGCAGGTGATGGGGGCCTTATCCCATAGCAGACTCAGCCGTTTCTTTATTCCGGCATTTATTCGTTCTTATCGTATTCCAGCCGCTGAAGCGGAAAAGAATCTCGAAGAATACCGTACGCTGAATGAATTCTTCAGCAGACGGCTGAAGCCCGGTATGCGTCCTGTCGCACCGGAGCCCAACGCGCTGGCAAGCCCTGTGGACGCGATGATTACCGCCATGGGAGAGATACAGGCTGGCACTATTATGAATGTAAAAGGCCAGGATTATAAACTGGAGGAACTGCTCAATCATTCTCCCCACCTGGAGCTGTACAAAAGGGGATTCTTCTTCGTGCTCTACCTGAGCCCCACCGACTATCACCGTATACATTCTCCGATTGCGGGACGCAAGGTGGAGAGCGATTATATTCGTGGACGGGCCTATCCTGTCAATGAATTCGGCATGCGGAATATGAAAGGCGTGCTAAGCCGCAACGAACGTCTCATTACCTATATTGCCGGAGACTACGGCGAGACGGCAGTAGTTAAGGTAGGCGCAATGAATGTCAGCAGCATCCGCTACGCCGATGACAAGGTAACTGCATGGGAAAAAGGCGGCGACCTCGCCTACTTTGAATTCGGTTCAACGGTCGTGCTGCTCACAGAGAACAGCACCTTCTCACCGCGCCCAGGATTGCGCGTCAACACCAAAGTGAAGATGGGCGAGCTGCTGGGCAGCCTGCATCGTCCGCTATAGTAAAGCGTTCAGTTTACAATGACAACGAAAACAAGGGTATCCCTGTCCGCTTGGAAGAGCGGCGCCGGGATACCCTTGTTTAGTTAAGCGAGGTAAAATGGTCTTTGGACAGCTGGCAGACTAATTTAGTCTGCCAGCTCCTTTCTAATAGAAGTTATTTTACAGTGGTGCTTGTTACACTGGCATAGTAATCCAGTACGTTCTTAATGATTACCGCTGCTTCCGCTCTTGTAGCCGGTGCTGTCGGGTCCATTTTTCCGCCGGTGCCGCCATTAACAATTCCAAGCTGTTTGAAGGCGTAGACGGCTTCTTTGGCGTATCCTGCAATAGAAGCATCATCCGGGAAGTCATGTCCGGTCACTTGCGGCAGCTCCACATTCAGCTTCTTCAATGCATTGAATGCGATGACACACAAGTCCTGACGGCTGATACTCTTGTTAGGAGCAAACAGGCCATTACCGATGCCGTTGATCAGATTATTAGACGTTCCGATATCAACAAAGTTTTTATACCAGGCTCCGCTCAGAACGTCAGTGAATGATTTTTGTTGGTCGCCCATACTGAAGTCAAAGCTCTTGACTACCATAGCCAGGAATTCTGCACGGTTCACTTGGCCGCTCGGATCAAAGGTTCCATCCGTGCGTCCGCCGATAATATTTTTCTCAGCCAAGGCTGCTATCGCAGATTCCGCCCAGCTTGGAATCAACGAAGCATCTTTAAATTTGAGACTCAACTCTTGTTTGAGTTGCTCAGGTGTCTTGGTAGCTTCACCTGTAGTTGGAGTCTGAGGTTGTTGCTCTCCAGGTTTAACAACTTCTCCTGGAACAGCTGGAGTAACCGGTGTGCTTGGGATCGACCCTCCAGGCTGCTGCCCGCCTCCGCTCGAACCACCATCACCACCTGAACTTCCACCACTGTAAGGTCTGACCACTACTGTGATCTCCGCCTTCAGGCTTTGCGGATTAACCACTCCTTCCGGTAGGATCAGGTTCCCCGTAAGTGTGTATGTTCCTTCTGCATTACCGTTATAGCCCTCTTGGTTCCATTGAACAGAAACGATCTTGGTGTCTCCGTTGTTCAAGGTTACGGATACTGTCCCTGGCAGTTCCAACCCATTAAAGCCAGTACCGTAAGCAACACTCTTGCTCGCCAATGCTTGAACGGTCTTAATTTCTGCCAGCTTAATGACTTCCGGCAGGACATGAACCGTAATAGATGCCTTCAGGCCGTCTGGATTAATAATTCCCTCAGTTGGCACCAATGTGCCGCTCAAAGTATAGCTTCCTTCCTGATGACCATTGTAGCCTTCACTGCTCCATTTCACGGTGATGTTCTTCGTCTCGCCAGTATCCAATGTCGCTGTAACTGAGGATGGCAGCTTCAATCCGCTAAATTCAGTTCCAAACGGAATACTCTTGCCTTCCAATTCCTGCACTGCGGTAATCTTGGCAACCTTAACCACTTCCGGCAATACGTTAACGATAATGGAAGCTTTCAGATCGCTCGGATTGATCATTCCTTCTTCCAGCACCAGTGTGCCGTTTAGGGTGTACGATCCTTCTGCATTGCCGTTGTAGCCTGTAGGACTCCATTCAACTGCAAGTGCCGTCGTGCCATACGTATCCAGTGTTACAGTAGCTGAAGACGGTAAATCCAGCTTGTCAAAAGTCGTTCCGAAGTCAACGCTTCTGCTCTCCAGCTTCTCTACTTCAGTAATCTTGATCGGGTGGATGCCTTCTGGCAGTACAACCACTGTGATAGACACTGTTTTATTGGCACTATTCAGGACACCATCCGGCAGCTCTAAGGTTCCTGCCAATGTGTAGTTTCCTGCTTTGCCACCGTTATAATCCTTGGTATCCCAATGTACAGTCAAGTTAACTGTTTTATGGCTGCCAAGTGTAGCTTCCACTGTACTCGGAAGGTTCAAATCCTCGGCGGTCGTACCGAACGTTACACTGAGTAACTGTGGCTGGGCAATGGATACAATCTCTCTGGCCTGGATATCCACTTTCCACTTCGCGTAGAACGAGGTGCTCTCGTTCAATACGGTCTGAGCTGTCAAAGCATTGCCTTCGGCCTCCTTGTTGTCGAACCAGCCTTCGAAGATGTAGCCTTCACGAACTGGTGCTTCAGGCAAGGTTCCGAAAACTTCACCCTTGAGAGCGGTTACCTTGGATGGTGCCGGTGCATCCACGTAATTGAGATCGAAGCTCACTTCAATCGGCTGGGCATAAATGAATTCAACATATTGCAGATTGGCATTCAATCCATTGAATCTCATATACACATTTTGTTTACCAGTTACTTTGATTCTGTCCAGGAAAGTCTCTGCTGTCAGATAATGATCAATATTGGCATTCCCCAACGTTTGCTTGGTGCTTGCCATGCCATATCCGGTCCAGGCAGCGCCTGCTTTTTGCGCCAGAGTAATGCTGGCAAACTCATTGCCGTATTCAAAAGAACCGCCACCACTATAGGCATCAGCATACACTCTGCCTTGTGTAGTAGAACGTTTTACCGGTTTCCCCGTATTGTCTGCCTCGGTATAGAACTTGAAGGATGGGGAAGATCCGCCTTCACGAGCGTACTGCACTCTTACTTCTACCAGATTGGTCAAGTCAATCTGACCAAAGTAGACAAGGTCATTGGAATTGACATAACTCATGGCGTCCGTACCCGCTTCAAATCTGAATTGGGTATTGCCTGCATAGATCCATGGTGCGTTATATGCATAGATTCGAGTGCCGTTATCCACACTTTGAGTATCCTTTGGTGCAAGATTGACCGGCATGGAAGAGGAGTTTAAATCTACGATAGCAGCATTTAGAACAGCAATCGCGTCTGCAACAACCTCGTCATTGATCGGTTCCAGAAGTATACCCTTCATTTCTTCTAGCACAGCATTGAATTTGAGCTTTTTGTAGGATGTATAAGCATTCATATCAATGTTCTGTGCGGCTTTGATAGCTGCGTCCAACGCTGATGTGTCTACATTATCCTGCTTCAGCTGGAAGGTCAGCCAGTTGATATCAATGCCAGCGCTTTCAAATGCAATTCTAAGATTATGTTCACCAGCTGATAATTGAACATCCGGAATTCTGAACGTTTTCCATTCGCCCTTAGTCGTGGTCAGATCGAAGGTGCCCAGATGTTTCTCGCCATCATAGACGCCGAAGGACATTTGAGCAACGTCGGACTGGCTGGAACGAAGACGTGATGTGACTTTGTACGTACCTGCCTTCTCCACATTCACTTTATAGGAGATTGCTTCACCTTTACTGGTGTTGGTGTAGCATAATCCGCCATCTACATCGTTACAAGTGACCGGCGTGATGACTGGTGTAATGGAGGCAAACTCCGTCTCAGCCACCTTCAGTTTGGTGTTTTTTCCAATTTTCTTCACACCCAGAGCCACATCACTTTTGATTCTCACATAGTCAAAATCAGCAATAAATGGCTCTGTGAGAACCTGGCTGCCGTTGGAGGCCAGTAATCCAAACTTCGGATTGGCATAATTCGCAGTTGTACTGCCGAGCGAGATATACTCAACGCCATCTGCACTGGCATAACCGGAGTAGCTGTTACCTATTTTTTTGAGACGCAGATACAGCTCTTTCTTGTCTCCGAACACGTTGGTCACCTGGCTGGCTGAGAGCTGCCCGATGGTTACAGGTGCTGCTCCTCCAGTTTCTTTGACCATACCTATAATTTTGCCGGTGCTGAATTCATACTTCACCCAGATATAGTTGTTGTTATCCTGTGAAGCGGTGATACCTACACCGTTATAATTTTGATTTGGCGCTTTGCTCATATTAATTTTAACTGTAGCTTCCCAATTGCCAAAGGCTTCCTGCTGGAAATAGTTTCTCAGATCGGCATGATCGCTCCAGAAATCGCCTCTTTCAGCAATGATTCTCAAGAATCCGGGAACCGTGCTTAACGACCAGTTATTTTTATTTTCCACATTTGTAGCGGTTTCTTTATTAATGGTCCAGAAGCTGTTCAACGTGGTACTGTTGAACTCGTCGCTCTGTGGTGTCGTACCAAACTGGATCACATAGGAGTTAGCTTGGTCTGTACTTACAGCTTTGATGGTCACTCTTTTATTAACGTTATCTACTGTTGCCTTCGCTGTTATGCCTGTATTGGTTTCAAACGTAACTGCAGGCAACACAGCCCCATTAGTGAGACCTACATCGTAACTGAATCGGGTCTGCGAGAACCCTTCAAGCGGCTTGCCGCCAACGGAAATACTCTTCAAAAAGGCATAGGTTGGATTCTCAAATATCGGCTCCAGACCTTCCTCCGAGGAGAAAATTACTTTATACGTCCGTTTTTCTCCTCCGGCAGTAGCTGTAATTACAGCAGCCGGACGATCCTTGTCGGCTTGAAGGACCTTTACGTCTACCCCAGCCATTCCTGTAGCCTTAACTTCAGGATAGCTGCTGGTTTCATCTGTCTCGCCAAACGCTTTATAATCCAGTTTCAATGGATTGAAGATTTTGATCTTCTTGCCGCCTACGGTAATCCCGGTGAGCTGCGGATCTCCCGCTTTACCCGTATTTACCCGGAACCAGTCTTTTCCTGGCGTATAGTTGACCACATAATCAATTTTAGCTGTTCTTGCAAAAGCTGGGGATTGGATCAGGAACTTCACAATATTTTTGGCAGAGCGTTGCAATTCGCCCACGGTCAGGCTGCCGTTCGTAAGCGAAGCCATCGTATTGAAGGTGCTGTTATTCCGGTTTCTGTGAGTCTCTGCATTATTATTCGGAATGACCATGTACAAATCGTTTTGTGCGCGAACCATGGATTTACCGTTCGTTTCGTCATAACGATTGGAGGTGGCATAGAAGCCTTGATCCTCACTCAACTTGGCCCACCAGTCTGTCATAACAATACCATCAAAGCCCCATTCTCCGCGCAGGATGGTGGTATTCAGATCATAGTTACTGGCAGCCCAAGTTCCGTTGACTGGTCCATAGGACGTCATCACTGAACGCGCTTTCCCGGTCTTTATCGCCATCTCGTAGCCTTTCAAGTAAATCTCGCGCAATGCTCTTTCCGAGACGAGTGCATTGACAAGGTGTCTGTCCGTTTCTTGGTTGTTAGCCACGAAATGCTTGAGTGTTGGTGCTGTACCGTTCTTCTGAAGGCCTTTTGTCTGCGCAGCAGCCATGATACCTGTCAGCAGCGGGTCCTCTGAGAAATACTCAAAGTTTCTGCCGTTCAGCGGACTTCTGTGGATATTGATCCCTGGTCCAAGCAAAGTGTCAATATTATTGATCAGCATTTCTTTGCCGAGCAGGTCGAACAGTCTTTCATTCAGTTCAGTATTCCAGGTGCAGGCCAGCATCGTCCCGTTCGGAATACTGGTTGCTCTCTCTGCGTTGGTCTCCATCCGGATACCCGATGGGCCGTCGGCAGCACTGTCGATCGGAAGCCCGAATTTCAGCAGATTTTGGGTGACGCCGCCAAATGCCGCAGCAGTACCGGCAGTAACTTTAGGGCTGGACATCCCTTCCCCTAGAATAATCGCCCCCAGATCATTGTTAGAGAATTGAGCGATGAACTGGTCTATCGTAACTTTTTGATTGTACACATCCAATAAGGTGTAGCCCTTGTCTCCAGTCTGCGGAATAGCCGCAGGGAGGTTTTGCTTGATTCTCTCATCCAGGTTGTTACTCCGTGTCGGTACCTTTTCAGTAACCTCAATAAAGGTTCCGTCACCCTTAGGCGCACCTGGTTTAATACGGTCAAAATTCTTAGTCGGTGCAAGCGCTTCCTGTAGAACTTCTACAACCTTCAACTGAGGCAATGTATAAGTCTTTTGCTTCACGCTGTCTCTTACGCTATTCCCTACAAAAATGTTATAGTCACCAGCCTCCAGAACGTAGGAGGAATCGTGACCTGTAATTCCACTGTCATCATACGAAGCCATATCTTTGGTATCGTACGTAATCGTGATCGACTGAGATTCCCCTGGTTGAAGCAACCGGGTTTTGGCGAAAGCAGCAAGTTCCTTGGTTGGCTTGCCAAGCTTCCCTTGTGGTGCTCCGTAATACACCTGCACAACTTCCTTGCCTTCGGTCTTTCCGGTATTCTGTACGGTTACGTTTACGGCTACTTCATCGTCGCTAAAGTTAACATTATTTGTAGTAATCTTGAAATTGGTATAGGAAAGTCCGAATCCGAATGGATAGAGCACCTTTTCAGGAGCAAAGGTCTCAAAATAACGATAACCTACATAAATGTCCTCGGCATATGCATTTTCCGTCCTGCTGCCAAAATTGGCGGTGGAACGATAGTCAGCCAGTGTAGCTGCAATCGTATCACTCAATTTGCCGCTTGGCGTAACGTCTCCGGTCAGCACGTCGGCTACTGCACTGCCGCCCTCCATTCCCCCCTGCCATGCATAGACAATAGCAGCTTTGGGATAGTTCTTCGCCCATGACATATCAATAACATTCGCTACGTTCAAAACAATCGCAACCCGATCAAATTTGGCATATACCTTGTTAAGCATTTCTACTTCAAGATCCGTGAGGCGGTAAGCGCCTTTGACGTCCGTGTTATCCTTGTCTTCACCGGCCGTTCTGCCGATGATGACCACAGCGGCGTCAGATTTTGCTTTTGCTGCATCCACAACTGGATCTGTCAAAGGCATTTCCGCCTGAGACCAAGGCTCAGCTGCCCATCCACCGCCGCCATTGTTAAACGGATGTGTTTTGATCCACTCCGCATAGATCTTCGCCAGATCTTCATTCAATTTGAGACTGGGGTTATTCCGCAATCCCTCCAGAATGCCATTCACATACTCCACACGAACAGCTCCGCCGGAGCCTGTGCCGGATTTGTAGTAATGCGCTTGTATGCGGCCAAACACCGATACGTTCTCACTCTTCTTGATCGGAAGTACTTGCTCATTCTCATTCACTGGGGAACTCCCAAGCTTATACTCCGGATTTTGCAGCAGCACAATCCCTTCGGCGGCTACTTCTCTCGACACATCCGCCAATCCAGGCAGAACCTTGGCCAAAGCAGGAGAACTGGTGCCAGGCACTATGATTGAGGCAAGCAGGATAAAGCTGAGCACGATCTTAAGTAAGCGGTTACAATTCTTCCTCATTCTTATACACCATTCCTTTCGTTTAAGGGATAGCTTGAGAGATACACTTTAATAGAACCCGATCGGAGTCTGCAAAAAACGACACGTAAATACACGAACATTCATTTATTAAATAATATGGGGTTATTTGTTAATTAGGGGGATTATTCTGCCGATATTGCTGTATCTATTGATAGCGTGGAATTCAGAATTGCTCAAGAACAGGCTACAATCTCAGGGGATCACCTCCAATATTGCGGATTTATGTTTGTTGAAACGAAGACCGGAACATAACTTCCAAACACCTGTAAGTGTGAGAATATTCATTGATTCCCCCTTTGCTTGATTAGCTCATCTTGATAGTAGCATCAGAATTTTCATCCTAACATAGAAAATCCTCATCCGTTCCATGAATATCCTCATGTATCATTTATTTCATGCCGCTTTACCGCATAAAAGGGAGTTCCAAAGCCATCATCTGGCTTATAGAACTCCCTTTTTCCTTGATCAGCCTGTATCGGCCGCCACGTTAACCTCATTCGATTTACTCTGTAACCTTACTTTGATTGGCTACCTCCTGGGCTTTAGCCTGAACTTCAGCCGGTTCCCCAAGATAGAAGCGACTGATCGGATTCACATTCTCATCCAGCTTGTAAACCAGCGGAACACCTGTAGGAATATTCAAGTCCAGTAGGGTCGCCTCGTCAATGTCTTCCATATATTTGATCAACGCCCGCAGTGTATTGCCATGCGCAGAGATCAGAACCCGCTCCTTCTTGCGAATCAGTGGTACAATCCGGTTGACCCAAAAGTCACCGACCCGATGTACGGTATCCTCCAGGCTCTCACCACGCGGAATATCTCCCTCTCGGACATTTTGATAACGGATATCACTCCGGGGATATCTTGGATCATCCGGCTCTAGAAGCGGTGGACGGACCGACAGACTACGCCGCCAGATATGAAGCTGCTCCTCACCGTATTTCACGGCCGTTTCACTCTTGCTGAGCCCTTGCAGCGCCCCATAATGACGCTCATTCAGCTTCCAGGATTTCTGTACCGGAAGCCACAACAGATCCAATTCCTCAAGAATATAATGCAAGGTCTTAATGGAACGCTTTAACACGGAGGCAAAGGCCAGATCGAATGTATACCCGGCTTCTCTCAGCAGTTTGCCTGCTTCCTTGGCCTCCTGGACTCCTTTTTCGGTCAGATCGGGGTCACTCCAGCCTGTGAACAGGTTCTGCCTATTATATTCACTCTCACCATGCCGTATTAACACAATCTCATACATTTCTCTCTCTCCTTTAGCCTGTGGTGTCATCCCCAAGGTCCTTATGTAGCACCCCTGACAAAAGCGCACTTATATTCCTTATACCCCGGTTACGTCCGAAGGATACGCTTCTATAGTACGATTATACTCCCGCCAGCTATGACATCACAAAAAACCAGTGCCCACGTGGGCACCGGTTCTCTGTTATTTCTTATATGCATTGTAATTATATAAGTTGAATAAAAGAAAGAAACGAAAAGGGGAGAAGGAGGGGAGGGGGAGATTGGAACTGTAGGAGCGAAAGCGACCGCCTGAAAGCTTTCCAAAGGAAAGCTAGCATCGGAAGCATAGGCTGTCTCCGGATTTCATCCGCTAATAGCGATACAATCTAAAGAAATCTGGAGACAACAGCGGCCGAAAGTCCAAGTTTCACCGGAGCGCCCCCACCCTTATGTTAATATCTTAAATTCAATATATAATCACGCCCCACGATATCAGCGGATCTCAGAGGGACTTTTGCCCGTATACTGCTTGAACTGGCGGCTGAAGAAGAAAATATCACGGTACCCCAGCGCGTCCGCCACTTCGGTAACGTTCATCCCGGCATACAGCAGCAAATGCTGGGCCCGTTCAATTCGGGCACGGATAACATAGGACTGAACGGACGAGCCGGTAAGCTCCTTGAATTTAATGGAGAAATACCGCGACGACAGTCCCGCCCGGGCGGCAAGATCCTCCACCCGGTGCGATAAACCGGGATGCTGGCTTACATAGTTGGCTACCTCATGAATCACCTCGGCAAGCTGATTGCTGACATGACGCTCCACTGGCATGACCCGATCCTCCCGCAGCAAGTGAATCATCAGTTGCTTCAGGATCAGTTGGCCTTCTTGCTCCGCAGCGAAGGTCTGCACAAGAAAGAGCCTGACATAACGGGCAAGCAGATGCTCGAATTCCACCGTCTCCGTGAGTACGCGGTAAGGCTGTGGAACCTCGGTTACATCTTCAGCTACATCGAAATGAATGTATGTAAGCACGAGCGGTTTTTGCGGATTATGTGAAGCCACCGTATGGTCTCCGGGCCGGAACAGGAAGCAGCTCCCCTTTCCGACCTCAAAAGGAACCCCGTTGCGCTCCAACGTGCCTTCCCCACTCCAGATATAGAATAAATCATAATTTTGCAACGGCTTCTCCCGCTTCTGCCATTTCCAACCCGGTTCGCACACAATCTTCGCCAGGGCGGGCAGAATGACAAAAGAGGACGGCGATGCATGCAGCATAAATGTGACCTCCTGAAAGTTTAGTGCAGCTTTTCTTCCTCCATCATACCTTGTCACGTGGCATTTTGCACATCATCCCATGCCTGTTTCAGACGACCGATGCCTTCTTCCATAGCGGGAAGATCCAGATGGGTAAAATAAAAGCAGGCCGCAGGGTCTCCCGGGGTTACCCGGTACAGCCCTGCGTCCCTGAAGCCTGCGCCGCGCCGGAGGGCCGCGGCGCGGAAAGCCTCGAACGCCTCCGCGCTGCCCAGCCAGCGGGCGTACACATGCAGGCCAGCATCGCCGGGCAGCGGCTCGAACAAGCCGCCAAGCTGCGATGCGAGCAGGGCGCGGAAGGCCCGCCCGCGCTCGCCGTATATGCGGGTCATCCGCCGCAGATGGCGGCGGTACCCGCCGGTGTTCATGAACCGCGCCAGGGCCCGCTGCTCCAGCAGCCCTGCCGCCAGCGGTTCATAGAGGGCCTTGGCGGCCACCGCAGGGCCGGCAAGCGGCTGCGGTAGTACGGCATAGCCGAGCCGCAGGCCCGCGAACATCGTGTTGGAGAAGGAGGCAATGTAGATCACACGGTCTTCCCGGTCGAGCGCCTTCAGAGGCTCGATCGGACGGCCCGTCCAGCGGAACTCGCTGTCATAGTCGTCCTCAAGGATGACGGCATGATGACGCTGCGCCCAGTCCAGCAGCGCCCGCCGCCTCTCCAGGGGCAGCACCGCGCCTGTGGGAAACTGCCGGCTCGGCGTCACGAACAGCAGCCGAGCGTTCCAGTCCTCCGGCACAAGGCCGTTATCATCGACCGTACCGGGAATTAACACCCCGCCGGTCACCTCCACCGCCCGGCGGATGCCGTGAAAGCCGGGGTCCTCCGCAACGGCGGGCGCACCGGGGTCCAGCAGCAGTTGGGTCAGCAGAACGATGCCCTGCATCGAGCCGCTGAACAACACGATCTGCCCGGCCTCTGCGCGGATGCCGCGGGTAATCCGCAGATGTGTGGCGATGGCCCGCCTTAAGCCTTCATCGCCCTGTGGCGGGCCGGCGCTCTCCAGCAGCGTGCCGCCTTTGCCTCCGGCATAGGCGAGAGCGCTTTTCCATTCACTGTAAGGAAAATGTGCCATTTGCAGTCCCTTGCTGCTAAAATCAATGACATCGCTTCCCAAGTCTTCATAAATTCGGGCTGTAGCCGAGGCGGCTGTCAGGCGCTTCCCCCAAGCTGAGAGTGGAAGATGAGCCGGCTCACCATATTCCGCAGCCTTTGGAGCACCCCCTTCAGTAGTGATAAGGGATGAAAGGGGCCGTTCATGGGCCTCCTGATGCGTTGCCGCGAAGATATCCTCCGACACAAACGTTCCCCGGCCGGTCTCCGCCTGAACATAGCCATCCGCTAAGAGCATTTCATAAACCTGAGAAGCCGAACCTCGGGATAGGCTATACAACTCGGCCAATCTTCGCGTGGATGGCAGCCGGGTGCCACCTGGCAACGTACCCTCCAAAATGGCCGCACGCAGAGCATGATAGAGTGCCAGATACTTATAGCGATGTAACGCCAGATACTGATCGTAGGGTAATGTTAGCTCCATAATGAATTCATTCCTTTCACTCATGAAACCAATTGGACTACTAAAAATAATATGAATCGGTCCTTTTTTATTGTCAATTTTCATTCTATCCTGTAGAAACCAAGCCATACAAGGATAAACTGGAGCGGATGCTCCACAAAACAAGAATCAGAGGAGTGTTCAACATGCGCAGAAAAGAATTTCAAGTAGACAACGAAGAGGAACTGCAAACCTTCCTGAACGAGATGAGCTTCGGCTTCCTCGGCACTACGGATGAGCAAGGACGGCCAAGAGTGACCCCGCTGAATTTTGTCTACACAGACGGATGCTTTTATTTTCACGGCAGCCATGCCGGGGGCAAGATGGAGGCCATCCGCCGCCAGGAGCGGGTATGCTTTACGGTTGCGGACGAGTACGCACTGATTCCCTCCTATTTCAGCGATCCGCATCTCGCCTGCCCTGCCACTGCATATTTTAAAAGCGTAACGGCTTTCGGTACCGCCGAACCGGTCAGTGATATCACGGAAAAAGCAACGGTGTTCGCCCTGTTTATGAAAAAGCTCCAGCCCGAGGGCGGCTATGACGAGATTGATGCGACTGACCCACAATATCGTGGCCGCCTGAAGGGCGTTGCCGTTGTCCGCATTACGCCGGATGAGTTGACCGCCAAATTCAAATTCGGACAGAATCTCAAACAAGACGAACGGACAGGCGTGATTAGCGGTCTAGCAGAGCGGAACGGAGAACGGGATGCAGAAACGATAGAAATGATGAAGAAGTTCTGCCCTTATCCGCATGATTGATAAAGGAAGAGGTAGAGTCATCTCAAGTTTTAGTCCAGTGGACAACGTATACTTGCCGGACTTTCTCGAATACTTGAGGTATCCAAGCATGTCTTTCCTGCTTCCATCAAGGCAGGTGTAGCAAAGTGCTGCCCCCTTATGAAATGAAGCCCAAAAAGAACTGTCCGTCTACTGCGGACAGTTCTTTTTTCAAATCTAAACCGGACTTCTAAAGCCGCCTGAAGTGTCGTAAAACTATTTGAAAAAAACGCGCTTTCATCAGTGACGGCGGCATTTCGCGATGTTATAATGTTAGGCAATGTTAAGCGTATCTATTCCCCAAGATAACCCGGAAGGATGAAACTGATGAATTCATTGGCTGGACAATTGAACGAAAGTATCAAAGCCGGAAATGAACATGTCTACGAGATGCTCTCTACCCTTGGCAAGGAAATTTATTTCCCGAAAGAAGGGATTCTGAGCCAATCTGCGGAAGCGGGTGCTCATGCCAAGAAATACAACGCTACGATTGGCATTGCCACTGAAGGCGGCGTACCTATGCACCTTGGCGTCATTCAAGATAAACTCTCTGCTTACAGCCCCAAGGATCTTTACAGCTATGCTCCTCCGGCAGGCAAGCCGGAGCTGCGCACGGTGTGGCGTGAGAAGATGCTGCGCGAAAACCCTTCATTGGAAGGCAAGTCCTTCAGCAACCCCGTTGTGACCAACGCACTTACTCATGGGCTTAGCATTGTTGCAGACTTGTTCGCAGAGCCGGGCGATGCCGTCATCTATCCGGACAAGAACTGGGAGAACTATGAGTTGACCTTTGGCATTCGTCGTCATGCCGAGACCGTTAACTATCCGCTCTTCACGGACGAAATGACCTTCAATAGTGCAGGCCTGCTGGATGCGCTGCTCGCTCAGAAAGAACGCGGTAAAGCAATCGTACTGCTCAACTTCCCTAACAATCCTACGGGTTATACCCCGGGGCTTCAGGAAGGTGAAGAGATTGTTGCAGCCATTCTCCGCGCAGCCGAGGAAGGCATTAACGTAGTTGTCGTTAGTGATGATGCATATTTCGGACTGTTCTTCGAGGATTCACTTAAGGAATCCCTGTTCGGCAAGCTGGCCAGCCTGCATCCACGTGTTCTTGCTGTGAAGGTGGACGGAGCGACGAAAGAAGAGTTCGTCTGGGGTTTCCGTGTGGGTTTCATCACCTTTGCTTCGGAGAACAAAGAATTACTGTCTGCACTGGAGCAGAAGACGCTCGGCATTATCCGTGCCACCATCTCCAGCGGAGCCCATCCGTCGCAGACCTTCGTGCTGGACGCGCTGAAGGCACCTGAATTCTCCGCTCAGAAGGAAGAGAAGTTCCAAATCATGAAAGGTCGCGCCAATAAAGTGAAGACGCTGCTCGATAGCGGAAAATACGGCGAAGACGTCTGGACTTACTATCCGTTCAACTCCGGCTACTTCATGTGCCTGAAGCTGAAAACTGTCTCTGCAGAAGCGCTGCGGCTGCATCTCATTCACCATTATGGACTTGGCACTATCGCACTCGGCGAGACCGATCTACGCATTGCCTTTTCCTGTATTGAAGAGGAGCATCTGGAAGACCTGTTCGATCTGGTCTATGCAGGCGTTCGTGATCTTGAAAAAGCTTGATTTCACTGATTTTTCATCCATTATCAGTCCCGACTTGATCCGGGGCTGATATTTTTTTGTCATCCACTCCGGCATTGGCCTATACACCCTATCCCCTCCGCACATACAATACGATGTACTCAAGTACACACACTCACATGCGGAAGGGGAATGAACATGAGCGAAGAAGTTAGAGGCGGATACGGACACGGTGGATTCACAAGTACTGGCGCCATTTTGGTTCTCTTTATCCTGCTGGTCATCATCAGCCGTTCACTCTTTATCTAAGTGGAACTGACAAAGTAAAGAAGAGCGCCTCTGCGCTCTTCTTATTCTTTGGGCACCGCATCACATTCGCAGCAGGTCACAGAGATGATTATCCTTTGAAACAGCAGCCGCATTGAAGAAAAACGCCTTGACGAAAACACACGTCAAGGCGTTTATTTTTGCTCTCCGTTAACCTACCGGCAGGGAGATTACAAATTATACAGATTATAGATCAGCACCGCGGCCTCTGCACGGGTCGTTACCCCAAGCGGATGGAGGCGTGTACCATCACCTTTAATGATTCCCGCTGCAATCAGCCCCGCAACGCTATCTTGGGCGTATGGCGCCACTTGACCACCATCGCTGAAGTTTTGCAGTGAGGTCCCGCTTCCTGCTGGCAGCTTCTTTCCTGCCGCAGCGATCGCCTTGGCGGCCAGGGTCATCATCTCCTGACGCGTCACTGGAGCATCAGGAGCAAAGCTTCCATCCGGGCGGCCGGAGGCAATGTTCAGCTGCTTGGCGATAGCCAGCGCTTCATATCGGTAGTCGCCGGCCTTCACATCACTGAAGCTGTCACTTGCGGCAGCAGTGTCCAGACCAAGTGCTCTGACCAGCAGGAGTACAAAGTCTCCGCGTTTCACCTCACTCTGCGGACCAAACGTTTGGTCCGTAATACCAGTAATAATTCCTTTGGACCCCAGCACTTCAATCGCCTGACGGGCCCATGGGTAACGCTCGATATCCCTGAAGGTCTTCTCCGTAAACGTAATGACATACGTACCGGAGAACATTCCGGTAAAGACTACTGCCCCTGCATCACTGTGATATCGACCACTTGGTACAGCGGTCAGCGTTCCTGCTGCATTCAGGGTGTGGATCGTGAGATGTTTCTCTTTACCACGTTCTCCTGCCAGCAGTGTATATGGCAGGGAGACTGTAATCCGCAAATCCGGTGCGTTCAACGACACTTCATTTCCATTAATCGTTGCACTAATTTTGTAGGCTGGCCGTGCATTTTGTCCTGCCAATGATCCTTCTGCCTTAGCGATGCTAATGATCCAAGGCGATTGACCCTGATCAGCCCCCGCCTTCAGCACACTGACCGGAATCAACAGCGTACCTAATCCGGTACGGACTTCAATTGAAGTCTTCGCATCCGCGAACAACACTCCTGCCGGCAGTTCAAGCTCATAAGCTTTAGCATCCGCCAGAGATGGAATTTCAATGACAACATTCTTTGCATTGCCAGATAATGCAGCTTCCGCCTGCTTCAAGGCTTCTGCGCTGACCGTTGCCCTTGCACTACCACTACCACTGTCTTTGTTTAAGACTGGTGACGCGGTGATGATTTTGCCATCAACTTTGCTTCCACCCGCTGCCGGTGTTGGACTTGGTGCCGGAGCATTCCCTGAGTTCGAATCCGGGCTATAGGTTGATCCCGGCGTTGGGCTTGGTGTTACAATAGGTGTTGGGCTCGGAGTAGGTTCAGGACTTGGCGATGTACCCGGCCCACCATCCTCACCCAGGATATACTCAAAGCTGGATACGTCGCTGGCCTTCCAGCCCTCTTTGAGCGCGATAGCCTTAATCGTCTTACTTTTGCCTACAAAGATTGGTCCGCTGTAAAGTTGACTGCTGGCTGTTGGCACGGAACCATCTTGTGTATAGCGAATTTCCGCTCCGGCTGTTGCTGTCGTCAGCTTCACCTTCACCTCGCCTGTATAGATGCCTCCAGCAGGGTCGGCTTGCGGTGCGGACACCTTCTTCACTTCAGAATCTTCGGTGATGAGGTAGGAGAACGGTGCAACATAACTGCTGTTCATACCTTCCTTCACCGCTATGGAACGAATAACGGTCATATCCGAAATCTCAATCGGTCCGGTATACAGCTTGCTGTCTGCTGTAGGCAGAGAACCATCTGTAGTGTAGTAGATTTCTGCTCCTTCTGTTGCCGTGCTTAAGGTTACGATTTGCAACCCTTTGTACGTTCCCCACTTCAGAGAGGAGACTGGCAGTGTAGCCTTGCCTTCCTTCACTACGCTATCCTCCGCCGGCTCCAGTGTGAACCAATCCAGGTTAGCCCCGTTATTGTTTAACGTGATCCGCAAAGTCTGTTCTCCCTGTGCAAGCCGGACAACACCGCCAGCCTCACTGTACGAGTTCCAGTTGCCAGTCGCAGGCAGGGCTGCATCCAGCAGCTTATTGCCGTTCGCGGACAAGGTCGCACTTACGCCGCCTTCTGTGGTGGCATAACGATAAATGATTTTGTACAATCCGGCTTCAGCAACGCTCACCTTATAGTCAAAGGAACCGCCAGATGAAGTAAAACCAATATTTTTAAAGTCCAAAGTGCCGTCCTTCAAAT
Source organism: Paenibacillus sp. NPDC057934 (assembly GCF_042887565.1). Lineage (NCBI taxonomy): Bacteria > Bacillati > Bacillota > Bacilli > Caryophanales > Paenibacillaceae > Paenibacillus > Paenibacillus sp. NPDC057934. The sequence goes on from NZ_JBHVPB010000008.1 coordinate 240,514, forward strand.
TGCTCTGAATTCCATTGGTTGCTGCATTGTAATAGTTTTCAGCTTCAACTCTGATAAATCTGTTGCTGTCCATGACATCCGGTACATATCGTTCTACCGCGATGCCGCTGAGCTCATATCCGCCCGAACCGGCTTGCAGACGCAGCTTCTGCTCGCCGCTCTTTAGCGGAAGAACTGCACGAATGCCTACCGTCTGCGAATAGAGATTCGGTACATCTACTGTCTTCAAAATTTGACCCGCTTCTGTTTTGAAAATAATTCCCTGAGACGCTGCACCTGTGGATGTCGCTGTCAGCGTTACCGCATAGTCGCCGTCCTCCGGTACATTCACCCAATAGTCCACACTATCCCCGGCATGAATGCCAGTTAGCTTGGCCCCGCTGCCTCCACCACTCGCTGTCATCCCTTGCAGGCGGTAGAATTGATCCAGCGATTTCAGCTCCAAGAGATTGACTGGTGCAACCGCAGAGGTCGTTCCCGCCAGTGTGACTTCCGCCGTCAGCATGCCGCCGCCTTCAGAATCCGCGTAAGCGCTGACTGGCACGTTCACCTTCAGCTTCAAGTCGCTGTAATACGGCTGTCCATCCCAAGCCAGCGTCAGCTTCACTTGAACCGAATTGATCAGAGCGGCCGAGGCAATGGAGACATGACCCTGATCTTTGGCCGTTCCAGACACGGTAATGTCTTGAAGGTGGTCAGGGACGAACGTTCCCCCGGTCAGAGAGATTATAATTTCCTGTCCCTTCACGTTATAAGGCAGACTTGATGGCGTAAGCGTAATGCTCTCCTCATCATTCACTGCCTTCACGGTAACAGCCACTTTCAGAAGCTTCACATTGCCGTAAGCTTTCTGTGATTCCGTCTGATATACATCAGCTGTAACGGTCAGTACACGGTCTTTGTCAAAATCAACGCTTCGCGTGCCTTCCAGTACAACTTTGGCAGTGTGATCGTCTACCCGATACACGCTATTCACAACAGTGCCAGGGTAATCTGCAATATTCCAATACGCTGCATCAAGCGCTGGTGCATATTTTTCGTTGAGCAGAGTAACCAGCACCTCAGCCCCGTCTTCCTGGCCTTCAGTTAGGATCGTATCTGATTGCAGCGCAGGGCCGATCACCAGTGATTTAAGCTGGAACCCATCCCCTGTTACTTTTAGTGTCAAAATCTGTTCCCCTGCTGGTAGAGTCACGGCCCCTTGGAAGGACTGCCAGTTGCTCCATCCGCCCGTACCCGGCAAACCGTAGGTCGCTGCGGTCACCGTACTGTCTCCCTCACCTGCAAGCAGTTCGAATCCCGCACCGTTATTGGCGGTAGTGTAGGATAGCTGCAATGGGTAACTACCAGCCTCGGGTACATTAACCTTATATTTTATCCAATCGCCATTATCGGTGTAACCGATTGCTCCGTCTTTCAACAGAACTCCGGAGGATTCAATAAAATCCGCAGCAGGAAGGATACCCGGCAGGTTCTTTGCTTCGGCAGAGGCTTTTACAAGAGTCAGAGATTTAATATTGTAGCCCTTGCCAGTAGTCTTCAGCGTAAGCTTATGAGTTCCTTTATCCAGTGTTAGAATTGTGCGGTTTGCGGCAAAATCTTCTTCACCCGCAGTCTGCTTAGTCATGTGAATGACTCCAACCGCCTTCTGATCTTCAAGAATCTCCACTTGCTGGCCAGCTCCGGCAGTAACGGTAAAGCTGTGTTCAAAATTCAGGACATAGCTTCCGCTTTCCTGTACATTCACTACATAGTCGAAGGAAGAAGTACCTTCGGAAAGCCCGGAAATATATCCATTAGCATGCTTGGTGTATTGGCCTTCAGCAGCATCAAAATCAACAGCATTCCAAGTGCCTGGCACCTTCTTAATTCCATTGACACGTTCCCATGTATACGTTCCAACCGATTTAGCCGGCAATACTGCAGTAATCTGTGTACCGTCGGCCAGCAGCTTGAAGTGCTGTGGTTCATTCGTCTGGTTGATCACTACAGTTACGATTTCTTTGCCATCCGGGCTTGCAAACGCCACGTTAGTTATAGTGCTGCTTGAGCCGTAGTCGCTATCAATCCGCACATAACCTGGCTTGACGAACTTGGTATATTGGCCCATCAGATAATATTCCGGCAGCAGCCAGTAATTGTTGCGGTCCGATGAATCTTGCACAATCGGCGTAGGATCGGGAATTCCCGTCCATTGGTGGGAGGCGATATCACTGTCCAGCATCGCTACCCAGGAGTTGTAGCTGCGGGCCCAATTGCGGAAATACTGAGCCATTCGATCAGCGCCTACCGTTCCCCATACCGCACGTTCGGTCAGGTAAACATGTTTCTCAGGGTACAGATTATGAAGCTGGGTCATCAGCCCAAGATCGCCTCCGTAATCATGGAAAGCTGTGCCGTCCACGGCATCATAGGCGCCTTCTTCCTTATTCCCGAGAATCTGTGCCGGATACGCCATCGTATCACCAGGGTTGTGATCAAAGGTCCACAGCTTCACATCCGTGAATCCAGCTGCATCCAGTTCGGCACGTAGCAGCTTGGCGAGCCGGGACTGCTGTTCCCACGACATTCTGGTACTAGGGTACTCAATTTCCAGCAGAGGTTCATTCTGCATGGTCATTCCCTCAAAGGTAATGCCGAGCTTCGCATATTCCTGGAGGAATCTCACATAATATTTGGCCAGCACTGGCAAATATTCTTCCTTCACTTGCCCCTTGATCATGCTGTCCGTTGTTTTCATCCAACCCGGCGGGCTCCATGGTGAAGCAAAAAACTTAATATCCGGGTTAATGCTCTGAATTTTTTTCACGGTGCTAATGATATGGTAGTCAATGTCCTTCTGGATCGAAAAATGCTCCAGGTTAACATCTGTTTGTCCTGGCGGCATATCGTTATAGCTGTAAAATTCTTTATCTGTAAAATCGGCCGTCCCGATCGTCAGGCGCAGCATACTCATGCCGATTCCGTCCTTCGGATCGATCATCTGGCGCAGCAGCTCATCCTGCTTGGCCGGAGACATCTTGGCCAGATTGTTGACGGTCGATTCCTCCATCGAGGTTCCAATACCCAGAATCGACTGATATTTCTTGTCCGGATCAATGTGAATGGATGTGCCTTCCGCATTGTTCGGCAGGGCAATATTCAGCGGTTTCTGCTGCTCCAGCTTGGCATCACCCTCTTGATAGCGGTCGGCATAATACCATTTCCGGTCAGATGGATCACGTTCTCTAGAGACCCAGGAGCTGACCGCATCCTGCTTAATAACATTCTCCTGTACCTCTTCTCCGCCGCCGCCCGGGTTCGGTTCTTCGGTAGTAACATCGCCTGTCCGGGTGTACTGAACCCAGTTCAGGTTGATGTTGCCGCTGGTAAATTCAAGACGGATTTTTTGCAGGCCTGCTTTGTGGAAGACCACATTATCTACCGCTTTGGTCTCCCAGTTCTGCCAGCCGCCTGTCGATGTTACGCTTAAGGTGCCCAGCGTCTTCCCTTCTGCGGATTTGACCCTGATGCCTGTAGGGTTGCCATTGACTGCATATCGGAAATCCACCCGATAGGTGCCTGCTTCAGCCACATTGACATTATAGTCCAGCCACTCGCCTGCTGCGGTGTAGCCAACATTGAGCCCTCCTCCTACATCCTGTGTCTCCTGGGTTTGCAGACCTGCGCTCTTGGCGCTGAAATCTTCAGCCTCAATTTTCCCTGGAATGAGATGTGCCGGTTCCTGGACTACCGGTCCTTCCGGCAGAACGGGTGTCGCTTCATTTTTGGTCAAGCCATAACCGGTCTTGAACAAAACATTCTCACTCTCGTTATTCACCGGATATTGGTCCAGTGTGAATGGCCAGCGGATCGGGTTCTTGCCCTTAAATTCCTTGCCGCCGAACAGCACATCGGCAACCCCTGCTCCCTCTGTACCTGGCAGCCAAGCCGCGACGAGTGCGTCCCAATCCTTCAACTGCGGAGCGATTGTCAATGGACGCCCCGAGACAAGCACCACAATAATCGGAATATCAGGATCAGCGGCCCGAATGTTGGCCACCGTTGCCAAATCCTGTTCATCCAGGTTCAGATTCGTACGGTCCCCGGCGCTCTCAGCATATGGCGTTTCGCCAATTACAGCGATGGCCACATCATGGCCGGCCGCACCGCGTCCATTTTTGTTATACGTAACGTTTGCGGACGGGGGGACAACATCCTTGATGCCTTGCAGAATGGTGGTCCCTTCCGTGATCTTTCCGGATTTCCCCTGCCAGGTGATCGACCAGCCACCAGCCTGATTACCAAGATCATCCGCATTCTTCCCGGCGACAAAAATCTTCTTCATCCCGCCTAACTGGGACAGAATCGGCTTGCCGTTCACCTTGTCATTCTTCAATAGCACCAGCGATTCCGCTACCGACTGACGCGCCAGTGTCCGGTTCTCCGCGGAGCCGAAGGCACTCGCCAGATCAGAATCACTCTTCGGATGCTCGAACAGTCCGGACGCGATTTTCACCCGAATAATCCGCTCAGCAGCGTCAGTAATGCGCTCCTCCTTGATTCTGCCTTCGCCCACAAGATCCTTGATATGCTTCAGACTGACTTTCCAGTCTGCTGTCAGCATGAACATATCAACTCCGGCGTTGATAGAAGCGGTAAGCTGATTTTTCAATCCGCTGACCGGATTCCCCTCACTATCCCGCGTAATTTGCTGCACAGCGTTATAGTCAGAAACAACAAATCCTGCAAAGCCCAGGCCTCCGTTCTTCTTGTCGCCCTTCAGGACATCTGTTAGCAGATGCTGGTTGGCATGCATCTTCAGACCGTTGATACTGTGATAGGATGCCATTACAGTCTGCACACCCGCATTCACTGCAGCCTCGTATACTTTCAGATCCTTCTTGATAATTTCTTCTTCGGTGTAGTGAGTAGTATCACCCTGGTTTACTCCATTGTCCGTGTAACCCTCACCTAAATAATGCTTGGCAGTACCCGTTATAGTGCCTGAACCGGCCAATTCCGCAGGCGTTCGTCCCTGCAATCCCAGAATATAAGCCGCCCCAAGCTTGGCAGTAATCTCTTGATTGTCGCTGAATCCTTCGTAAGTGCGCCCCCATCTAACGTTGTAAGGAGAGGCCATTGTTGGTGCAAAGGTCCAGTTCGCTCCGGCCGCCGCCACTTCCTTGGCAGCAGCTGCCCCGATCTTCTCTGTCAGTTCAAGATCATTTGCTGCCCCGAGCCCGATGTTGTGGGGGAACAACGTAGCCCCTACGAGATTGTTATGTCCATGCACGGCATCGACGCCGTACAGCAGGGGAATACCCAGCCGCGTCGACAACGCACCATCCTGATATCCATCGATCAGCGCTTTCCAGTGATCTGGTGTGCTGTCGCTTTCTTTTCCATTCGGAAAGGAGCCGCCGCCACTGAGGACAGAGCCCAGTCTATACTCCATCACTTCCTCAGGTGTAACCGAGGCTCTCTCCGCTTGAATCATCTGCCCGATCTTCTCGTCCAGTGTCATGCGGGACAGCAGGTCGGCCGTACGTTCATCCACGCTTTTCCTCGCATCATAGTATACCGGAAGTCCTGTCTCATCACTTGCGGCATGTGCCACGCCTGCCCCTAGCACATCCAAAACCACTGAAGACAGCAAAAGCATCACCAAAAAAATGGACAATCTTCTTTTCACGCCTGAATCCTCCCCCAATGTTGTTGTTTGGTACGGAAATTAGTGCGCACTTCCTCCTGGAAGCGTATACAAAAATAAGCTCAGGCTTATTATGCTGGAGACGATTGGTAAAAGACAGGCCTCATTTTTTAAATCATCTGCACCGTTTTTGTGAAATTAACAATTATTCAAGATTTGCGGGATATCGAACATTTCTCCGTCGCCCGCGACGTATTCCGCACTTACTTTGATAATGAAGCTTTTCCGGCATGAATGACTACCACCCGCAAATTTGTGAATTCATCCTGTCTGTGCATGATCGATGGGTTTGCTTATAAACCTCAGAGTTAGGTCAGCATTTTTGGGAACCGGACGTAAGCGGACATCACCGCATCTTATTTGATTACCAGCACTGTTCTTATAGGCAAAAATAAAGAGCGCCTGACGGAATCCGCCCGGCGCTCTCTTCGTTAGCTATTTTACACTTGTGGTGCTGTTCCCACATGATTGTTATCTAGAAATTCAAGAGATTTCAGTGCAATCTCTTGTTGAATCACTGCGAGGAAGGATTGCAGATCTGTTGTCACTGTATCCGCTTGCCCCCGCTTGCGGAGTGAGATGGATTGTTCGGCTTGCTCGCTCTCTCCCAGTACGATCATGTACGGGACCTTCGCCATTTGCGCTTCACGGATTTTGTAGCCCAGCTTCTCGCTGCGGTAGTCAACTTCAGTGCGGATGCCTGCTTCCTCCAAATCTTTTCTTACCTGTGAAGCATAATCATTATACCTGTCAGAGACCGGCAGGATCTGAACCTGTACAGGTGATATCCATACCGGGAAAGCCCCGGAGAAATGCTCTATTAATATCCCGATAAAACGATCGATGGAGCCGTAGACTGCCCGGTGGATGACCACCGGCCGATGCTTTCCGTTATCCTCGCCAATGTAACTGAGGTCGAACTTCTCTGGCATCTGGAAGTCCAGCTGAATTGTTCCACACTGCCAGCTGCGCTTCAGCGCGTCGAGAATGTGGAAATCGATCTTCGGTCCGTAGAATGCCCCGTCCCCCGGATTGATCCGATACTGAATGCCGCGCTTCTCCAGCACATTTTGAAGGGATTGCTCCGCCGCGTCCCACAGCGCCTCGGAGCCCATGTAATCCTCTGGGCGAGTAGACAACTCTATGCTGTACTCAAAACCAAAGACCTGATAAATATGATCAATGAGTTCAATGACGCCGGCGATCTCCTCTTCAATCTGGGAAGGAAGCACGAACAGATGAGCATCATCCTGACAGAAGGAGCGTACCCGCATCATGCCATTCAGCGCGCCTGAGAATTCATGGCGGTGAACCTGGCCGAATTCGGCCAGACGCATCGGCAGCTCCCGGTAGGAATGTCGGCTGTTCTTGAACATCAACATGTGACCCGGACAGTTCATTGGCTTCAATGCGAACTTCGTATCGTCTACATCTGTGAAGTACATATTGTCCTTATAGTGATCCCAGTGGCCTGATTGCTCCCACATTCGGACGTTCATCATAAACGGTGTACGTACTTCATCATAGCCGCCCTGTCTTTGCAGCTGACGGGAGAAGTCCTCCAGTTCTGTACGAATGATCATCCCTTTAGGCAGGAAGAAGGGCATTCCGGGCGCTTCTTCCGAGAACATGAACAATTCCAATTCTTTGCCCAGCTTGCGGTGATCGCGTTTCTTGGCTTCCTCCAGCAGGTTCAGATGCTCATCCAACTGATTCTGCTTCGGAAATGAAGTACCGTATATGCGCTGCAGCATGATGTTATTGGAATCTCCCCGCCAGTATGCACCGGCTACATTCAGCAGCTTGAACGCCTTGATCTTGCCAGTCGACGGCAGATGCGGCCCCCGGCAGAGATCGAGGAATTCTCCCTGATCATAAATGCTGATGACCGAATCCTCGGGTAAGTCACGAATCAATTCCAGCTTGTAGGGATCTTCGAGTTCCCGGAAGATGGCCAGCGCCTCTTCCCTGCTAACTACACGGCGAGTAATCGGGAGATTTTCTTGTATAATCTTCTTCATTTCTTTCTCAATGACTTTCAGATCATCTGTAGACAAGGATTTCTCCATGTCGATATCATAATAGAATCCGTCTTCGATAACAGGACCAATGCCCAATTTGACGGCCTTTTGCCCATATATTCTTTTCAGTGCCTGAGCCAAGAGATGAGCTGTGCTATGCCGGTATATCTTCAGTCCTTCCTCATTCTCCAGCGTCACAATTTCGATCTCGCTATCAGCCTCTACCGCTGTGCGGAGATCCACCAATGCACCATCCACTTTGCCACCAACTGCCGATTTCCGCAAAGCGGAGCTGATGGAACCTGCAATCTGCTCTACAGTCACTCCTTGTTCGTATGCCCGGACAGACCCGTCCGGAAGTACCACTTTAACCATTGTTATACCTCCATCCACGAATTATTGAACGCAAAAAAACACTCATCCCAAGGGACGAGTGCGTTCAGCTCGTGGTTCCACCCTAATTTGACCCGCAACTTGCCAGGTCCTCATCAGCATCTTGTAACGGAGATGGTCCGGTGATGTATACTTCCGCAGGCACGGAGCCTTCAGGTTCCACATCACAGCTACAAAGGGGTAACTCCATCGTCAATCAGAAGAAGCTTGCAGCGGTTGCTTCTCTCTCTGTGCAGCTTGATTAATGGAATCATGTCTCTGGTCATAGCCGGGATTGTATGGCTTGGCGTTGATTATAGCTGTGCTTAAAAATAAAGTCAAGGCGTTATTTTACAGGATCTCCTCACGCTAAGGAACTGTCCCAGAACTAGATATTCATTGATGAGAAGCCCAACTGCTTAAAAACAATGCGAAAAATAGATAATGGCGGAGCCGAGGAGGCTTCCTGAACCCCATGTTTTATTTGACGATTAACGGCCCTTCTTTGGGAGCTAGGATTGGGAAGACATGGGCAAGATTAACGTAAGCCCAATGACTACCCGCCTTCAGTGTGCTTGTGAATCCGGTAAAGTAGAAGTAGATGTCAGCTGTATCTAAACAACTGGTAATAATACCATTAATTATAAAATTAGGTATTTACCAAATGATAACAGAAACACACTCCCGTTAATTTCTAAGATTATCCTTAATCTTCCTATAACAAGGTAAATAACTGGATAACTCCCTTCTATTTTGAGCAAAACGCTTGAAAGGTAAGGATTAACGGGGGATTTTCCTGCTAAACTAGAGACAAGCTCCAAGATTAGGACATGATAAGGTCTGCAGCGGGCTCTGAAAATTCCATCATGCTTCGCTATAGGCTCTGACCATTCTACCAGCAGCGCTACGGGAAGGAACGAAGTATAATTAACGGCATTTTTGTACCTTAAATCGTCCACAGCTGAGGGTTAGAATAGATTAAGTGCAATATTGTAGCTTCAATTTTCCAGAATACCCCGTTCAGCATGCTTTTCCGAAAAATAAGATACAATAACGCCCTTATTTCCCTCATTTGCCTATATTAAAGAAAAATAAGGTACAAAAATGCTCTTAGTTGGGGAGGTGGCCCTCTTTTTCACTGTTCAGACGACAGATGGAAATAATTGTTAATATACCACTTTCTATCGACAGACTATGATCCGGTGAAGGGGGTTACGCTTTGGCCGTACGTCGAATGACGGAGCCGGAGTGTGTGTTTGGACAACTAAAGAAGAACCGGGGTTTCCGGCGATTCCTGCTTCGCGGCATTGAGAAAGCGACGCCCCCGGTCGGATGGCTTCCCCTTGCCCATAACGTGTTGAAGCAAGCCTCAGTGGACCAAAAAAGCAGAGCAGCGCTTCTCCTGTTATTAGAGAATCGCTGCTCTGCTCGCTTTTTTTGTCGTATAGAACGAAAGAAGCGGTGTCCGATCGTTAGAAAAACTACTTCAGGGACAGCCCCTTCTGCTATAAATCTTCGTCATCCAGTGAAGCTTCCTTACGGGAAGCGTAAGCCTTAAACAGGTAAGTCAACAGCGCGCCGGCGACCAGATTTCCGGCCACCAGCTCTGGCTGTTCCCCGATTCCCCTGAGGAAGGGAAGCCATAATAATACAGCTAATGCAAGCTGGAATCGGAAGATAAACATGATCGAATTCTGCGCTTTGCTGCCCTGTGGCAGGGGATACACAATTAGCCAGAAGGACTCGCTATGCAGCCGCCGTAGTGCGGACAACTGAATACCGAGAATGAACAGGAAGAAGAGATAAATCCCGCTGCCCAAATAGCTGTCGTGATTCCACCAGTTCAGGAACAAGGCAAGCACGGCAATCCGCAACACAATCGCGAAGATGTCACCACGGGCAAAGCTCTTGGTCAGCAGAAAACGGTAGGCCGTATTCTGCCGCCAAGGCAAGCGGCTCCCCCATTTGGAGAGATAACGGCGGGCATTCACCCGCTGCTCGCGCCCAGGCACGTCCACGAACCAGCCGAGCATCATCAGCGCCCGAGCGCCCTGATTCTTCTCGGTGGCAATGAGCCGCTCCCACGCCACACGGTGGCGACCCGGAACGGCAAGCGCTGCAAGGTAAGCTGCTGCCAGCAACGCAATGAAAATCAACGCCCGGCCAGGCGGCTGCCAAAGCCAGGCTGCGATCACAAGACCGCCAACCGCCCAGCGCAGGAGAGTGAACGACCTGGAAGCAGAGCGCGACAGCATGCCAAGCTCGCGCCAGCAGCCGAAGCTCGACAGCAGCTTTACGCCGGCCAATAAGAGCACTGTAGCCCCAAGCAGCTTGGGAGCGTCTTCCGTGCGTATGTACAGCGGCCATAGCGTAATCAGCACAAAGGCCAGCCGCAGGAGCTTCCACACATTACCGCTAACCCACGCTGGAGCAAAATATTCCCGCATCCGGTGACCCTGCGGCAACAGGAAGACGGTATCCGGACTTTGCAGATAGGTCCGGAAGCTGCTGTGCACCGCCGCAGGCAGCAGCAGCACCAGCATAATCCAGCGAATAGGAACGCCCTCCGGAATGTTCCGGAGCAGAGATGTATACCAAGCGGAGAAAGCGATCACGATGAAGAGGAATACCATCGCCACACCACTCTGGATAATATATCCGGCATAAGGCAGCATTTTCCCCATGGACTGGCCGCGCCGCTGCCGCCGCAGCTCCTTCAGATCCATATCACTGACCTCCTTGAACCAGCTCGTAGAACAACTGCTCCAAAGACTGTCCTGGAGACCCAGCCGCAGCTGTCATTTCGTCCAATGTGCCGCTGGAGATCACTTTACCCTGGTGCAGGACAATAAAACGATCGCAATAGTTCTCAATCGTGGACAGAATATGAGAGCTGAGCAGGATCGACGCGCCAGATTTCTTCAGATCCATCATGAAGTCCAGCAAGGAACGAATTCCTAGCGGGTCCAGACCCAGAAACGGCTCGTCAATCACATACAAGGCAGGACGCGCCACGAAAGCGCACATAATCATGACCTTCTGCTTCATGCCCTTGGACAGATGAGAGGACAGAGTGTCCATCTTGTCCTCCATACGAAAAAGCTTCGCGAGTTGGATGCTGCGAGATTCATAGTCGCTGCGGTCCACACCATAAGCCCGCGCTGTAAATTCAACATGCTCCCGCACTGTCATCTCTTCGTACAATAGCGGAGATTCCGGTACAAAGGACAACGCCCCGTGATACCCCTCGGGATCAGAAAGCCGTGTCTTATCGTTGACCCGAATTTCTCCCTTGTGCGGAGACATCAGCCCAAGAATATGTTTCATCGTCGTGCTCTTGCCTGCCCCGTTCAGACCGATCAGACCAACCATCTCACCAGGCTGCACTTGTAGCGCAATGTCATGCAGCACTGGCTTGTTCAGACTGTAGCCACCAGTTAAACCCGTAATTTGTAATACGGGAGTTATACTCATTGGCCATCCCCCCTCGGAGTTTTGTTCTTGAGCCACTTCGGTGCTCCCTTGTTCTTCCGATCCTGCTCACGGACCTTGTTGCTCGCCCGTTTATTGGGGACAGGTGCTGCTCCGCTGCGGTGATCCCGCCGTGGTTCCCCACCGGAAGACGCACCAGCTTTCTCTTGTGCCGGACGCTGGGTCGGCTGAGCAGAATTGACCGCTTCGGCAGCAGCAGAACCGGCACTAGACGTTCGCACTGTAGGCTTTCCGCTGCGGGATGCCGTTCCCCCACCTGAGGAACTGCCGCGCGGCGCCACTCCACCGCTAAAAGATCCACCACTGCGGACCGGACCACGGGCTTCATCCGACGTAAGCACCTTCCCGGCGAACAGCTCACGCTCCTCCAATGCAATGTCCAGCTCCCGCGCGAACTTGCGCATAATAAAAGTCTGCTGTTCTGTCACAATGGTGACCGATAAACCATGGCGCCCCATGCGACCGGTCCGGCCAGCCCGGTGTACATAATGCTCAGAGTCAAAGGCAGGATCAAAGCTAACCACTAGCGACAAATCCTCAATATCTAATCCCCGCGCAGCAACGTCACTGGCGACCAGCACCTTGAATTTACCATCACGGAACTTGGATAATACATGGCTTCGTGTAACTTTATCCGCGTCTCCGTAAATTGCTGCCGCCGTCAATCCCAAATGGTTCAGCTTAGCTTCAACTTCGGCAATATCATCGGTGGCATTCACGAACACAATGGCCTTCTTGGGATTGTAATGACGAATCACCCGGCGCAGCATGTCAATCTTGTTCCGTTCCTCAGTTACCACGTAATGATGCTCCAAAGTTTGGGAGGTCATCACTCCCGGCGCAATGCCAACCTCTGCCGGGTTCTTCATCTCCCGGGCCGCCAGTGCTTTCGTCTCTGGTCCAATTGTGGCCGACAGCATGACGAGTTGTCTTGTCCGCAGCGCACTGCTGACAATCTTCGCTACCTCTCCGGCCCCACTCAGTTGGAACATTTGGTCTGCCTCGTCAATGACGATTGTGGTGACCTCATGCATCTTCAGCTTACGCAGTCCAATTAGTTCCCGAATTCGGCCAGGTGTACCCACTACAAGTTGTGGATGCTCACGCAGCTTGTCTATCTGCCGCTTGATTGCCGCACCGCCGATCAGACCCTGCACACGGATTCCCCGGTGCGCACCATAACGCTCAGCTTCACGCAGAATCTGCATAGCCAGCTCCTGTGTAGGCGCTAGCACAAGCTTCTGCACCACTTTCTGTTCCGGGTTGATGCCCTGAAGCAGCGGCAGCAGATAAGCCAGTGTCTTACCTGTGCCAGTCTGGGAAGCCGCAATCACGTCTCTTCCTTCCAACAGCAGCGGAATGGTCTGCTCCTGTACAGGGGAAGGCTCGTTGATGCCGAATTCCGACAATCGGGCTGCTAGGTCATCCTGGATGCCGATGGCTGCAAATGAAGCTTTAGTCATAATAGTAATTCATCCTTTTCGCTTGAGATAATATCTTTATTATATGCCAAAAAGGCCTCTCCACCAAATGGAAGGCCCCATCGTCCTGTTGCCGCTCGTTATTTACGGTTCATGGCGTTATAGGTCAGCTTGTCCGCCAGCCGGGGAAAAAGTCCATATAGCCGGATGCCGAAGGCTGCGAGGCCCGGTAGATCCAGTTCCTCCTTGCCCTTCTCCATCAACCGGACAATCTTGGTGGAGACATGCTCCGGCGTCATCATCATTCGCGCCACACTCTTCTCATAGCCCCCGGATGGGTCAGCAACCTTGAAGAAATCCGTCGCGATCGGCCCCGGATTGACTGCCGAGACAATGATTCCCGTCTTGCGCAGCTCTTGTCGCAGCGCATTCGTAAAACCCAACACAGCGTGCTTGGTTGCAGTATATGCCACCGATTTAGCGGTTCCGATCTTGCCCGCCATGGAAGCCACATTCACAATCTGACCGGTTCCCCGTGCCAGCATATGTGGAACTACCACCTTAGTGCAGCGGACAATCCCCATGTAGTTGACATCCATCATATCGTCAAATTCCTCGGGGTCCATGTCGGTAAAAGGGGCGAATTTGCCATACCCGGCATTGTTAAGCAAAATATCAATTCTGCCATAATCGGCAAGGATTCTGGCAAACGTCTCTTCAACGGCTGCCGCATCCCGTACATCGCACGGATACAATCCAAAAACGCCCGGGATCCCGGCCGCCGTTTCTTTCAGCTTGTCTTCTGAACGCGCCAACAGAACAGGAACCGCACCTCGGCCGCTCAACAGCTGCGCCGTGAGTGCGCCGATACCGCTCGACGCCCCTGTAATGACAACAATTTTATTCTTCAGCTCCATGAAATGCAGTTCAGCTCCCTGTCTTTACGCTAAGAGATCATCACCTGAATATCCAGTTCGCCGATACCTTCCATCAGCAGCGGGATGCTAAGCGCTTTGCTTGATTCAAACGACATACTGTCCGATTTCATCACCTTCGGCGGTGTAATATCTACAGAGACCCCCTGATTGGATAAAATGGTGCTGGCATTGCCGCTGATCATATTGCTGAGCTCCGAAATCGCGCTTTGGCCCATCTCGTCCATTTCTGTAATGACAAAACCACCCATCATGATCGATACCATACGCAGTGCTACCTGCTCTGCAATCCCGAAAATAATATTTCCGCTAAGCTGTCCGGTCATCCCTACCTGTATCCATATATGATTATCGATTTGCTTGATCTCTTTGACACCCAGATTACCGGTGGACGGCGAAACCTGAATTACTTGCTCAATTACAATGCGTGCAGACTCCAGAAACGGATTGATTACTTCTGCTTTCATGAAGATGCTGTCCCCCCTCGCTAGGCTTTAGTCATATACCAAAAGTCCCAGGCAATATAAATTATTATACTCCATATATCGGCACAATTCACCAAAAATTAAGGCCTGACCAACTAAAATCCCAAGATTGCTCAAGGCGGATCATTGCCCTGCCGGGTGTAATCTCCTATAATTTAATCAAATACCAACAATGTGCGTAAGATACGTTAATAACAAGGAGCCACTTCGGTTGGTCCAAGGGAGGAATTCCATGAACATCAGCCAGCTTGAGACGCTTATCACCATCTCCAAAACCATGAGCTTTCGCAAAGCGGGAGAGCAGCTCAACCTGACCCAACCGGCGGTTTCGGCACAAATCAAAAGTCTAGAGGAAGAATTCAAGACCCAACTCGTTGACCGGAACCAGCCCGTCACGCTGACGGATAGGGGCCAAGTTTTCTTGACCCATGCAGAACAAATTGTAAGTATTGTCGAGGAATTAAAGCAGCGCCTTGCGGATCTGGAAGAGAACCCGCAGGGACATATCGTACTCGGCACGACCACTTCCATCGCCATTCAAATTCTTCCGCGTATTCTCTCTTACTTTAAAGACCAGTTTCCCCATATCAAAACATCTATCTCGTCGATGTCCTCCTCCCAGATTTATCATCAGGTAGAGAACGGACTCGTCGATGTCGGCATCGGTTATCTGATTGGCAATAGTTCGGGTGTGAGCACGTCCACTCTGTATTATGATACTTTCGAGCTTGTCGTCTCGCCCCGCCATCCTCTGGCAAAGGTCAAGACCGCAGGGATTGAGGCCTTGGCCAAAACGCCACTGATCCTGCTGTCGCCGGATACTGTCGGCCGCAAATTTGCCGATGAGGTCCTGGCCAGACACGGCATTCAGCCCCAAGTTATTATGGAGCTAACCAGCAGTGAGGAAGTTAAACGGATGGTGGAGCTGGATCTCGGCGCCGCTATCATCTCCAAGCAGTCTGTCACCGCCGAAGTGCGGGCAGGGAGCCTGAAGATTGTGCCGATTATCGAGCTTGAAGTCACCCATCCGGTAGGCGTCATTACCAAGTCCGGCAAATATGTCAACTCCGCTATGAGACAATTTCTAAGCGATCTCAAAGGCATGCCGGAAACCCAGTTTATCGGTTCGGAATAACCGCCACACCACTATATTGGTCAAAGGAGAGGTCCTGCCATGAAATTCGATCTGCACACACATCATTTTCGCTGCGGCCATGCCGACGGTAATATCCGCGATTATATTGAGGCTGGACTGAGCGCCGGACTGAGCGCCATAGGCATCTCCGATCACACCCCCTACTTCGGAAGCCCCGAGGAGCAAGCCTTTCCGCGCATCGCAATGGCGAAGTCGGAGCTGGCATTCTATGTTGATGAAGTTCTGTCACTAAAAAAAGAATATGAAGGCCGGATCGACGTCCTTCTGGGTATCGAGTCTGATTATTTTCCGCAGTATGCAGAGCTATATCGCACGACACTCGCGCGCCATCCTTTCGACTATATTATCGGGTCAGTACATTATGTGGCTGACGTCAGTATTTTTAATAAAGGCCGCTGGAAAGGGTTGAACCGCTCTGAGCAAATTGCGACCAAAACCGAGTATTACCGCCTGATTGCTGAGTCCGCTCGCAGTGGCATGTTCCAAATTCTCGGGCATATCGATGCCATGAAGGGCAATTACCCGGCTTTCTCTGAAATTCCTGCACCAGGCCCGTTGGATGACTGCCTGCGTACCATAGGTGAAAGCGGCGTCGCCATCGAGATCAACACCTCGGGTAAAACGAAGCTGAGCGGGGGCTGGTACCCGTCAGACGCCATTTTGGAGCGGGCCCTGCATTTCGGTGTCGAGGTCACCTTCGGCTCCGATGCGCACAAGCCGTCCCGTGTGGCCGATGAATTAGACGACGTCGCCGCGCGCCTTAAGGAAATCGGGTTCAAGCACTGGGTATACTTCAAGCAGCGCGAGAAGGTCACCGTAGTCCTCTAGCCACACGTACAACCTTATCTTCCCCATATATGATTAATGGCAAAAAAATGGACCCGAGTAATCGGGTCCCAAAGCAGTTATATATTTTCAAAAGGGGGTCATGTACTTAGTTTAACCGGACACTGTTAGAGTTTTATAACGGCATTATTTCATTTGTGTAACAAAGCCTAAAGACTTTCATTACATCGCCTCCGGAAGCTACAATCGGCACCGTTCGCTCCAGTTGCAAGCCATTTTTTAGCATAACCCGCTCGGAACCCGTGTTGTCCCCCCGGCATCGGCCTTCCACTACCTTCAGCCCCAGCTCCTGAAATCCATAGTTCAACAATAGCCCCACTGCCTCTGTAGCGTAACCATGTCCCCACCACTTTGGATCAACCATGTAGCCCAGAATAGCTCTGCCCTCCTGCCGATTCCAGTTCTGCAAAGAAACGGTCCCCACCAGCTCCTGCTGTCCGCGTCTATAGATACCGGTATGTAGTGCACTAGGATCAATAGCGTACAGCATTCGGTTAATCAACTTATCCATAAAGGCAGGCTGCGACCCTCCCGGGCGCATCACAATATGCGGCTTGACCTGTGGATGAGAGAGCAGCATCCGCAAAGTTCGGGCATCCTCCGACGACATGGGCCGCAGTTCTATTGCCGTCCCGTTCTGATGGGGCAGCTTCAGGGTCTCATAGGGACTCATTTACTCTCCACTCTCCTCGATCGAAAGCTATGCATCATTGTGTTCTGATTCATTCCTTACTCCTTGGCTCAAGTCTGACGCAAAGTTAACACCGTAAGCTCGGGTCTGCATAACAGCCGGAACGGCATATAAGTCTCTCCAAAACCCCTGTTCACATAGACCGGCATTCGCTTGTTCTCCGTGTAATATAATCCGGATATGTATTTAAGCGATCCATAGGGGGTGAACGGCGCACCAACCACTGGCAGGCGGATTTGCCCGCCATGGCTGTGCCCCGACAACTGTAGATGGAAGGGGTAGTCCTCCGCCGTATCGGCGTAATCCGGTTCATGCATTAGTAGCAGCGTAAAGGTCCCCGGTGGAACGCCTTGCAGCGCTGCCTCTGGGTCCGGTTTGCCATGCAACAAATCATCGAGTCCGGTGATAGCCATTATCGCACCGCCACGCTTGATCAGCATAGATTCATTGCGCAGCACCTGAAATCCCGCAGATTTTAGCA
Organism: Paenibacillus sp. NPDC057934; assembly: GCF_042887565.1. NCBI lineage: Bacteria > Bacillati > Bacillota > Bacilli > Caryophanales > Paenibacillaceae > Paenibacillus > Paenibacillus sp. NPDC057934. The sequence continues at coordinate 258,106 of NZ_JBHVPB010000008.1, forward strand.
ATTGGGTTACTTTGTCCGTATTCTTGTAATCATGATTGCCCAGAATCGCATACTTGCCAAGGGGAGCCTTGAGCTCAGCTAGCACAGGTACAGATTCCGTCAAGTCGCCGGGATTGCTATCCACAATATCACCGGTAAAACAAATCAGATCCGGGTCAGCCTTCCTGATATGACTAACCAGACGGGTTATATCACTAGCATCCTTGTTAAAACCCAGATGCGTGTCACTGAAATGCACCACTTTCAGGCCTGCAAAAGCTCCCGGTAGCCCAACCAGAGGCAACTCCAGTTGGGTCACCTCCAGCCAGCGCGGCTCAGCTAGCCAAGAATAGCCACCGGTCAGCAGCCCTGCGCCTACAACGGCTGCCGCGCCGCGAGCCAGGAACTGACGACGGGTAATTTTGGGCCGCTGGTGCTGGGTATCATTCTTATCTGTACCTTCAAGGGGAGGAACCCCGGACGAGCTTTTGTTCATAGGGTATTCTCCTTTCGGGCTAGTTACCTCCGGATTTTCACCTTATTGCTTCGGGCCAGTCAGCACCAGATGTACTACCTCCTCCGGCGCCTCCTTGTATGCAGAGGCAATCCCCTTTTCCTTGATTACCGACTTCTGAACACGACGCTGCTTGAAGGATACCTCCAGTTGCCGACTAAATGGAAACGGGTTCAAAATCAAAGTCCCCTCATCCTTCCATGTCGCCGTAATCCGCTGTCCGGAAGTAAAGGAAAAATCCTCACTACCCGAAAACCCTTCACGCCACCATGGATGCCCCTCTGCTTGTGTACTACCGGGTTTATTCAGTCCCAAGTACAACGAGAGATCGTCACAGAACTGCAGTAGATGGGAATCATAGCGCAGTTCATTCTCCCCGATCGGAGCAGTTGCCTCTAACTCAAGGGAGATGCGGGCCTGGCGGGCCTTCTCATGCTCCTGGTATAAAGTCAGTTCAGGATAATCCTCGCCGGATATATCAATCAGCCGATCGAAATGCAGGCTGCATAGCAGCGCTCCATATGGCGTGTCAGCTTCAATCTCGTTCAGCCCTCGCTGATAGAAGGTTAGTTTCGGAACTAAAGGGAAATCGAAGAAGGTATAAGGCGCATCAGCCGCATCGTTCCAGAAAGGCGTCTCGTCGAGATCAATCCAGCCCCGATCATGCTCGGCCACCGCTCGCAGCACTTCCTCCCGCCGGTTCTTCCCAAGACCGAGCTCTTCCTTGATCCATTCCGCAAGGACACCCGACAATTCCCCATGCTCGTGTTGCTTCATCATCACAAATGCTCCGTCCTGCTCCCGACAAATCACATCTATTCCTCCCCAACTCTTCCAGCTCTCTGGCTTACATAAACTATGATGATTATATCATAGTTGGATATGATGACATAAACCCAGCAGGAAAGCGCTTTTATAATAGACTTTATGGATATTTACGCTAAAAAGTGCAGGCTCAAACCCTTTCGCTAAAAAAACAGACAGCCACCCCGCAGCAGATGGCTGGGAATGGCTGTCTTTACTGCTTAGCAGAGTGCCTGTTACACACCCAGCCAGCGTTTGAACATATGTTTTGTAGTCTGCTTGTTAATCTCGGCAATCGAAGTTGTCAGCGGAATGCCCTTCGGACAAGCCGCCACACAGTTCTGCGAGTTACCGCACCCGTCGATCCCGCCATCGTCCATCAGTGCCTCGAGACGCTCTTCAGCGTTCATCTCGCCCGTTGGATGGGCATTGAACAACCGTACTTGAGAGATTGCTGCCGGACCGATAAAATCGGTCTTGGCATTGACATTCGGGCAAGCCTCCAGGCAGACACCACAGGTCATGCACTTAGACAATTCGTAAGCCCACTGCCGTTTCTTTTCAGGCATACGCGGCCCCGGACCCAAGTCGTAGGTACCGTCAATAGGAATCCAGGCTTTTACCCGCTTGAGCGCGTTAAACATCCGACTGCGGTCAATGACAAGGTCGCGCACCACAGGGAATGTCTTCATCGGTTCGATCCGGACAGGCTGTTCCAGATTATCGATCAGGGCAGCACAGGCTTGGCGGGGCTTGCCGTTGATGACCATGGAGCAGGCACCACACACTTCCTCCAAACAGTTGGAATCCCAACATACCGGAACCGTATTGTCGCCCTTGGCATTGACAGGATTACGCTGAATTTCCATCAGGGCGCTGATCACGTTCATCCCCGGACGGTAAGGAAGATCAAATTCCTCTGTATACGACGAGCTTTGCGGATCATCCTGGCGGGTGATAACAAACTTTACGTTTTTGGGAGCTTGGGCTGTTTCCGCCATCATCGTTACCTCCTAAAAGTGTTGTGAAGTATACGTTTCTTGAATCTCACTAACGGTCTACCAATAGGACTATTTGTTAACTGTCCATGAGCCTGCTGATCTGACAATTGCAGATATTCGTCCGTTAGCCTACCGCTACCCCCATGCATGAGTGTCAATCTTCTGAAGCAGTGGCTTTGCCGGCGCTTACTTGTCCTTCGAGTAGTCGCGAATCCGCGGCGGGATCAGTGAGACATCCACGGCTTCGTAAGAAATCTGCGGGCCTTCCGCAGTCCACTCCGCTTTGGTTGTCTTCAGGAACTCCTCATCGTTGCGGTCAGGGAACTCTGGCTTGTAGTGTGCCCCGCGGCTCTCGTTGCGGAGCAGCGCACCAAGCGTCATCGCCTCGGACAGCTCCAGCATGTTCCATAGCTGGCGAGTAAACGCGACACCCTGGTTGTTCCAGCGTGACGTATCGTTCATGTTGATATTCTGGTAGCGCTCTTTGAGCTCCTTGATTTTGCCGATCGTCGCTTCCAGCTTCGTGTTGTGGCGCACCACCGTCATGTTGGCCGTCATCCATTCGCCCAGCTCCTTGTGGATGACATAGGCATTCTCGTTGCCTGACATCCCCAGGAGGGACTCATATTTATCGACCTGCTTCTTGTGGAAACCATCGAACACGGTAGAGGAGATATCCTGCACCGATTTCTTCAAGCCTTTAATATATTCAACTGCCTTCGGTCCGGCGACCATTCCACCGTAAATGGCGGATACCAGCGAGTTCGCCCCGAGACGATTCGCTCCATGGTATTGGTACTCACATTCCCCTGCCGCGAAGAGGCCCGGAATGTTCGTCATCTGGTTGTAATCGACCCACATGCCGCCCATGGAATAGTGGACCGCCGGGAAGATTTTCATTGGAATCTTGCGTGGATCATCGCCCATGAACTTCTCATAGATTTCGATAATCCCGCCGAGCTTAACGTCCAGTTCCTTCGGATCTTTGTGGGAGAGATCGAGATAGACCATGTTCTCTCCATTAATCCCGAGACCTTGATCCACACAAACATTGAAAATTTCACGAGTTGCGATATCACGCGGCACCAGGTTACCATACGCCGGGTATTTTTCTTCGAGGAAATACCACGGTTTGCCGTCCTTGTAAGTCCAGATCCGTCCGCCCTCCCCACGCGCAGATTCCGACATCAGCCGCAGCTTGTCGTCGCCCGGAATGGCCGTAGGGTGAATCTGAATGAACTCGCCGTTCGCGTAATGCACACCCTGTTGGTACACAGCACTGGCCGCGGTACCTGTGTTAATGACAGAGTTGGTCGTTTTGCCGAAAATAATGCCGGGACCGCCGCTGGCTAGAATGACTGCATCCGCCGGGAAAGTCTCGATTTCCATCGTCTTCAGATTCTGGGCACTGATCCCGCGGCAGACGCCGTCGTTATCAATAATGGCCGAGAGGAATTCCCAGTTCTCGCTCTTAGTAACCAGACCCTCCGCCTCCCAGCGGCGAACCTGCTCGTCAAGGGCGTACAGCAGCTGCTGACCCGTCGTCGCTCCGGCAAAAGCCGTCCGATGACGCTTCGTACCGCCAAACCGGCGGAAATCGAGCAAGCCTTCCGGCGTACGGTTGAACATGACACCCATCCGGTCCATCAAGTGGATAATGCCGGGCGCTGCTTCACACATCGCCTTGACTGGCGGCTGGTTCGCTAAGAAGTCTCCACCGTAGACCGTATCGTCAAAATGCTCCCAAGGCGAGTCGCCCTCGCCCTTGGTGTTCACGGCACCATTGATGCCGCCTTGGGCGCAGACAGAGTGTGATCTTTTGACAGGGACAAGTGAGAATAGATGAACATGCGCACCGGACTCAGCTGCCTTGATGGTCGCCATCAAGCCGGCCAGACCACCGCCCACGATAATGATGTCTGCTGTTGCCATGATAAGTTCACTCCTAACAGTTTTGTCAGCATATGCCGCATCGATCAGCTTCGTACAAAACCCGCTTCCAAAGCACACGCTTACCGAAAATATGAAAGACTACCTTTAATTTAGATGAATGTTTTCAATGATTGCAGAGCAGTAGCAGTTGTCTGGAACTCACTGTCACGGAAAGTAACGAGCGATACCAGGAACATAACGGTTACGATCACGAACAGCCCCAGGCAGATCACGGAAGATACACGCTGCGAGCGCGGCCCGACGGTAATACCCCAGCTGATCAGGAACGACCACAGCCCGTTAGCAAAGTGGAAGGACGCCGCCACGATCGCGATGATGTAGAATGTAAGCAGTAGCGGCTGAGTTACAATATTGTGCATCAATCCGCCAAGCTCTTCATGCTTCACATTGCCGAGCGTCACTTGGAAACGGGTCTCGAACACATGCCAGACGATAAAGATAAACGTGATAACGCCTGTAACCCGCTGCAGCGTATATCGCCAGTTGCGTTCCAGCTTAAAACGGTTCAGGTTCGGCTTCGACTGGTAGGCGATGTACAGACCGTATACCCCGTGATACAGCAAGGGAAGCCATATACCGAACAATTCCAGGAAGAAGACGAGTGGCAGGCTGTTCAGCCACAGCACACTGTCTGTGAAACCGGAAGCGCCACCCTCAACTGCCGAGAAATTCGTCAGCATGTGCTCAAGAAAAAAGCCCCCGAGCGGGATAACGCCGAGCAAGGAATGAATCTTTCTGGAATAAAATCCTCTCATACTGGTGTGTCCCCTTTCCGATTAAAACAGCGTTTTCATTAATGAGCATTTACCGCCGGGACTACTTCTTGAAACAGCGCATGATGACATGAAAAAAGGATATCTCCCGATTTGCAAGCCGCTATCCCTTGTGTTCCCGGACTTTGATTATTTATTCACAAAGTGTGAATATCTTGTGTCACTTTTCATGTTACTCTTTTTTGTCTTATAAGGGAATTGCAATATAATTATTAATCGTTATACAATTAATGCATAAGAATGTTTTTTATATGATAATGATTATCATTTACAGCACTTTTTTCCCTTTTCATTCCTGAAAGCACTAATTATCTGTGATTCAGCCCTCAATTGTTCTATGCTTTTTATCACTTCTTATACCGGCAGAATCAGGCACAATCCTGACAGAGTCATACCTTGTATTATTACGGGAGGAAGACACTATGTTTGACGATCTGGATATATTCGCGGCAGTGGTGGAGCATTCCAGCCTGAACCGGGCTTCACGCCAGCTTAACCTGTCACAACCCGCCCTTTCCCGCAAAATCTCCAAACTGGAGGAGAGGCTCGGTGTCCCATTGTTCAACCGGTACGGCAAGCGCCTAGAACTTACCGAGGTTGGCCGTCTGGCTTACACCTATGCGCTAGAACAGCGACAGCAGCGATCCAAATTTCTGGAGGCGCTCTCAAAGTTCAAAGAAGGCGAACCTCAGCTTGTTACGCTGGGGGCCAGCCTGACCACGCTGCAGACTACACTGCCGCCGCTGGTCAACACCTACATGGAGAAGTATCCCGCTGCCGAACTGAAGCTGATTACTGGCAAGACGCATGAGATCGTCTCCTCGGTCAGCGAGGGCAAGTGTGATGTAGGGATTATTGCTTCCTCCATTCAGGAGCCTGGGCTACGCTGTATTCCGCTCTTCGAGGATCAGCTCCGCCTGGTGGTTTCCAGTCAGCATCCTCTTACGCTCCTGCCCAAGCTAAGCATGGACCATCTCTCACGCCTGCCGATGATCCTGTTCTCGAAGGGAACCTGGTACCGCCGCCTGACCGACGACCTGTTCCAGCGTTGCGGTATTGATCCCGATGTGCGTATGGAAATTGATTCTTTCGAGGCGATCGTCCGGCTGCTGCCGACGGCCAAGACCGCGGCACTCTTGCCCAAATCCTATCTGCGTCCCGAACTGCTTAATGGTAGCGGGCTCGTCTCGCTGCATATCAAGGAGTTGGAGCAGACCCAGCGGACGACCTGTCTGATCTACCGAGACGGCGGTGGGCTCAGCGGTGCTGCCCGGTCACTGGTGCAGGTGACAGAAGAAGTGTTCCTGCCAAAGCTGGCCGATTGAGAAGAGGCCTTTGGTCTTAAAAAAACCCGCCTGCGGACAAGCCGCAGACGGGTTTTTGGGATATATAATTACAGGTTAACCGCTTCTTCCTCAAATTGATCAATACCCTCATTGGAGCCGATGACGACCATAATATCACCTTCATGCAAGGAATCCAGCGCAGTCGGAGCGACGATAATTCCACTCTCCCTGTTGATGGCGATGATACTACATCCGTATTTGGCACGGGTATTCAACTGAGACAAACTCTTACCATCCATGCACGATGGAACATTCATCTCGACGATTTTATAATCCTTGGATATTTCGATATAATCCAGCAGATTGGGAGTAACCAACTGGTGAGCCACCCGAATCCCCATATCCCGCTCCGGGAAAATCACCCGGTCCACACCCAGCTTGGTCAAAGCACGTCCATGAAGAATAGATATGGCTTTGGCTACCACCTGCTTGACGCCAAGTTCCTTCAGCAGAATGGCTGTCAGAATACTACGCTCCATATTATCGCCAATGGCTACAATGCCGCAGTCGAAATTTCTGACACCGAGCGAACGCAAAATGCCCTCGTCTGTGGCATCCGCCATCACCGCATGGGTGAGCTTGTCACTCATCTCCTCCACCCGTTCTTCCAGATGGTCCACGCCGAGCACCTCATAGCCCATATCCATCAGCTCAAGCGCCAAGCTTGAACCGAACCGTCCCAGCCCAATTACTACAAATTGCTGTGGTTTCATCTCCCGATAACTCCTTATCCAATAATCATTTTGCCTTCCGGATACTGATACAATGGTTTACCCTGTTTTGGACCAAGTGCGTAGGCCAGCGTTAATAGTCCCAGCCTGCCAGCAAACATGGTGAAACAGATGAGGATTTTGCCAACTAACGACAGCTCCGGCGTCAATCCCATGCTCAGCCCCACAGTCGCGAAAGCCGATGTCGTCTCGAACAGAATCTCTAAAAAGTCGCGTCCCTCGGTCGTCGAGAGCACCATAGATACAGTGACAATCAATAGGAGAGCGAGCAAGGTAATGGTCAGTGCTTTGAACACCCGCTCCTGCGCCAGCCGGTAACGGAAGAATACAATATCCTCACGCCCACGCAACATAGAGATTACGGCACCAATCATGAGCGTAAAAGTCGTTGTTTTGATCCCGCCACCGGTAGAACCGGGAGAAGCACCGATAAACATTAGAATCACAATAAAAAATTGCGTGGCCTGACGCAGCCCGGAAATATCCAGCGTATTAGCCCCAGCTGTACGGGGTGTGACAGACTGGAAGAATGCAGACAGTATTTTGCCGCCAATGTTCAAGGAGCCCATGCTCCGCGGATTCGTAAATTCAAATACAAAAATCACGAGCGTCCCCGCCAAAATCAACGCTGCGGTTGTGGATAATACAACCTTGCTGTGCAGCGACAACCTGCGCTTGCGCCGGTAATCGACGATATCGGCAATTACGATAAATCCAAGGCCACCAGTGACAATCAGGAACATAACAATCAGATTCACTACAGGGTCATTTACATATCCCATCAGGCTACTGTAATGCCCGAACAGGTCAAAACCTGCATTGTTGAACATGGAAATGGAGTGGAACAGTCCAAAATAAATCGCCTTGCCGAGCGGCATATCAAACGCCCAGCGTATCGACAGCAGCAGTGCCGCACTCCCCTCGATCATGAGTGAATAGATCAGTACTCGGCGGATGAGCCGTACAATGCCTTCCATCGAGCTCTGATTCATGGCCTCTTGTAGGATAAGCCGGTCGCGCAGCGAGATTTTCCGCTTTAACACCAGAGCAAAGAGCGTTGCCATCGTCATGAAGCCCAGGCCGCCAACCTGAATCAGGAGCATAATGACGGTCTGCCCGAAAAGGGAGAAATACGTACCGGTGTCCACGACTACCAACCCGGTAACGCAGGTAGCAGAAGTTGCTGTAAATAGCGCATCTATAAAATTTAATGAATGTCCCGACCGACTGGAAACCGGAAGCATCAGCAGCAGCGTGCCAATCAAAATAATCGCCGCAAAACCGAGTACCAGCGTCTGGGGCGGGGAAAGCTTCAATATTGTGAAACGGTTCAACTTGGGGAATGGCGGAGCCAAATCCTCACCTCTCACTATAATAAATTGACGGTGTATGCCATTAGAATGCCAAACAAAAAAAGCACTGGAACACCAATGCCTCTACCCCTTGGTTCCTGCAGTGTTCTGAAGCCTACGAGGTTAGCTGACGGATTCGGGCGGCTGCAGGCTGCCCTATTCGTTCCCGGAACGAAATTCACCCCTGAAGATCGGCGCTCAAACTTACGTCTGCAAGCACCTTTCACTTCTTATGGTTCCCCCGTTTTCAATTGAAATTCGGCTTATATCTAATTGCATTCAAATTATATACGTTCTGTCCTGACATCACAAAGACACTATTAAGTATATTTGGATAAAATAATGTCTTAAAGAGAGACCGCGAACGCAGGAGACCCTGTTCTCATTCCTTTTCCGTGACTTGCCTGTGATTGCATCGTTTTTCACGGTTTCATGAATACGTAGAACTTTTAAACCTTGAAATTGTATGGTGAGAAATGATACACTACATACAACAAGTGTATGATCCATACCCATACACATTATTCCTACTAGGGGGTAGACATGGAAGAATCTTTGGAGCTGCTGCCACAGCAATTTCAGATCAATCCCTCGCGTCCCATCTATGAACAATTCGTCGAAGCCATCCGGGGCCGGATTGTTACTGGTCTCATCCCACTTGGCTCGCGTCTGCCATCAGTCAGGGACTTGGCCGCCGACCGAGGCGTGAATCCCACTACAGCTGCAAGAACCTATCAGGAGCTGGAGCGAATGGGCCTGATCGTCACCTATCGTGGACAGGGTACCTTTGTTACGAGAGAACAGGATGTCATCGGGGAGGCCCGCAAGGAAATGATCCTGGAGGCCGTGCGACAATTTAAAGCTGCGGGTGACAGCCTGGGGCTATCAGTTGAGCAGATGCTGCAATTTGATAAGGAGGAATCTTGATGCGTATGAATAACGATATTTCTGCACTGCCAGAACACACGGCCGCCGTGCAATGTCAGAACCTAACCCTCCACGCGAGGAAAAAAACAATTCTGGACGACGTAAGTTTCCATATTCCCCAAGGCAGTATCACGGGACTGCTCGGTCCTAACGGTGCGGGTAAGTCTACCCTATTACGTCTGATCACCGGACTGGCTACACCAGACTCCGGCTCCGTGAAGATTTTCGGCGAATCTGCCGGTGTAGAGCGTCTAGGACAATTATCCCTGCTGCCGGACCGCAGCAGCCTGCCTGGATGGCTGACTGTAGGGCGCTGGCTTCACTTTGCTGAAGGCATATATCCCGATTGGGACAATGTGAAGGCAGAGCAGCTAATGGGTCAGCTTTCCGTTAAGAGGGAATCCCGTATCTCAACCTTATCCCGCGGGGAAGAAGCCAGACTGCAACTGCTGACCTGCCTGTCCCGCAAAGCTCCGTTAGTCATACTCGATGAGCCCTTCACTGGCGTGGACCTTATTTCCAGAGAGGAAATTGCGTCCACAGTTGTGGGCGAGATGGCTGATGGTGAGCGTACCTTTTTTATTGCTACGCATGATATCCGGGAAATGGAGCTACTGTTTGACCGCCTCATTCTAATCGGTAACGGACGGATTCAAGGTGTTGAGGATGTGGAACAGCTCCGTAAGTCCGGTCAGTCCGTTGAATCCCGTTACAGGGAAGTGTTCGCATGACAACGCTTAGAGCATTAACAGATCTGGAGTATAGCCGCTATAATCCGTATAAATGGGGCAGACAATCTTTTTGGGGGATTACTGTAGCGCTATTCACTCTGCTCTTGGGTATCGGATGGTATCTCTTTCATAGCAGACAGCCTTCTCTGCAAGGTCCCTTTACAGCAGGCACCATTCTTATGATAGGGATCGTTATGTATCTTTCTTCAGTGGATATGCTGTTGTTTACAGTCCATAGTAGCCGGGAGTGGATTCTGAATTTCCCGCACTCCCGCACGCTTCTGCTGTATGCCAAGGCGATCAGCCTGTTTAAGCATGGATTGTATCTTGCTTCCATCGTTATCGCTTCTAATATCGGACTGTATGTACTCTTCAACCTGACAGGACACTATGAGCACCTTCTGCTCAAAGAGCTCGTCCTGACAGTAGTCGCTCATGCACTCTTTATGGCTTCCATCTTTCCGCTCGCCATCGTATGCGGATTGCTGGCAGGAACCATTCTTATGGGCTGGAAGCTGCTGCTGCTCGTCCCCTTTTCACTATTATGGCTGTCTCCATTGATGGCTTTGGCCACATACTTGAATTCCACTGCTTTGAACGGTGAGCCATTACAATACCTGAATCCGTCCTATATACTGCTGTATACGCTAGGTATTCTGCTGATTGGCTGGCCTCTGAGCTACATGCTGATTCATTGGATTGCCAAGGCTGGTCTCGAAAGAATGAGTGAGATCCGCTACAATTTCCTGGCCGTACAGCTTCCATTTGTTAAAGAGCAGAACACTGTGAAATCGTACCGACGTTCTTCCGGATTCCAGGCACTGTATCAACTGGAGCGCAGCCGCCTGCAATATGTTGAAGGATTAATACCCATTAAGGTGATCAAGGGAGCCGTCCTTGCTGGAACGTTTATCTTGTTCTACCTGTTCCCCGAAGACGATCAGTTTGTACTGACTCTGACCAAGATGCTATTTATCTTGCCTGTACTGGTAGCTTCCATATGGATCATGTGCAAAAGCGGGGTCGAGCACAAGCAGCTGAATTGGCGCCTCTCTTTTCCACATCCTAGACTGCTGCTTATAACATCTAGTATCTTCGCAACAGGGGTCACCGTCCTTCGCCTACATCTGATGCTGAGCATAGCCACTCTGGCTGGAATCGGGGCAGCTCTCGCAGGAGGAAGAGCCCATTTCGCTTCTGTTACTGATTATCTGCATTGGTTTGCATACATCTTCTTAACATCAACGCTGATGCTCATCCTGTCCCTCTGCCTGCTGCAAATCAGCTATTATCTGATGAAGTCAAAGATATTGATCGCACTGATCTTTCCGCTGTATATGATCATTGCGCTTCAACAAACGATTGTGAATCATACCCTGCTCCCGGAAAATATACAAATCGGACAGTCGCCAAATTGGCTGCTGCTTGGATGGGTAACCTTGATCGGATTGCCGCTTGCCGCGGCCTGCCTCCCTCTTGGGGCCAGATATCTACACCTCGTTATCGCTCAAAGCAATGAAATGGTCAGAAAGAAACATTAAAATCATAAAAACAGGCCCCTCTGCGTAAGAATACTTGTTAGCAGATTGTAGACAAGCAAAATAACTGGATTGCTCTCATTTGTATCATATTGCAAGTAGTGCCATAATACATGAGTTCACCCAAAAGGAGGCGTTATATGAATCCCGTCGGCCACCCCCTTAAGCAGCGCCCTCTCTCCAAAGGGCTAATTATTTCGGGCATCATAGGCATTGCCCTATTCATTATGTTCCAGGTGTTTCCTTCCTTACTCGGAGGCGCACCTGAAGGAAGTACCGCAGTAATCAGCAAAGACGTGGCACGGAATAACGCTGCGGCATTCGCGGCACAGAAGCTGGGCTATACCGTCTCGGACGGAGAATGGAACATCACCTACCAGTCCGACTCTTCCTTCTTCGGCTATATGTCGCGGGAGAAACTACTGGAGGATTATAGTAAAAAGAAACTGGATCAGCGTTATCCCTACGATGTTTATCATGCGGCCTTCACACCTGCAGGTCAGAATGGTACTCTTCTGACCGTGAATCTTAATATGTATACCGGGCAGGCGGTCAGCTTTGCCCGCGGGGCAGCCGTTCCAGGCGGCAATTCGCGCAGCGGTTCTCATTCCATTGCCGCGAGCGAGGAGGAAACGCCACTGTCCTTAGCACAGAAGGAACAACTGGCCCGTCCCTGGCTGAAGGAATGGGGCGTTAATCCTGCCAAGCTGCAAATTGAGCCGGGTAGCAGTAGTTCCGGGCTGGCATACACAGACAGCTCGGTCACTGTAGGAGAATCACGCCTGCAGTATCAATTTACTTTTGATGGAGGAGATGTTTCCTCCTTCAAGCCTGGATTTGCAGCACCAGGCTGGCATAACACGTACGTTGACAGCCAAAAGTCGCTGGCTACAAAATTGACTCTGTACGGTTACGGCCTACCGACCATAGCTCTGGGCATACTGGCCCTGATCTACAGCATCCTGAAGCGGAGCCATACTTCCTTTAAGCGCGGCCTCTTCCTCAGCACAGTTCATTTCCTGATCATGATGGCCACTACGTACAACATGCTGCCGGAGACCTCCGGTGATAATGTGGAGGCACGGGTTACGGCCATTGTGATGTTCGTGATTTATGTACTGTACAGCCTGCTCATGTCTTCCCTTCTCTACTTCTCACTGGTCGGCGGAGACGGCCTCTGGCGTAAAGAAGAAGGAATGAATCCATGGCCCCGTGCCAAAGAGCCGGGATACGGCCAATATGTACTGGACAGCATTCGTGCCGGGTACGTCTGGGCCTTTGTCCTGCTTGGGGTACAAACGCTGATGTTCATCCTCCTGTCATTGACCCTGCACAATTGGTCCACAACCGATGCCAGCCAGTCGCCTTATAATATGAGGTACGCATGGCTGCTACCGGTCGTAGCCTGGCTGGCGGGCCTGTCTGAGGAGGCCATCTACCGCCTGTTCGGTATTCGCATGCTGAAGAAAATCGTGCGCAGCACATTGGTTGCCAGCCTGATCACCACCCTCATCTGGGCTTTCGGGCATACGCTGTACCCGATCTATCCAATCTCCTCGCGCCCGATTGAGCTGACTGTGATCGGACTGTTGTTCAGCTACATTTTCCTACGCTACGGCTTTATTGCCGTCATGTTCAGCCATGTCGTGTTTGACAGCATTCTGATGGGCGTGACGCTGATCTTTATGAAGGAAAGTGTCAATGTGTGGGCAGGCATCTTTGCCATTGTCATGCCGTTCCTAGTCGCTTATATCGTCTACCTGTTTAACCGCTCCAAGACTCCAGGGGATCCTGAAGTCATCAATCCAGTGATATAAAAGAAAGGGATGCTCCTTAAGCCGTTCATCGGCCTTTAGAGCATCCCTTTTGCATGTATAGATTGATATTATGGCTTGGATTACATCGTCAAGCTATGTTCGCCCTTCGTATCCTTGCCGGGCATTCGAGAAGGAAAACGGATTCGGATAACCGTTCCCTCACCCAATGAGCTATTGATAATTACACCGTATTCCTTACCGTACTGCAACTTGATGCGCTGATCCACATTGCGGATGCCATAGCCAATTCCCTTGTCTGTCGGGTCCAGCACCAATTCGATGATCTCTTCCTTCATGCCAAGTCCGTTATCTTCCACCTCGAAGCAAATGTCCTCGCCATCAGGATACGCACGAATGATAATCGATATCTCATCATCATACCAGGCATGCTCCAAGGCATTTTCCACAAACGGCTGCAAAATAAACTTCACCGTCTCGTATTCCATCACTTCCGGCGCAATTTCATATGTCACGTTGATACGGTCCGCGTTCTTGATCTTCTGAATCTCCAGATAAGATTCCACGATCTGAATCTCCTGCTCAATCGGAATGATCATATCTCCGCGATGCAGAGACAGACGGTAGAATCTGGCCAAAGCTCGCACGATCTCATGCAGCTTATCAATTTCCCCCAGCTTCGCCATCCGGCTGATGGACGAGAAGGTGTTGTACAGAAAATGTGGATTCATCTGGGAATGAAGCACCTGCAGCTCCGTTTCCTTCTTCTCCAGATTACTGACATACACTTCATCAATCAATCGCTGTATCGTCGATGCCATATCATTGAAGGCACTGCCTATCTCTGAAAATTCATCGTTCCCCTGAATCGGCATTCGCTTGTGGAAATTCCCTTCCTGGAAGGACTTCAGCGAGGCTGTCAGCTTCATAAACCGCCGCGAGAAATACTGGGACATAATAATGCTGATCACGAACAGTAGCGCCAGAATCAATACGCAGATCCATATAGTCACATTGCGAACTTGTTCAGAGTTCTTTTTCAATGAAGAGTAAGGAACCCAGGCAACTATGCTCGCCGACATGTTATTAATTGGCGTCTTAATCTCCATGAATGAGTCAGGTTTGACGATATCCCCATTAGCAGCGCTTGACAGCATCGCCGGGTCCATCTGATTCTTCGAGCTGGAGAACAGCAGATGATCCTTATCGTCCACAATAAAGAGGATGCTATCCTCGCCCAGATGTCCAGTATCTACATCGGAGAAAATATACTTCATATTCACCGTCATCTTGAACAGGCCGCTCAGTTGCAAGGAATCGTAATTGATCAGCGGCCGGAGATAAGAGATGCTACCCGTCTCCTTGTCCTTATCCACCTGCTTCCACTCCGCTGAGCCAAAATGCAGATCCAGTGATTGATACCATTGCGTATTCTGAATCCGCTGGGTGTGAAACAGCGCATACTTGCGGCCTCCCTGTCCCGCATTTACGGTACTGTTGTCACTATAGTAGTACTCGCTAAGATAGTAATACTCACTAACATTCGGGTTATCTACATATAGGGACAACATCACTTCCTGGTTAGGCAGGTTTGCGGCATTCTCCAATTTGGGCAGAATGTACTGGGACATAATATTGTATTTTTCCCACCCGGAATGATAGCCAGTCAAATAACGTGATAACGTCTGATCCGTGTAGATCTCATCCGAGCTGCGAATCAGGTCCTTCAGGCGATAATCGACATTGTTGCCGACCTGCTTCACGGTCACTTCAAGATTACTTCGAGTATGCTCGGCAATCGTATTTACGGAAGATATGTACGCATAACTGCCGATGCCAATGACCGGAGTCAGCACCAGCAGCAAATAGGATATCAACAGCTTGTAGCCCAAAGGCATATAAGGGGAAGGAAAGCGTCTCTGCATGAAGATCAACTCTGCTTTCTGTAGTCTGCGGCGGTAATGTTGAAATGCTCACGAAATTGCCTGCTGAAATAGGCAATATTCTTGTAACCCACCTTCTCAGCCACCTCATAAATCTTGTACTGGTGCTGATCCAGCAGGGTAATCGCCTTTTCCATTCGGATGCGGACCAGATATTCATTGAAGCTCTCCCCCATATGCTCCTTGAACATTACACCGAGGTGATTCGGAGAATAGGCAAAATGGTTAGCCACCTCGCGCAGCGTCAGGTTATCAGACAGCTTCTCCTTGATATACTGTTCAATATGCTCCATTAAACGCCGGTTCTTATGCTGCTTCTTCATAAACAAAATCTCCGAGATCTGGAATAGCGTATTGCGAAGCCACCGTTTGATGTCCTCAACAGTTTCTAAATTATGTATGACATCCATTTGCTGAATGCCCCATCCTAACAGACTCTCATAGGTCTCATTCAATGTTCCCAGATAAGCTTCAAGCCGGGTCGCAATATGAATAGAGAAGTGGTATACCTTGACCGGATGCTCAAAATCGGCAGCCACGTCAAATAGCTCATCAATACAGTCGCAAATATCAATCAGTCTGTATCCGGCCATCGCTCCAAACATGGCTTCCAGCACGACGCTCAAATCCTTGATGTCCTTGGTCATCCCTGCCTTGTTCATTACGGGGTGGATAACCCGGTTCTTGCCGATGAACATCTTTCCGTTCATAAATGCCTTGGCTTGGGAAAAAGAGACCGGCAGCTCTTCCAGTGAAGTCGCCTGACTTCCATAGCTTACAGTTATCGTAAACGAGGTTCGCTCGCGTACCTCTTGCACCAGCTTTTGCAGCTGCAGTTCCAGCAGGTCTGGCTCCGTTGTATAGATTAGCCCAATCTGCGAGCGGTTCAAACGGCATATTTTACCGGTGCCCGCAGCCTCAAGTCGGTTGGCAATATAGCCATAAAGATCATCTAACGCGGCATTTCCCGATTCCGGATTCTCACCGATCCGCGACAGTACATCGTCGGCCTCAATCAGCACCGCGTAAGCGCTTGTAAATACTAAATCCATAGGATATCGGGCTAGAAAAGCACCAAGCGTGTCCTGATCGATCGTACCCTCCAGCAAATGTCTCAGCACATCGTTCTTGATGAACTCAAACGAGGTCATGGCACTGGTATCTTCACTTCGTTTGACGCGTTCACTATCCAGTTCTGCAGTCGCCGTCTTAAGAACCGCCACAATCTCTTCATCATCAACTGGCTTCAGAATATAGCCATGCGCCTTGAGATCAAGCGCCTGCTTGGCATAATGGAAATCCTGATAACCACTGATGAAGACCGTTTTGATGCCTGGATTCTTCTCCAGTGCTTTGCGTGACAGCTCAATGCCAGAAATCACCGGCATTTTAATGTCGGTGATCAGCAAATCAATATCATGATTTTCAATAAACTGAAGCGCAGCAAGCGCCTTGTTCTCGCTACAAACTACCTCGATCCCAAGGTCATTCCAGGGAATAAGACAGCGAAGCCCCTCTAGATCATAATTCTCATCGTCCACAAGCACGGCCCTATACATGACAATCCCTCCCCCTTCATGAGGAAAAGAGGGCACGGATTGTGTCCCTCTTGTTCCCGCCTTCGCTGGCGTTAGCCTTTAATTTTGCTGAGATTTTGTTGCCATACATTGGTTTTCCATTTCAGAACCTTATCATAACCCATCTTGGCTGCTTCTTTGTCCGTTTCTTCGATCAAACGAAGCACTTCTTCGTCGCTCTTAGCGAAGATGATTTTAGGTATAACTTGGGCGTATTGGTCTTTCAAACGTTGCAGAATGATACCCTCTTCGGAGTTTGGAGCTGGATCAAGATTCGAGAACTCGGTGATGTTCTTGGAAGTCTTGAAGGAGACGCTAGACTGAGCAAGTGTCGTCCAATCCTGTGCTTCTGATGGCAGCAGCTTCTCGCGTTCTGCTTTTACCTTATCCACATAGGAAGTGTTTCCGTACCAGTTAAATTCACCAATCTTGAGCTCATCGTATTTCTTAGGATCGCGATTGATATAGGCATCATTTGGAATGGGTACTCCATCTTCTACTTTATCATAAAATAATCCAGGAGGCCCGAAGAATAAAATTTGCTGTCCTTCAGGACTGGTTGCCCAGTTCATGTAAGAGAAGATAGCTTCAGGATCTTTTGCATTCGTAGTAATTACGTTAACATTCCAACCCAGTGTGTTGAATCCGGAAGGATAGACTTTATCCTTGTCTACGCCATCTTTGTGCACAGGCCAGATTGGCTCGTAGCCGCCTTCAGGATCTTTGGCAGTCAGCAGGTTGTTCGCCTCACGTCCAATACCTTCAACTACGGAGTCATAAGCACCGAATACTGCGATTTTACCAGTTTTCAGCTTCTCAAGTACCTGATCACGGGTTTGAGTCAGCAAATCCTGGGAAGTCAGGCCTTCACGGAACAGTCTGCTTGCATACAAAGCAGTATCCTTAAAGCCTTGATCCTGGTAAACCGACGTCAGCTCAGCGCCGTTTGGCACCCCGAAAATTTGGCCCGATCCAGGAGAGATAAAGCCAGGTGTACGGTCATTTGCGGAACCACTGTACAGCATACCGATCATTTGCAAATCAGCGCCATCACGAGTTTCACCAAAGTCAATCGGCACCAAGCTAGGGAATTTTTCTTTGACTTGCTTCAGGTAAGCTTCAAGGTCTTCCCATGTTTCAAGCTTAGGAGATCCAAGCGCTTTGTAAGTCTTCTTCTCTACGAGATACGCTGCGTTACCATTACCGTTCTTACCATTGATATACCAGTTCGGAATCTGATACAGCTTGCCGTCTTCGCTACGCAGCATGTTCAGCGTTTCCTCACCTACATTTTTGACAAACTCAGGATACTTCTCCAGGTAAGGATCGATTGCAACCAGCTTTCCTGCTTTTTGCAGACGCTCTACGTCTTTACCGCGATCCAAAATAATATTGTCAGGCAATTGATTGGATACGATCATAGCATTCAGCTTTTGAGCTGCAGCACCGTTGGATTGTACCGGATCAAGTGTAACCTTCAAGTTCTCTGTAATCCATTGCCCATGCGGTCTTTCTGCCCATGTTGGTGCAGTGTACCAGTCGTAGTTGACAAAACTTGTGAAAGTAACCGGTTTCACTTTTGCCGCTGCGCCTTCAACTTCACCTGCTGGACTGTTGCTTGGAGTTGCATTTCCTGTATTCTCAGTGCTTTTCTCTGTGTTGGTTGCAGCGGATGGACTAGGTTCAGACGCGGCATTGTTGTTGTTACTCGAGCAAGCAGCGAGCATACTTGTAGCCATTGCACTGACAAGCAGCAGAAGCCCTATCTTATTTTTCTTCATTTCATAACCCCTCTCACGTTTACAGTTTAATATGTCATTAGTGGGCGGCAGCCGAAGCTGCCCCCACAGATAACCATAAATACTACTCTTTCAGTGATCCTACCAATGCACCCTTGACGAAGAACTTTTGCAGGAACGGATAGATCATTAGAATCGGCAGCGTAGCAATCATCATCGTTGCCATCTGCAGTGCTTTGACCGTCACCGTATTCTGCACCAGACTTTGTGCATAGGAGTTCAGATTGCTCATCAGACTTGCGGTTGCCCCTGCATTAATGATCTGCACAAGCAGTGTTTGCAGTGGGATCAGATTCTGATCGCTGATAAAGATCGCCGGTGTGAACCAGTCATTCCACAGTCCAACGGCGGTGAACAATCCGAGTGTCGCCATAACAGGTCCAGAGATCGGCAGTACAATCTTGAAAAATACACCAAAGTTAGAGCATCCGTCAATCTTACCTGATTCCTCAAGTCCGTCGGGTAGTTCTGCAAAGAAGGTACGGAAGATAATCATGTTAAATACATTGACCATACCATGAATTAACAGAAACGTGAACGTATTGTAAAGGTGCATCTGGTAGACCAGGATGAAGTAAGGAATTAAACCTCCGGTGAAATACATCGTAACGATACAGATGATCATGTAGAATTTCTTGAACACAATGCCTTTCTTGGAAAGAGCATAAGCAAAAAGTGATGTAAAGAACATGGACAGTACTGTTCCTAATATCGTCCGTAGGATGGTAATCATGTAAGCTCTGAAAATGTTGTCTTCCTTGAAGACGATATTGTAATTCTCAAACGTGAACGAGCGGGGCCAGAAAGTAACGCCACCAAGCGCCGTATCACTTCCGTTATTAAACGAAATGACTAATGAGTTCCAGAACGGATAAAAAGTAATGAAGGCAAGGAAGATTAGTATGACATAAATAATCCCATGCATGATTTTATCAGAACGACTGCTTTTCAAGAAGTGTCCTCCTTTCTTGATGAGAACCGAATGGGCTTACCAGAGACTGGCTTTACCAAAACGGCGTGAGATGGTATTGGCAACATAGAGAAGAAGTACGCTCAACACCGATTTAAGCAATCCGGCTGCGGTCGCGTATGAATAACGTTGGTTCAGAATCCCCATTTGATATACATAGGTATCTACCGTCTGTGCATAAGGCATCAGAATACCGTTATTCAAATTTTTGGTCAGCAGCAAGATATCTTCAAAGCCCGCGTTCAGGATATTACCTACACCAAGCAGCAGGAAAATCGTGATAACCGGTGCAATGCTCGGAATTGTAATTTTGAAGATTTGCTTAAATTTACTCGCCCCATCAATGGAAGCTGCTTCATACATCGCTGGATCAATCCCGGCAATAGCTGCCATATAGACGATGGAACCAAACCCGATTTCCTTCCAAACGCCTACGGATACGAGAATGCCCCAGAAGTATTCTGGAATGGACAGCCAGTTGATTGGCTTGTCAATTAGAGACATCTTGACCAAAACTTCATTCACCGCACCGTTATCCACAGCCAGCATCGAGAACACTAGTCCGGATACAACAACCCATGAGATAAAGTGAGGAATATACGTAACGGTCTGAACAATACTTTTAAACACTATATTTTTTACTTCATTCAACATAAGGGCCAAAATAATCGGTGCCGGGAATCCGATCAGAAGCTTCAGCATGCTGATGCCAAAAGTATTTCTGACAATGCTCCAAAACTCCGGTGATTCAAAAAACATCCGGAAGTGCATCGTCCCGACCCACGGACTTGCGGCAAATCCCTCAAACATATTGTATTCCTTAAAGGCCATCAACACGCCCCACATCGGAATGTAGCTGAAGATCAGAATGAATATAATCGAGGGAAGAATCATGAGCTGAAAATCCCACTGCCGGGCGAACCTGCTCCAGACTCCCGTGCCCGGAGCTTTCGTGCTCAAGGGTTTATACGCCTTGGCCGGTACGCCACTAGGTATCGTTTCTTTTTTCATAGCATCACCATTTCTTTCATTTGATGCTATTATCTTACCGCTAAAGTGAAAGCGATCTCTACGAGAAGAATTAACGATTATTTTACATAATCAACGGTCTTGTAAATTTTATTAATAGATGGATAACTCCCACAAAGAATACCCATAACTGGTTCCTCGCTCCTGACCATTCAGGCGTACATAACGAGCCTCTGCCGGATTGAAACTGATCTGCTCCAGACCCCCTTTGCCTGATTTGGTATTATGCACCTGTGTCCAGGTCTTGCCGTCTACTGACAACTCAATGGTATATGCCTTGGCATAAGCTCCTTCCCAGTCCAGCACTACACGGCTAACTGTCTTCACCGCTTCAAGGTCTACCTGAATGAACTGGACATCAGTGTTGGCAGACTCCCAGCGGGTTCCAGGATCACCATCTACCGCATATACAGCAGCCTGAACAGAACTAGGCGAAGAGGTGACGGGCTTGTGCAGCGCGAGATTCAACGTATTGACTTCTGCCACAGGCTGCTGCACGGCGGCCTCTTCATAACCAGAGGCTTCCACTGTAATCTCATAATCTTTAGCAGCTTCGAAGAGCGCACCATCCAGTTCGATTTGTCCTGCGCTTATCGTAAATTGATCTGCTGTCAGTTCCTTGTCGTCTACCTTGATAGACTCTACTGCCGTTCTCCAGGCCGGACTGTCAGGGAAAGTAATGTTGACTGGCTGACTGTCGGCGCTGGCTGCAGAATCCGCCTTGAGGGCAGGCGCCGCGAGCAGATTAGTTCCAGTTCCATAAACTTCAAACTCCCATAGCGAATAGCCATAAGGCGTACCTCGCTCCGTCCCTGTCAATTTAACATAACGGGCGGTTGTAGGATTAATGCTCAGTCTCTCTATGCCTCCAGCACCTGTCGTTGTCGCATAGACTTGATTCCAGCTAGCTCCGTTCACGGAAGTCTCTATTTTGTATGACTTGGCAAAAGCACCCTCCCAGTTCAGAACAATATAGTTGATAGACCTGGAGGCGCCCAGATCAACTTGGATGAACTGTGGATCGCTGAAATCGGATTCCCATCTGGTGCCGGGATCGCCATCAAACGCGTAGCGTGCTAGCGTCTTCGGATTCGGTGAAGACGTCGCCGTCTTGTTCAAAGCCAGATTCGGACCGGTTGGACCGTTGCCTGTCGTGTTTTTAGTCGGGTCAACTTTGACCAGTTTCTTGGCTGCCACCTTGGCAGAACCAGTTACGCCGCTGGCATTGCGGAAAGTAACCGTAATTTCGGCGTCTGTCGGATTCCAGATCAGCGCCTGGTAGGCGGAGCCTTTTTTATATACAGTGGCACTGTGTCCGTTGGTCGCCCAAATATCGGTGGTGCGCTTTCCAAGGGATGCCATGCTGTGCACGAACCAGTAGGTATTGAACAACTCATTCTGCTGCACAGGAGCAGGATTCCATTTATTGAGCACCGCCTGCGGATCGCTCAGAGCCTGAATCGGCCATACAATGTGGTACCAATCCTGTTCCACACCGCCGTTGTCGGCCACAAAACCATTGTACAGCCCGGCAACCTTCGCAGTGTCTTTTTCAAAGCCATAGCTGGTCAAATATTCTGAAGTCGGCAGCCAGTGGATACCGTACACATATACCGGATCACCATTGAAGAAGGTGCCAAAGAAGTTGGAGCTGCCATACACCTGACCTACGGTCTTATGCGTGTAGCTTGGAAGCCAATTGTCGTTGTCATAATTGAACCAGTATTGCTTGACTGCATTCAGTTCAGTGGTGAATCCCATGATGGAAGCATCGCGGTAATTCTTCTGCCCGGTCAGGGCGCTCCACATGTATTGTCCAACCCAACCGAACAGCGACTCCCCTGCGGCTTCCTGGTTGTTGCCACTGTCATTGTCGGCATAGCCGCCGGCCCATGAATGGCCTTCATAGGCATCGAAGCTGCGCATGTACGGATATTTAGGATCGGTCTTGGACGGGTTCGCATAATCGCGGATCAGCTCGTCAACCATACCGCTGTATTTGTTCTTGAAGTCATTATCGAAGGTCGCCAGCACTGCGGAAGCAAACACATAATAGCCATAGGTAAAGTGATGGTCGGTAATGCCGGAGTTGGCCCCGAATTCACTGGTCTTATAGATCAGCGTACCCCAATCGGGGTTGTAATCGAAGAAGTAATCCGATTCTCCAGCTGTATACGTGTACCAGTCTGCAAGAATAGTCTTCATTCTGGACAGGAACAGATTCTTGTAATGGTCATTGCCAATCTGATCCGCGATCAGTACGCCCATCGCTAGCGGATGAAGCTTCTTGCCTTGCCAGTAGGCGTCGGCTTTCATAAGATCGGTGGCAGTATCCGTGTCCAGTATCGCCAACTGGTTCAGCAGCGTCTGACGTGAATAGGTTGGATCATCCGGTTCGGTGAACTGCGGTACAATGCCGTAGAACTTGTCAACGGTCCGGAAGGTGTTGCCTTCACTCACTTTCATCGTACCCCGAATGGATGGATAGGACAGTGCTGTCAGCGGTGTAGTCGTTACCTTCCATTGGTGTGGAAGCTGCGCCATGAGGGTTGTATTCGCAAACCCCGGGCGTTTCAACTGTGTAGTCACATTAAAATCCGTCGTGACGTCAGAGGTGGTCTCATTAAAGCTGTACGCTACTTTGGTATCGGTTACAAAAGCATACGCGTGCTGATGGTAATAGCTGAGATCTGCAGTTTTCGGAATGGCTGCCAGTGACAAATAGTTCTGTCCCTGTCCGAGTTGAATTTTCAGCTTGGAGCCTACCTTCTTAAAAGTCGTTCCCGGAGGAGCGAACACGCCATACGTTCTTTTTACCATCGCAGGTGTAGGCGCGCCATTGGAATTGGTGATTTCTAGTCCGATATGATCCGCGGTGATCGACGAGCCATCAACCGCCAGAATTTCTGTGTTCTGATCATTGAAGAAGCGGACCGAAGCCGGCAGATAGAGCTCTGGGCTGTTCGGATCACTGAATTCCGAGAAAAGATACGGTGAGCCTTTGACAAAAGTGGTTTTCAGCTTCTCCGCGGTTCCGTCGCTCAGTACTGCGACTGCGGACCAGTCTCCGTACCCA
Source organism: Paenibacillus sp. NPDC057934 (assembly GCF_042887565.1). Lineage (NCBI taxonomy): Bacteria > Bacillati > Bacillota > Bacilli > Caryophanales > Paenibacillaceae > Paenibacillus > Paenibacillus sp. NPDC057934. Next base: position 281,924 of record NZ_JBHVPB010000008.1, read on the forward strand.
GTGATGCGATTGGTCATGGAAGAGGTATTGATGTTGCTGGCCATCAGGTACAGGTCCGGACTGCCCGCCGCTTCCTGCGCCCTTCCGTCCGCACTTAAATAGCCAGCGCCAGGGTTCAAGACGCTAAGTCCTTGCTTGGTATACTTGGATTTAAGCGGCAGGGTAATAATACCGTTGCCGAGCTTGTTGACCATAATCGATTGCCACCAGTCATTCGACGGCAGCGGTGCGTTCAGATTGTCGGCTTTGTAGAGCGGGTATTTAGGCTGTGGAACCGAAGTGTTATTCATAGAATGGCTGCCCTGTCCCACTGGAACTGTAGTAAGGACCGGCAATGGAGCAATAGTATAGGTCGGTCTTGGATCACCCTGCACGTAATCATAGGCTTTGAATTCAAAAATCGAGTAGCCAAAGGTAGTCGCTCGGGCGATTCCCTTCATCCGCAGGTAACGACCACTGGAATACACAGGCAAGTTGAGTGTTCCCCCGTCGCCATGCATTTCGCGATAGATAGTAGTCCAGTTGTTCCCGTCATTGGAGAGCTGGATATCATAGATACGACCGGCAGCCGCTTCCCAGTCGATAATCACCCGGCCCAGCGTGCGAACGCTGCCAAGATCCACTCTGATCCATTCATCATCTGTCGGGTTGGAAGACCAGCGGGTATCCTTGTTACCATCAACCGCCAGTTGTGGCAAGGTAGAATTCGGAGGCAGGTAAGGAGACTGCTCATAAGAGGAGGCCGTTACCGGACGGTTCAGGGCCACGTTCGGTCCAAGGGCCACCGGTGGAGGATTGACACCACCTGTACCGTAAATCTCAAACTCGAAGAGCGAGATGCCATATTGCGGTAGCGCTTTCTCAGTAGCTTGAAGGCGTACGTATCTACCGGTGCCGTTTACTACGAAATCTTCAATGCCACCGGTACCGTTCACCTTGGAATGAATCTCATTCCACTGCAGTTCATCTTGGGACACCTGAATTTTATAGGCTTTAGCATAAGCGCCTTCCCAGCGCAGTACGATCCGGTCTACTTGGGCCGAGGCGCCAAGATCCACATAAATCCAGTCATTTGGATTTCCCCAAGAGCTGCTCCAACGCGAGGATGTATTGCCGTCCACCGCCAGATCAGGCGTGTTATTTCCTTCCGAGCCAGACGCATAGGCTGGCCTGTCAAGGGAAAGTAGGTATGAAGGTGCTGCCTCCGCCCGCTCGGGAGCAACCAGCACCAGGCTGAACAGTAGGGATAATACAAGCGTCATCGCCGTAAACTTTGTACTTTTGTTACCTTTCATCTTATTGAATGGTATCATTAACATTACATCCTCCTTAAATATGATCATTTAAAAATGGTCAATTATGATCTTGCACTTGCATTTCTTTTCATAAACCTGCGGGGGCATCCTCTCCTTTTCATTAAAAAGGCTATAAATTGCCACATCCATGAAGCGCTTTCATTAATTCGTGTACAATATAACTTTTTATGTATGCGGATACAATTATACAAAGCAACGATTTCATGCAGTTTTACACGAACTTCCAAATCATGTGAACTTCACCTAAAAAGAAGCAGGCCTTTCGTAGCATAAATCCAATTATAAAAAGGCCGACCCCTGAAGGTCAGCCTTAGTACGATCACGCCTATGTTACGATCCTATGTTATGACTGTTCCGCCCCGTCTTCCTGTAATACCGGCTCCTCATCCCGAAGGGCTTCCAGAATCTGTCCTGCAAGCTTCTCTCCGATGGACAATGGACGAAAATCCTCGATACTGGCCTCTTTGATTTTCTTGAGTGAGCCGAAATGCTTCAGCAACAGCTTGCGCCGTTTCTCGCCAATGCCGGGAATGGAATCAAGCTTCGATGTGACCATGGACTTCCCGCGCTGCTCGCGGTGGAAGGTGATCGCGAATCTGTGCACTTCATCCTGGATGCGCTGTAGCAGATAGAACTCCTGGCTATCACGCGCAAGACCGACCGGCTCCGGGGGATCTCCGACCAGCAGTTGGGCCGTCTTGTGCTTCACGTCCTTCACAAGCCCGCAGACCGGAATGAACAGACCGAGTTCGTTCTCCAGAATGTCTACCGCAGACGAAATCTGCCCTTTGCCGCCGTCGACCACAATCAGGTCGGGCATCGGCAGATTCTCCTTCAGCACCCGTTCATAGCGCCGACGAATGACTTCACGCATCGTCTCATAATCATCCGGCCCTTGAACCGTGCGTACTTTGTACTTGCGGTACTCCTTCCGGGCTGGCTTGCCGTCGATGAACACGACCATCGCCGACACCGGATTTGTGCCCTGGATGTTGGAGTTATCGAATGCCTCGATCCGGTGAAGAGATTCCAGGCCCAGGCTCTGGCCCAGGCTGAACGCCGCACCCGAGGTGCGTTCTTCATCCCGCTCGATGAGCCGGAATTTCTCATCCAGCGACACCCGTCCGTTCTCGCAGGCCATGCGCACCATCTGTTTCTTCAGGCCGCGCTGCGGCACCAGCACCTTGACGCCGAGCCATTCCTGAATAGCTGCTGCTCCGCCAGCAGCATCCACAACCCCGGCTGCGGCCGCTTCTGCTGCCGCAGCTTCACGCTGCGCAGCCTCTTCCGCCGTCTCCGGCTCTTCCTCTGCGCCGTCCGCCTCACCGGCGGCAGCCGATGGAGACGACGTCTTCACCGGCTGCTCTTCCGCGGTGGCTTCGCGTACCGCGTCCGGCAGCAGGATCTCCTGCGGCAGCGCAGGGTTGTCACTGTAATATTGAGTGACGTATGACATAAAGTCACTGTACGCTTCGCCATAGAACGGGAAGGCCGACGAGTGCCGCTGAATCATTTTACCTTGACGCATGTACAGAATCTGCACACACATCCAGCCCTTATCCACCGCATAACCGAAGACATCACGGTCTTTGGTGTCGGCAGTATTGATATTCTGCTTCTCCATCAGAGCCTCAATATACATGATCTGGTCACGCAGCTCCTTAGCCCGCTCGAAGTACAGTTCCTCAGCCGCTTCCTGCATCTTCTGCTGAAGATCCTTCTTGACCGCCTCATGCCCGCCTCCGAGAAAAGCAGCAATACTCTGTGTGATCTCTTCATATTGGGATTTCTGAACCTCTTTCTCACACGGAGCCAGACATTGGCCCATATGATAATAGAGACAGACCTCCTTCGGCATCACGCCGCATTTGCGCAGCGGATACATCCGGTCAAGCAGCTTCTTCGTCTGCTGGGCAGCATAAGCATTCGGATATGGCCCAAAATATTTGGCTTTATCTTTAATCACCCGGCGAGTTACTTCCAGTCGCGGGTGAGCTTCATTCGTGATTTTCAAATACGGAAAGGTCTTGTCGTCCTTGAGCTGCACGTTGTAGCGCGGCATATGCTTCTTGATCAGGTTGCACTCCAGAATCAAGGCTTCCATATTGCTGGACGTGACAATATACTCGAAATCGGTAATATCGAGCACAAGACGCTGGGTTTTGCCGTTATGACTGCCTGTAAAATAAGAGCGAACTCGGTTCTTCAGCACCTTCGCCTTGCCCACATAAATAATGGTGCCTTCCTTGTTCTTCATCAGATAACACCCGGGCAGGTCGGGCAGCAGTGCCAGCTTGTTGCGGATATGATCCATATGATCCATGTTTTACCCCCACCTAAATCCTTCCCCTTGGGGAGACGCCGCAGAGCATGATCTAATCAGACACCTAATTCAGGCAGCTAAAAAAGAGAGCCATGCTGCGGATAATTTATCTCTAATTATAGCACACAAAGCGCCTCCGGAATGAACCGAAGGCGCTAAGTAACAGACCCGTAAAGGCCGTATCAAATCTTATTGATGTTTGGCAACAATATTTTTCAGGGATTCTTTGGAGTTCAGTCCCACTACTTTATCAACCGGTTGACCGTCTTTGAAGAAGATCAATGTCGGAATGCTCATTACGCCAAAGCGGGAAGCTGTTTCCGGGTTCTCATCCACGTTCACCTTAGCGATTTTCACGCTGTCACCCAGTTCTGCGGACAATTCGTCCAGAATCGGAGCAAGCATTTTACAAGGGCCGCACCAAGGAGCCCAGAAATCTACAACAACAGTCCCTTGACCTTCCACTTCATTGGTGAAGGATTGGTCAGACACGTTCACGATAGCCATGATATGTTCCTCCTTTTAGTTTTGCGAAGCCATGCTTGCTTAGTAAGCCTGAAGCTTAGGTTGGCATAACAGCTCCGAAATTATAGTGAATAAATTGTTTCATGTAATATGATAACCAGATTACCAATTACCGACACGCTCTAAGTATAACATATTTATAATGAATTTGTGAAATGTCTCATACAATTATATTGCTCTCCAGTTATTTTCCGAGAATACTCTTATCTTTACAAGAGGTCAGCAGGTTCGTTATACTTATAGAAAGCGCATTATTTGTCAATGACTTATCTCATAATGATTTAAGAATGCAGGCCTGGCGCTTGCAAGGAGGCAAAGACTATGGATGTCAACGCGCATGTACGTGACCCGCGGGAGCATGTCAACGAAGAGCCCCGCAACGACCTTGGCGATTTGATGAACGGATTCTTCGGCATGACAACCTTCATGGCGGTAGTATTCTTCGGCATGGTCATCATCAAGTTCATTCTTTCGGAATAGCAGGCACGGCCCATCACCGTCCGTCTTTACTATCGAAGCAAAAATCCGTTACCTTCTTTCAGAGGAAGATAACGGATTTTTTGCTTTAATTTATAGAGATAAACTTCAGATTCGAACGTAAAGCTCTGTCGTCACTACGATGTATGTCTGGACTTCCGGTCGCTGTTGTCCCTGCATATATGGTTATCGCTTGCCGCGTTGATTCTCCCCGTACAGCGGAATAACATCCACAAACGGGGCAATCCTATCCATCAGCCGTTGGCCCTTGTAAATCTCCTCGCCATCCTTGCTGGTGAAGCTGAGATGCTTCTCCAGACCCTCAAGCGGATAGTTCGAGGTGTAGAAGGTCGGCTTGCGGTTCATCCGGTAGTTCAGGATTGCCCCCAGGATATGGTCGCGTGCCCAGGGATTCAGATTCTCTGCACCGATATCATCAAAGATCAACAGATCACAGTTCTTCAGCGTATCCACAGTTTCCTTCAGCTTCTGGCCATCCATCATGATCGACTTCAGATCCTCGATAAAATCAGGCATATATACGATCACGCCGTTATAACCAGCCACCGCTAGTTCGTGTAGCAGATAGCACATAAGGAAGGTCTTGCCGGTTCCGAACGATCCATGCAAATAAATGCCGTGCGGGGTCAGACCCTTCTCTTTTGTAGTGGTAATATAATCAAACAATTTATTAACGGCAGCCCCCCGGCGGGGGTCCTTACCCATAATATCGATCTCGTCGTAACCACCGTGCAGGACTCGCTCGTCCACATAAAAGCTGCGGATTCGCTTGCGAATGCTATCTTGACCATCCTGCGCCACCTTCAGCGCACACGGCGTCTTGCGTTCATACAAATCCGGCGCACCGCTGACACTTTCCACAGTTAGCTTGCTGTAATGGCCCGGAAAATCATTCGGGCATGCCGCAAGGCCGGGACAGTTAGCACAGTGGCGACTTTCTTCCACATACTGGTACAGGCGGCTCAGATGAAGCCGCAGCCGTGACTCGTCCAGCTCGGGATGTTCTTCCCGGAGCTGCTTCACCAAGGGATGGTTCAGCAGCCCTTGCTCCAGATCACGGGAACGCTGGCGCAGAGCGGGATTGTTCATTGAACGCAGCACATCGCCCGTAGACTCCATTGTTCCACCACACTTTCTTTACGGCGCCTTGGAGACGCCTTTTTTCTTACCAGCCTTAATTTCGGCAGCTTTCTTCATCATGGCCGCGAATTCCTCTTCTGATACCGTTCCGGCGCTGCCATCATCCAGCGCTATCGGAATATCCGGCTTCGCCGGACGGTTTCCGTTCCGCGTATAAGTGCGTGTACGGCCTCCGGACGCCGGACTGCTCGCATTCTTGCCTTTAACCTTGGACTGATCGCGGATATACCGCACGGCTTTCTCGTACGTATTGACCTGCTTAACCAGCATATTGGAAGCAATCGCCTCTACGAAATTACGGTTCATCCGTTGGTCACCACCAGAAGCAACCATAGTCATTAAGTAATGAATAAGGACGTTGATAACTTCGCCGTTCAATTTATAGTTCAAATCAATCTTCTCGAACATGTCAAGCAACTGCCCCGGCACTGTTCCCGGGAAAAATGTTTGCAACAGCCGTGTATAAGGCTCGTTGCGCAGCATCATATTATATTGGTGAATATCGCATTTGGATAGAAACTGTGGAGGGACCTCCACATAATATTCCATCTCGACAGCCTGTTCCGGTGGAGCAATTGCGTCGTTATTTTCCTCACTCACTGCAGCACGGAGGGACACCACCTTAGCAGCAGCAACTTCACGTTTCTCCTGCCGTTTCAGGTCCTGCCGGAAATGCTGGCTGGCGATATGCTGGAGCGTGTCCAGAATGACCTCACCGTCCGGCGCGAACACTCCATCCTCATCCAGCAGGCGACATATATCCTGCGGGCCCAGATCATACTTGCGGGCCACATAATTAATGACCCCCATCTGGTTATGATCGAAGCGCAGCTTCTCCACATGGGAGCGGTTCACCGATTCTCGCGGGAATCGCAGAATAATATCGCTATATCCAATAGCCTGATCTCCATCCTCACGGGCACCAGGCTGTCGCACAGTGGCAACCTCGGCCAGCGCCTGCTCCAGCTCATAATCAATCACATGTGTGTTGAGCTCAAAAATATCGTAGAACGGCAGCGAGATGTTCTCCTTGCCAAGCGAGCGGCGGCTAAGCTCCTCCGGCTCCCGGGTCCAGAACTGCTCCCGCAGCGCCAGCACAGCGAATTTGCCGATTTTGTCACGCAGCAGCAAGGTTAGATGCTGGGTAGCAAAAAACTCGGTTGGCGACAACGGAGCCAGCAGCTCATATTCATACATATAGTCATCCGTCTCCGGCATATAAATCCGGCAGGTCTGCAATAACCCCACCGCTTCAAGCCGGGAGGCCTGATCAATCAAATATTTACGGCCTTTCTCGTTTGGTTCTACGCCCAGTGTCATGAAGAGTCGACGTTGCTGCTCCACTCCGGAGTAGCCGATAGCCTCTGCCGGGATATGCTCGAAAAGCAAACGGTACAGACTGATAGCGAACGCACCCACCATAGGCTGGTATACGGAGCCCAGCATTCGTCCATCAAGCACACTAAGGCCGAATTCGCGGGAAACGCAGTACCGATGATGTTCGGTAAAATGATGTAAATGACTCATGCGCATCTGCGGAAACCTCCCCCTTGTCTGCACGAATTCATATAGAGTTCTATTCTATCACAAAAAACACAGCCGGAAATGTAAAAAAAAGTGCAATTTCGACCTTTTCCGCGAACCACTGATTCTCAGCACCAGCTATCCTTTTCCAAACCCTTATACATAGCCGATTTTATTCCTGCCAGTCCCTATTTATTCTTTAAGAGGGCTTTTTTTCATCTGTCTTCTCAATAAAAAAAAGAAATCACAGTCATCGGAATGACCGGATTTCCCGGCAGACTGAGAGCCCTTTCAAAATAGGGGGACAGTCCAGTTTAAACTTTATATGTCGTTGTAGGGCTAAAACATTTTGTAGCCGCCGATCCGCAGCTTGCGAATCGTCCAGCCGCTGAGCACAGCACCGATCAGACCAGCAATCCCCGTGAGATAATCGACAATATGGAAGGAAGATAAATGCTCCAAGAGAGTCATGGCGCTGCGATCCCAAATAGAATACACAACGACCGGTAAAATGACGATTACAAATAGGTAAGCTGGAAACCAGGTGGTCTTCATTAACATGTTAAGGATAAAGCCAATGCCGAACATCATGACAAAGAACAAAACGGACAGAACAAACACAGGAATCAATCCCATCTACCGTCTTCACCCCTCTCTATAAAGAACCGCACATCTAACTCGAGCTAGTAGTAAGTTTACTAGAAAAAATGTAACGAAGCAATGAACTTTATTTGAACAGGGTGTGTCTTGTTTGCTCTTGAGCCGTTGCATGCGATACAATGCAACTAGGATAAATTGGACCCTACATAGTCTATACTTCCGAAGCTAGTTTTACCGATGTATCTCTACGAAGCTTATGCTTTGTAAAACTTAGTGTACGCTTTCGAAGCTAGTTTTACCGATGTATCTCTACGAAGCTTATGCTTTGTAAAACTTAGTGTATGCTTTCGAAGCAAGTTTTACCGATGTACCTCTACGAAGCTTATGCTTTGTAAAACTTTTAAGGAGTGAGAACATGAACGAAGCCGCTTTAACCCTGGAAGGGTGGTACGCCCTGCATGACTTCCGCTCTCTGAACTGGACCGCTTGGACGGCAGCTGATGATGAAGAACGTGCCGTTGCTCTGGAAGAACTGCATGCTTTTATACAAGAATGGGGTCCTGTGGAAGAAGCCAAGCAGGGCAGCTCCGCAGTATACGCCATTGTAGGCCAGAAGGCCGATTTCGTACTGATGTACCTGCGTGAGACCCTAGAAGACCTGAACCGGCTGGAGACGGCCTTTAACAAGACCGCCTTCGCCCAATATACAACGAAAGCCTATTCTTATGTCAGCATTGTTGAGCTTAGCAACTATGCTGCAAGTGGAAGCAGCAACGGCGGAGATCCAATGCAGAGTCCTCATGTCCAAGCACGGCTCAAGCCTATTCTGCCGCAAGCGAAGCATATCTGCTTTTACCCGATGAACAAGAAGCGGCACCTGGACGACAACTGGTATACTCTCGATATGGACAAGCGGCGTGAGCTGATGCATTCTCATGGCCTGATTGGCCGCAGCTATGCCGGCAAAGTAAAGCAGATTATTACAGGTTCCGTCGGCTTTGATGACTGGGAGTGGGGCGTAACTTTGTTCGCTGAGGATGCGCTTCAGTTCAAGAAGCTGATCTACGAAATGCGCTTTGACGAAGTAAGTTCCCGTTATGGCGAATTCGGTCCTTTCTATGTCGGCAACCTGCTGACACCAGATTCCTTCGAAGAGATGTTGAAGTTATAAAGTTCGAGAATTTCATACGTTTCCACAACAAACGGGGTGTCCCCAAAGCCATGGCTTTGGAGACACCCCGTTTTATGGTAGAACATCCAGGCTGCAATGATGCACGCTTGTCCTTCATCACAGCCTGACGCTTTACTTATTCTTCTTCAGGTCCACCCTCAGCATCCTTCAGGCTTTCCAAATACTCTGCTGTCGCCCGGTCACGAGCCCGTCCCTTATCCTTCAGACGTTCAATGCCCGGCAGAATCAACAGATCAATCTCCTTCTGAACCATATAGGCCAGATCATAGCGGTTCTGATCTTCAAGATAAGAACCCACTTCAATCAGACCGTTATAACGGTCCAGTTCCTCACGCGTAAGTAGTCCTCTCACTTGCACGCTGCAATGGCGCATCTTAGAGGAATCTGCCTTTTTTCAATACGAGCGGAATGCCGCCAATAATGAATAGGTAACGTAGATCCACGACTTTCTTCAGTTGAGCAGCTGTCCAACCTTTATAAGTCTTGGTACCAACTACGGCAACGCCTTGACCCCTACCGAGCGAAGCGACTACACCTTTATTGCTGAATACAAATTTCTTCGGCTGCTGGTTGCGGATGGATGCCACCAGGTTATGCGCACAACATTCACCCTGTTGCATAGCAATCTGAGCGGTCGGCGGGTAAGGCCGTCCTTCTGGATTGATCATCAGCGAGCCGTCACCAATGATGAAGATGTTGTCATGACCAGGTGCACGCAAGAACTCGTCCACTTTTACGCGGCCGCGCATGGCTTCAAAACCTGCTGCTTCGATAAGACGGTTACCACGAATACCGCCCGTCCATACGATTGTGGATGATTTGATTTCTTCACCAGTTGCCAGGATAACACCGTCAGGTAGACATTCCTTGATGGCTACGCCCATCTTGAAAGTAACGCCCTTCTTAGTAAGTACAGCCATTGCATGCTCAACCAGTTCAGGTGCAAAACCCGGCAACGCAGTTGGAGCAGCTTCAACGTTGTAGATGTTAACGAGACTTGGATCTACGTCGAACTCTTTGCAAAGTTCAGGAACCCGGTCAGCCAACTCGGCTACAAACTCGATTCCGCTGAAACCGGCACCACCGACCACGAAGTTGATGTGCTCCTGTGCATTGTTGTCGTTCTTGTACTTAGCAAACTGATATTCGATATGCTCACGAATCAGACGCACAGAGTTGATGCTACGAATGGTCATTGCATATTTATCCAATCCTGGAATGCCAAAGGTTTCAGGTTCTCCACCCAGAGCAATCACAAGATAGTCATACGAAAGTGTGCCATCCTCAAGGATGACCTTCTTCTGCTGGGTACGGATTTCTTGTACCGAGGACTTAACGAGATCAATTTTAAATTCATCGATCAATTTGGAAATAGGCACACGAGTATGCTCAATGCTATCCGTGCCGGCTGCTGGCATGTGAAGATGGGTTGTGAAATAGTGGTACTCATGTCGGTTAACCAAAGTTACGTCAGCCTCATTGTAATTTAACGCCTTTTGCAACCGCTGGGCGGCCAAAATTCCTCCGTACCCCGCGCCTAGGATTACGATTTTGGGAATACTGCTCATGTTCCGACTCCTTCCAACAGGTCAATCTGTCTATGTGTTATTTTTTGAAAACCATTTTTGTGAAATTATACACTTAAATTCAGAGGAAATTCCAATCAAACTTAAAGTAAATTGAAAATTGACATATCTATTGTAAACCTAACTGCATTATTAATCAAATGATATCATCAAAAAATGGATATCGCTTAAGCCAGGTCAAATTCTTTGCAGGTCTCACCCACAATGTTTATAATGGGAGTGTAAACAAGTATGGCAAATTGAATATATCAACTCGGAGGTGTAATATCCTGTGACTCTAGATTCTTCTGGCGTTCCTATGAGCGACCTGCTAATCATAGGCGGCGGTCCGGCCGGCATGTTCGCTGCATTTTACGGCGGTATGCGCCAGGCATCAGTAACCCTTATTGAAAGTATGCCCCAACTTGGAGGACAGCTTGCCGCTCTTTACCCTGAAAAATATATTTATGATGTGGCTGGCTTCCCAAAAGTTACCGCACAGGAGCTGGTGGACAATTTGAGCCGCCAAATGGAGCTGTTCCAATCCGATATCCGGTTGGAAGAGAAGGTCGTTTCCGTACAGAAACGCGATGAACGCCATTTCGTGGTAACGACTGACAAAGCAGAATACCACAGTAAAGCAGTGATCATCACAGCTGGAGTAGGCGCATTCGAGCCGCGTCGTCTGGAATTGCCAGAGGCACAGCGTTTCGAGAAAGCCAACCTGCACTATTTCATCAACGATCTGAACGCCTTCAAGGGTAAAAAAGTGCTGATCAGCGGCGGTGGTGACTCCGCAGTAGACTGGGCTTTGATGCTTGAGCCGATTGCTGAGCAGGTCACCCTGATTCACCGCCGGGATAAATTCCGGGCGCATGAGCATAGCGTGGAGAAGCTGATGTCTTCCAAGGTGAACGTTGTTACCCCAACCGAAATTACCGCCCTGCATGGCGAGGAATTCATAACCAAAGTGACATTATCCCATATCAAGACCAAGGAAACGCAGGAAATCGAAGTGGACAGCGTAATCGTCAATTTCGGATTCGTTTCGTCATTAGGCCCCATCGCTGAGTGGGGAATTGAGATTGAGAGCAACTCTATCGTGGTAGACTCCCGTATGGAGACTAACATCGCGGGCATTTTTGCCGCAGGTGACATTACGACTTATCCGGGCAAGCTGAAGCTGATTGCTGTAGGTTTTGGTGAAGCTCCGACTGCCGTGAACAATGCGAAGGTGTATATTGATCCAGAGGCCAAGCTCTCTCCAGGACACAGCAGCAACTTGAAGCTGTAGAGGTTTGCCAAACCTCTCTTAAGACATGGCACATCAATTTTTATACACTAATACGCATAATTTATCATAGCATAATAAAAGGGTATCCTGCCGTCGGCTTAACACCAAGCCGGGATGGATACCCTATTTTGTGTGACTTGCGGTTTGATATATGTAGCTGCTGCAGAAAAACGTCTGCGTCTTAATGGAGTACCGCATGACCTGGAGAGTGTAAGTTCCGTTTGCGAATTTCAACGAGTAACAGAGCGATGAAATCATGCTCTAGTTGCAGCTCTATTGCTCTATGGTAAGAGTCAAGCAGCATCTCATCCGACAATTCAACCATAACGATCACCTACCTTTCCTTTATTTGGATCTGAATCTATCATATCAAACTATCATTTTTCGAACAAGCGTTCTCACTATCCACAAGTACATGTGGAAATCCTGTGCATAATTTGTGTGTAAGGGTTAGAAAGAGTACAGCTACGCAGTGGACTATGGGGATAAGAGTTATACACAGGAGATTTTCCACTTGTATACAGAAAAAAAATTTTCAGAATTGTCATATTTTACGGTAATTATCGCCTTAAAGGAAACACAACTAAACGCAATTTTATCCTACTACTTCTATTATCGTCAATTCTTAAAAATTATTTAATTTATTGGGGACGTGTATTCACTTCTAAAATCCATATTTTACCACTTAAATCCACGGCATAATCAAACCCCAACTCACCTATTCCGGGGAAATGCCGCTCAAGCAATTCAATACAAATCAGCGTCAGACGACGCATCTCGGCCCGCTTTGCAGTTGACTTCACCCTCGGAAGCGAGCGTCTCAGCCCTTCGCGGCAGCTCAGCATCGTTCCACCTTTACATAAATTGGTGACAAAAAGACCCGGCCGAGCCAACCGCCCCACCATTGAACGAAATTCCCAGTGCTCACCGTTCTTCACTACCTTGACGCGATAGTCAATGGGCCGGCCAGCAATCCGTGCTAGGGATATCCCCTGTTGGATCAAGTATCTGCGCCGCACTCTTACTTTGTTCAGGGCATTTCGCATAGCGTTAAAATCACGGTAGATCCGTGTCTTCGACATATAAGTAAATCCATACCCTCGCCGGTCGCGGAACACCTTGATCACACCGTAGCCTCCGCCACCCACAATGGGTTTGATGACTACATTTCCGTATCTGCTCAGCATAGCCAGCAAAGCAGCGTCACTATATTGCTGTGTTCTTGGAATGTAACCGGCAACTCTGGAATCGCTAAGCAACGCCTCGGTTTTCAGCCATTTGCTGGCCAGTTGTCTTCCTGCCATCGTCCTCCCTCTCCCTTCATTATCGTAGCCTACCGTATACTTTACTCAGAAAGTGCCCCGCCCTCCTGTATGATTGTCCGTGCCCGGGCCGCTAACAATAAAAAGGGGCGATCGTGCCAGGAGCAACCGCCCTTGACACAAGCCCAAGATACTGCATTTTTCGGCAAAAAAATATAATCCTTGGCAAAGGCAAGAAAAAACAAGAATGGGCAGAGATAACCGCGGAATTTTGTCACAGGCTGCCCAGGAGAAATACGACACGTTTTGTAAACGCAATCAAATGAGCTGTAGCAAGCAAGAAACCGCTTTTCAAACCTGGGCAAGTATCGTATAGTAAAAAATAATCATGACAAAAATCGAATCATTATACATGGGGAGGCGCTCTGGATTGGCTCAATTTTTCGAGGTATTGTATTGGGTGGCGATGATCGCTATGTCCGTTGTTCTGGCGGGAACGACCCTTATGGTCTGCGCTATCGGCTTTAAGTTTATTAAGGACCGCCGCAGAGTACTCGGGGCAAGCTGCATTGCCTTCTCTCTGGTTGCCGCAGGAATGATCGTGTTCATGGTCAATTACAAATTTATTATCCCAGCATGAGAAGGCAGCAGCTTGAATGCTACATATAATAGAAGAGAAATTTATCAGTAAGACAAGATTCATAGACAGCAAACAAATAAACCTGCGGCTTCAGGACTTTACAGTCCCGAAGCCGCAGGTTTTTGTCTTTGTACATCACTCCGATGATACTCATCCAGGAATGAATTTAAATGCTTAACAGAGTATTTTTCGATTGACACTGCTGGAGAGGACATGCGTATAATTAGGTAAAGTACCATAATATGGAGGGTGTTTATTGAAAACAATCAAAGCTATCCATGTGCTAGTAGTTATAGTGATACTCCTCACCTCCTGCGTATCGAGGCAAGACAGAAAATTTAATGACTTAGTCACCCAAGCCAATCAGCATCAGGATAATCTGGATTATGAAGCAGCTCTAGAGGTGTACAACAAAGCTTTAGAGATCAAGGAAGATGTTGACGTACGTAGCGCCACAGTCAGATTAAAGACAGAAGTGACTCAAATCCAAGAGGTTAAAGCTATCGTGTCCAAAATCAAAGAGCAGACTAGCCAATTTAAAGGGGTTCTAACGAATAAGGATGTTACTGATTTGTGTGGAGGACTCCTTGAATCCTTATCACGACTGGAAAACTACGATACTTCAGCAGACACCGCGGCCTCTCAATACGTCAGTAAATTAAAAAAATCAACCACTTTTCGTTTATTAAAAGTGCAAATCGAAACCGCGCAAGTGCTTAGTTCAGGAAAAGGCAGTAAGAAAATCCCTTACGAATCTACCGAGAAAATTCTCAAGACCGCTACCGGCTTGTTCGACGAATTCCCCTTCCCGCCCAGTTTCTCTTCTGTAGGCTAATTCCCTTAACTTAATGATAATAAAAAACCTCCCGAAAGTGTATTGGCATCATACACCATTCGGGAGGTGAAAATCTGCAATCGGCTTCCCGGCATCCGTAGCCGTACAGAAGCTGCTGCCACAGCCGCATGTAGCGGTTGTGTTAGGTTTGTTGATGGTGAAGCCTCCGGTCATGCCGGATTTCTCGAAATCGATCTCCAGACCGTTGAGGTAGCGCAGATCATCAAGGGTTTCAGCGATTTATAGTTTAAACTAAGAGTACTGTTGATTGTATTTTAGATGAGAGAGCTAGAAATCTAATGGGCAAGGCAATGATTATTATCGTAAAATGATGTTCTCATACACCTCAACGTTAGTATAATACGAATTAGAAATATTATACATTTTATAGTGAGGTTTTTTCTTTAGTGTAGTTCTTTCCATCTCTAACCTTCTCGATTCTTTCAACTTTTTTTGAATACGGAGTTTGAAAGCAGGAAATAGATATTGGTATAGAAAGGGTGGAGATACACATGTTAAAAAAAATATTTTTAATAGCCTTTGCAGTGACTATAATTTCAGGAGTGGCATTAAGTGCAAATTCAAAAGCGGATTCCGATCCAGAATCGGTAGCCCTAAATAAGACAGAAGCAAATCCTGTTAACACTGATCTTCCATTAGATACTGTAAATACTCTAGATACTCTAGATACTGTAGAATCAAGACTCGCACGGTCGTATTTCAATCAACTATATACACCTTATGGCATTTTCGTGCCAGTAGATGAACAAAGTATCTTCAAAGAATCTGAGATAGCAAGAAAGTTAGATCAAATCGGATCTAATACGAACCAACTAATTTTTGAAGGCAAGATCTTATTAAAAGTAGATGAATCAACATTAGCGAAATTGTATCCCAGTTGGATATTCACAAATGAAACAGATAAAAATTCGGCTGATACTGATGTTCCATCAAGTTTAGCAAAATAGTAAATTCATAAAGAAGGAGCCGTTGTTGTTCGACAATGGCTCCTTCTTGGCTTTCTTGTTTTACTTAATCATTGACAGATCCATATTCACTAATAGTGGTGTTACCAATATTTTGGATTTCCGATAACAAGTACCCGCTTGAACATTGAAAAATGTTATTGTTCTAGTAGCGTTTGAAAAGTTACCCGTAACTGGTATATCTTCTTTTTCAGACGACGACAATTCTTTCGGCAACTTCAATCTGGTCTGACTTAACCCAACCTATTAAACTATCATCTGCTTCATATTCTTTTAAATCTGGTGATAGCAAAGTCTAATCCCTGCTGAAACGTTATCCTCGGGTATTCTTCTTGATCGAGTCTTCTTCCAATTGGCGCTCTCCGTTGTTTCTTGTTCAACATAAAAAAACCTCCTGAAAAAGTGTATTTTGCATCATACACAATTCAAGAGGTTCGAAAACCGCATCACTTCACCAATTAACAAGGCTCCGCATTCGGCGTTCCGGCATCTGTAGCCGTACGGAAGCTGCTGCCACAGCCGCAGGTAGCGGTTGCGTTGGGGTTGTTAATGGTAAAGCCTCCGGTCATGCCGGATTCCTCGAAATCGATCTCCAGACCGTTGAGGTAGCGCAGATCATCCTTCTCAACCACGACCTTGAGGCCCTCCACGTCCATGTATACGTCTTTGTCGGTCTCGTTGTCATCGAAGCCCATGGCGTAAGAGAACCCGCTGCAGCCCCCGGCTGCCACACCCAGACGCAGGAACATACCCGGTGTCTCCTGTTCTCCAAGCATTGTCTTCAACTGCTCCGCAGCTGTTTCACTAATATTAATCATAACAGTACCTCCCTAAATCTTAATGTGATGCTCCGGCGAATTCGTCAGGAACATTCCGGTATTAAAGGTCCAGAGGACCAAAAGTTATTTTTCTGAAGTAAGTTAAGTATACTCCACTATCCCCCGGCTCTCAAGTTATAACTGCCGTGATCAAGGTTATTGATTACACCTAAGCAGATGTGCTTCAGATGTTGCTCCCCCCAAAAGAGAGGTTTATAATAGGGGAGGCAGCCCGAGAAAAAATTCAAAAATTTGTCACGGGAAGAGCTGGCGCACTTATCGCTACAGGATAAAGAAATGCCTGGAATTCAGGCAGGTCTTGGTATAATACTGCGATGCATAGTTTTTGCTTCGCTAAACTTTCAGGAGGAAATGATATGTCTACTCTTATAACCCCTCATACGGATGCCAGAATGGCAACCATTATTGAGAAAGTCCGTGGCGGAGAACGGTTGAATCTGGAAGATGGCGTTTATTTATATGAAAGCAACGACTTGCTAACCATCGGCCAGTTGGCCAATGAAGTCAATCTTCGCAAGAACGGAAACAAGGTTTATTTTATCGAAAATATGAGTCTGTATTTCACCAATGTCTGCGAATCTCGCTGCGCATTCTGTAATTTCCGCAAAGACGACGGAGAAGAAGGCGCATATACCCTTTCAGGTCCGGAAATGGTGCAATATGTCGAACAACACATTAATCCAGGGGTGCGGGAATTCCATATTGTCGGCGGGCATAATGATAAGGTACCCTTTCAATATTATGTCGATTCCTTGCAAGCTCTGCATGACAGATTTCCCGAAGTTACTCTAAAAGCCTACACGGCGGCAGAAATTGACTTTTTCACTCGAATCAGTGGACTGAGTATCCGGGAAGTGCTGGAAAAACTACGGGCAGCCGGTCTTAAAACGTTAACTGGTGGCGGCGCGGAAATTCTGTCTGACCAATACCGTAAAAAAATGCGGGTGGATAAAGCTAACGTCGAGGAATATCTGGAGGTTCACCGGACCGCGCACAACCTTGGCATGAGGACTCATACGACCATGTTATATGGCTCCATCGAGTCTCGTGAGGACCGGATTCGCCACATGCTTCAAATTCGCGAATTGCAGGATGAAACGAACGGCTTTATGGTATTCATTCCACTGTCTATGCAGCCTAAGAACAAGAATGCCGGCATTATGCGCCGCAACTCGGCTTATGAGGATCTCAAGACAATTGCTGTAAGCCGATTAATGCTGGACAATTTCGACCATATTAAGGCGTACTTCATTAATATCGGTGCGCAATTAACACAAGTGGCGCTCAACTTCGGTGCATCCGATGTCCACGGGACGATCCTGAAGGAACGCATCAGTCATGCTGCAGGTGCATTGACTCCTGAAGGCTTGACCCGTGATGAGCTCATCTGGCTGGTGAAAGGTGCCGGACGAATTCCTGTCGAACGCGATACTTTCTATAACGAAATCAAGGTCTACGAATAAGAAAGCCGGAATCCGCCGGCTATGCCTATCTGAAAGGAAGTAAGGTCTCATGCGAACACTGCTTGTTCTAGGAGGCGGCTACGGCGGCCTCGCCCTTATTCAAGAATTGATTGGCAACCATCTTCCCTCTGACGTAGAAATTGTTTTGATTGACCGGATGCCCTATCAGGGCATCAAGACGGAATACTATGCGCTTGCCGCAGGTACCGTCACCGATTACCATCTGCGCATCCAGTTCCCGGTTCATCCCCGTCTGACCGTCAGGTACGGCGAGATT
Source organism: Paenibacillus sp. NPDC057934 (assembly GCF_042887565.1). Classification (NCBI taxonomy): domain Bacteria; kingdom Bacillati; phylum Bacillota; class Bacilli; order Caryophanales; family Paenibacillaceae; genus Paenibacillus; species Paenibacillus sp. NPDC057934. Next base: position 300,203 of record NZ_JBHVPB010000008.1, read on the forward strand.
GCTTCGATTGACCTAGAGAGCCGGGTGGTATCCATGGAGGGCGGCGAACCGGTCTCCTATGATATCTTGGCTATTGCTCTGGGCTGTACGGATAATTACCACAACATCCCCGGAGCGGAGCAATATACCCACAGCATTCAGACATTCGCGGGTACACGTGAAACATACCGTCGCCTGAATGATATCAAACCCTACGGTAAAGTGAATATCGTTGGTGGGGGACTCAGCGGGGTTGAGCTAGCAGCAGAGCTAAGGGAAAGTCGTCCTGACCTCAACATCTCCATTCTGGATCGAGGGGAACGTGTGCTATCCGCCTTCCCGGCGAAGCTCTCGCAGTATGTGGAGGAATGGTTTAACGCACATCACGTGGAGACTGTATCTCGTGTCTGCGTGTCGCACGTCGAGGACGGGGCTGTCTTTAATGGCGATCAAGCCATTGCCTCAGACGTAACCGTGTGGACCGGAGGTATCCAGCCAGTCAAGGTCGTTCAAGACCTGGATGTGGCGAAGGATCGCGGCGGCCGGGTTATTCTCGACGAATATTACCGGGTGCCACAGTATCCGGAGGTGTTTGTGATCGGCGACTGTGCGAGCCTGCCATTCGCCCCAAGTGCCCAGGCAGCTGGAGGGCAGGGTGAACAGGTAGGGCAGATTCTGCAGGCGCTATGGCGGAATGAGACGCCAAAGCTGCATGAGATCCGCCTGAAAGGCACATTAGGCTCCCTCGGCAAGAACGCCGGATTTGGACTCATGGGCCGGCGCTCCGTCATGGGCAGAGTCCCCCGCCTTCTTAAGAGCGGGGTGCTCTGGATGTCCAAACGTCATTTTGGCTAAGACTGGATGGGACTAGTCCAGATCAATATTGAACCATTCTTCCAGTTCTTTGATCTTGGCATCTATTGCTGCTTCCAGTTCTTCTGCGGTCTCGGCTTCCACAATTTCGCCTTCAACCATGGCGAACGGAGCCAGGTAGCATTGTCCGCAATTATTAAGACAGCCATATTCAATGACGTCATATTCGGGGTTTTGTTCCAGCTTGATGCGCAAACGATCGGTTCCGTGACCGGCATTGCTGGCACAAAATTCTATTATTGGTCTCATGATGATCTCCCTATTCTGTCCTAACCATTTTATTTTTTAAACTTTTGTACTATAATAACACTAAGAAAGGAGTGATTGAGAAATGAGTGAAACTACACAAAGCACGTCCATGTATGATGAAGTGCTGGAAGTGCTCGATAAGCTCCGTCCGTTCCTGCAACGCGATGGCGGTGACGTGGAACTGATTGATGTCGAAGACGGCATTGTTAAATTGAAGCTGATGGGTGCCTGCGGTAGCTGCCCAAGCTCCACAATTACTCTGAAAGCTGGGATTGAACGTGCCCTCATCGAAGAAGTAGAAGGCATTGAAGAAGTTATTCAAGTATTCTAATCCCGTTCTATAGTTGTCCCGGAAGCCTGTTAAAGGCTTCCGGGCTTCTTTTTTTGAATATAGGAACAAATAGGCTCTCCGATTATTAGCCAATTTAAATGAATTCAACAGTTCTCGTCTAATATGCGCATTATCATACCAAAAACCCCCGCAGCCTTCAAGGCGCGGGGGTTTGCTGTTAAATATGATCTTAAAATGCAGGAATGATCGCGCCTTGGTATTTCTCTTCGATGAACTTCTTAGCTTCAGGAGAAGTCAGAGCAGCAGCCAGCTTCTTGATCGCGTCGGAATCCTTGTTGTCTGGACGCGATACCAGAATGTTGGCGTACGGGGAATCTGCACCCTCAATGAACAAAGCATCTTTGGTTGGTACCAGCTTAGCTTCCAGAGCGTAGTTTGTGTTGATTAGGGCAAGGTCTACTTCATCCAATTGACGTGGCAGCATTGCTGCTTCCAATTCAACAATTTTTAGATTCTTTTTGTTCTCGGTGATATCCGCTTTAGTTGAAGTGATATTCTTGTCATCCTTCAACGTGATTAGACCATTCTTAGCAAGCAGAATCAGTGCGCGTCCGCCATTGGTAGCATCGTTTGGAATAGCTACTGTAGCGCCGTCTTTCAGTTCGTCAATCGATTTGATTTTCTTGGAATATGCGCCGAAAGGCTCTACATGAACTGCAGTTACGGAAACCAGATCAGAACCGTTCTTTTGGTTTTGGTCATCAAGGTATGGTTGGTGCTGGAAGAAGTTCGCATCCAGTTGCTTCTCAGCTAGCTGCACATTTGGTTGTACATAGTCGGTGAATTCTTTGATTTCCAGCTTGATGCCTTGTGCTTCAAGCAATGGAGCAATAGCTTTCAAAATCTCAGCATGAGGTACAGGAGAAGCTCCAACTACCAGAGTTACTGGGTCAGCAGCAGGCTCAGTGGTCGGCTCTGCGGAAGTATTGGCTGGAGCGTTAGTTGCAGCCGCATTTCCGGAATTGGAAGCAGTATTGTTATTACCGCAAGCAGCCAGCACCAGAATCAGTGTCAGGCTAAAAAAGGTCAGTAGTACTTTTTTCATTTGTAAATCCCCCTCAAACAGTATGTTTTTTTGTAATAAGGATATCTATAATAAATTCCCCTTATTTCCTTGTAAAATACTTTACCAGCCGGTCACCGGCCATTTGCAGCAGCTGCACCAGAATGACCATTATTACTACAGAGATAATCATGACTTCCTTCTGATAGCGTAGATACCCATATCGGATGGCCAGATCGCCGAGTCCTCCTCCGCCGACTGTTCCTGCCATCGCCGTATAAGAAACGATGGTAACGATGGTAATGGTAATACCGGCCAGCAGACCCGGTCTTGCCTCCGGCAGAAGTACCCGCATAACGATCTGTCCTGTGGATGCTCCCATTCCTTGTGCCGCTTCGATAACCCCACGATCCACTTCCCGCAGTGCCGTCTCTACAAGTCGAGCGAAGAATGGTGTTGCCGCAATAACGAAAGCCGGTATTGTTCCCAACACGCCAATGGTTGTCCCAACAACCGCTTTACTGACAGGCATTAGGACTACAATTAAGATAATGAACGGGATGGAACGCAGGATATTCACTACGAGAGAAATGACGGAATAAATAGCTTTTAAAAAGGTCTGATCCGATCTCCCCCATAAATATAGCATAATTCCGAGTGGTAAACCAAGAATAATTGTGAATATTCCGGAAATTCCTAACATTTTCAGGGTGGATATTGTGGCCTCCATCATTTCCGGCCAGTTCGTTTCGCTAAAATTCAAGCCGCCCATTACGCAATCACCTCCACATCAAGACCTTGAGCCGTCAGTTCTGCGATGGTCTGTGCAATCTTCTCGGCCTCTCCTTCAAAGCGAACGATCAGTTGCCCGTAGGGCACATCCTTGATCGTAGAGATGGTGCCCGAAAGAATAGCAAAATCAACGCCTGTCTCTCGTGCAATCTGGGACAAGGCAGAGCCGTACGTTTTGGGCCCGAGGAAGGTAATCTTAACCGCTTGGGCTGAGCCATCATGGGAGGCGTCAATAGCTGCTCTGAGCGGCCCATCATGCTGTGCCTCACTACGGATAAATTCGCGGGTAATCTCATGCTTGGGCTTCAGGAAGACCTCCGTCACTTCTCCCTGCTCCACAATGCCGCCGCCATGGATGACAGCTACCCGGTCACAGATGCTCTGGATCACATGCATTTCGTGCGTAATGAGCACAATGGTCAGATGGAATCGTTTATTGATATCCAGCAGCAGCCGGAGAATCGAATCCGTCGTCTGCGGGTCAAGTGCCGAAGTCGCCTCGTCACAAAGAAGCACATCCGGGTCGCTGGCCAACGCACGGGCGATGCCGACACGCTGTTTTTGACCGCCTGATAACTGAGCCGGGTACTTGTCCCGATGTTCCTCCAGCCCTACCAGAGCCAACAATTCCTTGACCTTATTATCAATGAAATTCTTTGAAGCGCGTGTCAGCCGCAGCGGAAAGGCGATGTTCTCATATACGGTAGCGGAGGACAGCAGATTGAAGTGCTGAAAAATCATTCCGATCTTGCGGCGCTTCTCCTGAAGCTGACCTTCCAGTAATTGTGTCAGCTCGACGCCATCTACCCAGACCTCGCCTTCGGTCGGACGCTCCAGCAGATTAATGCAGCGGATCAGCGTGCTTTTCCCTGCCCCGGAATGGCCGATGACTCCGAAGATTTCCCCTTTTTTGATCGACAGGTTTAGACCCGAGAGTGCGGTGGCGGTCTTGCTCCCTTTTCCATATACCTTAGTTAGACTCTTTAGCTCTATCAAGCTGCCGTCCTCCTTTAACGATAATATCAGTGAATTATACAAAAAAAGCCCCCGACGATCGTTTGCAGATCGCAAGAGGCCCTGTGCGCTTATAGACAATGCCGTCTCATCTGCCAACGTCCGCACTCACACGGCATTGTAGGAATTAGCACCATGGCACTTATGTACACGTGGTTCACGCATAAACATAAATCGGTTGCCGGGCTTCATCGGGCCTATCCCTCCGCCGCTCTCGATAAGATATGTGATATAGTGTTGTAGGTTGTCATAAAATATCCAGCCTAAGAAGGCATGATTTAGTATAGTTTAGTTCTGCATTCTTTGTCAAAGGAAAATTTTCCGCAGAATTCCATTTTTACATGATCAGGATTTCCCAGTATTCTTAGACCATTGTTCCAGGCTGTATTTATATACAGCCTCTAATGATTTGCAGACCATTTCCAGCCCCTGCTTCAAATCCTCCAGATGACTATCAAGATCCTCCAGCTGTATTTTGTCATGGAGCCCCTGATGTCGCTGCCACAAATCATCTTGCATTTCAGCATTCATATAATGGATTTCGGCATTGCGGCGCTTGCGCAGGTTCTGCAGTGGCTCCCGGTAAGAGTTCTTAATGTTCTCCAGTTGATCGGCTAGCGCAGCATGTTCCCTGTGAGTAAGAAATTCCCGGAGTACCGTGAAATAGGAGAAGTGGGTTTTAACCCTGGATGTATTAAGATCATAAATACTGTTCAATACCGTTCCAAGCTTGTCCAGCAAAGAGAAGACACGAATAAATCCGTTTTTATAAAAATACACATATCGCGCATATTCGCCCTGCTCGGCCACCGACATATCATCCATATACCCAGCCTTTACGGATTTTCGATAAAAGGTAGCGGCAAACCAACTCTGCTCCAATTCATCTAATGAGACGATCAGGCCGCGAGTCCAGATCTCAAGCTTCCGGTACTCATGATCACGGTCCTCATACTTGTTTATTTCCTTGCGCAGCTGCGATGTGAATTCCGCCATATGTTCCATCGCCTCAGCGAGCACACCGCTGTTCACACGGGGTGATTCCCCCAGCAATATCCGCAGCATATGTTCTCCTCCTTAGCCTACTTCGAATGCAGTGATTCAAATATGAATGTTAAGCTAAGATCCTGATCTTTCCGCAGTTACTTCAACCATCGACGCAAAGTACTGTGTCTCTAGGTTATTGTCCCACCCTGCAAGCCACTCTATCCATCCCTGTTTCCCTTGCTAAGCTGCCATACCCGTACGCTCATATAACACAGTACACCGAATAGTCCGGCAATTAGCAAAATGTGAGCAAGAGCGGCAAAGATGTAGAGCTTATCATTCCCAAGCGTATACACAACCGCCGCCCCGCTAAACACCTGCATCAGGCATAGCAGAACCGCTGCAACCCCCAGCATTCTCAGCTCTCTGTGGTCCTTCTGCTTCCAGAAAGCCAAATGTCCCAGCAATGCCGTTAACATAAACAGCAGCAAAGCCGCTATCCGGTGTGTGAACACTACCCCAACGCCCCCCGATAGCTCGGGAATCCACTCCCCATTACAAAGTGGCCAGCCAGAGCAGCCCCCTTGGGAGTCGGTATGGCTAACAAACGCCCCTATGTAGACAACGATGTAAGAATAAATTGTCGTGAACCAAGTCAAATTGCGAAAAGAAATACTTACCGGCTTGCCGGGCAAAGGAAGAGCGTCGCCTTCTTCATGTCTTCTTTTGGACCCTAGCGCCAACATCAGGGAACTGGCAAACGCAATTAGTGAGAATCCCATATGCAGCGCCATTACGGCTGCAGACTGGGATCTAAGTACTGCAAGCGCTCCCATTCCGCCTTGTACAATTACAAAGAGCAGCGTCATCCAGGCATACACTAACAGATCGCGCCGCTGACGCGCATAACGCCAGAAGGCAAACATGGAGGCAAGCGAGAGCATACCCGCCAGTCCGCTGAATAAGCGGTGGGTATATTCGATCAAGGAGCCTACAGTATATGCAGGAATCAGCTTCCCATGACACAATGGCCATTCATTTCCGCACTCCAGGCCCGAACCCGTTTTGGTTACTACCGCCCCGCCCAGCAGTGCCAGGAACATTACCAGACAGGTTATGTAACTAAGCCACTTCAACTGATTTGTCGTCAAATGTGATCACCCGCATTATGAAATAAATAAGTAAATGAATTACTTTTGCTGGAAAAGTATGAAGTAATGCGTTTCCATTATAACCGAAAAATTGGTGTTTGCGGCAATTGATTCTACTTTTTAGAGAAGAAATGACCTCAGCGTTATCCGATATCTAAAAAAACACCGCTTTGCTCATAAAACGGGCGAAAGCGGTGTCTCCAATATCCATTCATTACTTGTGAATGCTTTGATAAACCTCAAGAGCTGTATTGAGGAAATTCTCGATTTCCTCACGGGATTTGCGCAGCTTGCTCACAAAGCGAACCAGCTCGCGTCCGTCGGTATAGGCCACAAAACTCGGAATGCCGAGAATGTTCTGCTCCTGGCTTACATCGCCAACAGCGTCGACATCCACTTCCACGAGCGTCAGGCGGCCTTGATAATTCTGCTCCACCTCAGGCATAAAGGGATCAATGAACTTGCAGTCGACACACCAGTCGGCTTTGAATACGGCTATTGTCAGCCGGGGCGATTGAATCGCTACCTGAAACTCAGCGGGAGAACTAATCTTATCCATCTAGGGGTCAGTCCCTTCCAATAAAAGATATGTTGCCTGTACCTTTTAAGTGAAGCAAAATGTGACGCGGAAGTCAAATCATCGTACACTCATTTATTCTCTTGCCCGCACACGAGAAGGCTGTAATTTCATCAGTGCGTTCAGCAGCTTCTGCAGAGCACGTGGGTATCCGGCAATTTCCTGCTTGCTGATCACACCTAACACGATAAGCAGTACAAGATAAATAACCACAACTGCTACACCTACCACAAGACAAGTTAGCAAGAAAGCCAGACGTACAGGCATAACATGCGTCAGCAGAATACCAGCTTCATTCAAGCCATAGCCGATGCCCACGGAGACCAGCACCGCAAGCACAAAACCTCCCCAACGCTTACCCATAATCTCGAAAGGTACGATCTTACGTAGCAGACGCAGGTTCAAGTATGTAATCACGATAAAACAGAGTGCCGTTGCAATAACAATTCCGTAGATCCCCATGAACCGGCTGAGCACCAAACTGAAGATAAGCTTCGTGGCGATTCCTCCGAGTACATAAAACATGGAGATTCGGGATTTGCCCATCCCCAGCAATATCGAGTTCGAAGTTGTCATCGTAATTTGAAAAATGGTACCAAGTGTAAGGAGGGCAATAATTCCTGTACCCGTAATCTCTGAGAATAGCAGCCCGTTAATGGAATAAGCGGCAGCAACCAATGACATGACTATCGGTGTTCCAGTTAAAATAGAAATCCGCAGCGCCAGTGTGATCTGCCGTTTCAGGTGAACATCGTCCCGCCGCGCGTAAGCCGCCGAGATGACTGGGATCAGCGAAGTACTGAGCGCAATGGCAAGCACAGGTGGAATTCCCGCGATACTCTGCGCTTTTTGCCCCAGAATTCCTAGCATCTGCGTAGCGCTGGCCTCACCGATCTGCCCACTAAGAAGTGGAACAATCAGGGTAGAATCAATGAAATACACTGCTTGGATCGTCATGGATGATAGCACGATTGGAATGGACAGGCTAAAAATATCCTTATATATCCCAAACATCGGAAGCTTGGCACTAGGCGCTGTGTCTAAATTCTCCAGACGATCCTTCTTCCGAGTCTTCATGATGAAGTAGAGCATGACACCAAAAGCAGCTATACTTCCCAGCACGCTCCCGAAGGAAGCACCCGCTGCCATGATCGGATTTCCGTAGCCTTGCTTGAGCAAAATATAAGCCAGCAAAATTGCTGTGAATACTCTGGCAATCTGCTCCACAATCTGTGAAATACCGCCAGCCATCATATTATTGCGTCCCTGCAGATAACCACGCATCATCGCGATGGCCGGGAACAAGAGGAGCGCAGGCGCAATGGCCTGAATAGCCCTAGTACTCTGTGGTACCTTGGCATGATTCGCGAACCACGGCGCGGCAAAGTACAGCGCCACGCTCATAATGACCCCCATCACCGCAGCAAAAATAAGCGCCGCCCGATAGACCTGCCGCGCTTCATCCGGTCGGTTCAGTGCGTACCGTTCCGACACCATTTTGCTAAGTGTACTGGGAATGCCGGCAGTAGCCAGCGTCAGCAGCATTAAATACACATTGTTGGCTTGTACAAATGCGGCATTCCCGATATCGTCAAACAGATGCTCCAGCGGAACCCGCTGAAAAATACCAAGCACGCGTGCCACGAGTGCCGCTGCAGCCAATATTAGCGTGCCTTTGACAAAAGACTCTTTCTTGGACAAACTGCTTCGCCTTCTTCACTGTAAAATTAATGCAGGCCGATCCAGATGAAAAAGAGGATGACCATTGCTAATTGCAGCACAATCTTGACTACCGTACTGCTGAACAAACCAATTAATGCTCCCACACTAACTTTGGTGGCTTTCCCCGCTGAGGAGCCGACGATCAGTTCGCCAATAAACGCTCCCACAAACGGGCCAATAATCAAACCAAACGCCGGAATGACAAACGGCCCGAATATCAAACCGATGGTGCTGCCGATGACCGAAGCACGCGAGCCGCCGAATTTTTTGACACCCCAAGCTCCAACTACATAATCAGCGATAAAAAGCACCACCACGATCAGTGTCTGGGTAATCCAGAACCAGGCGCCAAAGGAATGGAAGGAAAAGAACCATCCGTATACGAAAAAGGCAAGATAAATCGCAAGCGCACCCGGAAGAATCGGAACCACAGCACCGGCCAACCCGACAGCAAATAAAGCGATAATTAGAATCCAACCCAAGATCGTCAATTCCTTCTCCTCCAATGTCGTTCACTTTACAATATAAATCGTTGAATGACCTCAGCAATGCCATCTTCGTTATTGTTAGCTACAATAGCGTCCGCTTCCTGAAGAACCGTCTCCTGGGCATTGCCCATCGCGACACCAAGACCAACCTGCTGAATTACTGCAAGATCGTTGAGACTGTCTCCGACGGCGATGACTTGGGACATGTCGATGCCGAGCAACTGGCAGACTTCCTTAATTCCTGTCGCTTTGTTAATGCCCAGCGGGTTTATCTCCAGGTTATGCGGTGAGGAATTCGTGATTTCCAGCCCGCCCAAGTCTTGCAGCTCCAGCAGCAGCTTGTGCCGAATGTCATCATCCTCAGTGCTGTACCCGAACTTCAACCATTCCCGGCCCTCTGTATTTCCATCCCAGTTCTCCCGGTTGTGTACTTGCTCCAGAGAGTAAGCCCAGAACCAGATCCCATAACGCTCTGCCATGTCATACAACTGACTCACAAGTTTAGGATCCATTAAGGAACGGCGATACAGCTCATGCGGCGCACGCCACACTTCGCTGCCGTTCACCGTTACCATCGGTGTCTTAAGACCAAGCTGCTTGGCATAAGGCCAAGCACCGTTAAAAGAACGACCTGTGGATAGGCAGACATGAACGCCCGCCTCCACCGCTTTTTGAATCCATTCCACTGTCTTTGGGGTAATGATCTGTTCATCATTCAGCAGGGTTCCATCCATATCCAAGGCAAGCAGGCGGTATTTGGCAGTCATTGCCACCCCTCCATTCTTTGTTGTGCCCATTCAAGAGGGCGATTTTATGGTTGCTGTGTATTCGTTGTTGTATCTGTAGACCCGGCATTGTCTTGTCCATTTGCTGAGGATTGCAAACTTTTCTTAGGCACACCGTTCAGTCCATATTCCCAATCGTAGGCATCAAAGATTTTCCGAGCTACCGGTGCGGCACTACTACCACCCAATCCGCCCTCTGGAATAATTACAGCAACAGCCAGCTTTGGATGTTCACGCGGAGCAAAGGCAATAAACACGCCGTTGTCGATTGTATTTTTAACACCTTTACTATAGGCATCCTGCTGCGAAGTCCCTGTCTTCCGGGCAAAATCATACGGGAATTTATCAAAGCTGCTGACTTTACTGCTCATTCCCTTGATAACTTCTTTCCAATACGAAGGATCGAAATCCACTTTATCCAGTTCTTCACGGCCGAAAGTCTTCACTACCTTGCCGGAGGAATCGGTAATTTTGCTGACCAATTGAGGTTTAATCCGCACACCTTGATTCGCAAGCGTCGAAGCATACTGTGCCAATTGCAGCGTAGTATAGCTACCTTGCTGACCAAATGAAGCGTAGACTAATGCAGATTGAGCACTTCCTGCTTCAGCCTCTTTAAAATAGTTCAGCATTCCTTTGTACTCTTTCGGCAAACCGCTACCGGTTGACACCCCAAGCCCAAATTCCTTCATATATTGATCCCAGACTTCAACACCCTTAGCTCCGTACTGCTCATAAAGCTTCTTACCAACCTTATCGATCATAAAGACGTTAGAGGAGTTCGCAATGGCATCAGCCGGTGATCTAAAGAATCCATAGGCATGACTCCCAGCATTCCTAACCGTGGTTTCATGACCGGCTTTACCAAACTTAGTACTTCCTGAATCTGAATAAGTGGTATGTGTAGTGATGAAACCTTCCTTGAGACCAATAAGCACAGTAAGTGGCTTAATCGTGGACCCTAAGAAAACGGTAGAACTAAAATTATGACCGGAGCTCCCTGAGGAAAACGGGGTAATCGTTCCGTTCTGATAGTTGCCCATAATCTTTTTCCATACATCAGGGTCCATTTTGTCTTGTGTCCACACATTAGTATCGTAATCTGGCATGCTTGCCATGGCTACGACATTCCCGGTATCCACTTCCATCGCCACTGCGTAGCCGGTAACCGCAGACGGATGCAGTTTTCCTTGAACTGTATTCTTGTGCAGCCAGCTGAGCTGTTCGGTAATGGCCTGTTCGGTTTTCATCTGGATATTCTTGTTAATCGTCGTCCAAATGTCATTTCCCTTCACTGGCGGAACTACCTGCTCAATTCTCTCGGCCATGTTCTGCGGGTTGACAGAGATCTCCTGATAACCATTCTGGCCGCGAAGCTCCCGCTGGTATTGAAGCTCCAGCCCGTCATAACCAACAATTTCATCATCCTTGTAGGTCAGGCCGGCAGTGGGGTTGTTCTTCATCTCATTCAAAATATTCTGGTAAATCGGCAAACTGTTGGAGGATCTGAAAGGCTTGATATAGCCAACGGTCTGCACGGCAACAGTGTCTTTATCATAATGACGGTTGCTCTCCTCCACCACGGTAAGTCCAGGGTACTCATCCTTGTGTTCCATGAAGTAAGCTACTTCTTCTTCTGTGAGACCTGACTTGATCCGCCGGGCCATGTACCCGGAATACTTCTTGAAGTACAGGTCCAGTGAATCCAGCACCTCTTCCTTCGTCATGGCTTTGACATCTTTGGCACCGAACTTTGCAAAGTCCGCGACAAGACGGTTAGCCAGATCATCCGACTTGGCCTGAGCAGCAGGTGAAAGTGTCGTCTTCCCAGTCTCCTTGTCGGTTACCTTGGCTGTATATTCCTTGGTCAGTGTAATGTATAGCGATTGAACCGGTGTGGAAAAGGCAAGCTTCTCGCCCCCTGCTGCATAGATCACACCTCGCATGGCTGCAAGCGGCACACTTTTCGTTGCCCGGTTAGTCTCCACCTCGGTCAAGGTTGGGCCTTCTACAAACTGCAGAACCGCAAGACGAATAATAATGACACAAAAAATAATAAACGTGCTGAAGAAAAACACGTTGATCCGTAGGCCAAGGGAACTTTTGCTAGTGGTCTCGTCCTGTGACGAGGCCTGCTTACGGAAAAAGCTCACAGTTTTTCCTCTCCTTTTTCTCTAAGTTGATTATTCTGCCGCGCCGCCCTCAGGAGTCGTGGTGACAATCGGTTGAAGATTCTTCTTCGGTATCCCGTTTAACCCGTATTCCCAATCATAGGCGTCAAATATTTTGCGGGCCACCGGCGCAGCACTATTCGAGCCGAATCCTCCTTCAGGAATCACCACCGCTACGGCAAGCTTGGGCTTGTCACGCGGTGCAAAGGCGATAAAGACACCATTATCGCGCAGCTCCTTTTTGGCTTCCTGCTGGGAGGTTCCTGTCTTCCGGGCAAAATCATAGGGGAAACCCTCGAAGGCGCTGACTTTACTGTTCATCCCCTTCTTAATCTCCTGCCAGAACGATTTGTCAAAGTTCGTTACCTTATTCAGAACTTCACGATTGAATTTGGTAACCGTCTTGCCCTCAGCATCAGTTATTTTGCTTACTAACTGCGGTTTGATCCGCTGTCCTTCATTGGCTAATGTAGCGGCGTATTGCGCCAATTGCAGCGTCGTATAACTCCCCTGCTGGCCGAAGGAGGCGTACACCAGTGCCGCTTGCACACTACCCGCAGCTTCGATGTTGGTGTAGTTGATCTGTCCACGATATTCACCAGGCAGACCACTTTCTGTTAATACACCAAGTCCAAACTCTTTCATATATTTATCCCATACATCAATGCCCTTATTTTTATATTTCTCATACAGCTTCTTGCCGACCATATCGATCATGAACACATTGGACGATTTCTCAATCGCGGTTGCGGGTCCCATTTTCCCATACACGTGGCCTGAGGCATTCCTCACTGTGGTCTCATGACCTGCTTTCCCGAATGAAGTGCTGCCTGTGTCCGTGTACCTGGTCGAAGAGGAGATGAAGCCTTCTTTAAGACCAATAAGCACCGTCAGCGGTTTGACTGTCGAGCCCATTAGTAGCACCGACTGAAGTCCATGCCCGGATAGCCCCGATGCAATCGGCACAATGGTGCCATTCTGGTAATTGTACATCATCTTCTCCCAGGCAGCTGTAGACAGCGTACCTGTTGTCCACACATTTGTATCATAGTCAGGCATACTCGCCATGGCAACGATATTGCCAGTGTCTACCTCCATAGCTACAGCATAGCCGGTCACTGCGGCGGGATGGACCTGTCCTTGTACCGGATTGGTATGCAGCCAACTGATCTGCTCCATGATAGCCTGCTCTGTTTTAAGCTGAATGTTTTTGTTAATCGTTGTCCAGACATTGTTGCCCTTAACCGGGGGAACAACCTTTTCCACCTTTTCCGCCATATTCTGCGGATTGACCGATATCTCCTGATAACCGTTCTTCCCGCGCAGCTCTTTCTGATATTGCAGCTCCAGACCGTCGAAGCCAACGATTTCATCATCTTTGTAGATCAGCCCCGGGTCTGTGTCCTTCTTCATGGCCTGAGCAATATCTTGATAAAAGGCCCGATCATGCGAATAACTAAAAGGTTTGATATAACCAACCGTCTGCACGGCTACTGTATCCTTGTCGTAGTGACGCGTGGTTTCTTCAACAACCTCAAGTCCCGGGTAGTCATCCTTGTGCTCCAAAAAATAGGCGACTTCCTTATTCGTCAGCCCGGTCTTCACCCGGCGGGGAACATAACCGAGTGACTTACGAAAATTCAAATCGAGCGCTTTAAGAACATCCTCGTCTGTCTGCTCCTTGACGGCAGGATCACCATATTTCTTGAAATCGGCCACGAGGCGAGCAACGAGATCATTCGACTTCGCCTGGGCCTCCGGCGTCAAAACCGATTTGCCCGAGACTTTATCAAGGATCTTGGCCGTATACTCCTTGGTTAATGTAATATACATGGAATACACCGAAGTGGAGTAAGCGAGACTCTCGCCCCCTGCTGCATAGATGTTCCCACGCAAAGCAGCAAGCGGTACATTCTTCGTGTTGCGATCAGACTCTACTTCAGTCAATGTCGGACCTTCAACAAATTGCACAATCGCAAGTCTAACGATGATCACGCAGAAAATAATAAACGTGCCAAAAAAGAACAGGTTGATCCGCAGACCCGTGAATCCTCTGTTCGGCGTATCATCCGAACCGGGTCTCTGTCTACGAAACTGACTCACAGCCCTCTCTCCTAACAATAGATAAAATATGGCACAGAAATGTAGGCCAATCCTATTAATTCTTATGATGAGTAGTCTAGTTAGTCCAGTTTATTGTACCACATCTGTTTAGGCTACGCCTTTACGTCACAGAACACTCCCTCTGATATGCGTGTCGTAGAAATCCTTAGTGTTGAACCAGTTCCCGCTGCTAGCCCAAGTGGGATCGAGGGGGATCCAGGCCTGCTTGTCACTCACGTAGACCTCATTCCAGGCGTGTGGACCGTAGCCCCCCCGCCCATCATACCCCTGGCCAGTCACGACTCGCACCTGAAGGCCCTGCGAACGGGCCATTACGGCATAAAGGCGCGCATAGTCAATACATACACCAAGTCGTGTATTGAACGTATCTTGCGGGCTCTGCTCATGCCAGACCCGATTCTTCTCGTAATTCTCGGCCTTGGCATAATCATAGGCAACCCGCGAACCTACCCAGTCATATAACAACCGGGCCTTCTCCTCTTCCCCTGTTGTCTTTCCGACAATATCAGCAGCAGCCCCAGTGATATCACCGGAAATATCATGATCGATAATCTCGTATTTACGACGGAGAATATCATTCATCTCTGCCGCGACTGCCTGAGTTAGAATCGGCAGCTTACTATGGACCGTATCGCCGGCAAAAGGCTCAATAACAGCGGCGGCACTTTGACTATAGACTGGAGAAGATTCCACATAACGACTGAAGCTGCTATCTGGGCTCAGTGCAACGCCGATGAACAGTACGGCTACCAATATGAGTCCCCGTGCCATCCCGATCAGTAGTCCAACGCCTGCTCCGCCCAAACGGCTTAGTGCAGTAACCTTCTTCTCCCCTCTACGATGACCACTGCGCTGAAACGGAAGCAAAACAACAACAACCCCTAGCAACAGACGGATCAAGCTGTAACAGAGCAGAAGCACCAGTAGAAATCTCACAACCGGAGAACCCGACAGAACGGAAATGGCCGTATAATAAAGCTGCTGCCATCTTGTCAGCTCGTTGTCCGTGTATTTCACGCCCGAAGCCCACGCTTCGACAAGCGGTGAGAAATAAGCCGCTGCCGGAACGGCCAGAAGAAGCGCGACAAGTGTTGATATCCCCGCACCCAAAAGGCCAAACAGCCTGCTTGTCGAACGTGAAAATCCTCTACCCCAGCCCTGCAAGAGGGAGAAGGCAACAATAAGCAGTAGGATGATGGAGATTACGTTGGCATCAGCTACGCTTTTTATCCATCCATTGAGCATGTCCTCTCCCCCTTTCGTTAGCCATAGCGTCTCTTGATAAATATCTGTCTCTCTTTACTTCCCAGCTGTATTTTGTTTACGTGCAGCATCAATAAAAGTTTTTGTTGTATCATTAATACTCCATTTCCCCAGCCCAACACCGCGGAAGGTAACTTCCACCTTGTCCTCCCCGGCCTTCCCTTTGACTTCAAGATTCGGAGTAGTGATTGTAAATGTGCCATCCCCGCCGGAGGTATACTTGGCGTCCTTAGCCTCCTTAAGCATAACGTCCTGCGCTTCGCTTTTTAAGGTGCTCAGTGTGCTATCGGCCACTTTGTTCACAGCGTTCCCGATCTGATCCATTGTAACCCCGCTGTAGATAAACAACCCGGCGATGATAACAATGACTATCGCCCATTTCAGAACCGTCTTGACCAGATTGACCACAGCGAATAGCAGCACAAGCGCAATAACGATGACTAGCCAATTCTCTCTAATAAACTGTGACCACACCTCTGTATTCATCAACTTCACAACACCCCAATCTACTTTAATATTGATTATTATACATGATGTAATCTCAGAATTCATGGTTCCCCGGCTGTACCACAGCACGGCGGCGGCGCAGTTGTCACATCGATGGTTGATATTATAAAAAAGCGGTATAAGCCCTGCCTGGCCCACGTAAAGTACAAGTAGCTGCTATTTTGTTTTGCAGATGAACTATTCGAATACGCCTGCCCTGCAATCCCTATGTTGCGACAGGCCCGGAGGTGTTGCATGTGAAAACTGCGCTGTGGCTCTACTTGTTCCTTTTTTTAGCCTTCTTCGACTTACACGCCCAATATCCCGTGCTGACGCCGTTTGCCATATCACTTGGCGCCGGCCCCGCCTTTATCGGCTGGATGATGGGCATGTATTCACTGACCCACCTTCCCGGCAATCTGCTGGCCGGAGTGCTTGTGGATCGTAACGGAAGCCGCAGGTATATCGTCTTCAGCCTGGTAACTGCCGGTGTGCTCCTGCTACTGCAGGCGCATGCGCAGCTCCCTTGGCATCTGCTGCTGCTGCGCGCAGCAAGCGGATTCGCGCTGGCTTTCCTGTCCCCGGCCTGTATGACACTGCTGGCCTCGCTCTCTTCGGATTCGGCCACTCAAGGCAAGTACATGTCCGGTCATGGCATCGTGCATACGCTCGCCTCCGTCATCTCTCCCGCCGCCGGTGCGTTTATCGTCGCCAAAGCCGGATTCTCGGGTACATTCAGCAGTCTGGGATGGCTGTTGATTCTGACAGGCTTCATGGCCTTCTTCAGTGTCCCCAAGCATGTACAGACCCGGGCAGCTAATCCTTTGGTTTCTACAGAAGCAGATCTGGAAGCCTCCCAAATAACAAAAACGAGTCCTCCTTCGGACAACGCCAATTTCGTCAAGCCCTCCAAACGCTATTATCTGCTGCCGTTTTTCGTCTCCTGTTCCCAGGGAGTACTGTTCTTTGAGCTTCCGCTCTCACAAAATGGGGGTCGGGACATTCTCTCCACAGGCCTGCTGCTCTCACTTCTGAGTTTGGGGGCTCTCGTGACACTCAGCATGTTTTTCCTACATCGGCTGACACCCTCTGGCAGAATAGCCACATCACTGCTCGGCATGGCAATCTGCTTCTTCGGGCTTGCTGCTTTCGGCAATATTCCACCCGGCCTCTTCTTATTCCTGATGGGCGCTGCCAAGGGTGTGCTATTTCCCGCGATGGCCTCGCTGTTCATTAGCCTTGGTGGTCCAGGACGGCTCGGCAGAACGTTCTCCATGCAATCTATCGCCATGTCCCTCGGTGCATTCGCAGGTCCTGTCGCTGCCGGTCAACTGCGGGGTATTGTCTCCCCTTACTTTATTGCCTTCTTGCTACTGATGACCGCACTTCTCCTGCTTCCGCCAAAGAGTACAAAGCTCAACCCTGCCTACAAGGCGGGCCTGAACGGACGTGCGGCCTAAAGCCTAACTAACTGGCTCTCAATACGTTTTATTTGGGGATCTTCACAGTCGCCGGGGGACTTTTCACATACAATAAAATGTATTTACCGATCAAAGACCAGAAAGCGTGATTAGGTCAAAGGTGCGTGAGCATTGTCATTAGCGCTGGTCCAGGCTAGGTATCTCTGGTTTTCTGGACATCCACGGGCATTATTCTGGTGTTGTACATTCTTTTGGTAATCATCCTCCACGCTGGAGTATTCTAAAATCTGCCACAGAAAGCGCTTTTGTCGTATTCTCAATCATCCAGGCATATCACCTGGGTGATTGTTTGCTTTTGCGACATTTCCCGGGGAATGATTACATACCAGCGTTTGATCCTGTTAAAAATAGCAAAGCTTAGGTAAAATATATGCGTATGCGACAGGATTATCGCTTCGGAGGTGACGAACTGAATATGTCCATCACAATCATTGTCGAGGGCAAAAATGACCGCAGCAGGTTACGGCGGATCTTAATACCTGAAGTTGATATTCTCTGTACCTTTGGCACCCTGAACACCCTCAAGCTGGAGAATCTGCGCCAACAGGTCGGGGATAGTGAAGTCTATCTGTACATGGACAACGACAGTTCCGGTAAAAAGATCCGTGGTGTGCTTCGCGATGCTTTTCCCGATGCTGGTCATATCTATACCCGACGGGGATATGCAGGGGTAGAAGGTACGCCGGACGAGTATAACATCACTCAGCTCGAAAAAGCAGGCCTGGAGGAATTTATCATCTATCCAGAACCCCTGCCATACTAAGAATAGAAATCAAACCAAAAACGCCTTCTTTGTTCTCCCTTCTCATGAGAAGGCGAGCAGCAAAAAAGGCGTTTTTAGGTAATCTGTGATTATTCTGTTACTCGCGGGCCAAATCTTTCACGGCAGCGGCCAAGAATTCAGGGGTAACGTTATCACTATCCCCAGCATCGTATAACGCTCTAAGGCGGTTCTCCCGGTCCACTAGCCCGATCAGATTGGCATGGGCAAAGTTATCCCTGTTATCTCCCGCAATCAGCACCTTAAAGGAATCAGCAGCAATCTTGCGGATCTTCTCCTGATCACCTCGCAGGAAATACCAGCCGTCATAATTAGCATGGAACCGGTCGGCAAAATCCTTAATGGCTTCCCGCGTATCTCTCTTCGGATCGAAAGAAATCGACAAGAACGACACATCCTTGCCAAAGCTACCATCCTTGACCAGTAAATTCTGAGTCTGGGAGAGCATAAATGTCGTTATAGGGCATACATCGGGACAATCCGTGAAAAAGAAGTATACCAGCCGGGCCTTCCCTTGTGTATCTGCAAGCGTCACAGTATCTCCATTCACATTCTCGAGGGAGAAGTCCTGCACTTCCCCGATGACCGGCAATTCTTTGCTCCCTAGCGCCAGGGAATTGAAGGCCAGATAAGCAGCCATGATTAACGCAAGCAGAAGAAGTAGCCAGGTCCATTTATAACGTTTCAAGGTTTGCAAGGACATTCTCCCTTCCATTACAAGTGAGTTGTATTCAGCACCAGCACGATCAAGCTGACTGTCAAATAATTGATGGAAAAGAGGAAATTCTGTTTGGCCCAGACTTCATCATCTTTAGCCTTGAAGCCCTTCAGTGTCAAATACAGCCACATCAGGGACAAGAGACTCGATATAATCAGGTAGAAAATACCTGCATATCCGTAAACATACATCAGAACCGGAATCGGCAGCAGCAGAGCTACGTAAGGAATCATCTGGAACTTAGTGCGCCGAACGCCTTTTACCACAGGTAGCAATGGGAAGCCCGCAGCACGGTACTCTTCCTTGCGGCGGATGCCCAGCGCCCAAAAATGGGGGGGTTGCCACAGGAACAGCATCGCGAATAGCAGCACAGCAGCAAGGTCTACTTGGCCTGTAACCGCTACGTAGCCGATCACCGGTGGCGTAGCTCCCGAAATCGCGCCAACAGAAGTACTCCAAGTGGATGTTCGCTTGAGCCATAGGGTATATACGACAACATAGACGAATACCCCGAGTATTCCGAACAGGCCGGCAAGCATCCCGCAGAACGCAAACAGTACAGCAAGACCGGCAATACCTAGAACAATCCCGTACACCAGAACGGTGCGCGGCTTCAGTCTGCCTGTAGGCAATCCGCGGTCACGAGTCCGTTCCATTTTCATATCCAGGTCCCGGTCAAAATAGTTATTAAATACACAGGCCGAGGCCATTACAAGCATTGTACCTAGCAAAGTTAAAATCAAGCTTCCGTATTGCACATGCCATCCAGAAGCCAACCAAAAACCAGCAAAGGCTGCAATCAGGTTCGATCTGATAATACCTGGCTTCGTCACAGTAATGAAATCACGCCAGCTCGCACCTTTTGGCGGAAGCTTGGCAGACACTGCTGCGGAATCCGAAGAAGCCTGATATCTCCATTGATTATCCACGCGTATTGATCCTCCTTTAAAACAAACTACTAACGTTCCCGACAGAGAAATATACTCTCCGCTGTTAACTTTATCATAACAAACCCCTGAAGAAATTGACAATCATTTGGCCTGATGTTCATGAATTCGACAATTACGTGACGATAATTATTTTATTACAATTTAATAACTAGACATGATTTTGGGTAGTAATGAATAGAAACTTCCGAGCAAAGGAGAACTGAATTATGGATACTGCTACACATGTTGTCATGGGTTTGGGGCTAGCGGGGCTATCCTTCGTTGATCCAGCCGTTGCTTCTGACTCTGTACTTGCCGGAGCTGTTATGGTATCAGTCGTTATTGCGTCACAGGCCCCCGATGCCGATACTGTGTTGCGATTGAAGAGCACTGCGGTGTATATACGCAATCACCGAGGCATTACCCATTCTCTGCCTTTCCTCTTGCTGTGGCCTGCGCTAATCACAATAGTAATCGGACCCTTGTTCGGATTTAGTGATTTTGATGGACTGGGCCACATTGCGCTTTGGAGTTTTATCGGTGTATCCGTACATGTTTTTTCTGATCTATTCAATACTTATGGTACCCAAGCCGCCAGGCCGTTCTCCGAGAAATGGATTGCATGGAACATCATTCACATCTTTGATCCCTTTATCTTCGGCAGTCACACGGCAGCTCTCGTGCTCTGGGTAAGCGGCCTTGTCCCGCCTGCCCCTTTGTTCATTACGCTCTATATTTGTATTGTAATATATTACCTTTGGCGGACCCTCGTCCATTTCCGGCTTTCACGCAGGATCAAGACCAAGGATATCACACATGAACCCGGAGACCACTATTACATAATCCCCACAATCTCGCCCAAACGCTGGAACATCGTTAAAGCCAAGTCTGACGGCAGCTATGATATTGGCCAGTTGCTAGGTGGACAACTTCACTGGTTCAAACATGCAGTAAGCTCCAATCACCCTGCCGTAGCGCATTCGAAGTCCCATCCGGATATTCAGTCCTTCCTGTACTTCACCTCCTATGCCGTCGCAGAGGTAGAAGAATTGCCCTCCGGTTATATTGTACGCTGGGGGGATGTACGTTATTTACACCGCAAGCAATTCCCTTTCGTGGCAGTTCTCGTTATGGATAACGACTATCATCCGTTGAATACGTACGTAGGCTGGCTGAGCAGCGAGAAACTCAACGAACGTTTTGCCAATGACCCCGACTCCATGAACGTGTAGATTCCCTAGAAGCCATGCTTTTCCCCTTGACTCCCTTACCACGAATAAGGCACAATCACCATAAAGCGTTTACAAGATAACGCCCTTCACTATTCATTCCATTAATTTTGCTCCTACGTTGGTGTCAAAATCGTATTAACACAAAAAATCCCGGAACCATATTGATGATCCGGGATGACTTTATCTATTGCCTAAAAGGAGGCTGTAAATTATGGGAAAAGGACTCTCCCTGTGGTTCGCATGCTCGTCCATTCTGCTCCTGACCGCCGCCTCCATCGCGATCAGCTACAGCATCTGGCTGGCACTAGCTCTTGGCTTGGTCTGCATTCTAAACATTGGCTGGGGCTTTATCGTTAAAGCCCGGCGTAGACGGCGGCAGGAAGGCACCACACAAGCTTAACGTTTGTCTATGCCTTCCTGCAGGGATTCTCTGTCCTTATCGGACCGGCAGGAAACCCATACGTTCCTTCACACCAGCCAGCGTCTGTGCAGCCACCACACGGGCGCGCTCAGCACTTTCTGCCAGAATATCGCTCAAGGCACCTGAATTTCTGATTTCGTGGTAGCGCTGCTGTAGTGGCTCAAGGGTCGCCACGACCACCTCAGCGAGCTCTTTCTTGAAACCGCCGTACATTTGGCCTTCGAACCGGTCGGCAATCTGCCCCAGCGACATCCCGGAACATTCCGCATAGATGCTCATCAGATTACTAACTTCTGGCTTGTTCTGTGGATCAAAGACCACTTCACGCCCAGAGTCTGTAGTTGCCCGGCTAATCTTCTTGCGGATAACATCCGGCGGGTCCAAAAGCGAGATAAAGCTGCCAGCATTAGGATTGCTCTTACTCATTTTTTTGGTCCCATCGTCAAGAGACATAATCCGTGCGCCCACTTGCGGGATATACGGTTCGGGAATCGTGAAGTACTCCCCAAAACGGCTGTTGAAGCGCCCTGCCAAATCGCGGGTCAGTTCCAAATGCTGTTTCTGGTCTTCTCCCACCGGTACTAGGTCTGCATTGTAGACCAGAATATCGGCTGCCATCAGCGACGGATAAACGAACAAGCCTGCTCCTACAGAATCCTTGCCGGAGGATTTATCCTTGAACTGAGTCATCCGCTCCAACTCGCCCATTGCGGTCAGGGTTGTCATGATCCAACCAAGCTCAGCATGCTGAGGAACATGAGACTGGAGATACACATTGGAACGTGCCGGATCAATTCCTGCTGCAATAAACAGCGCTGCTACCGACTCCGATTGCTCGCGCAGTGCTGCAGGCTCTTGAGCTACTGTAATGGCGTGCAAATCCACCACCATGAAATAACATTCATGTTCTTCCTGCAGCTTCACGAAATTCTTCATCGCTCCAATATAGTTCCCGAGTGTCAATGTACCGCTAGGCTGAATGCCCGATAATACTTTTTTAGCCATGCTAATCCCTCCATGTAATGTATTTCCGAATGACATGCAATGTGTTATGAACGCAAAAAAGGCCCCACCCCGCAAGGGACGTGAGACCGTGGTGCCACCCTTATTCGCCGCATCTGTCCTTTATCAAGGGACAACAGCAGCCTTAAGCTTCCGTTAACGGGGAAGAACCGGCCGGACTACTTGGGAGACGTATGCTCCTGTTCAAACTCGGCGCTCGGAGGTCCATTCACCAGAAGAATTCCACCGGTTCGCATCATCCACCGGCTTTCTGAAGGTTCATCATCTGACTACTTGTCCCCGTCATCACATTGCCTTTATTATTGAATGAGTTCATCATGAACGATGCGGAGAGGTTTGTCAATTCCCTTAACCCAGGGCCGCATAAATCTGTTATGATAAGGTTATCCGCGTTCTATTCCGATTACAGCTACAATAAAGGAGCATATCTCATGAAACAGGTGACCAAAGGGCAGTGGGGCGGTTATGATACTTACATTTTGCACAGCCGCGAACTGGAAGTCACGCTTTTGCCGCGACTTGGAAATAACGTGATAGCCTTGAAGGACCTCAAGGAAGAACGGCAAATTCTGCGACGGCCTGAAGAAAGCGACCTAGATTTTTTTATGCAAAAGCCATATCATTTTGGCATTCCGCTCTTGATCCCACCAGGACGCATTCGCAAAGGACAATTTCAATTTGACGGGGCAAGTTACCAATTCGACCAGAATACCGCGGGTGACAATCATATTCACGGCCTGCACAGAACACAGGCATGGTGTGTTAGTGACATTGAAGAAGACGAGGATGGCTGCGCCGTAACGACGGAGTTCAACACTGTGGACGATCCACACTGGATGGAGCAGTTGCCTGTGCCACTCAAATTCGAAATGACATTTCGACTGCAGGATGCCAAGCTGAAACAGATTCTTAAAGTAACTAACCTCGGTGAACAGCGCATCCCGTTCGGGCTCGGCTATCACACTTGGTTTATGATTGATGGAGAACCTGAACGCTGGAATCTCAAACTGCCTGTAGAAGGCATCTATGAGCTGAATGAGGAATTGCTGCCAAGCGGCAATCTGCTTCCTCTCGGAGATCTTAAGGACCTCAACGAGGGAAAGAACATTCAGGGAACCAACTTTGACACAGCTCTGCGAATCGGTAAAAATCAGCCTGTAGAGGCACTATTACTACGCGATGATGGCTACGGACTACGTTATACAGCTGACGAGAACCTCTTCCGTCACTGGGTGCTTTATACAAAAGGACCGGCTGATCAATTCCTCTGCATCGAACCCTATACATGGTTACCTGATGCGCCGAATGTATCGCCAGATCCTGAGTTCACCGGTCTGTTGACACTGGAACCGGGGCACAGCATTGAGCTGTCAACCACACTCGAAATGATCCATCCTAATCATTAATAACCATTATCCGCCCAAGCGATCTTCCCCTGCATACTGCAGGAGAGGATCGCTTTTTTGACTTTCTACGGCGGATTAGAAATAACATCTCTTTTAAAACCAATCCGAACTAACTAAAAATTACCAGCCTTAAAACCTTTCGAAAAGGTGCATGAATTCATCTCCTAGCGCTCATACTATCTTCACAACGGGCGAAGGAGGTGACAAACATGGGTCAAGCAGGTCAAAGCCAAGGTCGTGGTAGTCGTTCCAATAACCTGGTCGTTCCTCAAGCAAACGCTGCTTTGCAACAACTGAAATATGAAGCAGCTCAAGAGCTTGGTGTAACCATCCCTCAAGACGGTTATTACGGAAACTACACTTCCCGCGAAACCGGTTCTTTGGGAGGATACATCACCAAACGTCTCGTACAACTGGCAGAGCAACAATTGTCCGGTCGTTCGAACTAGTCGCACCCTTATCTTAAACGCCTTACTTGGTTAGGCTAACAGCCTATCCTACAAAGCTTCCCAGCCCTCTTGCGCTTCTCTAAACAGAAGCGTGAGGGGGCTTTTTAGTATTTCGATAATACATTCCCTATTGTCCATCAACCCAGGAATTGATCCTGTGCTTCGGATTGCGAATTGCGGGGATAACGGATCATCAGATTCGCCATATTGTAATTAGACTCCAGTGTAGCATCCACGATAACCATCCCCTGCCGAACAGCAAATTCATAGCTGATCTCACCGTGGGTCCACCGCCGTTTATATTTAAGGCTTTCCAGCGCCATCAACCGGAAAGAAGC
The DNA here is from genome assembly GCF_042887565.1 of Paenibacillus sp. NPDC057934. NCBI lineage: Bacteria > Bacillati > Bacillota > Bacilli > Caryophanales > Paenibacillaceae > Paenibacillus > Paenibacillus sp. NPDC057934. The sequence continues at coordinate 324,997 of NZ_JBHVPB010000008.1, forward strand.
CTGCTGATCGGACGTCAATCCTTCTGCTTCAGCAGCAAAGGTACCTTTTCTTCCGGATAAAGGAAGATGGCGAATACCAAACTTTCCAATGACATTATTTCGTATTTGCACAAATACCGTGCCGGAAGACAAACCTGATAGTTCTTCTTGCAATTCCTTGAACACCAGATCGATCTGTCGCGCCAGCGATAGTTGCTCCGTCTTCATCATAAATTTCCTCCTCAGTTATCTTCCTAGCACGCCTTATATAAGGCTTAGGACTCAATTATAGGTTAATTACAGCAATTCATACAACATTTTTCAACATAATTGGTCAATATTTACTATAAATGCGTATTTTTCATATCCATAATTATTATTGTTCCTATAAAACTGATCATTTTCGACAATATACATGTAAAAAAAGACCCTCATTCGAGGGTCTTTTCGCATTAATACCTTATTATATTCGACTAACTTAGTATCTCATGAGCACAGTTGTCCTTATATTGCCATAAATCTTAGGCTAGATGCTCTGTCATCTGCAGGAACTCTTCGATATCGGCGATAATGAGATCACTTGCTCCCTGCCAGAAATCAGGCTGAGTCAAATCGACACCCAGATGTTTCGACACCAAGTCCTCCAAAGTCATTATCCCCGTATCTCGCAGCAAATCGTCATATTTGTCCGCAAAGGAAGCTCCTTCTTGCAAAGCGAGACGGTATAGTCCCGTACTGAACATATAACCCACAGTGTAAGGGAAATTATAGAAAGGTACATCTGTGATATAGAAATGCAGCTTAGACGCCCAGAAATGAGGATGGTAGCTGGAGAGAACCCCGTTATAGGCTTCCTTCTGCGCTTCTTCCATTAGAGCTGAGAGTTCTTCAGCATTCACCAAGCCCTGTTTCCGTTTTTCATAAAAACGGGTCTCAAACAAGAAGCGGGAATGAATGTTCATGAAGAAGGCCACACTGTTTTGAATTTTCGTTTCCAGCAACGCCAGCTTTTCATCAGGATCGGTTGCCCCTTTAACCTGTGCATCCGATACGATAACTTCGGCAAAGGTTGAAGCGGTCTCGGCCACATTCATCGCATAGTTTTGATTGAACACCGGCTGGTCGTCCAGCAAATAAGAGTGATAAGCATGTCCAAGCTCATGCGCCAGCGTGGACACATTCGACGGTGTGCCGCTGTAAGTCATGAAAATCCGTGATTCCTGGCTCTCCGGGAAAGAGACACAGAACCCGCCCGGACGTTTGCCTGCACGGTCTTCGACTTCAATCCAGTTGTTGTCGAAAGCACGTTCTGCAAAATCCGCCATCTTCGGACTGAATTTCCGGAATTGCGCAACGATGTCATGTGCTGCCTGATCATAAGGGATTTTGCCGGTGGACTTGCCAACAGGTGCATCGACATCAACCCAGGACAGAGACTCAAGACCAAGCAACTTGGCTTTACGCTGCAAATATGATACCACTGCAGGTTTGTTACGGTTAATAACATCCCACATCACATCCAGCGTTTGCCGGGACATACGGTTGATGCTCAGTGGCTCCTTAAGGATATCCTTCCAGCCACGGCCTTTATAGAGGTTCAGACGGAATCCGGCAAGATGGTTCAGTGTATCTGCGCAGTATTCTTCGGCTTCGCTCCAAGCTTTTTCCCATTTGGAGAACATGGCTTCGCGTACTTTCGGGTCTGGATCATCCAGTTTGTTGAAAGCCTGTCCTGCCGAGAGCAAGCGGCTGCCTTCTTCATCTTCAAATGGAATCTTAATGGAGCTTACGATTGTCTCATAATGCTCGCTCCAGCCATGATAACCATCTACAGCCAGTTCCAGAGCCAAGCTTTCCAGCTCAGGGCTCATTTTCTCGCGTGCCAGGTCGCGTCTCTCACTAAGCACGAATGATAGTGGAGCAATTTCTGGCCGGGCTATCCACTCTGCCCATACTTCATCAGAGGTCTGGCGCAGCACATTGTCAAATTGCGAGCTGATGCCTTCGAAGCGAGCACGCAGCCCTGATACTTTGGAGGACAGACGCACCGCGCCCTTATCCTGCTGATTCTGAGCACCAAGGCAGCCAGTAAACTCAGCAGCCTGCACCAGACGACCAGTACAACTCTGCAACAGCTCAATCACACTGTCCAAAGCCTCTGTTCCTTTAACATCAGCCGGGGAGGCGGAAGCCTTCACCTGCTGTTGCAAAGTCTCAATATCTCCCTCCAGTTTATGGAGGAATCTTTCGAACTCGGGAGAAGCCGAGCCTCCGTTAAAGATGGAATCCAGTTCCCAGGTTAACGATAACGGTTGTTTCATGTGTACTCACCATTCCTTTTCTCACATTTGCTTTTCTTTGTAATTGGCCAAGAGCCGTGGTAAAGTGGATTACAATATCGGAACTATCCATAAGCCTGCGCTGCATGGCAACCACTTAAGGAGGATTCATAATGAAGCCGCTGCAAATTTCGCCGGAAACGGCCATTGCCCTGTCCAAACAGCTTGGTGTTCCCTTGGAACACTTGATGCATATGCCCCAACATATTTTGCTGCAAAAGATAGCTGAGCTATCCAAGAAGAATACACCGCAGGCCGAAGACGGGCCGGAATCGCCTTCCTCAAGGAAGGATGAGCAATGATCCCTTTCAGCCACACCTGGCCTTATGACATTATACTGGGCGATATGTACGTGCAATACTGCCCGTTCTGTACCCATGAGAATGTGCTGCTGCCCCTGAAACCGAAAGAGCTGCCTCTTATCCGTGATGGCAAGAAGCGACTTCTGGTTTTTCCCTGCTGCAGCACCAGCCTCACGGTCATCGACAACGATGCCGATTATCTGTTGTTCGACCGCGCCGTAAGATGACTTTTGCGTGAAAAGAGGACAGGCTGCAGCCGTTTAAGACGTCCCAGCCGACGGCAAAGCGCAGAGAAGAACTCTTCTCTGCGCTTTCTCTATGTCTCCAGCCCCAGAGGGGGGAACATAGCTCTCGTTCTGTCAGCTTCCTACCGTGTCGGAAGGAAGGCCGTCCTCGTCGATCTCTTCACCGCGCATCTGCTCACGCAGAATCGTCCATTGTTCACGTGCGGCCCGGATCATCGCCGCATCCATAATCCGCTGATCATTCACCAGACGGGAGAACCATTTGACCGCATCAGAGAAATTACCCGTGCGCCGGTTAAGCTCCCCAATGAGGAACATCAGACGGGCATCATTCCCGCCGCTACCATCGCCCTCATATACCTTGATATAAGCGTCTAGAGAGTACTGTAGAAAGCGCTTCTCCTGTGCCGTATCCCCCTGATAGCGGTACAACCAGGCGATGTGATGCAGCAGACTCGCTATGATGCGGTCCTTGTCATTGATGCTCTGAGCACACAACAGCGCCAGCTTGTATGTCTCCAGCGCTTCCTCCCAGCTTCGCTTATCACCGAAATCACGTGTTTTCCAGCGTTTTCCGAGCTGATCATTGAAGGCCTTGCGCTGCCAATCGGCGAGTTTGTCCGCAGAATTCTCCGTGGAGGCAAATCCGCATTGCGGGCAGACTCTCACAACATAATAATCAGGATTCTCATTCTTGTAATAAGAACAAAAATCCGCATCACGACGTACTGCTTTTTTGAGGCTGGGCCGTACCCGAGAGGTTGAAAACTCATGATCACAGTTACAGCACTGAACTTTAATGGAATACAAAGGTATTAATTCCAACAAATGCCCTCATTCCTTTCGCCATAAAACCTTATCTTATTCTTGGGGCATGTTCACAAAGTGATGCGCAGGGCCAGCCAGGCGATTTAATACAAAAGCACGCAGCGACTCCTCCACTTCTCTCTCCTCTAGCGCTTCTTTCATACACTGCAGCCATTCCTCTGCACGCTCCGGGGTAATCGGAATATGCATATGCCGTGCTCTCATCATGGGATGCCCGTGAAGCTCAGAGAAGAGCGCAGGGCCGCCAAAGAATTGGCTCAGGAATTGATACTGCTTCTCCAGGACAGGCGTAATGTCCTCGGGGAACAATGGGCCAAGCTGTGGGTGGGCCTGTACTTTGCTGTAGAAGACCTCCACCAGGCGGTGAAGACCTTCAGCGCCCCCCAGGCTAACATATATACTGTCATTTGGATTCATTGAAGGGTACCAGCTTTCTTCCATAATAATGTAACGACCTTTTCATTATACCAAAAAAAGAGCCCACAATGATATCTGTCCGGAGGACTTCAAATCTTGCACACTGTGCATAGACAAAAAAGACGCTAAACGATTGTTTAGCGCCATCATTACATATTCAATAGGTCCGAAAGTCCTCATCACCAGGAGGGACGAGGGAAGCACGGATTACATATACAAAAGCACAAACCAGCACTCCGGCAACTATGCTCATCACCATCACTCCATCCCTAATTATCCGATGTACAGCGGTGTTGTATTGATTAATTTTATAATATCACAAATTCAACCGAAAAGCACAGCTATTTGTAACCGCTTTCCTTGTTTTTTTGTGTCTTTTGTCCTTCTTTTTTGTGCTGTTTGTCCCTGTTTTTGCATACCTTCTTAGCAATAGACCTGGAGGCGTAGATCATGATCATGAAAAGAATAGGTGGCCCTTTGCTTGCTTTCGGGCTGGCGGGCTGCATGCTACTGATGCTAGTGCACCCCGGATCATCCCTTACCGCTGCACTGCGCGGACTCTCCATCTGGTGGGATGTTCTGTTTCCGTCGCTGTTCCCTTTCTTCGTCATCTCCGAGATGATGCTGGGCTTTGGTGTGGTCCATCTCTTTGGTACTCTGCTTGATCCGTTGATGCGCCCGCTGTTTCGTATACCGGGAAGCGGAGGTTTCGTAGCAGCTATGGGATACGTCTCAGGATACCCCGTTGGCGCCAAATTAACCGCCAAGCTCCGTGAGCAGAACTTGATTACTCGGGTAGAAGGAGAACGGCTAGTGGCCTTCACCACCTCTTCCGATCCTATTTTTCTGCTTGGCGCGGTTTCTGTCGGATTTTTTCACGACGCGTCTTTGGGCCTAATTCTGGCCATTTCTCATTATGGCGGCGGGCTGCTTGTCGGATTGTTGATGTCTCTTCACGGCCGGAGGGCCGAGTCCCCCCCGGAACTCTCCATCACTGCACCTGAGCAGCCCCACACGGGACAAGGTATTGGCAGGCTCCGTTCTGCACTGTCTGCCATGGCAGATGCCCGGCGCAGGGATGGCCGAAGTCTAGGTGAGATCATGAAGGATGCTATTCAGTCCTCTTTAAAACTTATTATTGTCGTCGGAGGCCTAGTTGTATTCTTCAGCGTGCTAATGGAGTTACTATCGCGCGCCGGTATCATGTCTTCTCTCTTCACTCTTGTTGGAGCCTTGCTGTCCCTGATCGGATTTCCGCCAGAGCTGGCGCAAGCTTTGGTCGGCGGATTCTTCGAGGTCACCCTCGGCGTCCGTTCTGCCGGGGAAACAGTATCTGCCGTGCCGCTTCATTTCAAAATTGCAGCCGCCGCCTTCATCCTTTCCTGGGGTGGCCTATCTGTCCACGCCCAGGTTGCAAGCATTCTGAACGGCACGGGGCTGCGCTACCTGCCGTTCATGATCGCACGCCTGGTACATGGCGTGCTTGCCGCCAGTCTCGCCCTGCTGCTGTGGCAGCCCGCCACTGGCGGCCGGCTGGCGGCGGCCTGGAGCCACTGGCCGCCCGCAGCCTCACTCTCAACAGCAGGCTCTGCCCTCGGCGCGAGCCTTGTATTGCTCGGCCTACTCCTGGCCGTTGCCCTCTTGCTGGCGCTGGTGGTGTCCCTGGCGCGACTGCACCGCAAGGGCTGACCGCTGAAGCTCTGCGGTCAGCTTTAGTCTTTTACACCCTCAAATATTGTGTTCCGCATCAAGATTGATTATGATCGGTGTATGACTGAATTAAACAAAGGAGCCTGTACATCTTGAGATATTATGTTCTGGACCGCGGTGATGAACTGTCCATCAATCTTGCGGAGCAATTTCACAAGCTGGCGGCGGAGCGAAACCTGGAGCTGGATGCCGAGTCCCCGGAGATTGTCATCTCGATTGGCGGCGACGGCACGATGCTCCATGCTTTCCACACCTTTATCGACCGCATTCCGAATCTGGCGTTTGTAGGCGTGCATACAGGCCACCTCGGCTTCTATGCGGACTGGAAGGCGCAGGAGTTGCCTACCCTGATCGACTATATGTGTGGGGCAGGAGAAGGAAATCCGACTAAGCCGAGAATTGTGCAGTACCCTCTGTTAGAACTGGAAATTCACAAAAAATCCGGGTCCACCTCCCACATTGCGTTGAATGAATTTACCCTTAAAGGGGTGGATGGTACCGTAGTCATCCAGATTGACATTAATGACGTGTCGTTTGAGATGTTTCGGGGGGACGGAATTTGTATCTCCACCCCTTCCGGCAGTACCGCATATAATAAAAGCCTTGGCGGTGCTATGGTTCACCCTACCATTGAGGCCCTGCAGATTTCAGAAATTGCTTCTATCAACAATCGTGTGTTCCGCACGATGGGTTCACCACTACTGCTGCCGAAGCATCATCACACCGATATCTTTTCACGCAAAGAGCAGCGTCTGCTGTTAACAGTAGACCATGTCAATATACCGATCGATGATCTGATTTCAGTGCGCTGTCAGGTATCCGCCAAAAAAATCAGCTTTGCCCGCTACCGCCCGTTCCCATTCTGGAACCGTGTTCGCGAAGCTTTTCTCGTCTAGGTCAAACACCGGGACGGCCCAGTTTTGACCCGCATAATTCTACTAAACACAAGGGCCGGGGATGACTTTATCTCCGGCTTTTTCATGCTGACAAAACTATGGATTACAGCTAACATGATTCGATAGACTAGAGAGAATTCAAATGGTATAATGAGCCTATTTTACAAAGTGTTCCATATCAAAGGAGAGAATCTGTTGAAAAAATTATTATCCATTATGGCCGCGGGTCTGCTTGCCCTCGTTATGGCCATTCCCGCTTTCGCGGCCGAGAAACCGATTGAAGTCTACATTAATGGCAGCAAAGTCCCTTTTGCCTCAGGGGCTCCTTATCTGCAGAATAACACCATATTGGTTCCTTTCCGGGTTGTTTTCGAAAAACTGGGGCTTAAGGTACTGTGGGATGCCAAGACCGGGACCGTCACAGGTACAGGAAAGAGCCTGTCCGTCAGTCTCAAAATTGGCAGCAAGGTAGCCATGGTTAACGGAACAGCTACCAAGCTCCCCCTTGCACCTGTAGCCAAGGCAGGAACCACTTACATACCCTTGCGTTTCATAGCTGAAGCAACAGGCGGCACTGCCGTATGGAATCCATCCTCTCGTACGGTCAACATTAAGGCCTCAACTTCTGACCCCGCTGCCGAAGCCATAGCGATTACAGATGTGATCAAACTGGCCAATAAGTACCACAACGAAAAAAATGCCGAGAAATACTACTCCCTGATTGATCCGGACTCCATTAGCGATGATTCCATCGCAGACCTCAAGGAACAATTTAAGAGATACGATCAAAGCACTACTATTGATAATGTTGAAATCATCGATTTAAAAACCAATGAAGCAACGGTCTATACAACGGAAACAAACCGCCGGACAGGAGGAACTTACTTCCCTGATCAGCAATACGAATATTTGTACACCCTTGTTCGACTAGGTGGAAAATGGAAAATCTCCGAGGTAGAAAGTCAGAACAACGTTGTTCTCCTGACTCGTGAGCAAGGCCTGAAGCCCGCGAATGTGCCTCAAGACGATTCCGTAGCCATTCTGAACAACCTTACGCAATATTTCCAATTCATGAATGAGAAAGATGCCAAGAAGGTTGTTTCAACAATGACGTCAAACGGAGCAGAAAATGACGATTCCCTTATAGGTGATTTCGAAGAGTTCTTCGATTCCTATGATATTACTTATACTCCGGTTGTCTCCAATATCTTCTACTATAATGCCGGAGAAGCCGCAGTCTATGTCGAGAGCAAGGTAAAAGAAGCAAGCGAGAAGGTAAGCTTCCAGACGGGGTCGATCTACGTTCTATCCAAATCGGCCAATGGAGCATGGACCATCGACACCAGCTATGTGGTTTCCAACAAGCAACTTTAAAATTATCTATAAAAAGGGCGTGTGCATTTTATGAAATCCGGAAAAGTTATGACCGCTCTTCTTAGCGGCTGCCTGGCCTTGACGCTTGTGCTGGCACCGGTTGCTTCAGCAGCCGAATCTGCCAAGGCGGCCTCGAATGAGGACCTCATCAACGAAGTTATGCAATATTTGGAGAACTATAATCTTTCAGGTGTAGATAAGGATACTTTGATCCGCGGCGCCATCGATGGCATGGTCAACACGCTGGATGATCCGTACAGCCAATATTTCGATGCCAACGAGGCGGCTGACTTCTCCCATCAGGTTGATCTTGAATTTGTAGGCATCGGGGTCAGACTGCAATATACAGCTACTGAGCTATATATTGAAGAGGTTATTGCAGGATCACCTGCGGAGAAAGCCGGTCTTAAACGTGGCGATGTCATCCTCAAAGTGGATGGCGTACCCGTCGAAGAGACAGAAGGCGATGAGCTGAGCGGAGCGCCAGGGACCAAAGTGACCCTGCTCGTTCTGCGTGACGGGGTTTCCAAATCCATTCGCGTGACGCGAGAAGAGATTGCTTCGACTGCCGTCACCGGACAGATCATCGGCCCCAAAATTGCTTATGTCAGCCTGAGCGGCTTTACCCAAACTGCAGACGAGGAATTTGCCCAAGTATTGAAAAAGATGCGCACGGCAGGGATGAAATCCATGGTGCTGGATCTTCGTGATAACGTGGGGGGCTATATGGATTCCGCCTACAACATTGCTTCCATGTTCATGGACAAGGGCATCATGATGTACACCTCCGACCAAAGTGGTAAGCTGACTCCGGTAACGATTACGAATGGTAGCAAAATAGGAGTGCCGGTTGTTATTCTAACAAACGCTTATACAGCCAGTGCTTCTGAAGCCCTGACCGGCGCGCTGCGGGATAACAAGATTGCCACCGTTGTCGGTACACGTTCCTTCGGGAAGGCACGCATCCAGAGTCTTCTGCCCATGTCCAATGGCGACATGCTTAAGCTGACCACACAGAAATATCTGACGCCTACTAAGGAAGATTTTAACCATATCGGACTTACTCCGACCATTGAAGTGCAGGGTAAAACGGCACAGCTGATCACCGCACTTAAAATTGCGGGGTTGTCCACGGTTGAAGCCTCAGGGGATAATCATATTCTGGATATCAATGGCGTTCCTTTTGCCGGCAACGTTGGCTTGATCAAGCAGGGGAACACTATCTATGCTTCTGCACGCGTGCTTTCTGCTCTCGTGGAGGGTGAAATCGCATGGGACGCTAAGAATAAAAAAGTTGTCGTAACCAACGTTGCAGGTGTGTCTTCTGGATTCTCCATCGCCACTAAGGCTGCCCTCTCCAAAGATGGCGAGACCTACATTGATCTGAACGCCTTCAAGCAGAAGTTCCCTACACTGGCTTGGACCTATAATGCTACCCAGAACAAATTGAAATTATCTGTAAAATAAATAATATCTAAACTTAAGGGACTGTTCTCCTGTAGTGTTACTACAGTGGAACAGTCCCTTTTGATTACATAAATGATATTAGAAGGTGCACGGTCTTTCCAAGCCCTGCTTAACCCTGCGGGTCCTGAGAAGCTTGGGAACCTTGAGGGTTTTGCGGGTTTTGCTGGTTTTGCTGGTTTTGCGGGTTTTGCTGGTTTTGCTGGTTTTGCTGGTTTTGCTGGTTTTGCGGGTTTTGCTGGTTTTGCTGGTTTTGCTGGTTTTGCTGGTTTTGCTGGTTTTGCTGGTTTTGCTGGTTTTGCTGGTTTTGAGGCTTTGGAGCGTTCTGTGGGTTCTGCTGACCGCTTGGCGGCTGCCCTTCCCGCTTTCCTTGGGAGTCACGATCCCGTTCCCGACCCGGTTTCTTACCTTGTCCCTCTTTAGCACGATGATTCTTGCTTTGATGCTCCCGGACAGGTCTATCCTTCGCCTGGTTGTCTCTTCCGGACGCTTCTTTAGAAGCATTGGAATTAGATCTTCCAGAATGCTCACGGCCTGTATTTTCCCGGGCCGACGTTTGACGAACAGCCGGTTCTTCTGTTATCTCTTCTGATGACTCATTCTCCGCAATCTGAATCTGCGGATCTTTGATCAGAATATCCTTGTATGTGCCTTCTTTTGGCTGTTCTTTCGATTTTTGCAGCACAAAATAGGCGCAGCCAAAATTGCAGTATTCATTAATGTAATCCACCATGCCTGAAATTGCTGTATCCCGGTTAACCTTTGGATGATTGTCCCGGTAAAAGCCCTTCAGACGCAATTGGCTGTAACCCCAGTCGCCAACGATGTAATCGTATCGTTCCAGCACTTCGCTGTATCTCCCGCGAAAAGCCTCCGGATTCCATCCGTCTTTGTGGTCCAGCACCAGCTCGTAGCCTTTTCCGCCTATAACGATCAAGCTATTTGTCGCCTGCCTTTCATTAGAGGAGGGGAGCGTTGATCGGCCGTCATTGCGGGAATTTTGGACTTACGGTCGCTGTTGTGGTCCAATTTCTTCATTTGTAACCGCTATGCGGTTGAAATTGGACCACAGCGTCTGCTTCCGAAGCTAGCTTTCCTCCGGAAAGCTTTTAGACGAGCGCTTTCGCTCCTCCAGTTCCAAAATTCCCTCCATGACTCCATCAACGCTAGCGTGGGAGCACAGGGGGACTAGCTAAGTGCGCTAACGCTCCTTAGCTGCCTTGCGCTCGCTCCGCTGGCCGTTGGCCTCGCCTCGCTATGCTTAGTTTATTGGAGAGCTTCAAATCGCTGTCGCTCTTTCAGCTCTCCATCATTTTTCGTGACCGCGTCACGGGAAACATAAAAGATTCAAAACTTCTTCGTGACTACATCACGGGAAACATAAGAGATTTAAAACTTCTTCGTGACTACGTCACGGAAACCGAACAGCTGAAAACCTTCGTGACTACGTCACGGAAACCGAACAGCCGAAAACCTTCGTAACTACGTCACGGATACCTAACAGCTTAGAGCCTTCGTGACTTCGTCACGGCTAGCCCAGAGTTACCGCGCGCTCCTCACGAGCATTAGCAGCGGATTTGACCTGCTCATGCGCATGGTAGGAGCTGCGCACTAACGGGCCAGATTCAACGTGGCTGAAGCCACGCTTCATGCCTTCTTCCTTCAACCGGGCAAATTCCTCAGGCGGATAGTATTTCTCCACATTCAGGTGCTTCGGTGAAGGCTGCAAGTACTGACCAAGTGTGAGAATATCGCAGTCCACGGCACGAAGGTCGTCCATCGCCTGAAGTATCTCGTCCCACTCCTCCCCTACACCTAACATGATGCTGGATTTGGTAGGAATCTCAGGCTGCATCTCCTTAGCACGTTTAAGCAGCTCTAGGGATCGGCGATATTTGGCTTTGGCCCGCACACGGTCAGACATCCGCTCTACGGTTTCAATATTGTGATTTAGAATATCAGGCTTACTGTTCATTACAATCTCCAGGCTATCCCGGTCACCCAGGAAGTCGGGGATTAACACTTCCACACTACAGAGAGGAAGACGCTTACGAATCGCCGCAACCGTCTCGGCAAAAATCCGGGCACCGCCATCCTTCAGATCATCTCTGGCTACACTTGTCACAACACAGTGGCGAAGACCCATGCTTTCTGCGGCTTCGGCCACACGTTCAGGTTCTTGCAGATCCAGCTCTGTTGGCATACCAGTATTAACCGCGCAAAACCGGCAGGCACGCGTACAGATATCACCCAAAATCATAAACGTTGCTGTCCGGTTAGCCCAACATTCATAAATGTTCGGACAGCGAGCTTCCTCGCATACCGTATGCAAAGTTTTAGAACGCATCATGCTTTTAATATCCTGGTAGTTATCACCGGTTGTTAGCTTGATTTTAATCCAATCCGGCTTGGGTTGTTTAGCGCCTTTTGTAGTCAAAGTAGATAACCCCCACTTTCGCCTGTGTAATAATCGATTGCCGCGTTAAAGTTGCTGCCTCATATTATAGCATGTGCGCCGGGGTAATGCCTGTTTTTGTGAAAAATCCAAGGCAGAAATACCCACGGCCCAAAAGGCACTCTTGGTATGTCTGGTACCTTTAGGCAAGAACGGATAAAACGATCACATTTGCTTCAATCTATAGTAAAAGAGCGACACTAAACGGCCCTTTATTAAGGCAGTAGTGGGTTCACTCCAAGACAAACACCATGCCCGGACAAAGGAGGTAGTCCTATGCGGTCTCTGTTTCACAATCTTCTGGCGCAAAAATCATTCTGGTGCTTATCTGCAGCCACCATTCTATGGGGCGGACTTCATCTTCCCGCTGCACAAGCGGCCAGTATGGGAAGACAAAGCACCCCAACATCGTTGAGTTCCAAAACGGATGTCATTCCCACCGATAAAGCCGCTTTACTGTCGGCTCGCCGAGAACTATATGAGCAGATCAGTGCAGCAACTGGCATCCCCTGGTTCCGTTTTGCGGCCATTGATCAATATGAGCGCACCATCGCCAAAAAAAGCAAAACAGCACCCCAGCATCCCACCAAACTGACCGGAATCACCTTCCCACCTCCCCTATGGTCAGGACCTTTGAATCCTGATCAGGAGGACACTTCACCACGATCCATCAGCTTCTTCGGCGGCTTTGGCTCCGACGGCTCAGGGGACGGCCGGGCCGACCCTGGAAATGATGCAGATGTACTCTATAGCATGGCCCGCCATCTGCTGCATTATGGACAGTCTCCCAGCGATTTCAGTATCGCGATTTGGGAGTATTACCATAATGGCCGAGCCTCGCAGCGAATTAACCAATTCGCTAAACTGTACGAGCATTTCGGGCGGCTGGACTTGTCCGGAAATGCTTTTCCACTACCATTAGGAAATACGTATGCCTACCGCAGCACTTGGGGCACGGGCCGTAGCTGGGGTGGAGCGCGTATTCACGAAGGTACCGACCTGTTCACTCCGCACGGTACGCCGGTACGCAGTACTTGCTACGGCATTGTGGAAACGAAGGGATGGAACCGCTATGGCGGCTGGAGGATCGGGATACGCGATAGCGATAACCGCTACCATTACTACGCCCATCTGACGGGGTATGACAAGAAGCTCGCGCAGGGAGATATTGTAGAGCCAGGCCAGACGATCGGTTGGGTCGGCAGCTCGGGCTATGGCAGTCCAGGCACACAAGGGAAATTCCCTCCACATTTGCATTTTGGCATTTACAAAGACAGAGGGATTACCGAGTGGGCGTTTGATCCTTATCCATTGCTTAAACAATGGGAGAACCAGGAGTATCGAGCGCTGCGAAAGAAAAATAAATAGGACACCAGTTTTTAATAAGGAGTGAACTTATCTTTCAGTTCCCGTGCTTTGGATAAATTGCAACACCTCCCGCATCGTCTCGTCCTTATCATCATCGTGGCACAGCATATGTCCACTCTTACCAGCGATAAGCATCTGCTTGCAGGTCGAGGGAATCGTATGGTGAAGATAACTGGCGCTTCTGGTTTTGACCAAATGATCCCGTTTGCCCTGCACAATCAGGGTCGGCGTCTCAATATGCGGATAGATCTCAAAGCTCTCTCGAACCAGTCGCTGGAACTCCCTCGTGGCCTTCGGCGGTGTGGTGCGGATTTTGCTGATATATTGCTTGAGCATGACAGGGTTGCCCAGCGTCTTGAACATTTCCACAAGATTCAGCGGAAACACAGGCGTCGACAGTAGGGTCAGCGAATGAACCCGCTCCTTATAGCGTACTGAGAGATGAGAAGCGATTAGCGCTCCAGTAGAAAAACCAATCAGATGCACTCGCTTGTTACTTTCCAGCAATGTATTTAGCTCATCTTCAGCGCTTTGTTGCCAGTCATGCCGGCTCGTCTTAAGCAAATCCGCTCTTGTTCCCCCATGTCCCTTCAATGTGAATGTCCGGGAACGGTAATGATGCTGCTCCATATAGCGGGACAACGGAGCAATCTCATGCTCGCCTCCTGTGAAACCGTGGATGAACAAGCAGCTATCCATAACGCTCCCCCTTTTCCTTGGGTTATTGGGTCAATATGATCATAGCTTGTGTTTTCCCTTTATTTTCTATGCACAACGCCAAACAGACCGCCGAATCGGCGGTCTGTGGCTTTTCTATGTTCAGCGTGCTAATGGCTCTTAGTCGAACAACGTATTAACTCGTTCTGTGTCAATGCGAATTTGCCGTACCGCTACTCACACCGCTGGTGTTATTGGTTGGCGCACTGCCACTCCCGCTGATCTCCGGAATGGCCGTAGGGACAGGGGTACCGGTATCCACACTACCGCTGTTCTCGTTACCATGAACGGTAGCATCTTCCTTCTCCCCGCCAATTTGCGGCGCCGGAATAGCAATGCCAGGTGCACTGCTGCCGTTCTGCCCGACAGGCTGACCTTGATTGTCATAGTAATACATAGGCACATCTCCTACGACCATCAGATACGATACAGGAATCTCTGTATCCACCACCTGTGGCTGCATGTCAAACGGAATGACAACGGCCACCTCGGTCACGATATGGATATAGACCTCCACCAGAATCATGTTAATTCCGGCATTTTTCTGCCGTGTAGCTAGTTCTACTTTGACTGCGCCTTGCGGTTCAATCGTAATGGGAATATCCGGACCAAAGGAAGCAATCAGTGGACTGCCCAACGCCTGCCCGAGCGGAATTCGCTCCCGTTTGTTATGCAATTCCTGTAGGGTGGATTGTATGACAGTCGCTGCTTGAGAGGTGATTCTCATATGTTCAGCGTAATTTAGCATGAATCCCGATATTTTTCCGTTTTTGTCTGTCTTCCAATCAATCAGCTCTTCGGCATTACCGCCGCTGGCTACCTGAGAAGTAATGGCCTTGTTGATGGATTCTGTGGCGATCTGCTTGACGCGAATCTGCGCTAGATGCACGATTGGGGGCTTCAAATGCTGCTCCACATACCGGATACTCTGGAATAATCCAAGCAGTAGCAACAACGAGAGGATCAACCAGAATTTGCGCCTACTGCCTGACTTCCCTCGGGTGCCTGCACTGGATGACGGTTGCCGTTCCCTACGGCTGAACAATCTTGCAGAACGCCTGCTCCGCTTGGCCTCAAATCGTGCAGACTGCGGCCGGATGGACGTCGTCTTGCTGGGCCGTGCCTTGAAGGCCGGACTTCTTCCAGCCGGGCGTGGAATACTGTCCCAGCTAATTTTAGGCAGCCGTATGCGGCCGAAGTCGGGCATTCGGATCCGCCGGCTCCCCCATTTTTTATTTCTGCCCATTGCGTTTATCCCTCCCGCCTGGCCCGGCGGTCAAGCCGCCGCTTAGTATAAGATATTCGGGAGAAGGACAAAAAAGAAGAACGCCACCCGCTAGACCTGCGGGATAACGTTCTTCTTTATTTTGACATAGGTCAATCCTCTGATCATACTCTAATCATTCTCAGCCCA
Source organism: Paenibacillus sp. NPDC057934 (assembly GCF_042887565.1). NCBI lineage: Bacteria > Bacillati > Bacillota > Bacilli > Caryophanales > Paenibacillaceae > Paenibacillus > Paenibacillus sp. NPDC057934. The sequence goes on from NZ_JBHVPB010000008.1 coordinate 340,505, forward strand.
TACGGCTCCGCTTATCTTCCTGCAAATGATCCCAATGCCTTCTGACAAAAACAGCGATCAGAACCACCATAAACACCGAATACCAGGTCAAGTAGACGCCCCACTCTTCCTTGGGCACAATTAGCGTAGAACTCAGCGTCCCGAACAGCCAGATATAGGATAGGTTACCGAGCACTGTTCCCCAAATGAATGAGGCTGTAGAAAGCGGCGAGACCGCCGACATCAGGTTGATGATATTGCTTGGAATAATGGGAATAGTGCGCAGCAGCACAAGGGTCCAGATACCGTAACGATCCATATTACGCTGCCATTTATCATAACGCTTCAGTTTCTTTCTCCATTTGCGGTCAAACCAATCGAACAGATACCGCCGGCACAGAAAATACACCAGAATTCCACCCAGATTGCAGGCCAGCCAACTGATCAGCATTCCGCCAATTACATCGAATACTGACACATGGAGTACAATCAGAATGGCAAGAGGGAAAAAACCAAATAGACTTTGCAGCAGCGTCAGAGGAACCGTAACAAGCAAAACATAAGGCCCCGTCAGGCCAAGGGTTTGCAGCAGCCAATCTATCCATGAATTTATCATCTCTGTCAATGGAGTATTCTCCTCTCTTCACTCCTTACAGGCTGCATCCTTAAATACGATCCATTCCCTTGAAAAAGCTGGTACTTCCATACAGATTCCCAAGAAAAACACCCCTTTACGGGGTGTTTATTGAATATAACGTGATATATAGATTACATGTCAGGAACAGTCATTCTACAAAGGTTACAAAATTGTATCTATTGATTTTTATCATAGCACATCTTCAAAATATCTGCAAAAGCAGTTATTCGATCCCTGCTGTCCAGGTCGCTACTTTATCGGGGTTGCTCTCTACCCAAGCCTTTGCTGCCTCTTCAGGCGACTTGCCGCCCTGAATCTGCACCATCACCTCAGCCATATCCTCCGGTGTCCACTCGAATTGATCGAGAAACTTGTAGACCTTCGGCATATCATCCTTCAAGCCTTTGCGGACCATGGTATGAATTTGTTCATCACCGCCATACACATTCTTCGGGTCTTCCAAATATCGGAGATCCATATTGGCAAACATCCAGTGCGGTGTCCAGCCTGTCACGACGATAGGTTTGTTGTTCTTATAAGCTTTCTGCAGTTCTTGTGCCATAGCAGCAGAAGAGCTCTCCACCAGCGTATAATCACCAAGTCCGTAGGACTCGATCGCCTTTTCCGTAGTGGTCATAATTCCCGCTCCAGGCTCAATACCGATAATTTTATGATCCAGTTCGGCTCCCGTCTCGGCATTCTTCAAATCCTCAATCGATTGGATGTTCATATAAGCCGGAACGGCAAGCCCAACCTTTGTTCCATTCAAGTTTACGCCGAGATCCTCGATATCATTCCCATATTTTTCAAGATAGGAAGCATGCGTACCTGGCAACCAGGCAGCAACCATGGCATCCGCACTGCCGTCTGCCACTCCGGCCCACATTGGTCCGGCATCCACCTGCAGCATCTCAACATTGACTCCGAGCTTCGATTCCAGCACTTCCTTAACTACATTTGTACTGGCAATTTCCGAATCCCATGCTACATAAGCTAGTTTTACCTTATCATTGCTCTCTGCCGAACATCCGGCGAGAACCGCGACTAATAAGGCTGTCAGCATCAAACCTAAGCTTTTTTTCTTCATTATAAGGTAACACTCCTATCTTTGTTTTGGTTTCAATGCGTTCTGAGTCAAACGGTCGAGCAGAATGGCAATCACCACAATGGCGATCCCTGCTTCAAAGCCCGCTCCAGTCTTCGCCTGCGATACCGCACGGTAAACCAGTGCCCCAACACCCTGCGCACCGATCATCGACGAGATGACAACCATCGACAGAGATAACATGATCGTTTGGTTAATCCCCGCCATAATCGTCGGCAATGCGATCGGTAATTGCAGCTTGAACAGCTTCTGTGACGGCGTCGAACCAAAGGCATCAGCCGCCTCTACAAGTTCAGGCGAGACTTGCCGGATCCCGAGATTCGTCAGGCGAATCGTTGGCGGGATGGCAAAGATAATTGAAGCAATTACACCCGGAACTACACCCAGCGAGAAAAAGGATACCGCAGGCAGAAGATACACAAAGGCTGGCATCGTCTGCATAAAGTCCAGAATAGGTGTAATCGTATTCTTCACCGCATTACTCTGCGCACATAGAATTCCGATAGGTACGCCTATCAGCACCGCCAGAATAGAAGCGGTCAGAACAAGCGCCAGTGACTGCATCGAAGGCCCCCATAAACCGAGGTTTTCGATCAGCAGCAGGCCGATGACCGCAAATAGTGCCATTCTCCATTTGCCAATCCAGTAAGCCAGGGCAGCAATAATCACGATAAGAACAAACGCTGGCAGGAATGTGAGCATATTCTCGATTCCTTTCACCATGCCGCCGATTACTGCATGTATAACATCAAACACGGGACCAAAATAGGTCGTCAGCCATTTTTCGAGCCATTCAACACCTTGTCCCAGTGGTATCTTAGGAATGTTCATTACACGTGCTCTCCTTCCGGAACTGCGTTGCCGGCAAGCGCTGAAAGAACGGCACCTTTAATGACAATTCCTTTGAGTCGATCGGATTCATCCACTACAGCTACCGGCAAATGTGTCTCCGACATCAGCTCGAACAAATCATTGAGCAAGGTATCGGGGTGCACACGGGGGATCTCCCGCCGCAGCACTTCAAGTATTGTTTTATTCTCTTTAATCGCTTGGGCCGCATCTTCGGCCGTAATAACACCTTGGAGCTTCATTTCTTTATCTGCTACATATAGACTGGACACGCCACTATCGCGCATTAATTGCAGCGCCACGCGGGGACCGCGCTCGGGTCTGACCATCTCTGGTTGGCGCATCACATGCGCAGCGGTCAGTACCTTGGACAGATCCACATCCTCTACAAAACGTTCCACGTATTTATTGGCAGGTTGGATCAGAATTTCTTCTGGCGTGCCAATCTGCACGATGACGCCATCCTTCATCAGCGCGATCCGGTCACCAATCCGCAGCGCCTCATCCAGATCATGCGTGATGAACACAATCGTCTTCTTCACTCGGGCCTGAAGCTCCAATAGTTCCTGCTGCATATCCTTGCGGATCAGTGGATCAAGAGCGCTGAACGCTTCATCCATGAGCAGAATATCTGGATCATTGGCTAGCCCGCGGGCCAAACCAACCCGTTGCTGCATCCCGCCGCTGAGCTGATCCGGGCGATGATGCTCCCAGCCTTTCAGACCCACAAGTTCCAGGGCCTGCATGGCGAGCTCGGTTCTTTTCTTTTTCTCCACGCCCTGCACTTCAAGGCCATACTCCGCATTCGCCAGCACCGTCCGGTGCGGAAACAGCGCAAATTTCTGGAATACCATACCGATATTCTTGCGCCGGAACTGCCGAAGCTGCTCGGGGTTCATCCCAACTACATCGTTCCCTTTAAAAAGAACTTGCCCCCCAGTAGGCTCAATCAAACGGTTCAGCAAACGAACCAGGGTTGATTTACCACTACCTGACAACCCCATAATGACGAATATTTCTCCTTCTTCAATACTGAATTCGGCCTTATTGACACCGACAGTCAGCTTGACTTCCTGAGCGATCTTCTCTTTGGACCACCCTTGTTCTAATAATGGAAGCGCACGCCCCGCATCATGACCGAATACTTTGGTTAGCTGTTTCACCTCTATAATAGGCATGCTGACCTCCTTCTCCCGTTTCTGTATCGGGTTAGTTCACTTCTAATAGTCTACCGGACTTATGAAAAAAGATGCAAAGCGCATAATCGGATAAAAATTAGTGTACAGTTTTAACTTTACAAACTATACACTAAGAATACTCTGTTTTACGCCATATTCCTTTCGTCACGAATTCTTTACTTATTAACCATGATTTGATTACAATACACAGTAGAGGTTTGCAGTCTATTAGCCTAATCCTCAGGAGGGACATCATGAATGATTTAGAAGGGCTTGCGCCCGAACAAATCGAGAAAATCAGCAAAGCCCGGGAACGAGTCATTGATTCCATCGGTAAAAATATGGACTTATACGGTATCACCCTGTCTATCGGGCATTTATACGGGTATATGTACTTTAATCAGGGTCCGGTTACGCTGGACGAGCTTAGCAAAACTATGGGGATGAGCAAGACATCCATGAGTACAGGCGTCCGTACCCTGCTGGACCTTAAAATGATTGATAAAGTATGGGGAAAAGGCACGCGTAAAGATCTGTTCGAGGTTGTTCCAGACTGGCATCAGAATTTCAGCGATTACTTCTCCATTAAATGGAGAAAAGCCGTTGAGGGAAACATGAATGCTTTAGCCAAATCCATGAATGAAATCAAGGATATGAAGGCAGAGTACAGCGATGACGCAGAGCTGCTGAAGCTGCTGGATAACGACGAGGAAAAGATCGGAGAGGCGGTTAAGTATTACCGCTGGCTGTTGAAGCTGATTGAAGCACTGGAAAGTGGTAAAATCTTCGAGTTGATTCCTAAAGAAACGTAGCACGGCCACAATGATTAGGGGTTCCTGTCAGCCAATTTATGCATGGCTGTGCGGGAACCCCTTTTTTTGTAGCAGGTGTATGATCCAGCTTTTGTAAGTGTATACATTGTTCACTGGTCTAACATTATCGTTTGACTTGCCCTGGTATTCAGCATAAACTTAAATATAATTGTTTTCGTGCCAGATTTCACTTGTAAATGCGACTAAAGAAAGCGCTGACAAACAGCCCTTTTCAGATTTTTATTTATAGCCGGAGGGTGGCTTTTTCATTGCAGTTGAACATCAAAAAAATTGCCGAAATGGCTGGCGTATCGGTCTCAACGGTATCCAAGATTATGAATAATTACCCGGATGTCTCCGTAAAAACGAAGCAACGAGTGATGGAGATCATCGAACAAACCGGGTACTCCCCTTCCAACTCCGCCAAGACGCTGGCGACCAAAAAATCCAGCCTGATCGGTGTTATTTTTGCCGGGGAGCTGAATGTCGATTTCACCCATCCCTTTTTTCTTGCCGTGCTCAATGCCTTTAAGAAACAGATGGGTGTGCTCGGCTATGATCTGATCTTCTTTTCCAATGAGAAATTCTTAAGCGGCGGCGATTACTATTCCCGCTGTGTTCATTTTCATGTAGACGGCTGTGTGATCATTTCAGGAGAACATATGGAGCCGGCCATTCAGGAACTGGACATGAGTAGCATTCCTTGTATCGGGGTAGATCTGGAGCTGAAGGGTAAAAAATCGGGGTACGTGACGTCGGATAACTATCAGATCTCCTCCAAGGTTGTCGAGCATTTCTACCTGCTTGGTTACCGGGAGCTTGGTTTTATCGGAAGCACGGCCAATTCGGATATCTCAAACCAGCGGGAAGCCGGATATATTAAAGCCATTGAGGGCTTTGGCATGACTATTAACGAGAACTGGTTCGTTCATGGCGACGATTTCTTCGAACCTAGCGGTTATGATGCCATGCAGAGATTGATTCAGTCCGGCCCTTTGCCTAAGGCCATCTTCGCCGCCTCCGACTTGCTGGCGCTCGGCGCGATCCGTGCGTTGAAGGAACATGGACTACGCATACCAGAGGATATTGCTATGATCGGCTGCGACGACATTGAAGCCTGTAAATACACGACACCAACGCTGACGACGATCCGCCAGAACAAAGAACGGCTCGGGATTCTCGCTGCTCATATGCTCTACGACCTGATCAACAATCAGTCCGAGGGCGGCTCCTTCGTTGTGGAGCCGGCACTCATCATCCGCGAATCCTGTGGCAGCCACCTGCACGATTAAGGATGACATCTCTTTTGCCACCAGCCAGGAGAATTGGCGGCGGCAAAGCCAAACAGCCTGTCCTAGCATGATAGTATGCGGGGGCAGGCTGTTTATTTATATTAGCGTAGCGGGGGCGGAATAGGCCCCCTGCGCTTTTTATAACAAGATCAACTTACAACGGCGTAGGCTCAGCCACTTGTTCATCCAGCTCCAGGTTTACCAATTGCCCGACCTGCGTCAGCCCTGCGCCAAAACCGTACATGAGGACAGTCTGACCATTCTGGACCTTGCCCTCCCGGATGCCCAGATCAAGTGCCAACGGGATAGAAGCGGCTGACGTGTTCCCGAAATGAACGAGACTGTACAGCGCCTGTTCCAGCGGGAAATTCATTCGCTCACAAATCGGCTCAATCATCCGCAGGTTCGCGCTGTGTGGAATGAACCAGTCTACCTTTGCAAGTGTCGTCCCTGCCTTGGCCAGCAATTGCTCCACACCCTGTGGTACGGTCCGAACCGCCCAGCGGAATACCTCTCGCCCATTCTGCACAAGCAGCTTGGTATCCACAAGCTCGATATCTTCAATCTTAGAGGACAGCCCTGTACGGTATACATGATGCCCACCGCTGCCGTCACTTCCCATATGGAAGCCGAGGAACCCGGTAGAACTGGCCCCGCTTTCCACCAGCACCGCTCCCGCCCCGTCACCGAACAGGATACAGGTACTGCGGTCAGTGTAATCTGTAATTTTAGAAAGAGAATCCGCACCCAGCACCAGCACCTTGCGATGCAGTCCGGAAGTCACAAGACCATTGGCCATATGCAGTCCGTACACAAATCCGGCACAAGCTGCACTCAGATCGATGGCTCCAGCGGTCTGCGAAATCCCTAGGCGATTCTGTATCAAGGCAGCCACGGAGGGAAAAGGAAAGTCAGGTGTGCTTGTAGCGACAATTATCATGTCTACATCCTGAAGATTTTTTCCATACCGCTTCGCCAAATCCTCTGCAGCAGCTACACATAAATCACTGGTGAATTCATCCTTGCGGCTGATTCTGCGCTCCCGGATACCCGTTCGCTGGACGATCCACTCATCATTGGTATCTACCATCTTCTCCAAATCGGCATTGGTGAGCCTTTGCGCGGGAACATAGGTCCCGATAGCTGTAATCTTCGCACCTGTCAATTCATTCACCCCGTTATTTAGCATCTAGTGTTAGTACTTGGTACTAATTATAACAAATGAACTCATTCATTTGCAACTGGGATTATGCCAATTTACGCGTATCCCGGCCTCTTTTTCTGCGGAACCACAACGTAATCAACAAGACCAGAATCACGATAACAGCTACTAATGTGATGACGATATTCTTGATATTAGGTGCATAAACCACCAGTTTAAGCGGCTCGGGATTTCCGAGTGACATGTGCCAGGTCAAGGTCCGGCCATCCTGTGAGGTAGCATTGTTCGGCCCATAGACATTCACCGGCAGCGTCAATTGAAAATCAAAAGCAAAGCTCTCCATAAACATCCGCACAAACGATTTGGGGACATTTAGCATCCCAAGGCTGTCTATAATCTGCTCAGAGTAAGCACTCAGCTTGGGTTGGACCTCCAGATCATATTTGGTGTACAGCCATTTGGGGTCTGTAATGACTTTGGTATCCACTAAGCTCATACCGTCACTGGGCTGCACTTTCATCTCCTCTACAGAGGAATAGCTTTTGATGAACTGATAGTCCACGTCTTTGCCATCCTGCACCTTGTGAAGATCTATACCTGACTCCGCCAGCTTGTCTGTCAGCATTTGTTCAGCTTTGCCACTAATCAGCGAGTCTGTGCGGGAATCCAGCTTCACATGAACAGCAAGGTCAACACTGCCATTTTTGTGAACCGTAACATGCGCAGTCCCTTTCGCACAGCCTGACAATAACACGAGCATGAGGATCATCCCCACAATCATTGCCGCTCTCTTCTTCATCCGCATGCTCCTCTCCTCCGTAACGTTTCTCCTCATAATGTCTTATCAATCTATATAGCATAATATAGCCGCTCTAAGGATTCAAACACAATGGGCAGGCTTCGCCCTCTCCATCCGCACAAAAGCCCTTCGCATCCTCAAAGGGACGGGAAGGGCTTGATGATATAAGCTTTATACTGTGACTAAGGATTAACCTCGATCCCACCAACGATACGTTCCGACCGATTTCGGAGGAAGCACTGCCGTGAACTGCCGGCCAGCGCACAGAATACGGAAGGACTGCTCCGATTGCGTCTGGTTAATAACCACAGCCACTAGCGAGCCATCTTCATTGCGGAATGCTACATTAGTGACGGTGTCGACAGAGCCGTAGCTGCTACCGATTCGAACAGCCCCCCGCCGGACAAACTTACTGTACTGGCCCAGCAGATGATACTCCGGGGTTCTCCAGTAGCGGTCTGCTTCATTGGCATCCTGGATAAACATCGTTGGTCCAGGCGTCCCTAACCACTGATGAGGGGCAATGCGGCTGTTAAGCATTGTGACCCAGGCGTTATAGCTGCTGGCATAATTGCGGAAGTAGCGGGCCATCCGGTCCGCGCCACTCGTTCCCCAGAGCGAGCGCTCCGTCAGATAGATTGGCTTATCGGGGTAAGCGGCATGAATTTCACTCATGACCTCCGGATCGCCTTCATAATCGTGCAGCGCAATACCGTGAACCCCGGCGCCGGCTTTGACATCATTCAGAATCGGCGCCACATAGTTCCAGACCTCGCCGAAGTTATGGTCGAAAATCCAAAGCTTTGTCTCCACTCCATGCGCTGCGAATTCCCTCGCCAGCGCTACTGCCAGCTCCTTCTGCCGTTCCGGCGTCATATGGCAGCTCGGATAATCCGTTTCCAGCAGCGGCTCGTTCTGCAGGGTCATGGCATAGATCGGGATGCCTTGCTCCCGATACGCCTGAATGGCCAGGCGATAATACTTCGCCAAGGCATCTGTATACTCGCGGCCTTCCTTCAAGCGGCCGCGCTTCAGGCTCCCGCTTGTCTTCATCCAAGCGGGAGGACTCCACGGTGAAGCGAACAGCAGCGTGTCTGGCGCCAGCGCCAGCAGTTCCTTAATCGTGGCGATGATGGAGAGGTCGATATCCTTTTGAATCGAAAAATGCTTCAGTTCAAAATCACTCTCCCCATCAGGTATATCATCATACGTATAGAATCGCTCGGCTGTAAAATCAGAGGTTCCCAAGGTAATGCGAAACAGATTGAACTCGATGCCATCCTCAGCATGACTGAGCTGCTTCAGGACGCTCTCCCGCTTGTCTGCACTCATCAGCGACAAATTGCAAACGCTCGTCTCTTCCAGCGAGGTTCCAATACCCAGAATCTTCTGATAGGTAAGTTCCGGCGATACAATCAGGGTGGTCAGCTCTTCATCTTCAATCGGGCTGGGAACGACCCAACTCAAATCCGATTGTTGACTCAGGTGATATGTATGCTCTTGCGGACCCTTAAACCAGCTTTCCTTGCCCGGGTCCTGCTCCGAGCTGAACCAGACTTCCACCGTTTCTACCGGTTTGTTCTCATAGTTCATTGCAGTCATCTCTCCTTGTTCTCTTACGTATTCAAGAAAAAAGCGGCGAATAAATTCGCCGCTCCCTTAAGTACTGGGGTGACAGCACCGTTAGGTACTACCAACCCGTGGCACCTGTTCTATTGGATTCCTTTTTCATCAAAATACTTGTTGGCTTCGCCTTGCACGTAAGCAAGCAGCTTCTCTACACCAGCCGCTTTCAGCTTATCGCGGTAAACTTTCAAGGATGCATCCACATCAGAGGTCAAGCCTAACATCAGCGGTCTTCCGTATTGCTCAAATACCTGGTTAACAGCAGCCAGCTCGGTTTTGACCGGATCGTAATCCAGATAAATCTGTCCAAGAATATCCGGCTTGCTGATCGGTTTGAATTCTTCCTTCAGCTTGTCGAGGCCTTCCCAGCCGCCTTTTTCTTTCTTAATGTTCTCTTCTACACGCCAGCCCCAGCTTGCGATGTCATAGCGTGGTGTAACGTTCAGGTCAACACCTGGTGCCGGAATGACAATGGTCTTATCATCATCACCTTTTGCCCAGTGCGTGCCTTCGATACCATAAGTCATTAAGTTGTAGTAAGCAGGATCATTGCGCAGCTTATCGAGTACCATCAAGGAACGTTCCGCATTATCCGAGCTCTTTGGAATCGCCATACCGTTCGCAATCGGCAATGTAGGAATGACATAGTTATGGAAGCGGGTGAACGGGAAGAACCCTATTTCCATTTTGAGGCCTTTAGCCTGCACTTCGTTGATAAATCCGCCCGCACTGGACGGGTTACGCCAGTAGATCGCACCTTGACCCGTCTTGATGAAGTCGCCGGCTTCCTGTTTCGAGGACAGCGAGTTCTTGTTCCAGAAGCCCTTCTGCTCCCATTCTTTCATTTTCTTAACCCAAGCTTCGTATTGATCCGTGAACGGAATGATCTGAATATCGCGTGGTGTCGCATAGGAAGTTGCACCAATGATCTCACCGGTAATCATTTGTGTATCTGTCCAGAACTTGAACAGGTCATTGACGTTCTCATAAGCAGCACCGTTGATCGGCGTCACTTTCTTCTGTGTTTTAACAGCATCCATATAGGCCTCGATGGAATTCAGATCCGTAAACTCTGGCAGATTGAGCTCTTTACGCCAGTCTTCACGATAAACATAGCCAAGTGGCGTATATTCAGGATTCGTGTTCGGTACAGCAAAGATACCATCACTTACCGTTACTGCATCCCAGTCCTGCTTCGGTACATTGGCCCAAGTTACTGGCGCATAAGTTGGCAGCAGATCTTTCAAATTCTTGAATGCGCCCTGTTTAGCCAGCTTGTAGAAATCCGCCCAGTTGGAAGCGAAGATCATGTCAATCTTCTCGCCGGAGGTCAGTAGCAGGTTGTATTTGGTTAGCCAGTCATTCCACGTTGTAAACTTCAGGTCAACCGTTGTGTTCAGATCCTTCTCAAGCATTTTGTTCCATTCTGCAACAATCTTGTCCTGATCCTTATGGGCATCACCAACCAGATACCAAGTCAACTTGACCTTCTTCGACGTGTCCGGGCCTGCTTCACCTTGCACCGGTGCGGTATTACCGTTGTTTTTCTCTTTTTCCGGCGCCGCACTGTTGTTGTTACCGCCCCCGCAGGCTGCGAGCAGCGAGATCAGTAAAGACATGACAAGTACGAGCGTTAATCTCTTGGTTACCTTTCTCATCATTGACTCCTCCTTAAAGTTTGTCTCATTGAACCCACTATTGTTCAAACTTCATGCTATGTTAGCCGGAGATCCGGTTCTAACCTTTAACAGCTCCTACTGTAAGTCCCTTCACGAAATAACGCTGAACGAACGGATAGAGCAGAACGACAGGCCCTGTAACCACAACAGCCACAGCCATCTTAAGTGTTTCGGTAGGTGGAACAACATTGGCCGCCAGATACGACCCATTATTCGTCTGTAGCACCGCGGCACTGGACAGAATTTTGTACAACAGGAATTGCAGCGGATATTTATCACCGGTTGTGATGAACATGTTGGCGTTGAACCAATCGTTCCAGTAACCGAGAGCTAGGAATAATCCGATAGTCGCAAGACCCGGCGTCGAGAGCGGCAGAATGAGCTTCCGGTAAATTAGGAAATCCCCTGCACCATCGATTTTGGCAGATTCCACTATGGATTCCGGGATAGACTTCATGAAGCTGCGCATCAGAATGATGTTCCAGGCACTAAGCAATGGCGGCAGAATCAGTGCCCAGTAACTGTCTTTGAGACCCAGGTATTTGGTCATCATGATATACCACGGAATCAATCCGCCGCTGAACAGGGTTGTGAAGTAAATGAAGAACGACAGGCTGTTGCGGTAGAGAAAATCTTTGCGGGAAAGTGCATAACCTGCCATAGAGGTCAGGAACAATCCCAGTAACGAACCTGCTACCGTCACACCGATCGTCACGCCATATGCACGGTAGATTTGTTCCGGTGTACTGAACACCGAGCGGTAAGCTTCGAATGAGATGGTGCTCGGGAACAGTTTGAAGCCTTCCGAGATAATCTCCAGCTCATCCGTGAACGAACCGGCGACAATCAGCCAAAAGGGCACCAGACAGATGATAGAAATCAGGGCCAGCAGCGTGTACCCGATAATATTAAAAGCAATGGTTGCTTTGTCTTGCTTGATCTTGGAGCCGGTTTTCTTTCTGCGTACTCCCGGCAGCTTTTCTACTTCAGTACCCATGCTTATCCCCCCCTTAGAACAACGCGTATTCTTCGTGCGTCTTTTTGATAATGTAGTTCACCGTCATGATGAGAGCGAATCCGAAGAAGGATTGATACAGACCCGCAGCTGTTCCCATCCCGATATCAAAGTTGATCGTCAGAGAACGGAAGACATACGTATCGATGATATCCGTAGCTTCGTACAGCATGCCGTTGTTACCGATGATTTGATAGAAGAGGTCAAACTGTCCTTTCAAAATACCGCCGAGACTGAACATGATCAGCAGGATAAAGGTCGGCATGAGCAGTGGGAGCGTAATCCGCCGAATCTGTTGAAAAATGTTGGCACCGTCGATCTTGGCCGCTTCATAATAGTCCTCACTGATGCTCATGATCGCCGCCAGGTAAATGACTGTGCCATAACCGATGCCCTTCCAGATGTTGAAGAACACGATAATGTATTTCCATGGAGCTGTCTGAAGGTAAAAATCGTAAGTCTGTAGACCAAGCTGAGTCAGTACACTGTTGACCACCCCAAGATCGGAGAAGAGGTTGAACACGAACGCTCCTACGAGTACCCACGACAGAAAGTATGGAAGAAACATGAGCGATTGTGCGGTCTTCTTGAACCATTTGCTGGTCAACTGGGCCAAAAATATCGCACAGATGATCTGCATGATGTTGCCAAGAATAATAAATGCCAGATTGTAGAGCACTGTATTCTTCGTCAAATCCCAAAGGATGCCTGACTTAAACAGAAACTCGAAATTTTTGAACCCAATGAATTCGCTTCCAAATAGTCCCCCATCGAAATCAAATTTCGTAAAGGCGTAATACACACCAACCATAGGAATGTAACTGAAGACGATGAAAAACAGCAATGTTGGAGCTACCATCAGAAACAATACTTTGTTTCGATTAAGCTCCCGGATCAATCCGCCTTTTCCAGACATAATTGTATAGCCTCCCTCGACCTTCTTTATCAGATATTGCGCTCTCCGGTGCTGTTCTCCGGTTGCAATGCCAATACTATAAGACCCCGGGGGAAGCAGCAACTAACCATACCCGATGTGACTCACTTTTCAGCGAAAAGGAGCACTACTCTTTTCCGAACTCACTCTTTTTTCCTGTCACGCCCCAGTCATATCAAGGGTTTGCGGCGTTTGGTCCCGATAAAAAAAGGAAAGCCGCCGGGTATCTGCCCGAGCCTTCCTTAAGTGTGTTGCTGAAAGTGTTCAGGCGAGAATCGCACCCTCTCCACCCTCATCCTCTTTCTGTTGTCTGCTATTCCTCCGGTATTCGGCTGGTGTTACGCCATTATGCTTCTTAAAGGCTTTATAGAAGTACGGATTATTGGTAAAACCGGCTGACTCCGCAATATCGCCAATGCAATCATCGCTATGTGTCAGCAGTTCGCGGATTTTATTCATTCGCACTTCCTGAATATAACTAAGAATAGTCTGGAAGGTATGCTGCTTAAATACACGGCCGATATACGTGGCTGACATGCCCATTTCATCTGCCAGCATCTCTAGCGACAGATTCTGATCACCATAACGCTCGTCAATCATTCGTTTAATACGCCCCGGCAGATCATCCTGCCGATTCTTCCGCTTCTCATCCATATGCTTCTCCAGCAAATCGAACAGAGACATATACCGCTCCATTAGTTCCGCCATCGTATCCACCTGCGTGTGATTGTAGAGATCCAGCGACGGGACAGCAAGCTCTTCCGAGGCAGCAGAATGCTGCCGAATGGTCCGGATCGCATTCTGCAGCGCATAGGTCAGGTGAGAGCTCGCCAGTTGATACGAGATGTAGGAATAATTGGCGGTATCTCCGATAATATCGGTGAACAGCCGCTTGGTTTCTGAAATCCGGCCCAGCATTAATTCGTCGATCAGCTGCTTCTCCTTGTGTATCGGATACTCATAGCTCCTGGTCTTGTTCATCTCGACCGTCTCCGCATCAATATAACTCCCTGAGCCACTGAAGACCCTGCTAAAGGAAGCTTCGACAGCCTGCTCAAACAAGGTATGTAAGGACCGAACACCCTTTCCGTTGAGGCTCGACGATATTGTGATGGACAGTTTCAAATACTGGGTCACGGCTTCTTGGATAAGCCCCGCATAACGCCTGTAAGTCTCCTTATCATCAACCTCCGCATCCTCCGGCTGGATGATGATCACTGCACGGTTATCCCCCAGATCGGCAGTTGCTGCCGAAAGTCCGGCGCCAATCAGCAGTTCATGGGCAATATTAAGGATGCCATAGCGCAGCAGCTTGCGGTCCTCCGGCTGGTACTGATCCACTAATGCCCGGTAGTCATCTATCGTAATCAAAAATACGCGCAGGGAACGGTCCGGGTCCAGCCCGATTCCGTAGCGTAAGAACATTTCTTTGACTCGCAAAGGATCACTACGATTACACCCGTTGAGCAAGCCTCGCATATATTCAGAACGCATAGCCTGCTGGCTCTCCCGCTGTTCCGATTCGAGGTTCACAAGACGGGACAGCTTCTTGTTGATTCCTGCGAACAGGCGCTTTGACACTACAAAGGAAAGAGCAAGCCCGGCGAGCAGGATAAGGCCTGCTGTATAAAAGGTCTTGGTGCGCATATTGTCGATCCGCTCACTGATCAACGTATAGGGAACAATACGGATATACCGCCAGCCCAGGTTATCGGGCTCACTATAGGTTACCAGCGATTTGATACCGCCGACCTTCATGGGAAAATAACCCGAAGACTCGTCACTGTTCAGGATGCGGTCAATATATGGGGTGCCTTTCATATCTGTCAGCATTGGTGTAGTCCAGCTGTTGGAGACTAGCAGGCCGTACTTGTCGATGAGAAACGTGTTCGCGGCGTCATTAGTCAATGAACCGTCGATGTGCTTGTGTAGTTGAGTCTCCTTGATATTAACGACTACAGCATTCCGGGGAGTTTGCTTGGCGAGCGTGTCATATAGTAAAAAGGTATACGTGTCGCGCTCCTTCTCAGCGATATTCCCGGCTAAGCCTTCAATCCGCAGCTTGCGGGGAATCGGTGTCATCGTCCCATAGTCTCCAATGTGCTTCAGTATTTCCTTCATATCCTGGTCATAAAATTCTTCCTCGCTGAAAACCGAAGGCACACTCATGTCTGAGCTGACATAGAAGGTGTGGGCTACCGCATTATAAATATAAATGGAATCAATAAAGGGTGAGGTCTCCCTGTAATTGCTCATTTGCTTGACCGCATCGGAGATTTCCATGGCGCTCACATTAGGAAAATTCAGCAGGGCAGCGATATTCTGGTCGTTGTGTATTTGCTTCGCAAAGGTCGCAGCGGTCAAGGTCATCACCGAGACCTCTTGCGTGGTCTGGTCCAGGCTGTCCACCGTCTGCTCATAGGATTGATTCAATGCGATCCGTTCAAAATTCAAATACAGAATTCCCGACAGGATAGAAATCGTCAGAAAGATCGTCACCGTCATCACAGAAAAAAACTTCCCATAATACTTGGTGTCTTTCCCGCGCAGCATTTTAAGCACCACCTAGCCCCCTTGTCCCGAAGATCCTTTGATCACCAGTGTCGAACGAATCTGCATAAGCTGTAGCCCGGTTCCTTCATCGCCCTTGATCTGCCCGATCAGCTTCTCTGCAAGCAGGGCCCCCATTTCATATAAGGGCTGCTCTACAGAGCTCAACCTCGGCTCCACATAATTAGTAATCCGAATATTGTCTACCCCGACTACAGCCATACGTTCGGGAATGGAAATCCCGAGCTCGGCACAAGCTTTATATACGCCAAGTGCCATCTCGTCATTGGCAGCGAAAATAGCTGTAAAATCCCCGCCTCCGGCCCACAATCGTTTAAACGCGTCATACCCGGCATCCTCAGAGAAATTCCCGTCGTCTATCCGTTCAGGCAGAAAGGGCAACCCCGCCTGGGCAAGCCCTTCCTTATAGCCCTCCAGCCGTTCGATACTATCTGTCGCATCAGCAAACCCGCAGAGAAACGCAATCCGGCGGTGTCCGACTTCCAGCAGATGCTCCACAACTTCCCTGCCAATTCTCCTGTTATCGGTAAAAGAGCAAGGGATGTCCGGGTGCTCAATCCGGCGACCAATCAATCCAATCGTATACTCATCATCTGCAAAAGAGGTGATCTCCTCGTCGCTTAGCTGCGGTGTCACAAGAATTAAGCCGTCCACCGTGCGGTTCTGCAACAGTGAGAGCAGTTCCACCTCTTTGGCCTTCTCATTCTGCGAGTCGCAGATCAGAATCTTATATCCCAGGGTATTCGCCATGTTCTCGATGCCCTTAATAATTTCCCCATTATAGGAAACCCTGATATCCCTGACCACTACACCTAATGTCATCGTCCTGCGCGACCGAAGCTGTTTTCCCATCGCATTGGGTGTGTAGTTCAATTCCTCGATGGCTTGGAGTACCTTCTTCTGCGTCTTCTCCGTAACGAGCGAGCTTCCGTTCAGCACTCTGGATACCGTGGCAGGAGAAACATTCGCTTTTTGCGCTACATCTATAATTTTGCTGTCCTTCACTTGATCACGCTTTCATTGGTTGTTAATTCATTATAGTTGTCGATGAAATCGATTTCAATATAAAATTTGCAATGTTCTTCCATTCCTGTGCCCACATATGACTGTAAAAGAAGAAAAAAGCCGCAGATCATTTCTGCGGCTCTTTCAATAACTTATTTTATTTTTCCAACAAGGTTACCGAAGCCTTTTTGATGTCATATTGCTTTCCTTTTCCTGCATTTACAAGCTGACTAATTTGCTTATTGGCTAATCCGTTCGTTGGAGCAATTGCATCTAAGGTAATCTTGTTAGTCTTCAGCTCATTAATAATCTGACCAAGAGAGAAGCTTGTTTTCCCCGTTGAAGCGTCTTTATCATGTACAGGGGCATCTGTAATAAAAATAATTCTTTTTGCATTCTTACGTCCTGCCAGCTGCTGAGCGGCCATATGGATGGCCTCCAGTCCAGATTCGTTCTCATCCCCTCCGCCAGCCGCAACCAGCTTGCTAAGGTTCGTCTTTAAAACATTCTTATCATTAGTGAACGGGAAGAACTCCAAATCTTTATATGAGCTTCTATAATTAATGTCCCGATAAGCTACGATCGAGAAATTCGAACCGGCTGGAACGGAATCAGCGAACTTCTTCACCGTCTCTTTGACATAATCAATCACTTCACCCATACTGCCCGTCACATCCATAACGAACACAATATCTGTAGGTGCAGTAATACCTTGAGATATTTTTTGCAAGATCGGTGATGTACTAGTAGCTTCCGATGGGGCAGGCTTCTCGCTCTCGGCGGTTGTAGGAATGGACGGTGGATTTTGAAAAACAATAACGGAGCTGGAGCTCTTGCTCCACTCTACTAATCCGCCAAGCGCCTCGCTCACGAATCGGATCGGCACCATCGTGCTGCCGTTGATTAACTGAGGAGCTGCACTAAGTGTCACGGGTACTCCATTTACATAGGCGGTAGTAGATCCGATCTTAAGAACAATCGTCTTTCCTTCTTTAGTTGCCGTGACAGTCTGAGTAGCACTATCCCATTTCACCGTGGCACCCAAGGATTCGAAAATCGCCCGAAAAGGTACCAGTACATTCCCGTTTACATTTACAGGCGCTTGCGTATAAGCTTGCATTTTCCCTTTAACGAACACCTGAATCTTCGACTCAAGATTTATCGGCACAAATTGCGGCACCGATGTCGCCAATCCGCCAGATTGATTCACGGTCTTGAGATAAATATAGTACCCGCCCGTAGTAAGGCCTAGCTGCGTGTTCAGAGTATACGTCACGGATTTTCCTGGAGTCACCCGAATTTGCCTTACAACTTCATTACTCGCATTTTTCACGATAAGATAAGTCGTATATGTTGGTTGAATGACCGCCGTTGTCACATTTATAGTAATTTTACCGTTACCACCTAGAATAATTTGACCCGGATAGCTTTCTCCGCTAGGGATATGGAATTCTGGTTCAACCCAGAGAACTGGCTGCTCCGTTTCGATTGGTGGTTCAATTACACTTGGCGATAGCGAAGGATTTGTCGGAGCAGCACCGCTGGAGACCTTGGTTCCTGTAATAGAACTGACAGGAAAATAAAAATAAACTTTGGACTGAGCACTAGGTGCTTTGCGCTTCTCTGAAAGAGTAATCCATTGATTTTCTAAATTGAAAGTAAATTCCGAGTTCGGCACCTTAGCACCGTCTATGTATAAGCTAACTTTCTTATTGGAATTAAGGATATAATTTGTGGTTAATTTAAAAACCTTCGTTGATCCGTCCGCTCCAACTAAAGTATTCCCAATATAGGTTGAACCGGAGATCACCTCTCTCCATTCAAAGGTCGGATGGATGGTAGCGGTAAAATGAAGCTCGGTGCCCGGATCTGGCGTTTTATTCAACGTAATGGTATTACGATCATAATCCACAGTATAGTTTTGAGGATCAATTTCTACCTGGTTGATGTACAACCTTATCTTCGTATTATCACCCGTTAATTTATTATACGTTGTAAACGTGAACTCACGGCTTTGCCCGTCCCCATCCTTCAGGATATAGAGAAAATTGTCACCTTCTCTAACTTCCGGCAGGAGATCGTTCGCCTTAGCGTTAGCCCCACCGGCCCAAAGACTCAAACTTCCGAACAGCAGGATAATGGCCATAACCAACTGCATTACTTTCCTTAATTTCACCTATCTCACTCCATTTTCTTGATGATTAACAATCGATAACCTGAATAATATTCCAGCAGAGGAAATCATAGATAACACCAACTCTACCATACTAAACCATACTTTTATAGGGAATTATTCCTAGTTAGAAGGACTAGCCTTATTCCCGATCCGACATCCGGCCAGCGTTGCTCCCTGTACCAGCGTTAACTCGCACGATGAGCATCTTTTTCATTACATTCCCTCCATTTTTTGATACCTCTTTTTTATTACTTTAACCAACAAGTATGGAGATACTGTGTAGGTGCCGGAGCATTTGGGAATTTTAAAGGTAACACATCTCGTCTTCAAGATTGGGAGGACATCACATCTTGAACACCCATAAAATTCTTACACACATATCCCATCGTCCTTATCCCTTGCCCAAAGGACCGTGGATGATGAAGCAAGGCTGGAATAAGGTCTTATTCGCCCATTGGCCTGTGAGCGAAGCTTCTGTAGCTCCGTTTATTCCTCCAGGCCTGGAATTGCAGCACTGGGAAGGGAGACCCTGGATTAGTGTCGTTCCCTTTCGGATGGACCCGCTGCTCGTCAGGGGACTGCCTCCCCTTCCTTTCGTCCACACGTTCCTGGAGCTTAATATTCGTACCTATGTGATCAGAGACGGTAAGCCGGGCGTCTTTTTTCTGAATATGGATGCTTCCAGTCTGTCTGCTGTTACCGGTGCCCGCGCCCTCACCTACTTGCCGTATAGATATGCAGATATGTCTCTTCAGCCCGAAGGGCAGAGTATCCGATACATCAGCAAAAGGCAGACCGCACATGGAGAGGCCGTATTTAACGGTGTCTACTCAGCTGTTCAATCCACGCCAGTACATGCCCTGCCCGGGACTCTCCTTCACTGGCTAACAGAACGGTACTGTCTGTATACTGCCAGTTCAAAAGGACATCTATATGTCGGTGACATTCACCACCAACCATGGTCTTTACAGGAAGCCAGACTCCATCTGGATTGCCATACTTCAACCCAAGCACTAGGTCTTGTACACGAACCAGAGCCTTCGCTTCTGACCTATACCGAGCGACTTGAGGTACTGCTCTGGCCGCTGAGAAAAATATAAATGCTGCTAACCTCTTATGGCATGAACCACTCAGCCTATTAATGATTCAGCACAAAAAAGACTGCCCTCCTGTCGAATAGCGACGGAAGGGCAGCCTTGGTGTCTGTCTAGGATTCATTTTTGGAGATATGGTTAAGACTTGGCACATAATCCTCAGCCTTATTGTTGGTCAACGTCTGAGGCTCCTCCGTGAAATGAGCGTGATTCTGCTGATTGTTCTTCTTATCCGCACGATTATTCGCCCGATCAACCTTCGGATCTGCGCTGTTCTTGGGCATAACATTCACCTCCATCCCTTTACGTTAGTATGGGGAACGGGAGAATCTTTTATCCCAAGGGAGAATGTGTTGATCTGCGCCTAAAGTAATCTCGGCTTCCGCTCATTGAGCGTCCTTCTGCGGGGCCATATTGTTGTAGATGTTGTCCGCCGTCACTTTCCCTGTGCTAGTATCCTGAGAAGTATAGCCGGAAACGATATTGCCCACTTTAAATTCTTTTTGTAGCAGTTCCTCGGATGGTTTCGCTGCGGTTGGACCTTTGATGCCCAGTTTCGTCGCGTCAGTTACCGTTACCCACAGATCACCTACCTTAAAGCTCTTGCCGTCCGCACTTACCTCAGAGATTACACCCTCAATATTCACTGCAGCTTTACCGGTAACTGGGGGTTTAGTGGTGTTCACAGCCGATGGTGACTGCGTGTTAAAAAGTGTACTCTGGTTCATTGTAAAAGTCCCCACCGCTAATACCGCACATGCCGCGATCCCAATGGTCCAACCTTTTACGGTTCTCTTCTTTGCTGTTTGCATATTTACCCGCTCCTTAGGATTGTTATGATTGTTTATAGTTGTACGTTTTGTATTATCCATCTCTGATAACAGCTTCTGATAAGTTACCTCATTGAAATCTTCACTTGTTTTCACACGAGACATCGCTGATTTATACACTGACTTCTTCATCTTCCAGACCTCCAATCTTTTCTTTTAAAAGAAGGCGTCCACGCGCAAGCCATGTGCCCACAGTTGCCGGCTTCGCTTGCATAATCTCGGCGATTTCCTGAATCGAATAGCCTTCGTAATAGTGCAGATGAATGGGGATACGATATTTTTTATCCAAGGCCAGTACGGCCTGTAAAACCTCGTTTTCTTCTTTCGGGAGGTAGCTCAGATCCTCCGGGACCGGATTTCTGCTTTTAAACCAGCCGGTTTTCAGCATATTTTTGCTTTTATTGATCGTTGTTCGGATTAGCCATGCCTTTTCATGCTCGTTATTTTCAAAGGCCGGACGTTTTTGCAGGTAGGTCAGAAACACCTCTTGCGTCACCTCTTCTGCATCCGCCACATTTTTTAGGTAAGTGAACGCAATCTTAATCATGCTTTGAGAATATAAGTCCAGGGCCCGTCGTACCGATTCATTGATATCAAATGAAGTGTACACCTCACCACCTCCTTTCACTTTAAATACAACTGAGCCCTCTGATATTTTTCATCACGTTTAATATTTTTTTAGGATGCAACGGTTGCTGCTAAATTAATACAAAAAAAGCTCCGGCCCGAAGGCAGGAAGCTCAGCGTATCATCCTATTTCAATTTGTTTCCGTACCGGGATCGAGCCCCAACAGTCGGGTAAAAGTACATATGGTGTATTTTGAATACAATAACGACATAATACATGCATAAAGTGAACTTAAGAATAGCACCTTGCTGATTGATAAAGCCCTGATACTTACAGGGCATTCACCAGTCAGCTTGCCTAATTCTTAAGCTCAGCTTATATAGCTGTCACAAATTTAACTACTGTAGGTGGGAAAAAAGATGACCCTTCTATTAACAATTGTTATCGTAGTTCTGATACTTATTCTGGCTGCCTTTCTGTATTTGCACCAAATCCCGTTCGGAAAGCTGCCCTCCGGGAGCCGGCTTGCCCGAATTGAACAGTCTCCACATTACCGGGAGGGGAAGTTCCACAACATACTGACTACGCCAATCTATAGCGAGAACTCTAACTTATATACTGTTGTAAAGGAGAAACTCTTTACCAAGGAGCGTCTCAAACCACTTCAGAAGATTCCAGTACAGAAGACGGATCTCCATACTCTTCGGGAAGATGAGGAAGTGATCGTATGGTTCGGCCACTCTTCGTTTTTTATCAGGACGGGTCGTAAAAATATGCTGTTCGATCCGATTTTCAGTCCGTCGGGCGCACCAGTCTCCTTATCGAAGGCCTTTCCCAGCACCAATGACTATACTCCTGACGATATGCCGGTTATCGATTATCTGTTTATCTCTCATGATCATTGGGATCATTTCGATTATGCAACACTCACCGCTCTGCGGCCAAAGATCAAGCACGTGATTTGTGGTTTGGGGGTAGGTTCGCATTTGGAGCATTGGAGATTTAACCCGGAGATTATTACAGAGCTGGATTGGGGAGACACGGTACCTATGAGTGATGGTTTTACTGTGCATGGTGTCACAGCGAGGCATTACTCGGGACGGGACTTGCGACGGAAGCGGACATTATGGTTATCTTTTGTCATAGAGACGCCTTATAAAAAAATATTCTACAGCGGAGATAGCGGCTACGGGCCTCATTTTGCCGAAGTCGGTAAGCAGTACGGGCCCTTTGATCTCGTCATACTAGAAAATGGGCAATACAATACGCAGTGGAGATTTATTCACATGTTTCCTAATGAAGTGCTAAAGGCAGCGCAAGACCTGCGTGCAAAAAGGCTACTGCCCGTTCATTCCGGCAAGTTCGCCCTAAGCATCCATACCTGGGACACACCTTTCCGCAGAATATCTGAGCTCGGTGAGGATGCAACATTTCATCTGCTAATGCCGATGATCGGCGAGCGGGTGGAACTGTGGAAGGATCAGGAGCAAGTTGAGCGGTGGTGGGAGAGTGTTGAGTGAGAATTTAAAGAACTAAAAAATCCGAATTCCATGATATGAGATAGATGTATTTATTTAATTAACTGTCTTACGTTCTAAGATAAATCTAATTTCAGCGACTACCATCTGTAACCAAACAAGATAAATAGTGACTCACGATCCCAATTCAATATTAGGGATGGTATTATATTTTTACAGCTTCAAATAACCAGTTCGTATTACTAACCCGAACAAGACTCATATTAACCCCAATATTTCTCTCTAATTTAAATTTTCTACTTTGTTGCTAGGAGCCATGCTTGTTCTAGCTGTTCCGTTCTCTGCCTACGCACAAGCACCTAATAATCTTGATAGCAATAATCTGTTTGATTCAGTATCCAGACCAGAATTTGGTCCTAATGCAAAGGCATTTGGTGTTACTCTTATTACAGCTGAGCAATCTGGAGGTATCTCCGTACTCACAACTTCCCAATCTCCAAGTGTGACTGTTCCCATTAATGTAAATGGAAACCAAGGAAATCAAGCTGGTCAATCCTTTATTATTAGTGAACATAATTCAGTGAAAGTTTTAGTCAATACAGTACCTTCTAATATGTCTACAGTTAATATTGGAATAGTAGATGTAACCACTGGAGCCTCCGTAGGATATATGCCGAATGTTTCAGTAAATAAAGGAATAACATATAACGCCGGATCCAATGCTAATCATACATTTAAGGTTCTTGTTAGCACTAATGAAAGTGTATCAAAAACTGCAAATTTCTCCATCGAATCTTATAATCAATAATCTTTTTGTGAATGAATTATTAAAAGTGAGTCAATTAAACCCTAAGGTTTAATTGACTCACTTTTTCATATTAATTTATAATTTTTGCGATAACCTCACCAGTCTTATTAAACGATAAATCAATATACTTAGTTAATTTTGCACCATTCGTAAATGTAACACTAATTGTGATCTTTTCATGTGGTATGTTAGTAATATTTCCATCAGCCGATAGAATATCTAATGCATATAAAGGAACCCAATTCACTGCAAAGGATCGGTCGCCGAGTTGTGCATAATATTTTGGGGTAACCATTTTTCCATATTGATAGTATGGTGCATTATTCATATTTAGAAATACAAGGTTTTCTCCCTTTTCCTTTGCCTTCTGCTCTTCTTCAAGGTAGTCCTTATCTTGCTTCATCATTAAGTAATCGGTATAATTCAACTGTCCTCTTTCACTCCTGTAAGTAACGGCAACAATATCTTCTCCTTTTACACTAATGGCATTTCTAGAGTCCGAGTTGATGTAGTTGGTATTGTATCTCCACACTTTATTTCCCTGTTCATCAGTTGTTTCAACAGGATCACCCTCTCTTTTAATTGTCCCGAACGGCAATTTAACTCCTGTTTTTCCCGATATCTCCACTACAATACTGTTTGTTGTAACATCATTGTTAACGTCGGCAGCATAAGCTATCATGGAAAATTTCGGCTGATTCACCGGATATAGCAGTGTACCAATGGACAGCAATACTGCAAGAATAGAAGCCGCTACTATCCATCGAAGGCCCATCTCTTTTCCTTTAGGTTTAAGATGCGTATTTGAAGTCCTACAATTTGCATTCAAAATATGGTTCAGCATTTTTTCTTTTTGAGTATCCGTAGGAGTAATTTTATTGAAAAATATATTCATTTTGTCTCCTTCCATAAATACAAGCCTCCTTAAAAATTCATTTTGAATTGTTTCCTCCCATTTCTTAGCTGGGTGCGAATTGTACTATCTTTTATATCTAAAATTTCTGCGATTTCTTTACTGGAGTAACCTTCATAGTAAAAAAGATAAAGTACAATTCTATATTTATGAGGTAAAGCCATTAATTGCTCCAATACTTCATTAAAAATGGGATCATTTGTAGTTTCTAAGATACCTTCTAGGTTGACACGCTTTCTTTTCCACCAATTTTTTTGAATGTTTTTACAATGATTTTGCGAAGTAACAATTAACCATGCTTTTTCATGATTTAGATCAATAAAGGTTTTGCCTGATTGAATTAGTTTAAGAAAAACCGTTTGAACTGCATCCTCAGTGTCGGGAACATTCCTCAATGACATAAAACATATGCGGTAAACCATTTCTACGTGTTGACTGTAGCTTTCAATAACCTTGTCATCTGAGTTTATATTTGAGTCATTCATGTATTTCCTCCTTCCTACTAGTAACACAATTGAAACACCTAAAATGTTGTTTTTTAGAAAAAAAACCATAACTTAATTCAATATATATAATATACATTGTCAAGTCGTAACAATTACTTCGAGCAATATCAGGTTGGTAATTACTTTCTTTATAAAATGGTTTTTAGTGACAAGTAAAAGTATTTTGGGAAAGTTCATTTCCTTTCAACCAAAAATAAGCTGATCTTCGAGATTATCAACTGGTGCTGATCCCATAACTTGATACAAATCAAAATAACTTCAAGAAAATGCAAACATGTCGTAAGTTATGGAGACATGAAGTGCACCATTAAGATAGCATTAGAATAAATCACTGTTTTATCCGATGAAATTCTAGGAACCACATATAAAGATCGGTTGAAATATTGGATGAGGAACTATCGGGAATGCGGAGAGTTTGGACTCGTGGATCAGCAAAGAATGCGAGATGTATGCCGATCAAAACAGGCAGGTTATGCCGCTGAAGCGGGAGAACAAAATGCTAAAAAAGTGTTTAGAAATCTGAATGCTGGAAATGAAAAAGAGCGGTACGTATAGATTAGAAAGCAACAAATGAATATCTGGTTACTCAACTTGTAAAGTTTTTAGGGCCTCTAGGAATTGGATACTACGCTTTTTCTTAAGCGCAAAGCATTCGATCATGATCAAGAGGATAAAACAACTCGAAGTAGGTCTATGAACACTACAATGGAGTCTATGGCTACCCACAGCTTCAACTGTTCTTGCTGCAGGATCATGGGGTTTGGATGAATCATAACAAGACTTCGACTTATACAGGTACGAGGGATCCGCTCACGAATTCAGCGAAAACATCGCTGCAGCTACTCTTCTTCGACCGAAAGGGTTGCCGTTAAAACCTACCAAAGCAGGACTCAAACGCTCTGTCTGCGTGATAACTATGAAATAGTTAAAGAATTACGGGGTCTGCAAGGCATTATACGTCTGTTAGCCATAGCAGGAACACCAATATCCAGCTATTACAAATAGAGAGCCACATAGTCCCAGCACAACGCCAGGAAAGATCCGGATCATGATATCAAAAAACGTATGATGCATAATTTCCATGCCATAGAGTTTCAACAAAAGTTGGTGACCCACATTACCTACCTTACCGACGGCACGAACTTTCATTACCTATCTGTTATTCAAAAATGAGATCGTCGTTTTGCAGTTATGAAAACACAATGATGTGTAGCTCGTACTGGATTCGACAAGCACTGGACAAGTAAAAGATACATTTATTAGATCTTTTTGGAATTAGCGGCAACCAATCTCGCTAAGCGATCTGCTTAGATAACGCATACGTCTAATCCTTTTTTCTCATCAAGACAGAGAAACTTATCTCAAGCAGTGTACTAGAGGGCAGAGATATGCCAAGCTATGGAAGAGTACATTTATTTTTATAACTACCAGAGGTTTCAATCCAAACTGAGCCTGTGTGCACCGATTGAGCACCGCTGAGCGCTGGTAGCCTAGCTTTTTTCATCTGTCTATTTAACAGGGGTATGACTAGAGACTGGCTTATTCTCTCGCTCATGTATAAGATCATTTAAACTTACAGTAACCCATTCGATAATTTGGATGGAGGACTCTATCCGTTCCCTGACCTCCCCCACGAAGAGGCTTTTAATTAAGTCCTTTCGATCATCAGTTAATCCCTCCAGATCCTTCAGATGGAACAGGACTGAACCATTGGGAGGCATCGGCTTGTTGCTGGCTGCCCAGACCCCTTCGAGGATTTTCCATGAAGTAGTTCCCACAACAAAAGCAGCTTTTAAATCGTCCCCTGCCATCTGAGCAGCTTTAACTTTAATCTGAGTGCTCTCCAGCCAATGTTTTATGGATTTCATTTCTGTGACAGGGGTTCGATACCCGGAGAAAAGCTGTTTGGATTGTTCAATGAGTTGTTGGAGTTGCCCTTCGTGATCAAGGAGGATAGCTGAGTCCAAGAAATTGTACATCCCCATAGGTCCATCTTCACATTTACGGGTCGCCATTTCGAAATCTGAATATTTAAATTCAACGCAAATGCCTTGTCTGAAGTCTGCCCGAAAGGGTCTGCTTAACCCCTCCTTCAACAATATGTACATATCCAAATCAGAGGTCTCGTAGGACTCACCTCTTGCTACTGAACCTTGGAGCAGTAAGCCAATCGCTTCGTGATCCCGAATGACTTCTTCGTATATCTCCATAACTAAATTGCGATGAATTTTACTTTTGATCATGCGAATAGAATCCATTAAGCACCTCCACAATTCATTATAATTTAAATCTTTACCTTTACACTGTAGAAATAAGATGTTAATATCATTTCTATATTTATAGAATAGTAGAAATGATGATCAGAAAGGAGATCATGATGGTTCAAGTTGACAATGAAATACTGCAAGCTGTTAAAGTATTCAAGGCCCTAGGTGAACCTACACGATTAAAAATCGCATTGATGCTGGTGAGGGAAAGCAATCAATGTGTGACTGCTATTGGTGAAGGTCTTGAAACCGTGGCAGCTTCAACGTTATCACATCATCTCAAGCAATTGACTGATTCAGGCTTAATCCAGTCACGAAAGAGCGGTCCGTTTATTCACTACAGTGTTAATCACGAAATTGCAGAGAAATTTGCGCCATATATATTGGTGTAAATTTTTTTCAGATACAATTCTATTATTCTAGAAATATAGAATACTAAAAAGGAGCGAACAACAATGCAAACAGACTCAAAAGGCATAGAACTTGGAATAACCACATTTCTTCATACCAGACCTGAAGCTGGAGGCGTTTTACCAGCCGAACGTCTACGGCAAGCCATTGAAGAGATTCAATTGGCTGATCAGGTTGGCCTTGATGTCTATGGCATCGGTGAACATCATCGCAACGACTATACAAGCTCATCGCCAGCAGTTATCTTGGGTGCTGCCGCTTCCACCACTAAGCATATTCGGTTATCTAGTGCCGTAACGGTGCTGTCTTCTGCCGATCCAGTTCGTGTCTATCAGGACTTCGCCACACTGGATAACCTAAGCAATGGGCGGGCTGAGATTATGGCCGGACGTGGTTCGTTCGTCGAATCCTTTCCTCTCTTCGGATATAACCTGAACAATTATGAAGAATTATACGAAGAGAAGCTGGAGCTTTTACTTAAAATCCGATCCACAGAGAAAATAACCTGGACAGGCAATCTCCGTGCACCACTTAACAATAGGGGCGTATATCCACGTGCGCAGCAGCCCCTGCTTCCTGTGTGGATTGCTACTGGCGGTAGTCCAGAGTCGGCCATCCGTGCCGGTCAGCTAGGTCTTCCAGTCATTTTCTCCATTATTGGCGGTATGCCGGAGCGTTTCGCTCCATTAGTGCAGTTATATCGTCAAGCTGCTGAGCAAGCAGGGCACAATCTTAATGATTTGCAAATCGCATGTCATTCGCATGGGTATATTGCAAATTCGTTTGAAACTGCTAAAGAAAAATATTTCCCCATCATGGCCGATCAAATGAATCAAATTGGCAAAGAACGCGGCTGGCCAACTTATTCTCAAAGCACGTATGAGGATGCGTTAAGCCCTCGCGGTGCTCTCTATGTTGGAGACCCAGAATACGTGGCCGAAAAAATCGTGCGTGCAGTACAACAACTGGGCTTGACCCGTTTTCTTATGTACGTCGACTTTAGCACTCTGCCTCACAGTGATTTGTTAAAAACGATTGAACTTTTCGGCACGAAAGTAGCACCCATTGTACGCAAGGAATTAGCTAAATAATAAGACAATAAAATATATAAGACGCAAAAGAAAAATTCATCTCTTTTTCAACCCATTATTTCTATGTTTCTAGAAGTATAAAATCGAAAGGAGCATAATGATGCTTAACTCATGGAAAATCTATATATTAGCTATTGTAAGTTTTTTAGTGGGGACTTCAGAATTTGTGATTTCCGGGATATTGGATCGGGTCTCTAGCGATGTAGGCGTAACACTGTCTACTGCTGGTCAACTCATTACGGTTTACTCGATTGCTTACGCGATTGGTACGCCTATTCTCATTGCGATCACCTCAAAAATAGACCGTAGAAACCTCATGTTGGCTGCTTTGGTCCTATTCTTTATAGGAAATCTGATCACAATCTTAACCACCGGCTATACGATGCTGGTTGTAGCACGAGTAGTCTTAGCATTAGGCACCGGTGTCTTTATGGTGGTTGCACTAACGGTATCTGCTCAAATGGTCCAGCCAGGTAAACAAGGCAGCGCCATTGCTACTGTTCTGTTAGGCTTTAACCTGTCACTTATTTTGGGCGTTCCTCTAGGAAGAGTCATTGCCAGTGCTTACGACTGGAAAATGATTTTCCTCGGAATTGGTGCACTCAGCTTGATCGCGATGCTGATCATTTCATTCACAATTCCAAGGTCCAAAGGAGAAGCAGCTGTACCGCTTAGAGAACAACTCGCCTTGTTGAAAAATCCGCGGCTTTCATTAACCTTATCGGTCAGTTTCTTCTGGATCATGGGATACACTATCATTTACACGTTCATCACACCATTTCTGCTCAGCATTACTGGAATGAGCGATAACCTGGTGAGTATCGGGCTGTTTGCTTTCGGTATAGCAAGTCTGCTTGGCTCCCAGGTTGGAGGATATGGCGCAGATAAATGGGGGATTCCACGTACTTTGATTGGAAGCCTGCTGTTCCACGCTGGTATTCTGCTCCTTATGACTGCATTCGCTCATATTACGGCTGCTGTCTTTCCTTTGCTGATGTTATGGTCATTTTTCGCCTGGTCTACCTTCCCCGCTCAACAAGTGTATCTGATTGGCATGGCGCCCAAAGCATCGGGAATTCTTCTTAGCTTGAACACCTCCATCGTACAACTGGGAATGGCTGTGGGAGCTGTCATTGGTGGTCTGGTTGTGGAAAAACTCTCACTGCAAGCGGTCGGCGTGGTTGGCGCAATTGGTGTCGCCATTGCAATCCTCCCGGCAATTATATCGTTTACTATGCGAAAACAGTCTGCGAATTAATTTTTTAGCTTCGCGTTGTAAACCCCTCGTAACCTTTAAATCGCAACAAGAAGATATCGCCCTTTTGGTGAAATGGAGCTTCCCCTATCCATTTCAAAAAGGGCGATTTTTTTTATATTCAATATAATGTGGAACAACTCCCCTCCCCCTCGTAATGTTTCTTAATCGATTCTCATTCCAGAAGTTCACATTTAGTTCATACAGGATTTATAGGATACATGTACAGACAGGTACCCATTAACATCAATCAACAAAACGAAAGGGGATTAATTTTACGATGGCCATAATTGAAGTGGATAACCTAACGAAAGATTTCGGATACGGACGCGGCATTTACTCGGTTTCATTCCAAGTTCAAAAGGGAGAAGTTTTCGGATTTCTTGGACCCAATGGTGCTGGTAAAACTACGACGATTCGTCATTTGATGGGATTCACCAACCCCCAGCAAGGATATGCAGCTATTAATGGAATGCGATGTAATGAACAGACGAGTGAAATTCTGCAGAATGTAGGTTATCTTCCCGGTGAAATCGCCTTACCGGAAGGTTTGACGGGATGGGAATTTATCAAAATGATGCAGGGCCTCAAGAACAGCAAAAATGAAGAGAGACTTGAATATTTATTAGACAAATTCCAGCTGGACCCTAGCGGGAAAACAAAACGGATGAGTCTTGGCAACAAGCGGAAGCTGGCAGTAGTTACCGCGTTTATGGCAGACCCCGATATTTTATTACTGGATGAACCGACCAGCGGACTTGATCCCGTGATGCAAGAAACCTTTATTGATTTTATGAAAGAAGAAAAGAAACGGGGAAAAACCATTCTTTTATCCAGCCACATGTTTGGTGAGATTGATGCCATTTGCGATAGAATCTCCATCATTAAGGAAGGGAAAATTGTCTCCACAGTGAACGCTGATGAGATCCGCCACAATAACAATAAAGTATATCAGGTCACTTTTAGTACCCGTGATAGCTTAGCTGCATTTACGAAAGAAACCCATCTTACGATCGCTTTAACGGAACAAGATAAGCATATGGCTGAGATCGTAATGAATGATACGGAGATTAATCAGTTGGTAAGAGCTCTGACCAGTTATCAAGTGATGAGTTTCAAAGAGAAGAAATTCTCGCTGGAAGACTATTTCATGCACTTCTATGTAAAAGGAGCCTAATGAAGGAGGAAAAACAATGAAGAAAATCATTAAGATCAACGGTTTGACCAAAAATTATGGAGACGGCAGGGGTATATTCGATATTAATCTCACTGTGAACAAGGGCGAGGTATTCGGCCTTGTTGGCATCAACGGAAGCGGAAAAACCACCTTGATCCGGCACCTCATGGGATTTTTAAAACCTCAGAAAGGCCACACCTCCATTATGGATCGAGAGAGCTGGCGATACGCCTCCGAATTAAAGAAGCATGTCGGCTATATTCCAGGGGAGATCGCATTTCCTGAGGTTAACAGAGGAACCGACTTCTTTAAACTACAGGCTGAATACTTAGGAATTCGTGATATGTCACGGGCGATTGACTTAATTCAAAGATTTAATCTTGATGCGGACGCAAAATTAAAACGAATGAGCAAAGGAATGAAGCAAAAGTCTGCTATCGTCAGTGCCTTCATGGCAGATTTAGATATTTTATTACTGGATGAAGGCAGTACTGGACTGGATCCCTTGATGCAAAATGAGTTTACTAACCTCGTAAAAGAAGAAAAACAAAAAGGTAAAACTATCTTCATGAGCAGTCATATTTTTAGTGAATTAGAAAGCACTTGTGACCGTGTGGCTTTTCTCAAAAACGGCCATATTATTGATGTCGTTGATATGAACACGATCCGCGGAAACGAGTCAGTCAAAGAATTCAAGATTGAATTCACGAAACAAGCAGACTTCAACGACTTTTTGTCACGCCCTTTCTATGTTATAAGGAAACAACCGGAGTTTAATCAAGCGACCATCCTTATCCCGGACAAGGATATCAATGAACTATTTGGTGTTATCCAGAATATGGACGTCAGATTTATTACCCAAAAACCACGCACATTGGAAGCTTATTTCAAAGAAAAATATACCGATGCGGAGGCCGTATAAATGATTTCAAAAACACTGATGAAACAAACCATTAAAGCAAATATTTCACTTTGGCTGATCATAACAGCTATCCTGGCTTTATGTTTAGTCGTCGTATCCACTACAGGACAGACTGTAGTAGTAGGAGGGCAGATTTTCTATAGTCTGATGCCAGGAATGCTCATTTCTATTTATGTTATCATTACAGGCAACAAACTATTGGCCGCACAAGTAGATAAAGGATCGATGGCGTATATATTGTCAACACCGGTAAACCGTTCGAAAGTAGCGCTGACACAGGCTGTATATTTTATCGGTTCACTGCTTATTATGTTTTTAATCACTACAGCAGCACATATTATCCCTACATCCGTCAAGAATAGCGGCATCAGCTCCAGTGATGTGGAATACATTATTAAATTTAATTTGGGATTGTTTGTTCTTTCGCTGGCATTTAGCGGTATCTGTTTCCTGGCATCTAGTATTTTTAATCTCTCCAAAAATGCTATTGCCATTGGCGGCGGTTTGGTTGGTGCTTTTCTGTTATTGTCCATTGTGAGCATGTTCGGAGAGAACTTTCACTTTTTGAAGAATCTTACCATCGTTACCTTGTACAACGTTAACTCCATCGTTACAGGTTCTTCCGATTATATTTGGCAGTTTGCACTTCTGGGTGGAATCGGATTGGTCACTTATTTTAGCGGAATTAGAATCTTCTCAAAAAGAGACTTGCCGCTATAAGTTTTACGAACCAGTCATCGGTGTTAAGGCCGGTGGCTGGTCATAATTTTGCTCAAAGCTGCTAGCTCAAAGTGCCAGATAAGCATAAAAAAGAAGAGTCATATTCCTAACTCTTCTTGCAATCTATATAGGGAGTTCTACTGTAACGATTGTACCTTTATCAAGTTGGCTTTCAATCCACATTTCGCCTCTGGCCTGTTCAACTATTTTTTTCGCAATAGATAAGCCTAGTCCATTCCCGCCCTTTTTACGTGAACTATCTCCTTTATAAAACCGATCAAAAATTAGTGACTTCTCTTCAACCGAAATTCCAATTCCATGATCGATAATCTTCACTTGTATCTTCCCGCCCTCTTTAAAAAGAAGAATAGTAATGGTTCCGCCCTGATGAGAAAATTTGATCGCATTCTGTATAAGATTCAGCCAAACCTGACGCAATAACTCCTCATCACCAGTAAATTGTATTTCTGCTAGCTCAACTTCCAACTCGATGGCTTTCGGTCCCCAACCGGATTCTAGAATTAGAATAACCTGTCTAATCTGTTCGGCCAGAGAAAATGCTGTTTCCTTATGAATAATTTGAGTATCAAGCTCAGAAAGGCGTAATAAGTTAGAGGACAAATCAATAAGACGGTCACTTTCGTCCATAATAATACTGACATATTCTTTAATGGATTGGCTTGCCCCCGTATCCTCAGCGATCAGCCTGGCATACCCTTTTATCGAGGTTACCGGTGTTCTAAATTCATGTGAGACATTCGAAACAAACTCGTGACAAAGAGTGTCTATACTACGCAATTCTTTGACCATTCTATTAAAATCATTCGTGAGCCGGCCAATCTCATCCATGCTGTCTTCACTAACCGAAACGTCAAAATCACCTTTAGCTACCGCCCTCGATGCTTTAGAAAGTCTCTTTAACGGCTTCACAATACTTCTGACAACCGCCAAAATGACAATGGTTCCGTAAAAAGCACTGTTCAGAAAAACAAGACCCGTTACGCGTCTAATTTCATCAAATTCAATATTATTTCCAACTGGCATAATACGCATGATAATGACGAAGGTCACAATATTGAGAGACCACCATATGCCCAGAAAAGTAACAGCAAATTTCACATAAACCGATCTAAAGCGGAAGAAGTGTTTGAATTTCATTTTTAGCTTCATAAATGCTTCTCCGCTTTGTATCCCAAGCCTTTGACAGTTACGATGCTGAACTCAGGCAAATCATTAAACTTCTCACGCAGCCTTCTGATATGAACATCAACTGTTCTCTCATCCGAGTCAGTATCGTAACCCCAAATATCATTCATAAGATCCTGGCGGGTAAAAATCTTTTTGGGATAACTAAGCAGCTTAAATAGTAAGTAAAATTCCTTTTGTGGAAGAAGGCTTTCTCCCGTCTTGGTTTTTACCATTAAAGTATTGTAATCCAGAATAACATCGCCAATAACTATTTTTCTCTCCGTATTAATTCTTGCCCGCCGCAGAAGCGCACTTACCCGTAGCAGCATCTCGTCAAATTCAATGGGCTTAACCATATAATCATCCGTACCGGCCAGAAACCCTTTTTTCTTATCTTCGATACGTTCCTTTGCCGTGATCATGAGGATGGGAAAATCATAATTCGCTGAGCGCAAATCCTGCGTCAACGTGTAGCCGTCCATATTGGGCATCATAACGTCAACGATCATCAGATCAATATGTTCTTTTTCGAGTGCTGTCATTGCCTCTACACCATCGGTAGCAGCAATTGTGCGGTAACCTTCCCGCTCTAAATAAGTGATAATCAAATTTCTGATGTTATCATTGTCATCAACAACCAGGATGTCGAACATGTTGGCAGCACCTTTCTATCTATGATCGAGACCATTAATCTCAATGATAATTATCGTGTATTAACTATTTATGAACTTAATTAAACCACAAGGTACGATTTATCACAGTTGGATTAAAATTAAAAAAGCCGAGTGACATCAGGAGGAAATACCTGAAATCTGCTCGGCTTGCCGTAATACTTTATAAACTTTTGTGCAGAGTTTTTGTTATCGGCATCAATGCTTATTTTTCAAGAAATCCCGTAGAAGGATTCGTGATGAAGAAACCCTCCTGTGGAACATAAAAGTATTGAATCCAAACACCATCCAAAAGCGGTTCGCGTGTATCCAACAATACATTAATATCCTTATCTGTTGCGATAATTTCATCATGTTCAGTTGGTGTATCAAGTGCTACATCATAGTGGCCGTGATCGCCATGATTCTGAGTAATAATTACCCGAATCATCTTTCCTTCAGCTTCTTGACTGTTTAGCATATCTTTTAAAACTTTAGCTGCATTACGGTTAATTTTACACTTCATCCTCAATCGACCTCTATTCGTCTTAATTTACAGTAAGAAGTTCATTATAACATAACTTAAGGTGCTATATATAATTTAGTGTGGCAGTTTAATGGATTGCCTCTGTGCCATTACCTTGAGGCCTGCCGAATACAAAAAGGGATCCGACGTGCTGTGAACGCTTATAAAGTTTGATACTCACTCCCCCACTTCCTTACTCCCACAAGCCCTGCTTAAAAATAGAGATGGAGCATGGTGAGCAACAAAGGATAGCGGTCAGCGAAATAGAAAAATTGTGAAAGCCGCAAATTAATTTTTTTCTATGGTTCTAAACCAACTAGAACAATTAAACTGGAAATTTCATGAAGCTAGCGGCAGGATAGTTTGTTCGCTTTGGAGAATACTGCACTACGAATGCTTTTACGAAGTTCGTAAATCAGATATTATGAGGGGATTATGGACATGACTGAAATTGAAAAACTTCTCTCGACTATTAAAGAAAATGAACAACTTGCAGAACAGATTGGCGCAATACTATGTTTAGATTTTTATGACAAGTTGCAAACACCTTACATGCTTAACTATCGGTATATATTTAGCATCCCTGGCAGGGCATTCTGTAAAGATGGAGGGGGCGGAGAGTATCTATTGTTAGAAGATGGTAGTATTGCTTATTCTGGTCAAGCGGATGAATGTGGTCGTGTAGCTGAAAATGTTCAAGAGTTTTTGGAATTGATATTAAATTGTGCTTACAGTTGGTATAACTATACTCTGTTGTATAAGCATAATCCAGAATTTCTTAACGAAGATATCGTGAAATATGAGCTTGAAGGACGTGAGCAGTTTTTGGATGCTTTCGGGGATGTTTTTTCTAATTATGATGAGATACAAAAAAAAGTGGCAGAAGCCCTGCACCTTAAAATTTCGCAGGACATTAGAAAAGATATTCTGCCTTTATTTTTTAAAGCTGCAACGAAAGAACCTAAGTTTTACTGGGAAGAGCAAGATTTAAGAACCAAATCAACGAACTTAATAAGTTAATATTCCAGCGGCTTTTTACCTAACGTACAGGATAATGGAATTGGAAATCTAATACATAGAAATGTAGGCTATTTTAAACAAGAATCACTATAACATAACTTCGATGAGCATTTTCAAACATTTAGAAATAACTTCAATGAAACAGCGACAGTCTAGGAC
This sequence comes from Paenibacillus sp. NPDC057934, assembly GCF_042887565.1. Classification (NCBI taxonomy): domain Bacteria; kingdom Bacillati; phylum Bacillota; class Bacilli; order Caryophanales; family Paenibacillaceae; genus Paenibacillus; species Paenibacillus sp. NPDC057934. The sequence continues at coordinate 376,907 of NZ_JBHVPB010000008.1, forward strand.
ATTATTTCCCCGTCCTTTGCTGTCGCTGTTTCAATTTCTAGGGTCAATCTAAAACTTTATTTTCTTTTAATAGCAGGTACGTGAAAGCTACCCATCTCACGAATCTGCTGTCAATTACTTAAAGCCCAACTTCATCCTGATGGGATTTACCACTATTCAAAATGGTATTTTTTAATGAGTTAACACACTACCACAGATAAGATTTCATCTGATGAACTAATAAAAGCTTAGATACAACAAGTGATCGCGGGCAAATCCATAGCGCTGACGTTATTATGTCGATATGCATCACAACTCACAAAACATCCTAATACAGAAAGTATCATCTATAGCCAAAATATCATATTTTCACGTTTAGAATAATAAAAAAGCCGGTAGCAGCAAGATTATTGCTACTACCGGCTCTTAATGCAGTCTCAAACATATCATGAGAAATGTCTCAGTTATTGATCAAACTCATCTCAGTTATACTCGTGACTCACAACATATGTGAGTTGTATTTCATCTTGTCACTAAAAAGGACTGTTTTCAGTGATTCTGTAACGTAATTTTGGCATGATTTGTAACGACCTTCGTCGTAAGTCGTTATTTGCTGTAACAATGATTGACACAGTATAGTAGGCTAGAAGCTCCTGACCATTAACCATCTTTAAAATTCGGGGCTTACTTTTAACGAAGCATTGTTTGAACAATGCTTGTTCTATTTTCGCAAAAAAAATGTATATTACCCCTTTTTCATTTGAATATTTCCAAAAAAAAGATATTTTTTTTTGGAGGCTTTTTTATAGTTTGTCTGATGCCTGTTTCATTGCATTATTCAATTGTTCAATCTCTTTGTTACTCATTTTCATCGCCGCCTCGAGTTTAGTTACCATGTATTAACCGATTCAGCGACTGGAAAGGCTTGTTATTTTGTTAATTGGGATCTAAATAGCTAAAAAGAACAATACGACGTTTATTTTGAGTATTGCTGAAATTTCAAACGAATATTTGATCGATACATCAAAGCCCCTAACGATCTTCCATTAGTTCGATCCAACCATGCTTATTTGAAAAAATCGAACATGATATATGCCATTTCTCATTAGGATCTCCTCCTAGAATCAATAAAATGGGTTCTGGGCAGTTATAGTTATTACCGTTTGATATTTTTCTCATCTGTTTACGATCAACCAAACTTGGATTTGGAGATGCCTTCGGATGGAAATGCCATTCCCCTAAATAAAACAGACCCTTTTCCCAAAAATCAGAAAGTAGAGATTCTAAATTATGGGTTCCTCTGTAAAACTCATGTGTTCGATGTTTAGAGTCCTGAGGTGGACCAGAAATATACATTATTCTTGCAGAAAGAGCATTTTTAGAGTATTCGCCGACTAAAATCCCCCCGGTTTCCAATGGCATTTTAGCACGGCAAAAATTCAGCATTTGATTAATTAATTCGTTCTCTAATAAAACAGTGTAGGCAAAATCATTGTGATAATATATTTTATCAGTCATGCCATTCCTCCTTATGCACTAGTTTGACACCACTAAACAAGCCTTCTTCGAAAATTTGCTCATAGATTAGCAAAGTGGGATTATTAGCTGGATTAAGAATATATTTCTCAATACCTTTTATGACAACAGCAGACATTAACCATACGTCATCTATCCTGGCAGGAAAAACAGGATGCCAACATCCAATACCATCTCTGGGCAGGTCATCTTCTCTATAACCATCTCTTTCTTTCTCAATCCAAGGGCTAAGCATCTTGAAAAAGGTATCTGGAGAAAATTGATTTGTCTTATGCGTATAGAAAAACAACCTTTTGGCAGCATAACCTAAGGAGACAGAAATGAATACTTTTGGATATGTTAAGGGTAGCATCTGCAATTTATATATGACGTCATCTTCCCCGCTACAATCTAGAATGACTCTATAGTTGGTGTAATCTAACTGTTCAGAAGGGAAATGTGAGGCATATCCCCTCACTTTACTATGGGGAACAGAAGTATTCAGTTTTTTTGATAGCGCCAACGCTTTATTTTTATTTAGGGAATTCATATCAAGAGTATGCCTCACGAGGTTCCCTGCCTCAAGTAAATCATAATCAACGATATGCAATTTTTGTAGGTCTGCTCTAACTAATTGCTCAGCAATCATCGATCCTAATGAACCAGCTCCAATTTGTAAAACAGCTGATTGTGTTATTCCAGAATCCATTCGCCCTCTATTCAATATTTCATTTCTGTTCCAGTTTTCTGAAAAGGTCCAGCTAACTTTCTCATGTTTACGGAAAATAACCGTTCGATCTCTTTGCCAATAACCTAATTCATCTTTTCGGAAGCCTTTAGCGAATAACTTTCCATGTGAGAGTATAGGTAATTTTATTCCTTGCCAATTCATTACCATAGCATTTTCTCCAACATATTCGGGAATGGGAAAACCCAAGGTAATATAATGGTGTTTTCCGTCGCGCAACAGGTGCGCAGCATCTTTGATAATGTCTATTAAGTTTATACCTTGTATCAGCAAAGTTTTTTGAAGCTCTTCCCACGTATGTGGAACTTGCCAAGGCGCGATAACAGGGGCCTCATATAGCTTTATCCAGATACCGATTGTAGTTTGGTCATCCAAGTCAGAAATCAACGTTCCCCATTTGGGTTGATAATAACTTTTATTTTGTACCAAGTATTCTTTTGAAAGCCAAATGTTTGATTCGCCATTCATTTTCGAAAATTTTACAATCCCGTATGTTTTTTTTAACTCTAGCCAGTTCCATAGAGTTGTTGGACTTTCTGAAAATACAATTGTCTCATTAGATTCCTTCGGAAATGAAGGCAATTCATATGGATCTCCTATAGAGGTTAACTCTTGGGCTGAGGCAAACTTAATCCAATCGATAGCTCTGGTAAAGTGCCATAATAAACGATCTACGTTTTGAGGTTCAGTGTTAATTGCATTCCTTCCAAGCACGCTAACAGATGTATCAAGACAGAGTTTACCTTTCCTCCACGGTCTATCGTCATTGTAATATCCATTGTGATTTTGATGAGGAAAGGTAGCCTCAATCCCACCATTAATGGCTGGATAAAAACTTATTTCACCAAGCGGATATTCAGGTGAAATGAGAATATACCACATAGTCGTCTTAGTAATATGTTCATTTTTAATTACGTCCAAATGGATAGAGCAAAAAAGGACCCATTTTGAAGTTCGTGGGTCCCAACTCAAATCTTCACACAGTTCTACTTCCTGAAAACCTTCAAGCGCTCTTCTACCTTGCAATAATAAAGCATTTGGTTCTTCTTGATTAAGCAAACCTTCCACCACCAGGAGTAGTCTTTTCAGTTCGAGAAGAGAAGCCATTACTACTGCTATTTGTACTTGTATCTGCGGGGGGAGAAGGGAATTTACTCCCAAAGAGTTCGATCCACTTATTTGCACTTTCCTTCACAGTTACAGCATCAAGTGCTTGTCTTGCTATAGTGGCCGCATTCTGTACCTTTTTATAAAAGGCGTCATACTCTTCATCTGTGATTCTTGCAAAAACATCATGCTCTGGGACACCATGATCGGCTAAGAAAGGTTTCGTAGGGTGATTCGATACTATGGCTTCCAATGCGAAGGTTACCCCTTCAGCAACAGAAGTGATATGATCGGGGCATGTTTGTCCAATTAGATGTTCCAAAGGATAGCTTTTAGGATGATTTCCAGGATCATTTACACGTTTCCACCATTTTAATGATTTTACCACATTTATATAATGACCGTTACATGAGGCATTCTTATTCCAGGTCCAACGAATTTGTTCGAGTGGGTGGGTTTCCTTCCATTCTTCAACGCTTCGGTCTGGAATGTGCAGTGGTGAGGTTTTCCATTCTGATTCATTATTTGCAAACGCTAAGAATTCCCGCACTTCACTGTTGTATTGGTAAGCAGAACATGATTTTACGATTGCTTCTAATTCCTCAATCGTGGAGTTTGTTTCAACACTTTCAGTCTCCAGAATCCCTTCTTCAGCCTCTGAAGGTGCCGAAGTGATTACAACATCGAGATCGACATAGCTCATTTCAATACCGATTGATCGTCCTTGATAACGATATTTGCCTTTGTAGTATTTTTCCATAAAGGGTTCAAAAACTTTCATCGCTTCATCCGGTGTGTAGTCATCTTTGACTAATTTAGTAACCACAATCACATCTACGTCAGAACGTTGATCGCTCTTAGGTTTCACTGCTGTCGATCTTCTATAACTCCCTTGCAGGAACGTACTTACAATAATTTTTGAAAGAGTATCGTCTCCTTCTAATCGTTCCCGTAACGTTTTGTGACCTTTAATAAGATCATCTACTTGATTTTTTGTCAGACGAATGTTACTCAGAAAATCATTGAAATAGGTTGTTAGCTTCATTTTAGCACACTCCTTTAGTAAGGAAAGGTTATAGTCGGCACATATCCACCTGGTGTTTGCTTAGTGAAATCAAATTCATACATCGTACAAGGACCAAATGATTTCGATAATTGACCAACGAAAAAAATTAATCCATTAGGTCCTGAATAAAAGATATGCAGATGAGCCATACGTTCTTTGATCGAACGACTCCTAATCTTTGTACTAATACGATTGGCAAGATAAAAGGCGTGATTTGCATCGACTATTGATGCTGAACCTAAAGCTCGTCCGTTAACAAAACAGGTAAGGATGCGACCCACTGGTAGAGCGCTCTGCTCGATGTAGTAGGCCACATCGTCAGTGACATCATGTGTGGCTGAAATTGCAATAGCCACATCATCTCCATGATTCATTACATTCTCCACATACTGCCAATCATTATATTCCCTAATGAGCGCCGTATCCGTTGGACGCCATACTTGTTTACCTGCAGAGAATGTTTTTTGAACGGGTGCAATATCAATTCCACACTTCACATCTAATTCATGACCTGCAGCGAATGCTATTGTAGCATGAGTATCAAGATCTAAATCATAGACCTGTCCTGTAGAAATATTTCCTGTGATAAAATCAGTTAATGATGGAACAATATCACGTTGCCATAAATAATCTTCTTTTAAAAATCTGTCATTAAAATATGTATTCAAGCAAATCATCGCACTTGTTTCATTTTCCATATTTTCAGCCCAGCGCGAAAAACTGCGAATACCTAACTTGATGTTTTGCGTGTTAACAGAATGAGGTTTATCGGTATAGAGCCCTTCAGAGCGACACCATTCAAGTAATTCTTCACGCGTAAAAGTGAATCTTCCTTTCTTTAATAAACCTTGTATTAGATCAACATATTGATGACAACTGGAGGCTTCGTCAATAGGCGTCAAACCCACTGAAATCAGATTGAGGTTAAGTTGGTCACTTAGTTTTTTTAGATTCCCTGAATTAGGATAAATTCTAAGTGACTCAAGAATGCTGCATAACTCATCATCGGTTTCTAATTTCAAATGTTCTCGCCACATTTTTCTAATGCTACCCATACGACTAGTGGCTGTTTTTCCCACCATTAGCTTATCTAGACGCAATTCACCACCAATATTACTAACCAATTCTGCCAAGGGGTCTTGCATATCAAGGCTCCAAGGAGTGACTAAGTAACAGCGACATTCTCTTCCTGCCGCTCGTTCCAACTCCACAAGAGATTTTAGGCGTTCTAAAAAAGAAACGGATGTTGCATTAATAAATTCCGGGTCGATAAGGCTGCTACTTTTAATAGCCCCATTTTGACTCATGTGAAATTTAATCTGATAAAAATCAGAATGGACAAGCCTACCTCTTTCATCTGAAATAGGGGATTGATATTCAACAACGACATCATCAAATGATTTGGCTACATCATATTCATAAGAAATTCTTTGTATTTTCGTGCTGGGATGGAATATGCCGCAGGCCTTGCTCCAGAAATACAATGCCTGATAATCGTCACCTAACATTCGCGCAATCACGGATTTGCTCATAGACACCCTCATCTTTTTTAGGTATACCATATCGCTATTTATAACGTTATGGGCTTTTCAAGCCTAGATTTTAATGATCAAAATGTAATAACTGCTGTGTTACTTTATGTTAATATGTTTAAAATAAAAATAGAACATGAACCTTAATGACGGAATTAAGTTCCATATAAAAACCAGGATTTATCATGATTTTCCATAAGCGAAATATACTCCAATAAACACTTCTTTTCTTGATCATAAAATTCATAAATGTTAATGAAGTTGAAAATGGTACAAAATTGTACTAGAAAAATCGTCTGCTATCACTTATAATCCATATATGTTAGTTTGTCGGGATGTTTTCTCAAAAGCCTTCGCAACAAGTTCGTGATACTTTGCACTACAATTGAAGAGACTGTGACCCTCGTAAGATCACAGTCTAACAAGGTGTAAATGTGTCTTTGCTCTGTTTAGTTGGCCAATCAAATACTGATTTTACGTTAAAAGCACTTTAGCTGCCAGGCCCTAGTGCTTTTTTCGTTTTTCTCGAAGATCAAGGGTTTTCCTGTACATTTTGTTTACGAGCTTACCAACCACTATCGCAAAATTGAAGATATCAATAACCGCGCTCAAAATATAAATTAGATTTAACAAAGCGTTTCCTCCCTCCCATAACAGAGCAAGAAAACACAGCATGTACACCTCGTTAGTTAAAAATACCCCAATATATTGTGTTTGTAAACCACTTTTTACAAACCTGCGCAGGGCTTGAGTTTAGCCGCCATATCCACAATCAATCCACATTTACTCCACAGTTTATCCACAGCTTATACGGCTATTGCCCGAATTCTTTTTGGTTTTAACGACACGCTTTAGACACAAATTTAAGTGAAAGCGATATGGAAAATTTTAATTCATTGTGGAAAAAGCGCGAAGTGAGAATTCTATAATTCGGGGACTAATCGATTCTGCTTTTAAACACTTATTATTTAATATTTTCAATGGCATGTTGGTGTTCTGCATGACTGAAATGTTTATATTTTGCCACCAAGAATATACGGTGTGACTAATAAAAAATAATCGCTTACTCGATTTGATTTGAGAACAGCATTTTGATGATACGTGGACAATTAGTTTGATGCCAACCCTACACGTTGATTAAATCTTTGAGAGTTGGCAGGCTACTTTTGCTTGATGTAAGAAGAGACATATTCAAGTTTTAGCGAATATAGCTATTTATAGCAGCATTCAGTTCGGCAATAACTTGTTCTTCCTTACCATGATGAACGGCATCAAACACAATTCTCCAAATGATCCTTTAATAAAAGCTTTGCTGCTCCATCGAGAGCTTTTTGTACGGCGGCAATTTGAAGCAGAATGTCTGGACATTGACGCCCATAGATGGTCATTTCTTTGACTGACCGGATATACCCCTCAACCTTAGCTAAACGATTAATAATATCCTTCCGGTATTTATGCTCATGATTATGCTCTTCCGACATGTTTTACTTGACCTCCTATGATATTTTTTTTATGTATAAACTTATGGCGCAACATGGTGCATAACTCATATGTACCGCTGTATGATCTGGGTGTCCAATCCTTCACAGGGAGCAATATATCGGAATTAAATCACTAAAGGTACTGTACTTTTAAGCCAGATAGCTTGATTGTAATTTATTGTTTGTTTTATACGCGTTGAACACTTCTGATGTTTGAAAACGAGTCGGCATAGATCAGGCACAACACCTTAAAAACAGTATAGAATAGTAATGCCGGCAATCAATACTGAGAGCTAAGTACATTTGAGCCACCCATATAAATAAAGACCAATTCTTTTAAGGATGGTTGCTATCACAAGTGATAAGAACAGAAGTTTGAATCAAACAGCATACTGATTGATTAATAAATGGAAGCATACACCTAATAAAAATAAAGAAAACTTCACGCAGTTCAACATACTCATTCCATCTCTGCAGTTTAAGATTAAGTACCTATAAAAAAAGAAAAAAGAAGCCCTTGTAAAGAGCTTCCCCTATCAAAGCGTTTTTTCCTCTCTCCGTGAGGCGCTATTTATATCTCTACACCACACATTGTATTCGTGATAAGATCCACCAGTCAGAATCAAAGAAAACTCTGAAACATCAGTGCGAGTTTGTTGGTGATTTCACCTTGAATCTCTTCACGAATATCCATATCCGTCTGTGTTAGGTGTGTCTCGGGAAAGCTTTCGAACAACCCTTTATATGAGCTGATAGCCTGGTTCACAAGGGAGTCAAATGTACTTCTTTCAGTAAAACTGAGTTTACTGTACTCATCATAGACTTCCTGAAATTTCTCTTCTTCTTCCCAGTCCAGCCCCCAATACGTAGCCGATACGATGTTATATACTGATATTACATCAAACATGTTAATCACTCTCCTCATCTTGGTTCTCAAATCGGTCTTGGTATGATACATCGACGATCATCGGTTTTTCCGAATGAATTGACACGAAGATAAGGAGCTCCTCATAACTTTTTATTGATTCCATTAAAACGTCGTTGCTTTGTAATTTCATCTTGCTTTGTTCTCTAGGTGGTAGTATTTCACCAAATAACCGAAGTTGAGTTTCCTCAATTATTGACGTCATGTCCTCAAAGATCTTAATATACTGAGGAGTTTTCTTCTTCAAGAAAGAAGGATCTCCATTTAGACGATCTAATTGTTCGTGTAATTCCACATATTCATTATTTTTTTCCAGTTCTATTTTTAATAAAGCTTGCTTTTTTAGCTCATCTCTAGCTGCTGGCCGCTGCTTGAGATCCATCCTACTTGCCTCAAACGCCTCATTCTTACGTTCAAGGTCCATGTAGAGGTAGACATGTCTAAATCTTTCCTGCAAAATCCGTAATTGTTTAGAGAAATCGCTTAATAGTACTACTCGATCTTCATAGAGCAAAACATCATCCCAGTCGGATAATAATTGCTGAATATCTTTATTGATGCCCTCCATGGCACTTTTCGTCGCATGCAATTCAACCGCTAACTTATATTGGGTAGCTTTCATTATCGCTTCACGTTGGTCCTGAATATCTCCTTCATCAATCTCTAGATGTTCTAACAACGTAGTGAAAGCGTCTAAATAGAATGTAAGTGTTTCTATCGGTACTTCAAGTGGGAGTCCTTTTCGAATTTTTTTTAAATCATCACTTGTATACTGATAAAGGATATCAAACAGCAAGTTTTTATCTGTTTCAGCGAACTGATAGGGTTGGTTTGCTGCAGCATTCTCCTTGAAATACTTAACGTCAACTCCTAATACATCCATTATTTCATTCAGTTTTTGTCTGTTAGATTCATAGTTACTTTCATAACTAGCTGTTGCTACAGAATTGTTTTTTGTTTCTTTACCTTTACGGTACTTTGGATAGTCCACTAGTATGGACTGCAGGGTAACCTTACTCATCACTCAATCTCCTCTCAGAAAGTACGGACTGTCCGTTCAATCTATTATGCGTCTAGGGTAGGCTTTTCACAAGAAATTCAGTCCTAGGAACTTAGATGCCTAATCTATAGGACGCTAATTCTTGCAATAATCAGATTACAATAAAGTTATACACTGATGGAAACTGATAGAGACAGCCTGGGCAAGGTGGCCATTTTTGTTCCACTCATATTTTATAAAATAAAATTTCTACATAAATCGGTAATACTTTCTAATGTAGAATTTCAGTTGTTCGTTCTGAATCTCTGCCAAATATATTTTTAAAAAGGCTTTTAACGGATCTACCCGACTAAGTAACGGATGCAACTGTTCCATTCAGTCTCTATAAAAAGCAACAAAGAAGTAGAACTGGAATAGTCAATCAGGCTATTGGCGCCCATAGTTACTCTGAATTAGAAGATGGATAAAGGATGAAATACTTAAAATACTGAGGGGCTAAAGTGCTCATAGCTATATCGCTATAAACGAGCAGGTGGCTTTCAAGAGGCGGTTTTACTTACGCTTACTGCTGCTAAAGAAAGAGGCCCTTGCTTAACAAGAGCCCCATTCGTGCAGTTTGCAATTCGAGAATCAGATTGACTAAATCAGATAGAGCTAAAGTTATCGAACAAATCATCTAAAATACAGGTATACAAACATCTATCTGATATTTTCTAGTATGCTGTGACATCTACTTAAACCACGATACACATATAAATCCCTCTGGATTTTATGGACAATCATGGGTCTTAAAATAGTTACTCAAGCAATTCGTTATACGTCTGTGTTCATCTTCTTGCGTACCCGTAAGCACAATAGCTCCTATAAATCCTACATCCTTTATTTTTATAAAAAAACCACCCCCCGCATCCGTAAAGTCAGCCTGGTCAAGACCCCATTTTATAGACATTGAAAAAAGACCCTAGGCTATAAGCTGCTTCCGGTACTCTACCGGAGGCAGCTTATTTAGTTTACGTTG
>NZ_JBHVPB010000009.1:0-350861 GCF_042887565.1 Paenibacillus sp. NPDC057934
CAGCTAGCGGTTATCCCTCGTAGCACGTATTATTACGCGGTAAAAACGTTCGGTAGGCCAGACAAAGATGTCGAGTTAACAGAATTAATTCAAGCGATTTACAAGGAGCACCAGGGGCGCTACGGTTATCGCCGAATTCGAGATGAGTTAGTCAATCGTGGGCACCGTGTGAATCATAAGAAGGTGCAACGTTTGATGAAAGCATTAGGATTAAAGAGTCTTGTACGCATGAAGAAATACCGTTCGTATAAAGGCACAGTTGGCAAGATTGCACCGAATATATTAGAACGTGACTTTCACGCTGAAAAGCCGAACGAGAAGTGGGTTACGGATATAACAGAGTTTAAATTATTCGGAGAAAAACTATATTTATCTCCCATGCTCGATCTATATAATGGCGAAATTATTACATATACGATTGAATCAAGACCGGTCTATTCCCTGGTCTCCACGATGTTAGATCAAGCATTAAAGCGATTAGACGATGAAGATAAACTCCTGATTCATTCTGACCAAGGCTGGCACTATCAGATGAAACCCTATCGTCATGCCCTTAAAGAACGTGGTATCAAGCAAAGTATGTCACGCAAAGGTAACTGCTACGATAACGCCGTCATTGAAAGCTTCTTTGGCACCATGAAATCTGAATTTCTGTATTTAAAGGAATTTGAAAGCATCACACATTTTAAACAAGAACTATCAAAATACATGGATTATTACAATCACAAGCGAATCAAGGCAAAACTAAAAGGCATGAGTCCGGTACAGTACCGAACTCATGCCCAACGAATCGCCTAATCATATAACCTGTCTAACTTTATGGGGTCACTTCAATACTGGGAGGAGAATAGAAGTTGGACTATATAAGAAATCCGATTGTTACCGAGGAGCAATTGCAGAAATTCGCCAGTAACGATTACTACCTAGAAGCGTGGCGGAAAAAGCGGAAATGGAACTGGGGAGCATTCTGGCTGAGTGGTATTTTTTTGCTGTATCGGAAGATGCATCTTGCTTTTCTTATCTTCCTAGCCGCGAACGTATTTGTGCTAATCGTAGCTTCTAGCCTGAATCTGAGCACATTTGAGTTTAGAGTTTTGTTTATGTTACTACTCAATGCCCCGTTAGCCTTCTTTATTGACGATGTTTATCTGCAGATTGCCGAAAAGAAGATTGAAAAGATCATTAAGGCGAATCCTGACGAGAAGCTCCAAGATTTCCACATCGCTAGAACGGGCGGAACGAGCTTCTTTACTCCCTTTACGGTGTTATTTGTTGTACCGATATGTTTGACCTTGGTATACGTTAACTTGTTTCAATAGACTAACTTCGGAGTAAGTGGATCTCCGGGCCCAGCACGTGGCGACGAACAGGACGTAAAACGCTCAGAAATCTCCGTAGATGGGCGCTACTGTCCTGCCGTGACCGTTCGACTGTCCCGAGGATAGAATTGTGAATTTGCCCGATTTAAATGGTCTGTAGCCACTTGCCTCTACCCGATTCGACAAGCGATAGGGACGGAATGAGCTGATTGAAAAATAATTGATAGAACTTTTCGATCAATTCGGAACGATTGATAACTTGCTGGAATAGAATGGTATATTTCCTGCGGAGAAACGAATAAATATACGGTCGAACGGCGGAGCTATGGATGGTTTCTATGGAGAACGTGACATGCGCTCCTATGTGGGAAATACAGGGTTCTTATGGGAACGTTCCATCTTCCACGAGAAAAACGGTACTGTCAGGAGTGGGCGAATAAAAGGGATAAAAGTGTCCGCTATATTAAGAACTAAAGAGGATTCATCACGTGAATTGCATGTTCTTCCTTGAATGAAAAGAGAAAGAAAGTGACGAAGCGAAGCGGAGTCTTCCGAGCGAAGCGAGGAGGTCACAGGCAGGAACGAGTCGGAACGTGGATACCTGCCTGAACCTGAATATCCGTGGGCATCCCATGCCCATAGAAGCCTGGGCTGTTTTCTGACTATGGAGATCCAAGGGATGGATGTGCTCTGCTCCTCGCTAACGCTCGGAGGACTTCGCTTCGCTCGTCCGGTGAGTGATACGAAGTATAATTACGAGGTATCTGGACAATCGAAATGCTCTGTTTTCTCGCGGTTCTCTGAATATTCATATTCCCCACAAGCTCCCGCTGGTGATGAAATGGACGTAGAACGTCCTGTTGTCGCTGACGGGGGCTTTTCGCGTATTCGGGCAGGTGTTTACCCAGCGCCCTTATGAATTACCCGTTACGCCTTGTTTAAGCTGGCTGTAACCATCTTTTCCCGTGCCCTCCTTACTGGATATGCCGGTCGTATCGAGAAAGTGGTTTCCCCTGCAGCTATTTTTCATGTGAATTACATGGAGCACAGATGCATCCCCTTGGTTTATTTAGGCTAAACGCCCCAATGGGGCGCTAAAAACCGAGGAGGACTGTGCGATGGGCTATAACTGCCAGATGACGAAGATTGGAGATTGCCTGCGAGTGAAGATATTCGGAAAGGAGCTACAAGAGGAAAGCAGCTATAAATCGAAAAGCCAGCGCTTAGCAGAAATCGAAGCGATTTATGCCGACCCGACCCTGACGGACTTGCAGAAACGGGTCTATTCAGCGGTTTTAGAACTACCGGATAAGGAGGAGTGCGTACGAAATCGACCAGATCGAACGCCGAAACCGGGACGGTTGAAACTTGCGGAGCGAGGACGATTCAGCCACCTGATGGACCGGAACTTCAGTCTGGCCATAAGTTCATTACGCTCACCTATGAGAATCCGAATGTGACACTGGATGAAGCAGCGAAGGACTATGAGAATTGGGTGAAGCGGATGCGTGAACGGTATGGCGATTTCAAGTATCTTGCCGTCCGCTCCTTCCAGCAGCGCGGCACGCTCCACTTCCACCTGCTGGCCGACCTGCCTATGTTAGCGAGAGCGGAGCTGACTGATGGAACGTTTCGGGACATCTGGGGGCTGGGAAGCGTCGAATTGAAACGAATCTACAGCCTGCCGATGGTGGAACGCCGGAATAAGCTGAAGCTTGATCCGATTAAGAATCTGCGGGATTTTAAGGCGGATGAGCGTTCGTATGGAAAGCGTCTGTTCCTCCAGAGCAAGAACCTGATTGTCCCGAGGACGGTAAAAGGCGACTTTGACGAGATGATGGCGAAGTTGAAGGAAAACGGGTATGTAACGAAGCTAGTGGAATCCCGCCAATTCCCTGTGGAGTACCTGAACTATATCCAGCTCGAAACGTACCAGCTGACGAAATAAAGATATCCTTTACAACGTTACTGCATTAAAGATAATACGACCCTTGTTCCTGCTGTGGGGCGAATGGATAAGGGTGGTGTCACTTAAATTTTGAAATGAAAATTAAGGTTGAGCCTTCAATTGCGCATAAGCCACCTGCTCCTACTGTGGCCGGGCTGGATAAAGGTTGCTGCACTTTAATTTTGAAAAATTAGGGCTTGAACTTACCACACTCGCGTACTATGATTGCTTCGATCAATAATTACCATAAATAGGTATTTTAATTGCGAATTCGGATTCGGTTACATTGAACGTAGTTGGCTATACTCTCGTACCGACGAAAGGGCAGGCGAAGGATAGTTACAGTCTCGTCTATCAGCGCGATAAGATCAGGCGTACTGCGGCCGAACAATAAATAAGCAACTGGAAACGCAGAAATCGTGCTAATACGCAATATCCGATCATATTTTCCGCTATGGTAAGCGATTCGATGAGCTGATGGCGGAGGATGTGCTGATCGTCATCCACCAATTGGAAGGCGCGGTAAGATTAGAACGGCTTCATATGCGACTGGAGAAGGCAGACCTAGCCTATACTTGAACCCGGAGAACCCGAAAGCCGAATGATGGAACGTGATGGGAATGAGATTTTGCTAACGTGTCTTTGCGGCTTGTCCGCTCGAACTGAGGATGCAAACTCATTTCACGGTCAACATTCCAGGTCATCCGGATTGGGTGGTTACTCATGGGTTAGAGATTGGCTTACATATCTTTGTGGTGTACCCGAACCCGCTTGTTGCAGGACGTCGTTCTAATCCATCAGCAACACATCAATATATAACGGCAACAAGGAGTGAAGCGAAGATGATTCAACCCGATAGATTGATTTATGTAGGCGTAGACCTGCACAAGCAGCATCATTCTGCCGTGATAATTGATTGCTAGAACAAGAAGTTCGGCGAAATCAAGTTTGATAATAAGCCGTCTGCCTTTCCCCTACTTGTGAAGGAAGTGAAGAAACACACGAAGAAAGGCATGTTCGCTGTATACGGCTTGGAAGATGTGGGGGGATTCGGCAGAGCGCTGGCAGTATACTTGACCGAAAGCGGTTGCTCTGTATTTGAGGTTTTCAGTAAAAAAGGATTCAATGAAAAGGATAGAATTAGTAATTATCATGTGGAAATTAAGTAAGAGAGGCGTAGGGAGAATACTATGATAGTACCTGTTTTGAAAGCAATGCATATATTTCACGAGCCAGAAGTAGAAGAGGACTTTTGCATATCAGTGGTAGAGGATATTTAATTGCCAGAGAATTTGACATTGAGTTAATCAGAACTCAAATTACGAATATCCTAGATGATTGTATTAGACCCACGTGGGATGAAGTGGCGAATGCTATTAATCGCCATTTGAATTGGGAGTACGATAACATTCAATACGAGACACTTGATGAAGCTATGGCAAGACTGAACAAGGATAGCTAATTACAAAGATCTTGAGAGAAATTAACTCCTTCAAGGTCTTTATTTTGCCCCCCCCTAGTGTTGAATGAATCGAGCGGCTGATCGTTGGGTTAGCGTCAAATAGCCACATAGGAACGTAACAATCTCATGTGGCTTTCACCCGATAATAGCGTATGAGCGGCGTCGATTTCTACGAGGGGCGGGGTTATTTACGAAGAGGGAGTCATTTGTGCTTGGCGGTGTGTTCGCTAAAAGGAATCGACACTTTTCAAATGCCAGGAAATACCTTCTACCAATAACCGATATATCTCAGTATATCACTACTATTAATTAGATTCAGTTTCATTATTTTGAAGAAAAAAATAAGGAATGATATCAAATGAAGCGTACATCAATTAACAAGTTTAGGAATCTTATTATTTTTGTTGGAGTGGTTTTAATTCTTCTTATTCCAATTCAAACGATTTTAGCAGAAGAGAACGAGATTGTCCCAATCGAAACATTTGAATCGGGAACTTTTAAGGGAAGCAATTATATTGCTGCATCAGGAGTAATTACCAATAATCCCAGTCAAGTCGTCTCTGGACTATTCTCAGTGAATCTAATATCTCAGCAAACAGATGAATGGAAAGAAGCGATTTATACTGACCAACAAAAGGTCAAATTCGAGAAAAATACGACATATTCTGTTACATTTTCGTATAAATCATTAGATATGAATGCAGATAACAATCGTTATTTTTATTTTCTGGCGCGCAGCAATGATGGCCAAGAAGATAAAGGAATGACAATTTGGAAGGAATCCGCGGGTAATAGTGGCATAAAGACAGTAACGTTCAAAACAGGCACAAAGGACAACTATTTTTTGATTTGGGGTATCCATGGCGGTGGTTCTTACTCAATAGATGACATCCGTATAGTAAAATCAGTCCCCAAAACGAGTGAAACATTTGAAAATGGTTCTTTTAATGGAACGAATTATTTACCTGGATCAGGTTCCATCACAAATGACCCATCTAAAATTGT
This sequence comes from Paenibacillus sp. NPDC057934, assembly GCF_042887565.1. Taxonomy (NCBI): domain Bacteria; kingdom Bacillati; phylum Bacillota; class Bacilli; order Caryophanales; family Paenibacillaceae; genus Paenibacillus; species Paenibacillus sp. NPDC057934. The sequence goes on from NZ_JBHVPB010000009.1 coordinate 5,735, forward strand.
AAATGGTTCATATTCGGCTTATCTCTCATCGTTACTTTCTGAAGATTGGAAAGAATTTTCGTATTCAGATAATAAAAAAATAAAGTTTGAAAAAAATACGACTTACTCCGTTACTTTTTCTTATAAATCTGTAAGCATGGATAAAAATGCACAAAATAGATTTTTTTATTTTTTAGCCAGAAGTACTGACGTTAAGGATGATCAAGGTTGGACCGTATGGAATGATTCAAGTGGGAGTGTAGGAAGTAAAACGATTACGTTTACTACTGGAAATAAAGATAATTATTACTTAATTTGGGGTATTCATGCTGGTGGTGCTCTCTCAATAGATGACATCCAAGTGAACAAACTAAGTGAATCATTTGAAAATGGTACCTATAATAACACCAATTTTTTACCGGTGTCTGGGACAATCACGAATGATCCTGATAAGGTGGTCAGTGGAGCGTACTCGGCGTTTTTAAACGCTTCTAAAACTGAAGAATGGAAGGAATTTTCATATACTGATCCAGCTAAGGTAAAGTTTGAAAAAAATACAACCTACACAATATCTTTTGCTTTCAAATCAGAGAGTGGGGCACTGAGTGATCCGAACCAATTCTTTTATTTTCTGGCTAGGAGCACCGATAATAAGGAAGATAAAGGTTGGACAAAATGGGGGAATTCTGGTGGGAGAAAAGGAACTCAGACTGTGACCTTTACTACTGGAAATAAGGATAATTATTACTTGATTTGGGGGATTCATGCTGGTGGTACACTATCTTTAGATGATATACGGATCATAAAATCAGGGGAGTCCTTTGAAAAGGGGACGTTCTCTTCAACAAAATATACTCCTTTACTTGCAAACATTACTAACGATCCTACAAAAGTGATAAGTGGAACACACTCAGCATATGCTGCTTCATCCTCATCTCAAGAATGGGCTGACTTTTTATTCTCAGATTCATCTAAGATGGTATTTGAAAAAAACACGGCATATTCTATTACATTCTCCTATAAAGTATTTGATATGAACGTATCGGATAAAAATCGCTATTTTTATTTTTTAGGGCGTAGTGGTGACAACTTAGAGGAGATAGCCAATATTATCTGGTCTGACAATAATGGAAGTGTTGGCTCTAAAACAGTTAGTTTCACAACAGGAGACAAAGAGAATTATTATATTTATTGGGGAGCTAATGGAGGAGGGGCTCTATCTTTGGATGATATCATTGTGAAACAGTTGGAAACATATGAATATGATAGTAATGGGCGACTTATGCAACGGAGATTGTCAGACAATAGAGTTATTAAATACCTTTATGATAAAAATGGGAATTTAATAAAAACACGTATTGAATAGTTTGCTTAAAATGCCGCATACTTCTCCCCCTACTCAGTAATGCTACAACTGACAGTTGTAGCATTACGATCTTTACAGGAAAGGATGTTCGTCTATACATACTGGAAAAGAAGAAGGCTGAGTATTCTGAAGAGATTAAAGCGTTATTTGAACAACTCTCAAAAACCCTTCTTTGCACGCAAAAACAACAGTTTGTTTACTGAATGCTTAAATGCGTTCATCTTTTATCATGTAAAGCCCATTCCCCAATGATCATCTTGATATTGTTGAAAAAGAAACAAAAAATAGATATAATACTCTTTATATTTTTAATGCACAACTGAGCGGGAGGACTGGCCATGGACAAAGAAGAACAGGTCATAATAGGTTTCAGGGACTTATATAACAAGATCGCTTGGGTGAATAGGATTAAGTTGGAAGACAGTCTTAGGAATTATACATTCTCTGAAGTAGGTTGCATAGAATATATTGGCGATAATGTAGATTCCAACGTGACAAAACTTGCGGAGTACCTTTATATGACTAGGGGTGCACTAAGTAAAATGACCAAGAAGCTCATCGAAAAGGGACTCATTGAGAGTTATCAGAAGCCAGATAATAAGAAAGAAATCTATTTCAGGCTGACTGAGCAAGGAGAAGTAATTTATAACGTCCATGGGGAAATGCATAGAAAGTTTATCGAACGGGATAAAATTGTATTTGAGCATATAACCGCAGAACAATTTGACAGTGTGCTTGCCTTCATGAAAAAGTATGATAGGCATTTGGATGCAGAAATACAGAAAATAGATATAGAGATGAAGTCGTAATGAATTTAAATAATGAAAATGACATCACAGGCAATCCAACTCGATTGAGAAAGGGCTGTCTTTTTTATTTGTTTTATTATTGACGAGGAAATAAAACTAATCCGATAGCGGTGATATAGTAAAAATGGGCAATCACGAGCAGCTTGTTAGTGCCTAAGGAGTCTACTTGGAAATTTATCGCAGTCCGTTCGCTGCACCTTGATCCAAGTTGGCCCGAGGTAGTCCACAACAAAATACAACAGCGCGAGAAAAACCGTTGTTTGGGGATGGTTAGTTATACCCATAAATCATGTAGCATCAATGAACGGCAGTTTTGACAAAATCAAAATCACCGTTTTTTTCTGAGTATAGAAATGGGGGAGGCGGGATGTAAGTGTAAATAAAGCTGTATTTAATAATAGGTATTCCATTGTTTTTTCTGCTATCAATCGTATCCTTTTATACTTTACCTTGGGTTGCACTATATATAGGGATTCAAGCACAACCAAATCCACCACGTCCAGCAATTACATATGGGGAATTACCATTCCGGTTGGAATATGAGATCACCCAACCAATTAAAAATGCTTTTTCTGCTCCGAATGAAGTGAGGGGTTCTAATGAGATGCTTATATGTGAAAGTAAATGTTATATCTGAGAGCTTACCTGAAAAAATATACTCTAAAGATAAAGAATTGGAAGTAGTGGAGATTAGTGCTACACAATTTGAGGGGTTATGGAGTAATTATAATAGTTAGCTTAATTGTTCACACGCAGAGATGCTGGAAATGATAATAGCCAAATGATTAAGCACGACTTTTCTGAAGATCCACCCAAGAGGATATTTGTGCAAAATACCGCATACTTCTCCCCCTAGCCAGCCATCCTACAACTGACAGGTGTAGCAGGATCTTTACAGAAAGGGTGGCGGGGATGAAGCGACAATGGCTCCAGGTGCTGGCTGCTGCGTTCGCTTTGGCAGCTGTGCTGGCAGGCTGCAGCGGACATCAGATCCACAAGGAAGCGGATAAATACAGCATGAGAGCCTATGAAGACGGGGTGCTGCGCGCACAGTCGCAGGGTAAGGGACTCAACGGGCGTTTTCTGGGTGAGATGCGGCGCTCATTTGCCAGAGAGGGAATTAAGCTGACGCATGAGATGTTTGCCGAAGACAGCAGAGGCAATGTCAGCTATCAGTATATAATTGCCGGACAGCCCTCTCAGAATATTACGCTGCATGTATTCTCGGACTTGAATGAGCGGAAGCAGCGAATCCCGGACTGGTATGGGAACAGTGACATTGCTGAAACACCGACGACGAAGACAGAGATTTACAGCAAATATAATGCCTCACTCGTCTATACATCCATGGGCAAGGAGAAGGCCAAGTATTCAGAAAAGATTAAAGCGTTGTTCACCGGATTATTGGAACGTTTGAATTTGTCGAAAGATGAGCCACCTGAGCATCTTAAAAAATTGCAAACAGGCGACCAGGTCTACTATAGACCCACACCAACATCACAAAGCTGATGCGAGAGGTGGTTGTAGGCAGGCGTGTCATTCACTTAGGATGACGCGTCTGCCTTTTTGTTATGGATCTGGCTGGAATGAGCAAGAACTTCTATTGTGGCACGCTATCATACGCGTGCGGCCTATAATTCTTTCAGTCTTTTTACAGTAAAACGGGCGAATCTCATAGTTTAATAGCCATTGCTGTCCTATCTAACCCGAATATTATAGCTATGTACAATTAATATATCTAGTTGGGGTGATGGAGGGCATGGCAAATGAATGCAGCCAGAATGCGACTGGTCAATATTCTACAGTAGAGGGGACCGATACTATAGCCGGTGGCATTGCTGCACATGTGGAAGGCTACCAGACCAATGCCACGTACGACGCGGCTCATGCCGAAGGCAGCACTACAATCTCAAGCGGGAGCGCCTCCCATGCGGAGGGATATCAGACGTTGGCTAGTGCGGATACAGCGCATGCCGAAGGAAATACAACCACGGCTAGCGGAAGTGCTTCCCATGCGGAAGGCTACCAGAGTCAGGCTACTGCAGACACGGCTCATGCGGAGGGGACGTCAACCATTGCCAGCGGTGTGGCCTCTCATGCGGAAGGAACGAAGACGACAGCTTCCGGATTATTTTCCCACGCAGAGGGAGAAGGGAATACTGCCAGCGGAAGAGCCTCTCATGTGGAAGGTGGTGGCTTAGATCGTCTGAACACACCCTCTCCGAATCTGGCTAGCGGAGCTAGCAGTCATGCCGAGGGAGTGGGCAGCATCGCCATCGGGTTCGCTGCCCATGCGGAGGGAGGCACGATAAGTATAACCGGTTCGCCGGGTCCCCGGGCTATCGGAGATTTTTCCCACGCTGAGGGGCAAAGCACGGTAGCGATTGGCTCTCCTTCCCATGCGGAAGGGCTGGACACCGTCGCCAGCGGAAATGCGGGGTCGCACGCTGAGGGGCAAAGCACCATTTCCAGTGGAATATCTTCTCATGCCGAAGGCTTCCATACCCATGCCAGCGGGCCTTCTGCTCACGCTGAAGGTGCGTATACATTGGCCGACGGTCCATTTTCGCATGCCGAAGGCATTGGTAACCTAGCCGACGGACCCTACGCTCATGCGGAAGGTGAAGACAATATAGCCAGCGGTGAAGCTTCTCACGCCGAAGGCCGGGGGAATAATACTACGTTTACTGCGTCCCACATTATGGGCTGCTTTGGTGACGCGGATGAAGCTTATTCCTGGTTTATCGGGAACGGTACCTCCAGTACGGCTAGGGGCTTGGGGGCCAAATGGAGCGGCTCCACTTTCGATATGTTCATTGATGGTATGTACCTGAGTCCGGCGGCAGATTATGCCGAAATGTTCGAGACGGCAGACGGCCTGCCGATTGATGTCGGTTATTTCGTAACAGTTGCGCAAGAAGACCGGATTCGTAAAGCAACATCTGCAGATGATTTTATTATTGGGATTACCAGCGCTACGCCTAGCTTTGTTGGCAATAGTGCGGGGCTGCGCTGGCAGGACAAATATGTAACCGATGAGTGGGGGCGCAAGCAGTATCATGAAGTGACCCTGCCAGCTCATCAGGACAACAATGGACATCTGAAGATTCCTGAGCGCAAAGAAATACAACCGCTCCTGAACCCTGCCTGGGACGCCAAGCGGGAATACCTTCCCCGCCTCAAACGGCCAGAATGGGTAGCAGTTGGATTAGTGGGACAAATTCGTGTTCGTGATGATGGTTCCTGTGTTACACATGGTTATTGCCGCTCTAATGACGAGGGAATAGCTACAGCCGCTGAACATGGATGGTTCGTTCTGAAGAGAACCGGAGCTAACCAGGTACTAGTTCTGTTGAACAGCGTTTCAGGGCATACGGAACGCTGAGCCTAGCTTGAAGTCGGAAGGTGCAGTACAAAGAAACCTCTTCTTGAAAATGGAAGGTCCATTCAGGCTACACCGCCCGATTTGACCGGCACTTCACTTTTTCCGTAACGGAAGTAAGGAAGTTATCGCTTCCTTAATCGAGGAGAAACCATTAGAGTCACGTGACGAGGAGTGGAAAAAATGGTACGACAAGTATCAACGTTTACTACAACCGTATGTAACTGCTGATGGATAAGAAAAGGAGGTCCCTTGCGGGTACCTCCTTTTTTTGTGCTGAATAGACTCCAGATTCAGGGCTGAATAAGCCTGCTGACGACAGATTATCTTTTTTTACGGCTACGAACGCTGGATACTGTGCACATTACGTCTTTGACGGAGTAAGAGTAGCAATGGTTTGGAACCGGCACACAGTGATGACGTCTGATGACTTCGACGGGATGAATGACATTGACCACCTGTGGGTGAAAGTAATCTTCATAAACAAAAGACGGCGGGTCTGTTACAGTTTGTTCTGGGCATTTGGGGCAAAAAGTCATTTCAATTCAGCTCCTCTTCATTGGACTTATCGTATTATACGCACATAACAAAAGCCTGCTTGGTCTATTGTCTTGTAGGCTGCAAAATAGGTGAATGCCACCTGATAACCGAAGTTTTCTAAGCAGTACCCTAGTTGTAAAGGGTTTCACCTTCTCTTTCGCTAAGGAAGAACAGCATCGGACTGGTTGCATGGATATGATCAGTTGTAGTACACTCGCTACCATAACCGATTTTTGCAGGGAGAGATGAAACATGGAACAGGCCATACCTGTGTATATATTGTCAGGCTTTTTGGGGAGCGGCAAAACAACGCTATTGCAGCGTCTGCTGGAACACTGGAAAGGCCAGGGCTTACGCCCGGCTGTTGTTATGAATGAGCTGGGAGAGGTGAATCTTGATGGTCTCCTGGTTGAACAGTCTGTACCTATGGCTGAATTGCTTGGCGGCTGTATCTGCTGCTCGATCCGTGGTGATCTTAGCACTGAACTGGCCACACTCATCAAGAAGGAATCGCCGGATGTCGTCGTCATTGAAGCCACTGGCGCGGCTAATCCACTTGAGATCGTTGACGGAGTGACAGAGACCTCGTTGTACCTGAAGGTAGAGCTGAAGAGTCTGATCACTGTTGTGGATGCCGGACATCTTCTGGAATTGCATCGCGCTCAGCAGGGAGCAACTTATCGTCTTATGCAGGAGCAGATTCGCTGTGCTTCGGTGCTCATTTTGAACAAGATTGATCGGGTGACGGAGGAAGAGAAGGAGGAAGTCCTGACTGTTCTGCGGAAATGGAATGCATACGCGGCAGTAATGCCGGCAGTACGCTGTGAGCTGGAATCTGAGGAACTGCTAAGTCAGGCTGGAGGCATTCGTCTTGAAGCCGAGGATTTAACAGATGATGCCGAAGGAGACGACACCTTACACGAAGGTGAGACAGAGAGCGATCGCACTTCACCGGGAGCCACCCATGCGCTGCATGATCATGTTATGGCTTACACTCATTATTTCAAGAACACGGTGAACAGCGAAGAATTCGAGCAGTTTGTCAAAGATCTGCCGCGGGATGTCTATCGGGCGAAGGGGATTGTGGAGTTCAATGATACCTCTAGCCGTTACCTGTTCCAATATGCCTACAGAGAAGCGGATTACATGAAAATCACGCCGCAGGGCGATGTCCCCAATGTGGCGGTATTTATTGGTGAACATTTCTCGTCAGGTGAGCTTCGCGACAAGCTGTTGCGACTGGAGAAACGCCTGCTCGCCCGGCCAAATGCGGTCAGACGAAGCTTGTAACTGTTTGTGAAGTGCCACAAGGTCTGGTTCGTTGCTTTTCTTGCAGGTTAATAGATAGGCATACCCTATAAAAAATCGCAGGAGGTTAAGGCTATGACCCGAATTCAGTATCAGGAGTGCATTGATGCTTGTATCAAGACTATGAACGCCTGTAATTACAGCTATGTCTCAAGCCTGAAAGAGTACCACCTGGAGGAGCTTCGTGAGAGCATCCGGCTGGATCGGGAATGTGCGGACATTTGCTCCTTTGCCATCCAGGCCATGACACGTCGAAGTCCGTTTGTGGTTCAGATTCTGCGTCTGTGCGCAGATATTTGCGAAGCCTGTGCAGATGAGAGCAGTAAGCATGTACATAGGCATTGCCGGAGCTGCATTGAAGCTTGCCGGGAATGTGCAGAAGCCTGCCGTATGATTAGTGAGACAGTTGAAGTGTATGCTTAAGAAGCTGCCCTGAATCTTTTACAATATTAAAACCAGACCTTAAGTTAGCGATAACTTGGGTCTGGTTTTATTTCATTTTCTCTCCAAAAATTAGATTTATTAAGAGGAAAAAGGGAGGCGCCCGGCGAATTACAAGGAGGTAGTAAAGGAGTGTGTAGTATGAATGATCCTGTGAATGGCACTACTCAGACGTATTGGAAATGTGCTGGCCGGAGCAGATTGCAGGCCTTGCGCGATAACATAGATAAGGACAAGAATACAACTGTAAGATGGTCCGAGCGGCAAGATTCCCGGTGGTTGGCGTATGGGCATTAAAGCGGGAAAGGGCATAGCTGAGAGTCCAGCCGAAGCCGCTTGTACCGAACTTGAGGCTGTGAGCAAAATGTATACAGGACGCCTGGTGCTCCAAGAAGTGTCGATGAGTATTCGACCAGGAAATATCACTGCGCTGATTGGACGAAATGGTTCCGGCAAAAGTACGCTGTTGTCCATTCTCGCAGGTCTAGTTCAGGTTACATCGGGAGTCATCCACAGGAAAGCTGACCTGGTAATTGGCTATGTGCCCGAGGCGTTTCCAGGGCTGAAATTCACACCGGAGCAGTATCTGCGCAGTATGGGAAGAATACGCGGGTTATCTAGCGCTGAGATTGAAGAACGAATGGCAGAGTTACTGGAACTGTTTCATCTGGCACCTTTCCGGGGGCAGCCGATGATTAACTTTTCCAAAGGGATGCTGCAGAAGATAAACCTGATTCAGAGCTTGCTGATAGAGCCGGAGTTGCTTCTGCTGGATGAACCGATGTCAGGTCTTGACCTTTCTGCGCAAAATACTCTTGTTCAGCTGCTGCGTGAACGGAAGGAGAAGGGAACGGCCGTGGTATTCTCCGTTCATGAGCCGCAATGGGTGGAGGCTCTGGCCGACCAACTGCACATTCTGCAAGCCGGACGAACTGTACGAACGCAGCAGGAAATGGAGGCGTTATCCGCACGTCCCGCAACATACATAGTATTCAAGCATTTGCAGGAGGAAGAACTCCTTCAATGGCGGGAACAGCGGGGGTTTCTTTCCATGCAAGCCGTGACGGAATTACGTGATCAGCCCTGTATAGGACTGACCGTGGATGCTACGGTATCTGATGAGTACTTGGGACGGGTGCTGGAGCGGGGAGGATCTGTTGTATCCGTTGAACCACGCGATGACTGGACAGGTTTGGAGCAGTGGATGAATCCAAAGACCCCTGAAGGGGGCGGAAGGTCATGACATCGCTTGTTGTGTATATGCTGCAAAGTTATACGCTTTCCCAGCGGTACTTTGCCCCTTTTGCAGGTATCATTATTGCCGTTCTAGTGCTGTATTCGTATACACCTAATCCAGTGATGAACAGTTATGCTGCTACAGCTGTAATCCTATTTATCGGCTGTGCCTGGCTGGGCTTGAGCTTTCTAAACCATCAACATCCGGTACAGAGACAACTGACAACCGTTCATTTGCGTAGTGTCAGAAAATACAACATGGGATCTCTCCTCACACTCGTGGTCCTGACTCTGCTGCTTGATGTGCTGATCGTTGTATATCCGTTGGCGGCTGGACGTTTTGATGAACAAGCAGGGTTATATCGAATCATGCTCGCTTTGGTTGGTCATGCGCTGCTCGGAATGTTAGGGATAGCGATCTCACTGTTCCTGCAATCGTCCATGATCAAGAAAGCCAGTCATGCTACCGGAATCATGCTTGGTGTGATCATAGTGTCCATTGGTGGTACGAAGATCACCGAATTCTTACCGGGTTCGCTGGCTTATCTGCGGCCGCTACTCCCACCGGTGTCTCCAGTCATGGATGCCATGATGAATGCCGACCAGATCTCTGGGGTGGACGTGCTGATTCCTTTTCTCCACATTTCAATATATACAGCATTATTGATCGGATTCTATGGCTACATAGCAGGCAAGAGAGATATGAATAAAAATTAACAGCTCTATCTAAAAATCAGAGGTGTATTCAAAATCCAAAGATACTGAACGGGAGGAACGATGAAGGATACCAGAATACCGGAGAGTGAACAATCAAAGGAACTGTTTGCCTATTTTGGCTTGGCAGTCTACTATTGTCAGGCGCTGGAGCAGCAGCTCACGAATCTGCTTCTGCTGACCAAGCTTTCGCAAGGAAAGACGCCCACGGAAGCCGATCTTACAGATCTGTACCAGCGCAAACTCAGCAACTCCCTCGGCCAACTCATCAAAGAAATCCAGCATCACTTTCCGTTCTCTGAAGAAGAAACGGCTCAATTACAAGAGGTTTGGAAGCAGCGTAATCATATTGTCCACGATTATTTCAAGGAGCGTATTCAGGAGACCTTCACCCCGGCGGGAAGATCTCAAATGCTGCGTGAGCTGAAACGCTTCAAGAATAAAGCTTGTAAACTGGAAAAGACCTTGCAGGGGTACTGTACAGAATTGTACGCGAAGCTGGGTCTGGAAGAGGAGCATTTGATATGAAAGAAATATTCAAACACGTCCCTTTATATCGTTATCTCAGTTATTGCAATGAAACTGGGCTGGAACGTACGGTGCTGGATTGCGGCGCGGGAGGAGACAGCCCTTCTTTAGGGTTGTTTGCCCAAAATGGATATAGTACTAGCGGCATTGAATTTGATCCTGTAGCTATAACGCAAGCCCAGGCTTACGAACAAGAAAGAGGGCTTCAGCTGAACATTGTGCGTGGGGATATGCGGAACTTGCCTTTTGCCGATGAATCATTCAGTTTCGTGTACTCCTATAATTCGATATTTCATATGAGAAAAGCAGAGGTTTCCCAGTCCCTGCAAGAGATGATCCGTGTGCTAAAACCAGGGGGAGTACTGTTCGTTAACTTTCTTACAGTGAATGATTTTCGTTGCGGAGAAGGTCCTCACCTTGGAGAGCACCAGTATGAACAGTTTGATGACGATCAGCCGGTCATTCATTCCTATTACACAGCTTCGGAAGCAGATCCCTTATTCGGAAATATGGAAGTCTTGTTCAAAGAAGACCGTACCTTGGAGAGAATCTATGAAGGCGAACGTATTCGCCAGGGCTTTGTCGATTATATCGTTAAGAAATAAGGAGCAGGTTTATGAGATGGATCCGACGGGTCTGTTTTATAAGCCTTTTTTTGTGGATTTTTCTCAAAATTAGTCCTTGACGATATAATGTCTTTTTAAAAACCTTAAAGAGCAGCTCTTGTCAGAGTTATTGTTTATTTATCTTAACTAATGAGTTTTATTTGAGGGTAGCTTCGTTATCAAATTCAGAAGTATCACTGTTATTTAACGAATTGTTGAGCAGATATGAATTGAACCACTTCATAAATAAATAGAAGGATGGAAAGCCGTTTTAGTACACTTGTGAGGTGTATGACGAAGAGACAGGATTTTACTATCTACGGGCAAGGTATTATGATCCAAGTATCGGGCGGTTTTTAAATGAGGATACGTTTGAAGGACAGATTGATAATCCTCTGAGGTATAGAGACCCAACTGCTCATATGACAGATGCCCAAGCTGGCTTACCCGGCACTACAGGTGCGGGCAATTCTATAGAAATCCAAGCGATATTACCCACATTCCTGTTGATTTTGGGAGGTGAAAAAATGTTGTTGAATTATTATAAATCGTTACCTGATTACATGTCTACAATTCAATTAAAAGAACTGTTTGAAGAATTTTTATTTTCAATTAGTTCACGAACTATAGATGTAGAAATGGCTTTAGAGTCATTGATTGAATTATCGGACAGGCAATGGCATACGTATGAGTTACTAGACTCATAGAAATATTAACTTAGGCTTTAAATCTTAGTATAAATTATTAAATATATTGAGGATAAAAGCTTTCGTTGGGGGTGCTGTTGTGAGAGTACAAGAAGTAATTCTGAATGATAATAAAAAGAGATATTTGCTGTTGGATGCGGTAGATGTTCCAGTTGTTCCTGTGATGAAGTATTTAAAATACCTCAATCAGACAGGTAAAAGCAACAATACACTGAAGACTTATTGCTATGCATTAAAACAGTATTGCACTTATCTTGAAGAGCGGAAGATAGATTACAAAGAAGTAGGAGTTAAGGATCTTGCTGACTTTGTAGGGTGGTTGCGTAATCCGTTTGAAAGTGGAAAAGTTACTCCATTACAACAGATTGAAGCGAAAAGAACAGAAAAATCAGTGAATCTTATAATCACAGTGGTAACAAGCCTATATGATTACTTTTCCCTCAATTCGGAGTAATGTTAAAAAATATATAAAGCAACGTCTTTTAAATAAAACAATTTCTCTTGGTCTACTGCAGTAGTTTATCTGAATGTTATTCCTGGATTTTTAAACTTCATTTGCAACTCAGAGCCTTTATGGAATGACTTAAAGGATCTTCAAAGAAGCCATAATTTAAAATATATTGAATCGCTGCACCAAAGTGCAATAAAGCTTACAAAACGAAATTCAAACCCTGAATCATACATAAAATACAATCTATCTGCGTTGCCGCCCTATTCAACTAACGGGCAGGATAATGTAATATTCCATTATGCAACCGGCGAAATATTCGCTTGCATGTTCAGTTCTTGGGTAAATTAGCCCAATAAATTCTATAAATAAGATTATCTATGGTGTAATATGTAAATATATTTTAAAAATACTAAAGCGTTATGGAGGGCTAAACGAATGGAACGTACAATTCAATTAATGGAAACCCATCTAAATATCGATCTTGGAAATCCGCCCTTTTTAAAATTAGATAACGGGTTGCAAATTCCATACTCTTCGATTAAGGGGATAACAACAGGTAGACCCATACCAAATGCTTTCAAGCTTTATGGTTTTTCTTTTGGAGGAACAAGAAATGGATTATTTAGATTCAATGGAGGTTATCATCTCTACTTTTTTAATAATGAGGTTGATACCCTTCATTTTGACTTGAATAATTTTCTTGTTGGTAAATTAAAAATATCAAAGTTAATCATTGATGTTAAAAACCCTGAAGAAATAAGTAAAACTATCTCCGAAAGATTGACGTGATAGTTCAATACCGAAAGGTTACTGCACTGGCTTTTCTCAACTAACGGGCAGAATAGTTCCAAAATGTGCTAATGTTATAATGACCGAGTCTGTAAACTGAAATGTGATGGATGAGATGATTTTATATGTTGGGGGATGACATGGTGGATATTGGATTCCTCACTCGCTGGGAGCAAGAGCATAATGCTATACAGAGAACAATCGAGGGCTTCTGGAACGCTTTTTGTATCTGGGAAAATCAGGACAAAGATGGTTATCATGGTTTGTTTCTAGGCAAATTGGATGAGGATTTTATTATGATCGTCAAGGTGCCGCCATCTTTTGTTCCCTTCGTTTACATTATCTGCATACAATGATCGGAACATATGATATGGAATTTTTGTTAGATGGTATAACGGCAGATGACTATTTATCATTTGAGGATAGAAATGCCTTTCATCGAATACTGGCTACTGACAAGTACGCTTTGCGGTTTGCTCGAAATGCATTAGCTGAAGGAATCGAAGAAGATACAATTATGAAGATAACTGGGCTAGAAGCAGAATACATTTCCATTTTGAAGAGGAAGCTATTGAACTAACGGGACACGATAGTTGAACATAAAGGGTTTCACATATTAGTCATGACTTATGTGAAACCCTTTAATATATCTATCTTTCTTAAATTTAGGTCTTGATAAACTCAGCAAACCCATTATTAGAAAAACGGTGTGTAGATTTGGACAAGCTACATTTGTTGGTTTAGGAACGTTCTAAGCATGTAAGAAAAATATTAAGCTATTGATAATAACAGTCTGTGCCACATGTGAGTGTAGGGATTTTTTTAATAAGGATTAGTACGCAAGTCCGAAATAATCAATCGTTCCTCCACAATTCATCCATCTGACGACTACAAAACTACAAAGTTATGACTACATTCCCTCTTTTATGTCCCTTTTGAACGTAACTATGAGCTCGTGAGATCTGTTCGAAAGGGTAACATTGATCGATGACGGATTTCAATTCCCCGGCTTCCACAAGTTCTTTAAGAAGGATCAAGTCGTCAAGGTTTTCTTTGGCAAGCCCGCCTGCTACTGAAATGTACTTGCCGTTTGGAGTTAATGCCTGTTTGCTGCTGGACCTTGAGCTTTTGCCTACGGCATCAAATATAAGGTCATAAGTCGTCCCTTTTTTCCAAAAATCCTCTTGGGTATAGTCAATGACGTGATCTGCTCCGAGCGACTTCACCAGTTCAAAATTACGGCTGCTGCATACAGCAGTAACAGTGGTCCCGAAGTGCTTAGCCAGCTGAATAGCGGAAGTGCCCACGGCTCCGGAAGCTCCAAAGATGAGCACGTTTTGACCTCTGTGGATATTTCCTTTTCGGAGAAAGCGCAGAGCCGTCGTTCCGCCAAAAGCAATAGCTGCACCTTGCTCAAACGTCATGTTTTCCGGTTTTGTCGTGAGCACGGCATTCTGGGAGAGAGTTATATATTCAGCATGAGCGCCAACCTTCATCCCGGTGTAGGCAATGATGGAATCGCCTTTCTTGAATTTGATGACGTTCTTACCGACAGCCTCGATTGTTCCAGATAATTCACTTCCCAGGATATCTTTTCTTGGTTTTGTGAGACCAAAGAGCAGCCTCATTAGTAGCATCTTGCTGGTACGCAAGACACAGTCACCAGAAGTTACGGTGGTCGCATGCACTTTTATGAATACCTGGTCGTCTTGAACAGAGGGTGTTTTGACTTCTTGAATCTGAACAACATCCGGCCCCCCGTATTTCGTACAAATGGCAGCTTTCATAGGCTATTTCCCTTCCTCCTCTAGTGAAGTTGCTTTACTACTGTTAGTTCCTTCCGGATGAAAAGAAAAGATCTCTTGCAGCGGCAGCTCAAACACTTGAGCAATCAGAAACGCCAGTTCGAGGGAGGGAGAGTACTTCTCTTTTTCAATAGCAACGATGGTTTGCCTTGTCACGCCGACCCGATCGGCCAATTGTTGCTGGGTCATCTCATGTTTCATAAATCGTAATTGTCGTATGTTATTCTTGACCAAGTTTTTTTTCATTTCAATATCCTCTCTGATAATAGAAGATGTAAGACAGGTTCAATACTAGGCCGGAGAGAAAGAAGTCTATTGCCAGGATATTAAACATGGCCGAGAGAGGTTGATGAATCGCTAGAGCACCCATTGCGACAAAAAAAACAAAGGAAAACATAAAGCAAAAATTTCTGACCGCTTTCAGCTCAATCATTCGATCACGTTCATCGGTAAAGGAAGGTTCTGCTTCTCGTGTAGCTAACCTATTCAAAATATTGAAAACAATCAGGATCACCATCTTCGCCAAAACCTCGATTACGATCCATTTCAGGAAGAAGACTCCCCAAAGCTGTGGCAGAGATTCTACTCCTGCGGAACTCACCCCCTGGATATCAATATAAAGATAGAGGAAAACAAGAAGAGAGGTGAGGATGGATACGATTGCTTTTTTGGAGTGGTACGTCATAAGGCATCTCCTTTGTGTCTGTTTTATTTAACATGATGTAAATAATTATATACATAGAATATGGTTAACTTCACTTTGTGTCAAATATTTTTTACATTTTAGATAGATTTAAGTTAAATTCATTTATAGAACGTATTAAAAAACACAACGTAAATTCTCGCATACGGCTCCAAAGTGTAAATAACGACCTTGGTGTCCGTTAGCCCCCCCATGAGTTTCAACCCTCTGAAGCAGTGGTTTTGGCAAGCACTGATAAGGTGAAAGGAAGCATTTAACGGGATATTTTCCTGCTACCAAAGCCACTCTGAAGCATCTAACCTAGGCTCAACATAGTCTCAGGCAATTATTCCAGTGAAGTGTGGACTTGTGATCTCTGTGATCCCCAATTTCCTATCTTTTAAATCATTTCTATTTGCTGAACTTAAGAATGATCACTTACGGATGAGCTACACAAGCTATTCCTGTAGTGAAAAAAGCCCCCTCCGCCAAAAAAAGGCATAGGGGGCATATCAATACTACAATTTCTTGAATGCTGGCTGCAATCCAGCAGCAGAAGCCTGATGTGCCGAACCGGCTGTAACAGGATTTGCACTTTCGGTTGCAGCAGCACCAACCTGGAGCTGATACATACGGAAGTATCTTCCGCCGAGTGCCATCAATTCATCATGGTTGCCGCGTTCCACGATTTCCCCGCGGTGAAGCACCAGGATCTGGTCTGCGGAGCGGATCGTCGAGAGACGGTGGGCGATGATGAAGGTGGTACGACCTTTCTTCAGCACCTCCAGCGCTTCCTGAATAATGCTCTCCGTCTCGGTGTCGATGTTGGAGGTTGCTTCATCCAGAATCAGAATCGCCGGATCGAAGGACAGAGCCCGTGCAAAGGAAATCAGCTGACGCTGTCCGGCAGACAATGTACTGCCTTTTTCCACTACCGGTTCGTCGAAGCCCTGCGGAAGATGGGCCAGCAGTTTATCTGCACCAACCTCACGCAGCGCCCGTTCCACACGCTCACGCGAGATGCGTTCATCCCCAAGACTGACGTTGGAAGCAATGGTGCCGGTGAATAAGTAAGGGTCCTGTAGTACGATTCCCATATGGTTACGTATCCACTGCTTCGGCAGACTTGTGACCTCCTGGCCGTCAATCGTGATTGAGCCTTTCTGCGGATCGTAGAATCGGAACAGCAGGTTAATGATCGAGCTTTTGCCGGAACCTGTGTGTCCCACCAGGGCGACAGTTTCACCCGGGCGAGCCTCGAAAGAAATATCGCGCAGGACAAAGTCTTTTTTGTAGGCGAAGGATACATTCTTGAAGGCTACATCACCTTTGTAGCGAGGCATGGTGCCGTCGGTCACTGCTTCTCCCGGTTCATCCATCAGCGTGAATACACGACCGGCGGAGACCATGGAGCTGTCCAGATTCGCCAACTGGTTGACCATACCTGTGATCGGCTGGAACATCCGGCCCAGCACATCAACGAAGGCATACAGCACACCCAGCGAGACAAACGTTGAGCCGTCCAGACTACCGAAGCCAAAGTACCAGAGAACAAGTACAAAGGAAAGACTGCGGATTGAGTTGACCAGATTGTGCGAGGTCAGCGCATTGAGGTTAAGCATTTTGTTCTGATATTTCAGGTAATCGTCGTTTAGTTTCTCGAACTCTTCGCTGCGCTCCTTCTGGCGGCGGAAAATTCGGATGATCGACATCCCCTGAATGGATTCGTTGATAATGGCGTTGATCTCGCTCAGACGGGAGCGGATGATCGTATTGTACTTAGTTGCCACCTTCCGGTAGATAACAATCCAAAGGATCAGTGCCGGAATAATGAAGAGACTGACTAGTCCGAGCTGGACATCCAGCAGGAACAGTGCGATATAGACACCAATAATGTTAATCACACCAGTACTGAAATTGGATAAGACGGCGATGAACAGGTCCTTGATGGCTTCCGTATCATTCGTGACCCGGGAAACGACCTTGCCCGCAGGCAGGTTGTCAAAAAAGTGGACCGGAAGCCGCTGGATATGCGCATAGACATCGGTCCGCAGCTTACGGATAACCTGATTGGCTGATGATTGCAGCCAGTAGGTTTTCCCAAATTCGGCGAAGATGGAGATTACCAGGAACAGGGCATACAACCCTACCAGCTCATAGATGCCCGGCAGTTCGGGTTTGTAGAAGGCGAATAGCTCATCCACAGAAAGCTTCACTGCCGGATAGGTGACCTCATTCCCGCCGCGGACGATATGAAGCTCGCCGTCACGGAAGGAGCGTTCGCCATCGGGCTGCTCTACAGGACTGTTGATAAAATAGAAGCTGCGTCCAGCCTGCAACAGGCGGATTTCCTGGCCTTTGGCCTCGCCCGGCTGGAACCGGTCTGCGCGTTTGTAATACTCGTTATGATAGACCGCGGCTTCCTCCGAAGATGCGGTTTTGAAATAAGGCTTTTCAATCGCGAGCATATGATTGTCGATCATGCTCTTGGCGATGAAGGGGCCGGCAAGCTCAGCCGCAACGCCGATGGACAGCAGCAGCAAGGCTGCGATAAATGTTTTTTTAGCGGTTAATGCATATTGGAGCAGGCGTTTGCCTGTACTTTGTGTCAACGGTGACACCTCCTGTTAGTTGGTCTGTAGCTCAGGCTGATTAGTTGGACAGGTTATTCTCAATCTGTTGTCGATCATATTGTTCACGGTACCAACCGTTTAATTCAAGCAGCTCTTCGTGTGTTCCCCGCTCCGTAATATGTCCGTTGTCCAGCACAACAATCTGATCGGCGTGTTCGACGGCGGAGAGACGGTGGGTGGAGATCAGCGTGGTTTTACCAGCACGCTCTTGCCGGATGTTCTCAATGATCTTTGCTTCAGTCCGTGCATCTACGGCGGACAGAGCATCGTCCAAGATCAGAATTTCCGGATTGGCGATAAATGCTCGGGACAGCGAGACACGCTGCTTTTGTCCCCCGGAGAGGGATACTCCACGTTCGCCGACTAGCGTATCTAGCCCATCGGACAAGGTGCCGAGATCATTCTGGAATGCAGCGGCGGTAATGGCGTCCATAATCTTGTCATCGCCGGCATTCTCCAGTCCGAACTGAATATTCTGCCGCACACTTTTGGAGAACAGGATTTGTTCCTGCGGAACATAGCCCGTCCAGCTGTGCAACTGGTCTAGGGTGATCTTCTGGATCGGCACGCCAGAGATCAGAATGTCTCCGCTACCGGTCGGATATTCATGGAGAAGCTGCTTCAGCAATGTGGATTTACCGCTACCGGTTCGCCCTACAACGCCGAGTGTCTGTCCGCGTTCAAGTGACAGGTTGATCCCGATCAGATTATCAATGGTGGATGAAGGATAACGGAAGGTCACATTGTTCAATTCAATGCCGTTAGGACCGGCTGCAACATCTACAGGATTCGGAAGATCGGTCACATCTGGCTGGGTTCCCGTGGTTTCGTCAATACGTTCCAGCGAGGCGCCGCCGCGTTGCATAATGTTAATCAATTCGCCAATAGCGAACATCGGCCAGACAATCATCCCGAGATACATATTGAAGGAGATCAGATCGCCGAGCGTGATCTGGTTGCGGAAGACTAAGTAGATTCCGTAGGTGAGTCCAATAATATAACTCAAGCCTACACAGAAACGGATGGTTGGCTCAAAGAAGGCATCGACCCGGGCTACAGCCATATTTTTACGATATACATCTTCTGTGATGTCAGCAAAGCGCTTCTCATCAAGGCGTTCCTGGACATAAGCACGAATCACGCGCACACCGGAGACGGATTCCAGAACCTGGTCATTCATATCACCAAAAGCATCCTGGGCCAGACTGTACCGGTCATGTATGGCTTTACCATAGAAGACCATTGCTATTGCAATGAGTGGCAGGGGCAGTACGGCAGCCAGTGTAAGCTTCCAACTGACGAGAAATCCCATCGCCAGCAGGACAACGGTAAGATATACCGTGGAATCTACAAGGGTCAGCATGCCGAAACCTACAGTGGCGGAGACTGCTCGGATGTCGTTGGTGGCCCGGGCCATAAGGTCGCCGGTGCGGTTGCGTTCGAAGAAAGAGGGGGTCATAGTCATCAGATGATTCATGAACCGGGAACGCAGCAGACGCTCTACAAGGTTGGAGCCGCCGAATAATTTGTGCATCCATATGTACGTGATCCAATAGATTACGAGCAGCAAAGCCACGATTAGACCAATGTACTTGATCAGGGAGCTAGCTGTGACGGAGCCGCGGACGATCTCATCAATGGCATTGCCTAGTAGACGAGGTGGCAGCAATTCCATCACACCTACTGCGATAAGCAGGAAAAGGCCGACCATATAGCGCCTTTTTTCCCGGCGGAAGAACCATCCGAGATTTTTAAGAACAGAGAACAAGGTAAATCCCTTCCTTTCGAGTTGTAATAAAGTTGGCAGTTGAGCTACAGCGGATAGTGGAAAATCTCCAACAAAAAAGACATATCATCCGAAAACGGACGATATGCCTGTGTAATTAGAGGCTATCATGCGCACGGTGCAAAGCAGCACCTGGCATGGAAAGATTTTCGTTACCTTAAGACATGCGGTATGTGTGATCCGCAAAACTTCAGGAGAGCTCCACCATCTGGGCTGCTTCGGTATTCGATTGTGTGTGATTACCGACAATTGTAAAGTAATGGTTCTGTACTGTGAAAAACACCGCTCTCACCCTTTCGTTCATTTTTTGGTAATTACTTGAAGAATATTCGTTATGTTCAGAGTTTATCATTCGGTTCAAGGCGTTGTCAAACAAATTTTTTAGCTTTTTTTTCAAAAGCAGTTTGGAATCTTTGAGTTTTTTCAGTATGATTAAAGTTACACAAAGGAGTTGAGAGAGATGAGTATGGCAATTAGCCAAGCAGCGGCAGCCTGGTTCAAGCGGGAGCTGGCGCTTAATAGCGGAGACTCTATTCGTTTATTTCCGCGGTATAGCTCGGGCGGCGGACTTCACCCTGGTTTCTCGCTGGGGCTGGCCACCGAAGCCCCTGTAGCGTTAGGTGACCGGACCGAGCAGGAGGGTATTGTGTTCTTTATGGAGGAGCAGGATTTGTGGTATATGGAGGGGTATGACCTCGCTATTGAATATCATGAGGCTGAGGACGATATCGAATACAATTATATAGCAAAGACCGCGACCACTGATCTTTAGAAGTAGCACATTCTAATATTTTCAAAAAGCCCCTGCCGAGGCAGGGGCTTTTCATATGGAATATGGTGATCAGTCCGTGAAGTTACCCTGGATCAATGGGAGCTGCGGAAGGAATCTTCCTCCATCGCAAAATCAAAATCGTCAATATCAAACACCTGAACCGGGACGCCGCCTTCTATAATGCGTTGGATCAGCTCGAACTGGTCTGTCAGAATAGGCACATTCTCCCGCTGGGAGGAGAGAAGCAGCTCCGTCTCAATCGGGTCAAACATCTCACCGTATGGAGCGGTATCCATACTGTTGATGATGGTAATTTGCGATTGTCCGCCGAGGAGAATCCCGGAGCTTTTGGCCCAAGGCACAGCGAGACAACGATTGATTTTCTTGGCATTAAGCGGTTCTTCAAAATATGCGATCAGCTCGCCGATTCTGCTCTTGACATGCTTATCGTCATCCGCACGGTTCATCAGCGGCTCATCGCTGTCCCGCAGTTCATATAATTCCATCACCGAGGTGTAGGGAACTATGTATTCCACAGGGCTTCCCGGCACTAGAAGTTGACCGTAAATCGCCATCATGACGGCTTCCGTCACAAATTGTCTTGACATCATTATCCTCCTGAAGTTCGGGTGCTGCTTATCCTACTAATGGACATAGCCTTATAAAAACATTGTGGAGAGCAAAAGTCAACATCACCATGCACACACCAGCTAGAAAGAAAGGACACCCTAACCTGTGAAGTACTGGAAATCTTATTATACCTTTGTACGTCCATATATGAAATGGATCATTATCACACTGATCATAGGGATGATCAAATTCAGCATTCCGCTGACACTTCCTATTATTCTAAAATATGTTGTGGACGACCTTTTGATGAATCCGGCGATGACCGTTAACGAACGAGTGTCGCAATTAATGATGATCCTGGGCGGTGCCTTTGTATTGTTCGTTATCGTCCGCGGTCCGGTGGAGTATTACCGACAGTATTTTGCCCAGCTCATTACCAGTAAAGTGCTGTTCGATATGCGTAACAAGCTGTATGCTCATTTGCAGCGCTTATCACTACGTTACTATCAGAATACCAAAGTAGGCGAGGCCATTTCCAGGTTTATCAATGATGTGGAGCAGACGAAGAATCTGGTGGAGGTCGGCATGATGAATGTCTGGCTGGATATGTTCACGCTGGTCTTCGCGCTGGCGTTCATGTTCTACCTGAATCCGGTGCTGGCTCTGGTCTCCATTGCGATTCTGCCGCTATACGGTATTGCTGTGAATACGCTGTACAAGCGGCTTAAGATCCTGACCAAAGATCGCTCGCAGGCGCTGGCCGGTATTCAAGGTTATCTGCACGAGCGCATTCAGGGGATCTCTGTGATTCGTAGCTTTACAATGGAGCGAGTGGATCAGAAGAAATTCGAAGGCATCAATGCCAATTTTCTGAACAAGGCGTTGGCCCAGACGCGCTGGAATGCGTTCACTTTTGCCATCATCAATACCTTGACGGATATCGCCCCGCTACTAGTGATCGGTTACGGAGGTTATCAGGTTATTCAGGGAAATCTGACGCTCGGTACCTTTGTTGCTTTCTTCGGTTATCTAGACCGGATGTATGCGCCGCTTCGGCGGCTGATTAATTCCTCCACGGTTCTGACCCAGGCCTCGGCTTCCTTGGAGCGGGTGATGGAACTGCTTGAGGAGCCCTATGATATCGTAGATGAGCCAGGAGCCAGAAATCTGAGTGGAGGGTCGGGCGCGATTGATTTCCGTCATGTTTGGTTTAAGTACAGCCCGGAAGGCGATTGGGTGTTAAAAGATATTGATCTATCCATACAGCCGGGGCAGACGGTGGCCTTTGTCGGTATGAGTGGTGGGGGCAAATCATCGCTGATCAGCCTGATTCCGCGCTTCTATGATGTCACAGAGGGAAGTTTGCACGTGGACGATCAAGATATTCGGAGCTTAACGCAGGAGAGTCTACGCGCTGCTGTCGGGATGGTCCTTCAAGACAACTTCCTGTTCAGTGGTTCAGTGCGTGAAAATATTCTGTTTGGCAATCCGCAGGCACCCGAGGAGAGTATCGTCGCGGCAGCGCAGGCAGCCAATGCCCATGATTTCATCATGCAGCTGCCGCAGGGATATGATACGGAAGTGGGCGAGCGGGGCGTGAAGCTGTCCGGCGGACAGAAGCAGCGGATTGCGATTGCCCGTGTTTTCCTTAAAAATCCTAAGGTGCTCATTCTGGATGAAGCGACCTCAGCACTGGACCTTGAGTCAGAGCATCTAATTCAGCAGTCGCTTCAGTCGCTGGCTTCGCAGCGGACGACCTTGATTGTCGCTCACCGGCTGTCTACGATTACCCATGCCGATCAGATTGTCGTGTTGGAGAATGGAGCGATTACAGAACGGGGCACACATGAACAGCTGATGGCGTTGGACGGAAGCTATGCCCGGCTCTTTAACGTACAGCGATTGGACGTTTAATTTAGGCAGCAATGATCTGGTCAGATGAAAAGGGATTCGGTTGCTCTTGCCAAATCGCTTACCACGGTATCCACATAAAAGAGAGTAGCGGTGGTCTCGGGAGAGACGCCGCTTTTTTCTTTTTTTCGATAGCATCAGCAAAAGTTTTTTGAGTCCTTGCGTCTTTTTGGGAGGGCTGCACGTCTAACTGGTGTATACGTTAAGAAAGGAAGTGAGTAGCATGAACGTTGAAGTACTGGCTGAGCGGGCAATAGCCGGCGATGAAGACAGCTTCACTACCCTGATCGAGGGCATGCAAGAGCGGATTTACAGAATGGCATTTTCTTATGTCAGGAACAAGGATGAGGCGCTGGAGATTGTTCAGGAGACAGTCTATAAAGCCTATATTTCCATTCATAAATTGCAGCAGCCGCAATACTTTGCGACCTGGCTGACCAGGATTGCCGTCAACTGCGCGCTGGATCATATCCGCAAATCCCAGAAAATTATCTATATGGAGAAAGAACCCGAAGGAAGCTATGTACCGGGGCAGAAGGAAGAAATCATTGACTTGCACGAAGCGCTGGACGGGCTCGATGAAAAATCGCGGATGGTAATCGTAATGAGGTATTTCGAGGACTTGCCGCTGAAAGACATTGCGGAAATCCTGGAACAGCCCTTAAGCTCGGTCAAATCGGTCCTTTACAGAGGACTAGAGAAATTAAAAATCAACCTGGAGGAGAGTGAGCACCTTGGATAAACAATTGGAAGTGATGCACCGGGCATATAACGATATAGAGATTCCCCAAGAGCTGTCGGCCGCTACCCGTATGGGAATCGAAAGAGGCAAGCAGCAGCGGCGCAAAAACAGAGTGGTACGGCGGAGTCTGAAATGGGGCAGCTCAGCGGCGGCGGTGCTGATTTCTTTTACTATAAGTGTGAATACAATGCCTGCCTTCGCAGGAAGTCTGGAGCAAGTGCCTGTGCTTGGTAAGCTGGTGGAGGTGTTGCAGTTTACCCACGGAAGCGCAGGCGGCGGCACGATTCAGGACGGGGTGGATGTGGACTTTATTGCCTTGAAGACACAGGGTGAGCGTGATCAGTTAATCTTGAATTTTGCTAACCCTGATGAAGATCAGACGCTGGCGAGTTCATATAACGTAAAGTTTACAGAATATCCTTACACTATGACCATTTCGGTCAGCGGCGCGAGAAAATTCTCGGCTGCCAAAGACTTGGAGACGCTGAAGGCTAGCCGTTTTGTAGAGGATGCCTATCCGCTCATCACGCTTGATGACTCTGCCATTCGCTTTAGTGTAACTTTCAAAGAGCCCGTCTCTTATGAGGTCAAGGAATACAAAGATCCTGCGCAGGTGGTTATTACATTGAAGCAGGGAGCAGGGGATCAGAAGCAACCTGTGTATTCGCTGCGGACACCTTCCCAGCCCGCTGGGGAGACGCTGGCGATTGCCGAAGAAATGCTGTTCGGGGTGGAAGGATTGCGTATGCTGAAGGATCAGAAGGGGTTATTCCTCGTGGAAGCAGGGTATTATCCGACGGAGGAAGCAGCGCAGGAAGCGATGAAACAGATTCAGACAGAGCATGGCTATGCAGAACCTTTGATTGTGGAGAAAAGAATGGCAGTTGAGCTTCCGCAGTCGATTTCTGCCGATCAGTAACACTACGTTGCTCAGCTATTTCAGGCAATGATAGCTCAAGCAGGCAAATGCGCTTACAAATTTACCGCGACAGATGCTCAAACAAATTATTTCACTAGTTTGGAATAAGAATACAACACAAAGCATAAACACTTATACTAGATATGAATTGAAGGTCTGTTTTTGGGCCTTTGATTCATATTTTTTAACTGATAAATAAAAATACAGACGGCGAATAGGATTACTTTCAAAGAAAAAAGTATCTTATTAATTTCAAGTTTCTTTTTGACAATAAAGTCAACTTACACCTCTCCTTTTAGCCTACCTCGAATCATAAAATAATTGGCTATATAGAACGCAATCAAATAACAAACAACAAAGCATAGAAGCTATTTTAAAGTGTAATTAAAGGCATTTTTGTACCCTAAATAGCTTGTGTTTACCTTTTTATTGAAAATTAGGTACAATAATGTACTTATTCTTGTTATTACCTCTAAATTAGCAAAATTAAGGTACAAAAGTACACTTAATTACTTCGTACACTTTTAATCGAAAAATGTAAGTTTTAAAAATGTATCAGTTGGGGAGAGAAAGCTATTTTCACTGCTAAGAAGACGGGCACAGTGGAGGGGGGATTGCGACGTAAAGCTTAATTTCACCACTACCTATATTAAGTTTTTTTCTTACAAATGCTCGCTCATTCGCAGGATATCTCGCTGCTGAATAACACCTGGTCTTCTATTTGAATCCTAATTTTACTTAATGATAGAAATGATAGATTAGAGATTATTTCTAGCCAATTCATAAAAAATCGCTTTAAAAAAGCTTTATGCCAATAGACACAAATAGCTGCTTCAGTACCTGAAGCAGCTATTTGTGCGGATATGAGATGGAGGTAAAAAACGAATTTGAGCGGCTTCAATGGATGAATTCCTGCTGTGCATTCCCGTTGTGATTCCGCCCGTTCCGAGTAAATTACAATTTTCCAATCAATAGCGACAGAATTCCTGCGGCGATTAGCGGGCCGACCGGTACGCCTTTGAAGAAGGCCACACCGATAACCGTGCCGATCAGAAGACCGGCGACAACGGTGGGCTGGTTGCCCATCAGGATAGCGCCGCGTCCTCCAAGGTAGGCCACAAGGATGCCTATGCCAATGGCAGCGAGCGATTTCCAGTGCAGGAACGACTGGCCTATGGTTTGCAACGAGATTCGCCCGCTGGCCAGCGGAGTCATGACACCGATGGTTAGGATGATAATCCCGATGGTGAGTCCGTATTTCTCCAGCCAGGGGAAGGCTTGATGTAGTCCAAGTACCCTTATTAGCAGCAGAACGACCATCGCGATAGTGACAGGCGAATTATTGCTGACAATACCCAGTGCGGCCAGTCCCAGCAGCAGCAAAGAGGTCATGTCCATCCGTGTTTCAACTCCTTGTCTGATTACCTTGACTTCGAGAGGATGTGATCCACAATCAGCTTGCCATGTCCTCGTCCAGTCTCGATGAAGACCTCATTGGCATTACGACCGGAGGCGATCACTCCTGCTACGTAGATCCCTGGCACCGTGGACTCCATAGTAACAGTGTTGTATACTGGCTTATCCAGATCGTCATCCATAGCTGCACCTGCGGAAGATAGCAGGGCACGGCTTGGCCGGAAACCGGTTAGCGCCAGAACAAAATCATTGTCGATGACATTAGTCTCGCCATTATGAGCTGTAATCAATACTGCATCCGGCTTGATTTCTGTAACACGGGACTGAAGATGCAGACGGATCTTTCCTTTTTGTACCATGCCTTCGAAGATCGGACGTACCCACGATTTAATATTCTCCGAAATACTGTTTCCGCGATAAACCATATCTACGGAGGCACCCACACGCATCAGCTCCAGCGCCGCATCTACTGCCGAGTTGCTGCCACCAATGACGGTAACCTTCATCCCGGTGTAAGGGTGTGCTTCCCCGAAGTAGTGAGTAACCTTAGGCAGCTCCTCGCCGGGAATACCAATCATATTAGGTTGGTCAAAATAGCCGGTCGCAATGACAACATGTGCGGCTTTATGACTGTGCTGTTCGCCGCGCATATTGGAAGTATGTACGACAAATGTTCCATCCTGAAGCGTTTCGATCGACAGCGCTTCTTCATAAGCGGCGATCTCCACGCCATGCTGCTCAGCAGCGCGGCGGTAGTAGACAAGCGCTTCATGGCGATAAGGCTTATCGTTCGGCGAAGTGAATGGTACACCGCCAATTTCCAGAAGCTCTGCCGTGCTGAAAAACTGCATATTGGTGGGATACAAATAAATAGAATGAACGATAAAGTTCTTTTCAATAATGAGGCTGGACAGTCCCTGGCGCTGGCATTCGATAGCTGCTGAAAGCCCGCAGGGGCCGGCCCCGATGATGATAACATCTTTCATGTAGCTGGTAACCTCCCGTGAAATCCTATCTTTTTATGCTGAATAACGGACCCGGCAAAATGCCGGACCTCTAAATCCTACTCCAATTCCAAGATTTTTTCCATAAAGACAAATAAGTAAGCGCTTTTATATTGCTTAAAGCATATAGAATGGTGTATAATTAGATATATATCTAAAGTTATTTCAACTTTACTTCAGGATCTGAACGTCATAAGGAGTGTATCTCGTGCAGCTCGACAAAATCGTTAATTATCACAAGGCTTTGGCCGATCCTACCCGCCTTCGCATGTTGCTCTTGTTATCTCAAGGAGAAATGCACGGACATGCGCTGGCTGAGAAGCTGAATCTATCTCAGCCAACAGTTACCCATCATGCCGCCAAATTGCGCGAAGCCGCCCTGATTAAGGAGCGGCGGGACAAAAATACAGTCTTTTTCAAGCTGAATCCTGAGTTTATCAGAGAGAATGCGGAAGCGTCATTGGAGTTTATTTTTGCGAAAGGAGCAAGGGATATGGAAGAGCAGTCACCTGAGAACAGTCTCAAGGAGTCGGTCATTCGCAATTTCTTCGCCAAGGACGGCCGATTGCGGCAAATTCCGGCTCAGTACAAGAAGAAGCTGATTGCCTTGCAGTACATTGTGGAGAAGCTGGAACCTGGTGTGGTGTATACCGAGAAAGAGATCAATGACTTCATCAAGCCGTTTCATGATGATTTTGCCACCATCCGTCGTGAGTTCATTATGCATCAGTTTATGTACCGTGAGAATGATAAGTACGAGCTGAATCCGCCGGAGATGTGGACGCATTGGGAATATGTCAAATAAATGGCATCAAATGATAAGGTTATGTGAAACTTAGGCTTAAAACGGTTTAAAGGATTGGGAATTGCATAAAATGGAATTGTAAGCGTTATTTAATATAGCATTGAAAGGAGACTTTCGGTATGATATTTAAACGCGCCAAAAAAGCATCCCCGACCATTGTTGTAACTCTGCCGCAGCTTAAGCAGGCTGTGAGGCAGTTTGAAGCCGATATGCCGGACCCGATCAATCGCACTGCACTGATCAATGAAGATAAGAGTATTGACATGGACCGCCTCAAACGATATTTGGGTGGTGTTCCTAAGCAGCGGTTCTTTATGTCCCGTGAGACCTTTGAGATTTTTGAAGAAAAAGACAAGCTAATTCCTTATTATTTGGACATGGTTCAGTCCGCTGTGGACAATTATATCAGCGATACCGGCAAGCTGCCGCTACTGGAAGATGCCTGGTTGCCTGAGGTGCACTACCGGCTGCTGTCAACGGAAAGATATCTCAAAGAGACCCCGCCTTTTCCACTGTATATCACGGACGAGGAAATGATGCTTACCCACAGACCGGAGCATTTCGAGTGACGGGGTGACAGGGTGAGCAGGGGGTTAGAAGATAAAGACTGTCCTGGATGAAGGGGAACTAACACCCTTTTCCAAGACAGTCTTTTTGTTGATGTGTGAATCGTGAGAAATGGTTAAGCGTTATTGGGATGTTACTAGCTAGATGAAGAAGGGAAGCAGGAACAGATCGCTGACACCGAAAAAAGGAATCCGCCGAGAGATAAAGCGCCGTCTTGGAAAGAACCCGGGACGGAAGCCGAATTGTCGGTAAGTAGAGCCTTGTGCAGGCATTCCGTTCGCCTGATTCATGATTTCACCTGTCGGAATTGCCAGTGTAATATAATCCTGATCAACGTGAGCAATAAATCCGTCATGGGATTGACCGTCTGTCGTCACGATCCCAACATATTTATTCATACAGTTCCAACTGATTTGTTGAATGTTTTGCGTTTCCATGATAATACCCTCCCTAAGAAATACCCCTCTGGATTTGAACTCCTGACATTAGTCTATGGACTGAAACCCAGAACGACCACGGTATTCGCCTATAGAACGATAATTAATACAGATGGACTGGAATCTATGAAGAGAATACAAGAGGCTGGTCTAACCATTTTGTTCGGTTGACCAGCCTCTTCTACAACTTATTTTAGTAGGAAGAATGCTTTACCGTTGTATTAACGATGCTGTGCATACTGATTAGCCTTGCTAATGCCCCGGAGTACATTTAGTGTTTCCTCAGAGAGCGGTGGACTCCCGGCGGCTGATACATTCTGTAATAACTGTTCCAGACTACTTGCGCCCGGAATAATCGTCGCTACAGAAGGGTGGGACAGCGGATAACGCAGTGCCGTTTGGGTCAAATGGAGGCTATCGCCGCTCTCATGAGTCAGCTTGTCATGGAGCGCGAGCAATGCCTCCCGGTCATAATCCAAATAGTTTTTCTCCGCTTTGACTCGGCCTCGCTCAGTCAGGATTCCTCCGGCCAGTGGGCCGCGGGCGATCAGACTAATAGCATGTTTGGCTAGCAGGGGAAGAACCTCTTCCTCCGGACGCCGGTCCAAAATGCTGTATTGACTCATAACACTGACAATATTAGAGTGTTTGACATATTCTCTGATCACATTGGGGCGGATGGAGGAAATACCATAATAACGGATCAGGCCCTCTTGTTTCAGCTCCTCGAATGCCTCGATAGTTTCCTCGATAGGGTCCTCGATGGTCCCGCCGTGGAGCTGATACAGATCAATGTAGTCTGTCTGTAATCTCCGCAAACTGTCTTTGACTGCGGATTTGATATAGGCCTTGGAAGGGTCCCAATCCCAGCCTTCCTGACCGGGCTTCCTGCGGTTGCCCACCTTGGTAGCAATAACCACATCCCCGCGGCGGTGGCGAACGGCTTGGCCTACGATCTCCTCATTACGGCCTGCATCGTACAGATCGGCGGTATCCAGGAAGTTGATGCCCTTCTCCAGTGCTTCATGAACGAGGTAGACACCTTTGTCCTCCTCTGTTCCGAGGGACATGCAGCCAAGTCCGATTTCGCTAATGTATAGTTCTGATGTTCCGAGCTGGTGTTTGTTCATCCTAGGTTTCCTTTCTGTTGACAGATTGACCTTTATTATATCGCCTTCAAGTCCTGTCGGACAAATCTGGAAGTGTGCGCTGTTGGTTTATAAGACCCTATTCTTTTCAGAAAAGGATCAGGCGTGATATAGTTTTAACTGTGAACCTGTAGACAGGTTACTTGTACAGGAATACGAAATCTAGCGAATTGGTGAACTTATGACAAAAATACAAGGCTTGCTATTTGATCTTGATAACACACTTATGGACCGCGATCATACGTTTCGCAGCTTCAGCACCCAGTTTGTGCGCGACTTTCTGGGCCATTTGTCCCCAGGGGAGATGGACAAGGTGATCGCGGATATGATCGTCAGGGATAATGACGGTTACAGGGACAAGGATGGTTTTTTTGCCGAACTGAGCGAGATACTACCTTGGGAGACGCCCGTCTCTGCCGCCCAAATTCGCACTTATTATGATGAAAGCTACAGTCATCACGGGTCGCTGATGAATCATGCCTTGGAGATCCTAGAGCATTGTCAGGCGCGCGGTTATGTGCTGGGACTCGTGACCAATGGGAAAAAGCATATCCAGGATGGTAAAATCGACAAGCTGAATCTGAGAAGCTTCTTCAGAACAATCGTGATTTCCGGAGAAGCCGGAATGAGTAAACCCGATCCAGCCATCTATCGACTAGCGCTGGAACGTCTGGGAACGGAGGCTAATGAGACGCTGTTTATCGGGGATCATCCGGTTAATGATATTTGGGGCGCCGGTAAGGCGGGTATCGAAAGTATCTGGCTGCGCCGCAATCATTCATGGGATGATAATCTTGAAGGTGGTCCGTGGAAAACGATTGACGAGTTAGATGAACTGAAGCAGATTTTGTAAATTCATTATGTATTATTGGTTGACAAAAAGTATGCAGTCCGTTTATGATAGCAACAGATTATTTCGGAAGGAGACGATGAATATGACAGCAAATACAATGATTGTTTCGACGGTTGTAACTGTTGTAGATACGTGTCTTCCGGGAACAGCGGCTGTTCAGCAAGTCTGATGCAGCAGCGGGTAAGCTCTTTTAATGCTTATTAGAGCCGCCGGGAACCGTATCGGTTCCGGCGGCTTTTTTGCGTACAAATATACTAAGCCTAACGCTTATATGGGTGTGGTTTATTCTCTATTTGTGATTGTACAGTCAGACTCTGCACTTAA
The DNA here is from genome assembly GCF_042887565.1 of Paenibacillus sp. NPDC057934. Classification (NCBI taxonomy): domain Bacteria; kingdom Bacillati; phylum Bacillota; class Bacilli; order Caryophanales; family Paenibacillaceae; genus Paenibacillus; species Paenibacillus sp. NPDC057934. The sequence goes on from NZ_JBHVPB010000009.1 coordinate 36,964, forward strand.
GTGGAGAATTCTGTACCAGACGCCGCCGGAACCTTGGTTTCGGCGTTTTTTTATGTTCCCGGAAAACTCGTAGGATGATAAAAATATGGATACAGAAACTTAGGAGGCAATACATGAATATTGAACAATATGGTTGGAATGAAATCTGGATGAACAAATGGAATCAAGAATGGAATACACAAGAGGAAGGAAAAGGCTATGTACCCGGGCGGGTTGTGGGCGACTTCGGCAGCAAATACCGGGTACTTGCGGAAACTGGCGAGACTTGGGGGGAATTGGCCGGGAAGTTCAGGCATTCCCTTCGCGAGAAGGGAGAGTTTCCAGCTGTTGGCGACTGGGTGGCACTGGTTATGCAAGATGATGGTGCCCATGCGGTCATCCATGGCGTTCTTCCCCGGCACAGCGTGATTTCACGCAATGTAGCTGGCAGCACCCAGGACGAGCAAATCGTCGCTTCTAATGTCAACACCTTGTTCCTGGTCAGCGCCCTGAATGATGATTATAATGTCCGGCGGATGGAGCGGTACCTTATTATGGCCTGGAACAGCGGAGCTAACCCAGTAATCCTGCTGACCAAAGCGGATTTGTGCGAAGATGCGGACGAGCGAATCGCCGATATGGAAAGGGCGGCGCCAGGCGTTCCCGTATATGCGGTCAGTGCCTTGCTGGACCAAGGACGTCAGAAGCTGCTTCCGTACATCGGCAGTGGGCAGACGGTGGCGCTTACAGGCTCGTCGGGCTGTGGCAAGTCGACGATGGTCAACTGGCTAAGCGGAGAGAAGCTGCAACTGACCCAGGATGTCCGGGAGGGAGATAGTCGTGGCCGGCATACCACCACGCACCGCGAGATGTTCGTGCTGCCAGATGGCGGTATCATCGTCGATACACCGGGGATGCGGGAGCTGAAGCTGTGGGAAGACGAAGGCGGACTTGATCTCGCCTTTGGGGATATCAGCCAATGGGCTGCGTCCTGCCGATTCAGTAACTGTAGTCATGAGCGGGAAGAGGGCTGCGCAGTACTGGAAGCAGTCCAAAATGGGCAGCTGGATGAGAAACGGTTGCTCAACTACCGCAAAACCCAGCGCGAGCTACAATTCCAGAGTTCGAAGGAAGCCAAAGCGAAACGAAAGGTAGCCTCAGGTACAGGAACCTCCAAAACAGGTCAGTCGCGAACCAGAGGCTACGGCTGGCGCAAAGAACTAGATGAATATTAAGTGATATGTGATTCTTAAGATCACTCTATCTAACGACAAAAACCTCCCGGTTCCTGAAGGAACGGGAGGTTTTGTCGTACCTATATATAAATAAAGGCCCGGTTAATGTGATTTCAGATCGTTGTTAAGTCTAGTGGTTCAAATGGTTACGGCTAATGCAATAGCAGGACCTTTAGAACGATAACTTAGAACGAAGCTGCTACAGCTTTGGCAGATTGCAGGCCTTTTGCGATAATTTCAGCGGCTTGATCTGGAAGTTGGCTGTGGCCTTCAACGATAACTTGAGTAATGTCTTGGATACCCCAGAAGCCAAGGTTGTTAACGATGAAGTTAACAGCCATTTCGGCACCAGCAGCAGGACCTTCGGAATAAATGCCACCTCTTGCATTCAACACAACCGCTTTTTTACCACCCAGGAGGCCTTTAGGACCTTCAGCAGTGTATTGGAATGTTTTACCGGCTTGGTTCACGTAATCGATGTATGTGTGAAGTACAGCAGGTACAGTCATATTCCAAAGTGGGAAAGCGAACACGACTTTATCAGCTGCAATAAATTGATCCAGGTATTTGTTTACCAGAGCTGCACCAGCAGCTTCTTCAGGGGTAGCTTCATAGCCTTGGCTGGCTTTGTAAATGCCAGTGATCAAAGTGTTGTCGTAGTATGGGAGCTGTTCAGCGAACAGGTCAAGTTCGGTAATTTCATCTTGCGGATGAGTTTGCTTGTAGCTCTCCAAGAATTCGTTGTACAGTTGGACACTGACTGCTTGTTCAGCAGGACGGTTGTTTGCTTTGATGAATAGAACTTTAGTCATGTTGATTGCTCCTCAAATGTATATTAGATACTTACTGAATATAATATAGCACTTGTAATTAAGTTTGTAAACTTTAATATATAAAAAATAATTGTAGTGAATGAATAAAGACTTCGTCTTAAGAGGATACGTTTAGAAATATGTAGAAAGGGTATATAGGAGTACGAGGATAAAAGGAAATGATTTCCTGATAGGAATAGAGCCTGAGAAGAAATGAACAGAAGGAGCGATTGACATGTCCATTGACCGTTTTATTATTAAGAAATTGGACAACTGTCACGAAGAACACACGCGTCTAAATCTGGTCAAGCTATTCAAGCTTCGTATCCAAAAGGCGGAAAAAGCGGAAGAGAGAAACTACAAAACCAGCTAAACCGTTCTATCTAGAGTTAAAAGGGAGGCAGTCATTCAAGTGATAGACAGGCATATTCCTTCAGGAGAGAAGGCGTATGCCTCTTTGAGTTGTCTGGATTATAAAAAAATATCCCTCTATTAATAGAGGGATAGCGCCAACGAATCATTTTCGCTGTAACTGTGCAATATAGCTTCGGAGCCTTTAATTTCGATACTGATCAGAGAATTCAAGCATTTCTGGAGGGCACGTTTGCCTTTTTGAATTTTGAGATCCAAGGTGTTGTTAAGTAACCGGAGCACTTTTTGAGTCGGCTGTTTATTTTCTGTTGTGAAATACACAGGTACAAGTTTGTTCTGAAATGTTATAACCATTCTCATTTGAAATCCACCTCGCTACAAGTATTTCATAGTAATGATAATACCGGGTGTTTCTTAATTTTACCTTAAAATTAGCTTATGATAACATAAAGATTACTAGATTTATTTCCTTATGCCGTGTTTTTTGATTTAATTATGATCAGTGAAGTATTACAGGAAGGAATAATGATGTGAATGAAAAAGAAAGATTGATTCTGGCCCGGTTTCTGTTTCCAGAACTGACCAGGAGTGTGGATATTGAGAAGTTGTTGAACAAAGCGGATGCAGGAGCACGGCTATGCCGGCTCAAATACGCTGAACCGGGTTTTACAAGGGATGTTTGCCTGCTGATACATAAGGAGACTACATGGATTTTTTGTCTGAGAGCACCGGAATTGTCCAGTTGGGAGTTAAGCGAGCCAGAAGAGGTACGTGAGGCTTGCATCCTCTTAATGAATGATTGCGACGATCGTGACAGGGATACTCAGACCGCACCCACACCTGCACCTGCAATGTTGCTATCCAGGAAAAGGTTTGAGCAGATCCAGGAAGAGTCAGATCCCCTTCCGGTACATATTCTGTCGGATTTACTGGAGGAAGCTAGCGGCGATGTCGTGAACGCACCCCGGCTAGCCAGAATCATGAAGCGGTGCACCTCTAAGGGTGAATTGCGACTTTGCATGCACGGTTCCAGCGGCTGGAATACGCAATATGCCTCCTATATCGCCGATCCATCAGGCGCATTTGTGCTGCGTGTTGGGCGCGGTACGGAAGATTGGATGATTGCTGCGCCAACCACCAAAGCGGAGTTCTGCAACGCTGTCACACAATGGGTTCTGAAGGCGGCGCCAATCTGACGCTGCGGCCAGCAAGGAAATAATGAAAACCGGAACCCTCATCAAACCTCAGCCAAAATACGCGTAAGCAAATATAGCGACACACATCAGGCAGGACCGATATTATGGTTCCGGCCATTTTGGCGTTCCCTCATGAATCTTAAAGACTCTCAATCATAGTTTCCATGTATTTCAAAAAAAAGAGTATCCGCCGATGTACCTATTTTTACTAGATTTTGAACCCGTGCCCCGCAGCCTCCTGGTCTTCTTAACCATTCTCTAGGCATCCGCATATGCTGCAAGCAAGGGCGAAAGACCCGGTAAGAAAGGAGAATGAAAGATGAAAAGAAGAAAAAAATGGTCACTGTCGTTCTTGATCATCGCTCTGTGTTTTTCCGTACTTGCCGGCTGCGGGGGCGACCCGTCGTCGGTGAAGGTGAAGATCGGCGAGGTGACCCGCTCGGTGTTCTATGCGCCTGAATATGTCGCGCTGTCACAGAATTTTTTCAAGGATGAGGGTCTGGACGTGGAGCTGCAGACCATTCCCGGCGGGGACAAGACGATGACGGCTCTGCTCTCAGGAGCGATTGATGTGGCGCTTGTAGGCTCCGAAACTTCGATTTATGTATCCCAACAGGGAGCCGATGATCCGGTGATCAACTTTGCACAGCTTACTCAGCGGGACGGGACGTTTCTCTTTGCCCGCAAAGCCACGGGACAGTTTACCTGGGATGAGGTGAAGGGGTCAACCTTTCTTGGACAAAGAAAAGGCGGTATGCCACAAATGGCCGGCGCTTTTACCCTGAAGCATAAAGGTATCGATCCCGCCAAGGATGTGAAGCTGATTCAAAATATTGATTTTGCCAACATTGCCGGGGCTTTTGCTTCCGGAACGGGGGACTTTGTACAGCTCTTCGAGCCGCAGGCCTCTATCTTCGAGCGTGAAGGACGGGGTTCAGTTGTAGCTTCGTTCGGGGTGGAGAGCGGGTACTTGCCGTACACGGTTTTCATGTCCAAGAAGAGTTACATCAGCAAAAATGGCGAAACGGTCCAAAAGTTCACCAATGCGATCCAGCGCGCTCAAACTTGGGTGAAGGATCACAGCCCGGAGCAGATTGCAGACGCGGTGCTGCCGTATTTTGACAAGACAGACCGGGATATCGTCATCTCTTCGATCAAGCGTTACAAAGAACAGGATACGTATGCGACAGATCCCATCATTGACAATAAAGAGTGGAATAACCTGTTGGACGTTATGGAGAATGCCGGTGAGCTGAAGGAACGCATTCCAGTAGACAAAATTGTAAATAACGGCTTTGCCGAAAAAGCCAAGGACAGTCTCGCAAAGTAAGGAAAAGCACATTCTGTGAAAGGAGGAGGTGGATATGCTGCCGGTAGTGGAATTAAAAGGAGTAACCCATGCTTACTTGGGTGAACGGGAAGCCTTTCTGGCTGTTGAAGACTTGAACCTTAGTATTGGAAGCGGAGAATTCGTCAGTCTGGTTGGTCCAAGTGGCTGCGGTAAAACGACGCTCCTCTCAATTATTGCCGGATTATTGCAGCCTTCCGAAGGAGAGGTCTCCGTCTATGGCCGTCCTATCCATAGTCCTTCCCCCGAGATCGGCTACATGCTACAGCAGGATTATCTGTTCCCCTGGCGCACGATTCTTGAGAATGCACTGCTGGGGTTAGAATTGACCGGTAATCTGAACGAGGAGAACCATAGAAAGACCGTGGAGCTGCTGGGAGATATGGGACTTGCGGGAAAAGAGGATGCTTATCCGTCCCAGCTCTCCGGCGGCATGCGGCAGCGGGTAGCACTGGTGCGTACCCTTGCGACAGATCCCGGTCTGCTTCTGCTAGATGAGCCATTCTCGGCGCTCGATTACCAGATCAAGCTGCAGCTTGAGGATTTGGTGTCAGAAACTCTGCGCCGCCGCGGAACGACAGCTATCCTGGTTACCCATGATCTGTCTGAGGCGATTGCAGTCAGCAACCGGGTGATTCTGCTGGAACCAAATCCGGGAAGAATCCGTAAGGTGTTCACTGTGCCGGAGTCTATCCGCGACGTTCCGCCCTTGTATGCACGGGATCAGCTCGGCTTTGCAGAACTTTTTCATGAGGTATGGAAGGAAATGGAGCAGGCAGGGAACAAGTCAAATTAGATTGGTAACGCTGAACGTTAGGAGGGAAGGCTTGTGGAGCAATCGGAAATATCCGGGATCGCTGCTTCCCGGGAATCATGGCTGCGGCAATTACACAGTGTATTCAGTCAAGAGCAACGACGGGAGAAAAACCGGATTATCGCGGTCCGCACCAGCCTGCTGCTGGTGTTCTTCGCCTTCTGGGAAGCCAGTGCACGGCTGGGCTGGATCGATGAACTGCTGTTCAGCTACCCAACCAAGGTGTTCCGGCAAATTTGGGGCGATATGATCAGCGGCACTCTCTGGCCGCATTTGGGAATCACAGTTGGAGAGACCGTGGTAGGATTCGCGCTGGGGACACTGCTGGGTACACTCCTGGCTGTTGTGATCTGGTGGTCGCCTTTTCTATCCGCTGTCCTGGATCCATATATGGTCGTATTCAACAGTATGCCAAAGGTGGCACTAGGTCCCATCTTTATTGTAATGTTCGGGGCCGGATTCACAGCGATAGTAATGACGACTTTATCCATCACGGTTATTGTAACTACGCTTGTCGTCTATAACAGCTTTTGCAGCGTCGATCCCAATCTGGTCAAGGTGGTGCGGTCGTTCGGCGGCACGCGGGTGCAGATCTTCTTTAAGGTCATTCTGCCATCTTCGTTCCCTGCCATCGTATCTACGCTGAAAGTGAATGTCGGCATGTCATGGGTAGGTGTCATTGTAGGTGAATTTCTGGTGGCAAAATCAGGTCTTGGCTATCTCATTATCTATGGCTTCCAGGTCTTCAACTTCACGCTGGTAATGTCAAGCCTGCTGATCATAGCAGCGGTGGCAACGGCTATGTATCAACTGGTTGTCTATGTGGAGAAGCTACTGTTAAATCGGCGTTAAAAAGATGATGTCATGTTGTGCCGTTCTGAAAAATCTTGTACCATGACTATATTATCTTTACTTAAATTAAGAAGCGAATGTAGTTAAGGAGAGTATTGTTCATGGGATTTCGTGTAATCAAAACCGCAGCGGCCACGCTGCTGTCCATTCTGCTGGCAGCCGCTGTGGGCATACCCAATGCGCAAAGCGCAGGTCTGCTAGCTATTCTGGGTGTGGAAGTGACCCGCAAAAGGAGTCTCCGAACGATATCGGCGCGCTTTTTCGCCTCGCTCGTGGGACTCTTTTTAGGCTGTATTCTATTCTGGGGACTAGGTTTTCATTATTGGGTACTAGGACTATATGTGCTGTTTGGCTTCCCGCTGATTGTGCGGGCAGGCTTTAAGGAAGGGATCGTCACCAGCTCGGTTATCGTTTTTCGGGTCTTTGGACAAGCTGAGATCAGCTTGCACGTCTTGTTCCAGCAGATTGAACTACTCGTAATCGGACTAGGGTCTGCAGGACTGGTGAATTTGATCTATATGCCTCATGCCGGTGGGGCGATCTCGGCCATCCGCAAGGAAGTGGATGGTTATTTCTCTGTGATTTTCACACAGATGTCCCGCACATTGCGTGATCCCGCGTATGTCTGGGACGGAAAGGAATTGATCGGAGCTAGTGCTGCAGTTCAGCGGGGGCTGACGGCTGCGACGCGGGAGATGGAGAATCATGTGATACATCCCGATGAAGCGTGGAATGTTTATTTTTATATGCGAAAAGAGCAGTTGGAATCGATCCAGAACATGGTTCAGTTGCTCTCCCAGGTGTACCGGCAACTGCCGCATTGTGAAATGATGGGCGAACTCTTCGATCAACTTAGTAGTGATGTGAGAGCAGAGGAATATACAGGCCGTACGGAGCAACTGCTCCAGGAGGTAGAGCAGGAATTCAAGCGGATGGAGCTCCCGGCTTCCCGTGAGGAATTCGAGGTGCGTTCAGCGATCCTCCAATTGTGCCGTGAACTGACTCTGTACCTAAAAATGGCTAAACAGCATAAGAATCCGGTCGGACATGAGGTAGTTCGTCCATCACGGGGTAGTGCCCGCAAAAGCTGAGATTAGGCCTCGAAGCCCGGGACAGGTATTAACAAACAATAGTAAAATAACGATAAGTATAGTTAAGCAATAAAATAATACCACCCAGGTGATGTTTCTTGATCAGTAACAGTGAGGATTCTAATACAGCAGGAAATTCCGTAGTCTCGGATTTTCTGCTCTGGCAGGTGAGAGCATGAATAGTAGCAACGAGGAGTATATCGGGAAGCAGCTGGTTTCTAACTTGTTCAACAGCAAGGGCGTTTTTGTATTGCCTGCAATGACCTTGTTAAACGCCGAGCATACCCGATTGATCAGCCAGCACAAGATTACGCTGGAGGAGAAAGATGTTATTCATTTGGACGGCGCGGCATTTTTCCAGATTGCTATCGACGACTGTACGACTGCAATGGAAGGTATTTTTGAACAGATCCGTTATAATAAAAGCAAGCGCATTCCCATGATCGAGCTCCGCAATGAAGTCATCCCCTTCATCCATCAGGTTACGGAGAAGAATGATTTCTATGGCATATTGGCTGCGTTGCAGTCAAAGGACGATTATACATACAGGCATAATGTTGCAGTAGGGATACTTTCGACGCTGCTGGGCAAGTGGCTCAAGATGAAGCCGGAGGATCTCAGCCAGCTGACGATTGCGGCCACCCTGCATGATATCGGAAAGATTATGGTGCCGGCTGAGATTCTGACCAAACCCGGACCGCTGAGTGATGAAGAGTTTCAGATTATGAAAAAGCATACTACGTACGGATACGAAATGGTGCGGGATACGGTGGGTACGAATCATAATCAGGCACTTGTGGCCCTTCAGCATCATGAGCGTATGGATGGCAGCGGCTATCCGTTCGGGGTACTTGGACACCGGATTACGGATTTCAGTAAAATCGTGGCAATCTGCGATATTTTCCATGCCATGACCTCAGATCGTTTCTATCGGAAGGCGTCTCCGCTTTACGAGGTTCTGACACAGATGGAGGAGAGTGTGTACGGCAAGCTGGATCCTTATATTTGCCGGGTCTTTATTGATAAACTGATGCAGTCCATGATAGGGAACGAGGTGGAGTTAACAGATGGGCGGACGGGAAGAATTGTGATGATCCTGTCGCATGACCCGCTTCGTCCGCTTGTGAACCTCGGCGAGGACTTCCTGGACCTCAGCAAGCAGAGAAACATCGGTATTGTAAGGGTTATTCCGCAATAAAATGTACTCATACCATCGTGTTAGATGAAATAAAATGAACTATAACCCTCGCGGCCGGGGCCGGGAGGGCTTACTCAAATTTATTTATAGACTAACAATCAACAAATGCCTAGAACCTGCATACACTTGATAGTGAATGATTGTATGGAGGAGGTTCAAAGATGTCATTAGGCCATAAACGTCAAACAAGGGAGATCATTACGAAGGCAATTTGCGGCAAAGGTCGTAAGTTCTCTACCGCAACTCATACCGTGACTCCGCCACATCATCCGACAAGTATTCTGGGGGCATGGATCATCAACCACCAATACGAAGCGGTTGCCGCCGGTAACGGAATCGAAGTAATCGGTACTTATGATGTGAACATCTGGTACTCGTACGACAAGAATAAGCAGACCGAGGTTGCTAAAGAAACGGTCTCTTATGTGGAGCTTATTCCTCTTTCGTACCTGGACCCGAGACACCGCGCATCTACAGTGGAAGTTTCTGCGGAGGCAACGCAGGAACCAAACTGTGTAGAAGCTGGCGTATCGCCGGGAGGCGGAAGCGTGACCCTTCGCGTGGAGCGGGAGTTTGAAGCGGAATTGGTGGCTGAGACCAAAGTCCGCGTGTTTGTAAGTGATCAAGTCGATGATCTGGAAGACAAGGATTATGATTTTGACGGCGAAACCTTCGATTATGAAGATTTGGACCCTGACGCCCTGGATGATGAGCTGTAAAAAACATGCGCCGCCGCCTGGCTTACGATTTATGAGATATGATTCATTATATGTTGGGAGGGCGGCGGCGTAGAGGGCGAATGCCCTCCTTTTTTTGAATAATTTTTTTGCTTGTCTAAGAAGGTTATTCATTTCCATCGGAGTTTAATTGTTATGGCAAAAACGGTATCTTCCGTATGACGGGAAGCCGTTTTTTGCTATTTGGGCATCTAAATCGGGAATACCAGCCCGGAGGAGGGCGAGAAGATGATCAATGAGGGAATTGGTGTCTACAGGTCGCTTTCACTGGAACAGAGAGAAGCGCGACTACAGCGGAGCGGGCTGAAGGCGGCGCTCACTGCGGGCAGCAAAAGAAAGCATTTGATCACTGATACCGGGGTCAGCGTTAGTCCAGCAAGGGAACGTCGCTCTGTCTGGGAGATGACGAACTCTGCTGACGTTACATATAAGGCCAGCAATCACGGGGGGAGACACCGGCAGCGTTACTCCATTTCGGTCTACAATCTCGCTGTCAGGGCTATTACGCCTCTTGGAGCAGGGCCCGGGATGAAGGGAGTTCGACTTAGTTCCTATGGACTGCAAGAAGAGGGGCTGGTAGACCACCGTTCAGGGGGGCTTCTATCCGCTAGCCACAGTACAGAATGGGAGGGTTTTACCATAAGGGAGGGGCATGCTGAGGGCTATGCGCTAAATCGGCTAAGGCAATCGATTGATGCTGCTGGAGCTAATGGTAGCGGTGTAGAGGAAGTGGATGTCGGTTCATGGAGAGGCACGAGACTCTCTTCCGGTGGACGCGGAACCTTTCGCCGGGATGTCGATAGTTTGGCGATCGCTGCCCTGTATAGCCTGGGGCTGGATAGCGGGGAGGTGCTGTTAACCGCTATGGGCGAGCGCCAATATGTGGTGGAGGATGTGACACCACTGGCAGTGGCTCCGGGGAAGCCGCTCCCGGAGCTTTATGCATCGGCTGCGCGGGCAGTGGCCCGCAGCCTGGCCGCCGAGCAGCCCGGACGTCCGGGGCTGCTCATGGGCATGGACCCGGAGTTTCTGCTACTCCGGGTCGACACGGGCCGCGTCGTGCCTGCGTCGCGGTACCTGCCCATGGCAGGCGTCGCGGGCTGCGACGCCGGACCTCCGGGAACGCGCGGCGCGTTCCCGGTAGCGGAGCTGCGCCCTAAGCCGCGCGGGGAGCCGCGCGCGCTGCTGGCGCAGCTTATGTCCGCCGCAGCTACGGCGGACCGGCTGATCGCCGACCGCACGCTGGCGTGGCGGGCGGGAGGCATGCCGCTGGCGGGCTGGGCCCTCGGCGGCCATCTGCACTTCAGTGGCGTGACGTTGACGGCGCCGCTGCTGCGCGCGCTCGACAACTATCTCGCGCTGCCCATTACGCTGCTGGAGGACGCCAGGGCGTCCTCGCGGCGTCCGCGCTATGGTGTGCTCGGAGATTTCCGGTACCAGCCGCATGGCGGCTTCGAGTACCGCACTTTGCCGAGCTTCCTGGTCTCCCCGGTCATCGCCAAAGGCGTGGTCCATCTGGCTCACCTGATCGTGAGCCATTATGAGGACCTGCCGCTCCGCCCGCTCGACCGGGAAGACCTGCATGCCGCCTACTATAGCGGCGACAGAGGCCCTTTGCGGGCCGCCTTTGCACCATTAGCGGCCCAGATTAGAGCCTTGGGCGGCTACGAGAAGGCCGCCCCATACATTGAGCCCCTGCTTCACTATATTTCCGCAGGTCGGACCTGGGATGAATCCCGCGATATCCGCAGGCTCTGGCGGGTGGGGAAGCCTGGCGAGATTATTCCTGCTGGGCATCCTAACCTCTCTTTAAAGTAGGAACAAAAGCCCTGCTCCATCTGGAGCAAGGCTTTTGACTTATTCTACAAGCATATATTCTGTTACGGCTTGGCACAAACGCAGGGTAACAAACAGAACAAGCATCAAAGCTCCCTCAGCTCAGCGACCATTTTCCCATGCAGACTGGTATTCGCAGTGATAATTCCAGAAGTGCCCCAAGTGAATGGACCACCTTGACCATCTGTAATCGTCCCACCGGCTTCTTGAACGAGCAGGGAACCGGCGAGCCAGTCATAATAATCGTCACCAAATTCAAAATAGCCGTCGAGTCTACCACTTGCAACATAAGCTAGTTGTAAGGAGACAGCGCCGAGCATTTTTACAGCTACAGTCTTAGACATAAAACGGGTAATGCCGCGTACCGTCAGCTCCGATATGTCCGGTTCTTTTGCCGGATTGCTGGGCAGGGATGTTGTGATGTAGGATTGGGCCAATTCTTGCTTGGCGGCCACATGGATAGGAGAGCCGTTCATGAAAGCCCCTTGACCTGAAACAGCATGGAATAATTCCCGGCTGCTGGGATCATAGACAAACGAAACGACCGGTTGTCCTGCACGGACAAGGCATAGAGAAAGGGCGAAGAAGGAGAAGCCTTGAACAAAATGAAGAGCTCCGTCCAGTGGATCTAAAACCCAATATTCGCCTGCAGATTCCGCTTGTCGCTGGTTATCCAGATTGAATTCCGAATCAGACCAAAGAATAGAAGGGTACTTGGTGGCGAGAGGTTCTTTTAACGATCGGGTTACCCATTCACTCATCTCTTTGGCTCTGGCGTACACTTCCTCAAATGTGGTTAAACGGAGGTCTTTTTTACATTCTTCCCGGAGCTTGGCTCCGAGAGAGACAATAAGTTCGCTGCAAAAGTCAATATCAACAGTGGTTGAGTTAGTCATGGTCGGTGTTTCCTCTCTTTGTTTGGATTATGAGTCGTATTAATAAATACGACTTAATTCTTTTTGAAAAAATATACCGCCTACAGAAGCTGTGTTCAAAATGATATTTTTCTATAAGTGGTATATTAGAATACTACTAACTAAAGCGAAGGCTGTCAAGATACCTTTTTCAGTGATTACTGTCTATAAGGATATTGTGTAGTATTGATTTTATCCTGAATATTTATTCAATTAAGCAATTTTTGTATAGCTTGAACTGAAAATACTATAGAAATATATAATGTGAACTTAAAAAAATAACATCATGGATGGGCGAAATCTTTCGTATACAAGGGTAGAACTTGTGTAGCTTGTGTTGCATGGTGTAACTCATCTGTAACAGATCATTCTTAAGTTCAGCGAATAGAAGCGGTTTAACAGATAAGAAATAGGTGAACAACACAGATCACAAGTCTACCTTTCACCGAAATAATTGCCTGAGCTTACGTTCGAAGTTTATGAGGGGCTTTGATAGCAGGAAAATATCCCGTTAAATGTTTCACTTCACCTTATTCATCGTAAATAAAGGGGATTTATCCCGTTAAATACCTCTTTTCTCCTGTAACAGTCTAAAATTGAGGTGATTAACGGTAGCTATTCCAGTTATTACAGTGCTCTATAGAGTGAAGTTGAGCCTATCGGCGCATTCGTCAGCTGGGGGAGTGAAATCCTTGTGAATCAAGGGTTCATTTTGTGCCTTAGGGTACAAGAAGGCTGTTATTTACATGTCGGAGTCAGTTGCGAGATTACGTTGTGTCTTTAAATGCGTTCTATATAAGCAGTAAAGCGGAATAATTCGGATCTCTAAATCAGTCCAGAAGCACAACTTACCAGGGGTAACTTTGAGAGCAAACTTTCTGTTATAATAGAGGTTAGCATGAAAAAGGCTTGGAGGTAGACCATGGCAAAATATACGCCGATGATAGAGCAGTACTTACGTGTGAAAGAAGGAGCGAAGGATGCCTTCCTCTTTTTCCGACTGGGAGATTTCTATGAGATGTTCTTTGAGGATGCCGTACTGGCATCGAAGGAACTGGAAATAACATTAACAGGACGCGAAGGTGGGGGCGACGAGAAGATTCCGATGTGCGGTGTCCCATACCATGCCGCTGAGGGTTACATACAGCGTTTGATCGAAAAAGGATACAAGGTCGCGATCTGCGAACAACTTGAGGATGCTGCTGTAACGAAAGGGATGGTGCGCAGAGATATCGTGCGCGTCGTGACACCGGGAACGGTGATGGATGGCAAAATCATCTCTGACAAGAACAATAATTATTTGGTCTGTGTCACTGAACTGGACGGGATGATGGCGCTAGCTGCCTGTGATTTGACTACAGGTGAGCTGTATGTAACCTCCGTGCTATCCGGCGCAGAGTGGTTGCGTGACGAGATCGGCATATATGAACCCGCCGAGATTATCGGTGATGCAGCACTGCTGGAGACCCTGCGGAGCGAAGCTTCGCTACTGGCTAAACCGGTCGTATACACCCCATGGGAAAAGCGGGATGAGGAATTGGCTCGTCGCCAGTTCGGTGAGTCGGCCTGGGTACGACTGGAACGGGAGCGAGGCCATTGTCTTTCGCTACTAATCTCTTACCTGAGTGAGACACAGCGGCGTTCCCTGGGCCAACTCAGTCAGATTTCGCCTTATGAACCCGGCAATTATATGATTCTTGATCCATTTACCCGCCGAAATCTGGAGCTGACCGAGACGGTGCGTGAGCGTTCCAAAAAAGGCTCGTTACTCTGGCTGCTGGACCGCACCGAGACATCGATGGGTGCGCGTCTGCTGCGCCGCCGCATCGATAAGCCGCTGCTTCAGCGGGCACCGATTGAACGTCGACTGGAAGCCGTTGATTATCTATATAATCAATTCATCGTCCGTGAAGATCTGCGGCAGGCATTGAAAGAAATCTATGACCTGGAGCGTCTGGTTGGCCGAATTGCCTTCGGGAGTGCCAATGGCCGGGATATGAATGCATTGAAGTTGTCATTGGAGCAAATTCCGGCGCTGAAAGAATTGTGTGGAACTTCAGGCTCCGCCACATTGCGGGAGATTGGGGCTGCGATGGACGATTGCGCAGAGCTGCGGGAAGACATTGCGCGGGCAATCGTTGAAGATCCGCCTGTGTCTGTACGTGATGGGGGAATTATCCGTCAGGGTTACCATGAACGTCTGGACGAGCTGCGCGAAGCCAGCAGCAGTGGCAAGCAGTGGATTGCGGAGCTTGAAGCCAAAGAACGTATGGCTACCGGTATCAAATCACTCAAAATCGGCTACAACAAAATATTTGGCTATTTTATAGAGATTACCCGTGCCAATCTGTCTGCACTGCCCGAAGGGCGCTATGAGCGCAAGCAGACGCTGGCGAATGCAGAGCGGTTCGTGACTCCTGAGCTTAAAGAGAAAGAGGCGCTGATTCTGGAAGCCCAGGATAAGATGACCGATCTTGAATACAGCCTTTTCACAGAACTGCGTGACAGAATAGCGGCCCAGGTTCCGCGACTTCAGAATCTGGCCGAGAAGGTCGCTGAGATTGACGTATACCAGAGCCTTGCAGCTGTCAGCGCAGAGCAGCGGTTCGTGAAGCCGAAGCTTTCCGACGGATATGATCTCCGGCTAGAAGGTGGACGACATCCGGTCGTGGAAGCGGTGCTGAAGGATGCGGCCTTTATCGCCAATGGAAGCAGCCTTACCAAAGCGGAGGGCAACATACTGCTTATTACCGGACCGAATATGGCGGGGAAAAGTACCTACATGCGCCAGGTTGCCTTAATCTGCATTCTGGCCCAGATCGGTTGCTTTGTTCCGGCGTCCAGTGCCGAGGTGCCGCTGATTGACCGAATCTTCACCCGGATCGGAGCTGCGGATGACTTGATTGGCGGTCAGAGTACGTTCATGGTGGAGATGGCCGATATTCAGGTCATGACGGAAAAAGCCACCGCACGCAGTCTGATTATCATTGACGAACTGGGCCGGGGCACCTCAACGAGTGAGGGCATGGCCATTGCTCAAGCCGTTATTGAATACGTGCATGATACCATCGCCTGTAAGGCGCTTGTCTCAACACACTTTCATGAGCTTGCTCACTTGGAGCAGAGTCTAACAGGCTTGCGCAACTATTCGATGGCGGTGCAGGAGAGCGGCGACAAGGTTAACTTCTTGCGCAAACTTGTGCCAGGAGCCGCGGACAGCAGTTACGGTATTTATTGCGCACGGCTAGCCGGACTGCCGGGTGGAATCATTGACCGGGCATATGGACTACTTCAAAGTATTGAACAGGCAGCAGCACCTGGCGGACCAGCGCTTCATTACGGGGGCTCAGAGCCGCGTCGTGCCAGTGTTGAAGGGCCGTCCTCTGTTCAAGAATCTGTTGCCAGTATAACTGAAGCTCCAGCAGATCATGCATCCCCAGCGGCAGGTACGGTATATGCTGAAGCTGCCGTATCGCTCGCAGCGCCTGAAGCCGAGCAGGAGGTGGTGCAGCTCTCTATCTTTGGTGAGGAAGAGCCGCGTAAGTCCCGCAAAGGCGGGGCAGGAACTTCTGTACCCGCCGCGGAGCAATTTAACCCGGCGCTCAAAGACTTTATTGCAGCCGTTCAAGGGGCCGATCTCATGAACATGACGCCGCTGCAAGCCATGGGTCTGTTGAATGACCTGAAGATGAAAGCCAAGGATCTCTAATAGACATTTACAGCTTTACAATATAGATAGCCTATAGCGGGGTGAATAATATGGCGAAAATTCATGTGTTGGACGAGCATATTGCCAACCAGATCGCCGCGGGGGAAGTGGTTGAACGACCGGCTTCCGTGGTGAAGGAGCTTGTAGAGAATGCCATCGATGCGGGAAGCACTGTGATCGAGGTGGCAGTGGAAGAAGGTGGACTTCAGAGCATCCGTGTCAAGGATAACGGCTCAGGTATCGAGCCAGATGATTGTGAGACTGCGTTCTACCGGCATGCGACGAGCAAGATTGTGACCGGACGGGATCTGTTCCAGATTACAAGTCTGGGCTTCCGGGGTGAAGCACTGCCGAGTATCGCGGCGGTATCCAAGGTGTCACTGCTCACAGCGAGCAAGGACGACGGTGTAGGCCGCAAGATTGAGATCGAGGGCGGCAATTTGCGGACTAATGAAGATTCTCCTTCCGGACAAGGGACAGATTTTGCCGTCCGGGAATTATTTTTCAATACTCCGGCCAGGCTGAAATACATGAAGAGCATTCAGACGGAACTCGGACATATCTCTGACACGATGTACCGGACGGCGCTTGCCCATCCAGGGATTTCCTTCACGCTGAATCATAACGGCAATCAATTGCTGCGCACGCTGGGCAATGATGACCTGCTACAGGTTATCGCTGCTATCTATGGAACGTCAGCAGCCAAAGCGATGCTGCCTGTGTCTGCTGAAGATCCTGACTTCAAGATGAGCGGCTTTGTCAGCCGTCCGGAATGGACGCGATCCAACCGCAACGGGGTGACAACCATTGTTGGAGGACGCCACATCCGCAGCAATGGTCTGAATGCGGCTATCATGCGTGCTTATCATACGCTGCTGCCGATTAACCGTTACCCGCTGCTGGTGCTTAAGTTCGATATGCATCCCTCTCTGGTGGATGTCAATGTGCATCCTGCCAAGTTGGAGGTTCGTTTCAGTAAAGAAAATGAGCTCTACAAGTTCGTTGAGGAAGAGATTCGCAAGGTCCTTATGGGCCAAAGCTTGATTCCTCGTCCTAGCAAAGAACCGATCGGTTCCAAAAATAGCGGTGCTTTTATTCAGGAGCAGTTCGCATTCGGTAGAGGGACGCCTGGTCAGCCTGCTACAGGTGGAATTGCGGCAGATTCCAATGTGACGCCGGGTGCACAGCATCAGGTGAATTCAGGCGGCGTACCCCGCCCTCAAGAGTCGAATTCTGACCTGACGGCAGCGGGTTCAGGCCGTTCTTATGAAGGCGGTCATTCTCCTGTGAAGCCAGAGTTACTCCAGTCTCGGGAATCCGCGGCCTCCTATGGCAGCGGCAATCCGTTGTCTTCTTCTCCACTCGGTGGAGGAGTGTCTAGCGATGGATACCGTAATTCATCTACTGGCGCCAGTGAAAACTATTCAGGGAATGGCAGTCGGCAGTCGGCGGGAGGCGCAGGCGGGGGCAGTTACAGCGGCGGATATCGTCCGTCGCCTGCCGCTCCTGCCGCCAAGGGCCAATTCCCAGTGAGTGAAGAATTGTGGGCGCCCGCAGCCAGCGAAGAGTCGGGGCTGCCAGCTTTTCCAGAACTGAATTATATTGGCCAGCATCATGGGACTTATATTATTGCTCAGAATGACAGCGGTTTGTACCTCATAGATCAGCACGCTGCACATGAACGAATAAATTATGAATATTATTACGAAAAGTTTGGCCGTCCGGAAGATGCCTCACAGGAGCTGCTGCTACCTATTACGCTGGAATTTACTCCTTCAGAGAGCCGGCAGCTCAGCGAACGGCTTCACTGGTTTCAGCAAGCGGGCGTATACCTGGAGCATTTTGGCGGACAGACCTTCTTGGTTCGCTCCTTACCTTACTGGTTCCCAGAGGGGGACGAGAAGGCGGTCATTGAAGAGATGGCTGAATGGGTGCTGAGCGAACGGGCAATAGATCTGGCTAAGCTGCGTGAGAAATCGTCCATTTTGTGCTCCTGCAAAGCCTCTATTAAAGCAAATCAGAAGCTGACCGAACAGGAAGTAGAGACCTTAATCTCACGGCTAGCGTGCTGCCGCCAGCCTTACACCTGCCCACATGGGCGACCAATTGTCATTTCGTTCTCAGCTTATGACTTGGAGAAGCTGTTCAAACGGGTGATGTGAAGTTTTGAAATAAGATTGATCTATAAAAGATTTATTGTATAGAGTCGAACAGGAGGCACAATGATTATAACGACGGGTAATGACCCGATACCGGAAATTGTACAGCGGGCGGTTAGCCTTGCGGAACGTACTGGTTGTAACTATGTGCCGCGCGATAACCTTTCCTTGCCCAAGCTAGTGAAGCGACATGGGGAAGAGGAGGTGCTGGTTGTACTGCAAGAGGCCGTTCGGCTGATTCGTCCCGGAATGCCGTCAATGGAGTTCCATCCCAGCATGGGATATGTACGGGCAAAGCGGATTCTCAAGGGCGAAACTGACCCACTACTGTCTGCTGCGGATATGATCCCCGGTGACAGTGTGCTGGATTGCACAGCAGGGCTTGGTACGGACTCACTGCTATTCTCTGTATACGGTGGAGAAACATCTAAGGTAACCGCACTGGAAAGTTCGCTCCCACTGTACGCACTATTGATTGAAGGAATGAGTCAATACACCACTGGGAAAGAACGTGTAAATGAGGCTTTTCGCCGTATCCAGGTCGTGAACAGTGACCATTTGGACTATTTACGGGCCCAGCCAGACTGCAGTGTAGATATTGTTTACTTCGATCCTATGTTCCGTGTTCCATTAACGGATTCGGCTTCCATTTCTCCGCTGCGCCAATACGCCAACGGAGAAGCACTGTCGCCAGAGAGTGTGGCGGAAGCCAAGAGAGTGGCCCGTAAAACTGTGCTACTGAAGGAAAAAGCGCTGAGCGGCGAATTCGACCGGCTGGGATTCACCGAGCTGCTGCGCGGCAGCTCCAAAACATCGTACGGGGTGATAAAGATTGGCAACTGAAGAAAGGCGTAAGGTTCTGGTGCTGCTGGGACCGACCGCTGTCGGTAAGACGAAGCTAAGTCTTGCCATCGCTAAGGCTTACGGAGCTGAGATTATCTCCGGTGACTCTATGCAGGTATATCGTGGCATGGACATCGGAACAGCCAAAATTTCACAAGCAGAGATGGAGGGGATCCCTCATCATCTGATAGATATACATGATCCAAAGGATGCCTATTCCACTGCGGAGTTTCAGGAGCAGGGTCGTAGACTGATTGAAGAGATCAGCAGCCGGGGCAAACTTCCATTTATAGTAGGAGGGACGGGGCTCTACATTGAGTCCCTTTGTTACGGGTTCCGTTTCTCGGAAGCGGTGGCGGATGAAGCCTTCCGCAAAGAGCAAGAGGATTATGCGGATGAGTACGGAGCGCTTGCTCTGCATGCGAGGCTGGCAGATATAGACCCTGTTAGCGCGGAGCGTCTGCATCCTAATGACCGTCGGCGTATTATCCGTGCCCTGGAGGTCTTTCATCAGACGAATATAACACAATCGGATTCCCTTGCTGGGCAAAAGAAGGAATCACCCTATGATTTGTGTCTAGTCGGTCTGACTATGGATCGGAAAATCCTCTATAAACGGATCGAAGATCGAATTGACGCCATGCTCGCTGACGGTTTGATCTCCGAAGTACAAGGACTATTGGACCTGGGCTACGATCGGAGTCTCGTATCGATGCAGGGACTAGGCTATAAAGAGATTGCTGCTTATCTTGCCGGTGAGCTGACCATGGACGAAGCCGTGACGCTCTTAAAACGGGATACCCGTCGTTTCGCCAAAAGACAGATGTCATGGTTCCGTCACATGAAGGATATCCAGTGGATTGATGTTGATGCGGAGCCAAGCTTAGATGAGCATATTGAGAAATTCCGAGAGTTCATAGCAAATAGCTTCTCAAAAGGTCTATAAATATTTGCGTCATAAGCTAGCATAAAGGATGCTTCCGAAGTGGATTTTCACTTTTCGGGAGCATTTTTTTCGTCTTGACAGTCGATAGGAATAAGGTTTAGATTAATAACGGACACTTTTGTATACATATGTATACAAAACGAGGAGGGGATTAGAATGCGTGAGGGAAGGGATCGGTCGAAGGAGCCTCGTGGTCACCGAGGATCTGGTGAACAGGGCTGCGAGTCGGGCAACGGACACAAGGAGCGTATTCAAAGTGCGCAGACCTTTCGCAGAGGGCGTGCAATTGCTTTTCTGGAAAGGTTGGAAATTAAGCGCTCCACGTTGATGCAGCAGCTGAACCAGCCCGAATACGACGCCATTAAGCAGGTTTTGAGCGGTGAATTAAAAGCCACTGATGCCATTATGCAAGAATTTATTCATGCCTTTGAGCTGCGGGAAGTGATGCTGGAACAGGATGTGAAACGGGATAGAGAAGAAGTAAAGGATGACAGTAACTGATTTGATTCACCGCTACAACTACTTTAGAACAAGATTTTCAGAAATCAGGTGAAAAGGTGTCAAAGCTAAAGAGTTTTATTAAGCCATACTGGCTGTGGTGCGTGCTGGCACCCCTTCTGATGGTTGTGGAAGTGTTTATGGATTTGCTTCAACCTACATTGATGGCAAGCATTGTGGACAAAGGCATAATGAAGAATGATTTGCCGCATATTGTTTCGACTGGTCTGACCATGCTGGGCGTAGCCTTTATTGGTTTGATTGGTGGTGTGGGATGTGCTATTTTTTCAAGCATCGCGTCACAAAATTTCGGTAACGACCTGCGGATTCGGCTGTTTGAGCAGGTACAGTCTTTTTCAAATCGAAATCTGGATAAGCTGAAGACCGGATCGCTGATTACCCGTCTAACGAACGATGTGGTGCAACTACAGACGTTTGTTCAGATCATTCTGCGATCTCTGGTTCGTTCACCGCTGCTATTGATCGGCAGTTTGGTTATGGCGATTCGCATCAGTCCTTCATTGACGCTAATCTTGCTGGTCTCGGTTCCGCTGTTGTTTGTACTGCTTTATGTACTGATCCGGCTTTCCTTCCCGCTGTTTAGCAAAATGCAAATCAAGCTCGATGGGGTCAACACGGTGCTGCAGGAAAATCTATCTGGGATTCGGGTCATTAAGGCCTTTGTTCGTGGTGAACATGAGCAGAAGCGGTTTAACGAGGCGAATAAGGATTATACCGAGACGGCGATCAAGGTTACACGGCTTATGTCACTCAATTTACCACTCATGATGCTGGTGCTGAATGTCAGCATTGTTGCGGTTCTTTGGTTTGGGGGACTGGCAAGCTGGAATCACGGATTGCCTATCGGCGATTTGATAGCTTTTATCAACTACGTCACCCAGCTTCTGATGTCGATGCTGATGCTGAGTAATATGCTCACATTCATCTCGCGGGCAAAAGTGTCAGGGGATCGTGTAAGTGAAGTGCTCGCAACAACTAATGAAATCACAAATTCGCATGACAGTCTAACAAATGCTGTGCATGTCGGTCAGGTTGAGTTTAATAGGGTCACATTTGCTTATGATTCAAATGATGAGAATCTTGTACTGGAGGATATTTCATTTACGGCTAAACCTGGTGAAACGGTCGCAATCCTTGGCGGCACCGGTGCGGGCAAGTCGACACTGGTTAGCCTCATATCGCGGATCTATGAGGTGTCATCAGGTTCTATTACAATCGACGGCTCAGACATTCGAAGAATTGATCTGGAGCATCTTCGCAGAAACATCGGATTTGTCATGCAGCAAACGATTTTGTTCAGTGGAACTATCCGCGATAATATCCGCTATGGCCGGCCTGATGCTACGGATGAGGAAGTTAAGCAGGTGGCCATTGCTGCGGAAGCAGATGAATTTATTATGGGACTTCCAGAAGCTTACGATACTGTACTGGGTCAGCGCGGAATTAATCTATCCGGTGGACAGAAGCAGCGGCTAGCTATTGCGCGGGCACTGTTGATTCAGCCTACCATTCTGATCATGGACGACAGTACTAGTGCGCTGGATGCAGTAACTGAATCACGTATTCGCAAACGGCTCAGTGAGCAGATGGGGAGCAGCACCAACATTCTGATTACGCAACGCGTTTCTTCTGTCGTAGATGCTGATCATATTCTGATTTTGGAAAAGGGTGTAATCGCAGCCCAGGGGACGCACGAAGAATTACTGCGAACCTCTGAGGTTTACCGCGAGATCCGCCAATCGCAGTTGAAAGAAGAGGAGGCATCGTAATGTCTAGTCCCCATAATCGTACATCAGCACAGGTTCCCGGTCCGCCGGGTGCTTTCGGCAGAGGTCATGGAGGAGGCGGACCTGCTATGCCTATCGTTCGCGCTAAGAATCGGAGTGCCACCATTAGACGCATCTGGGCTTATTTGAATCGTCAACGGGGCGGATTGATCGTGGTGTACATTTTCACTGTGCTGAATGCAGTGTTATCGTTGGTTGCACCGTTTCTGCTAGGCAAGGCGGTAGACATCGCCGTTATTCCACGCGAATACAATTTGCTGGTTCGCTTTAGCCTTCTTCTGCTGGGGATCTATGGGCTGTCTAGTCTGGTTGCCTGGGTGCAGGCCTATGTCATGACAGCAGTGTCGCAAAATACAGTGCTTGAACTCCGGCGTGACTTATTCGCCAAGTATCAGGAGTTATCGGTACAGTTCTTCGACACACATGCTCGCGGAGAACTGATGAGCAGGGCAACCAACGATATCGAAAATGTATCGAATTCGCTGAATCAGAGTGTGACACAGCTTCTGAACAGTCTCATTACGCTGAGTGGTTCGCTGGTCATCATGCTCACCCTGAATGTTCCGCTTACAGTGGTTGCACTGTTAACAATCC
This sequence comes from Paenibacillus sp. NPDC057934, assembly GCF_042887565.1. Taxonomy (NCBI): domain Bacteria; kingdom Bacillati; phylum Bacillota; class Bacilli; order Caryophanales; family Paenibacillaceae; genus Paenibacillus; species Paenibacillus sp. NPDC057934. The sequence goes on from NZ_JBHVPB010000009.1 coordinate 59,905, forward strand.
CTCTTGTACTCGTAAGCAGCCGCAAAATCGCCGGATTGAGCCGAATCTATTTTAAGGATCAACAGCGGCATTTGGGCGAGCTTAACGGGTTTATTGAGGAGACGATCAGTGGACAAAAGGTCGTTAAACAATATGTCAGAGAAGGTATGGAGACAGAGAGGTTTCGCGGGATCAGTCATAAACTGAACAAAGTCGGCATCAAAGCACAGATTGTATCTGGACTTGTAGGGCCGGTTATGAACCTTATCAATAATCTGGGCTTTGCAATCATTGCTGGTGTCGGCGGCTGGATGGCTTACCATGGGCTAGCCACGGTGGGAATTATCGTAAGCTTTCTGAATTATTCCAAGCAATTCGGGCGACCGATCTCTGAACTGGCTAATCAGTACAATCTGATCCAGTCTGCTATTGCGGGGGCGGAGCGTGTGTTTGAAGTGTTAGATTTACCGTCGGAGTATGAACCAGTAGATGTGGAAGACACGGAATGCTCAAACTTGACCGGGAAAGTTGAATTCAGTGACGTATCCTTCCATTACAAGGCTGATTCGCCTATTTTGACTGGGATGACCTTTGAAGCCTTGCCTGGTGAGAAAGTGGCCATTGTCGGGCCCACTGGATCAGGTAAGACGACAATTGTAAATCTGCTGACCCGGTTTTATGAGGTGACGGCTGGTTCAATTACCATTGATGGCTTTGACATTCGGAAGCGGAACAAACGTGGGCTTCGCAGCCAGATCGGGATGGTGTTGCAAGATGCTCATGTATTCTCGGGGACCATAAGGGAGAACATTCGTTTTGGCCGTCTTGATGCCACTGACAATGAGGTTGAAGAAGCGGCGAGACTGGCTAACGCCGCCGATTTTATCGCGAGGCTCCCGCATGGTTACGATACAATACTGGAGACGGAAGGCAGTAATTTGAGCCATGGACAGCGCCAACTGCTGACGATTGCACGCGCTATTCTCGCCGATCCTGCTATCTTGATTTTGGATGAAGCGACAAGTAGTGTCGATACTCGCACGGAGATGCAGATTCAACAAGCCATGAAGACCCTTATGCAGGGACGCACCAGCTTTGTCATTGCGCATAGGCTCAGTACGATTCAGGATGCGGACCGTATCCTGGTTATTCAGAGCGGCCGGATTGTTGAACAAGGTCCCCATGAGCAACTACTTAAGCTTGATGGTGTCTATCATGAATTGTATGTTAGCCAGTTTGAGCGGGCGGTGTAGACGGGATTTTTTTAGCGAGATCAGGGACTAATTTCAGATTTTGTGTGCATAAGGACGGGGCGGGTGGTTGCCAACGATCCCGTTCTTTTTTTGAATTGTCCAAAAGCTGGGTTTCATTGTTTAATTCAAGAAGGAGAATAGGAAGGTGAGGTCGAAATCAATACTTTGTAAGGAACTTGGGTCAGGTGTCGTCCGACAATTGGACCAAGGATTACAATAGGCTTATAATGTATGAGTACAACACATTAAGGGGGAGCCATTTTTCAAAGAGATTCAGTACTGAACTTGAATTTATTCGTATTTATCAAGAAGTGATGAATATATCCTTGACCGATAAAATAAGCCCCTGTTTTACCCCGTGCATCCTCCATTGATGAAGGGGGATGATCCGTGATATAATAGCAGGAAAGTTTCTCTGAGGTCTCGAATATACTTCTGAACAATCTAATTGAACCATTGGGGGTACGTCATATGAACAAGTCCATTAACATCCAAGATACGTTCTTGAACCAACTACGCAAAGAGAATATCCCTGCTACAGTATATTTGACCAACGGTTTTCAAATCCGGGGCATCATTAAAGCATTCGACAATTTCACCATTGTCATTGACAGTGATGGCCGTCAGCAAATGGTGTACAAGCATGCCATTTCTACCTTCACACCGCAACGCAGCGTGTCCTTGATGCAGGATAACAGCAATGAGGAATAACGAGCGGGCACGTACTTGATTAATCTGCCTGGCAGATTTTAAACAACTGAAGTGAAACCTTTTTGTGTATACAGCGTTTGAATAAAGAGTGAGAAGGAGCAACCTGAGAAGGTTGTTCTTTTCATTCAGGAAGGCATTCACGATTTTTTTCCTTAAAGGGAGTCAGGAGGCACCATGTCTAAAGATGAAATGTCAAGGACGAATCGGAATAGAGACAGAACGCCGACGTCATCCAAACCAAAGACAAATGCAAAGAAGAAAAAGTTTCTAACCAAAAAACGTGTATTATGGAGTTTGTTTTTTGCAACAGCACTAGCTATTTTTTGTGCACTGGGTGGTTACCTCTTCATAATGCTTAACGGAGAGAAGCTGCTGCAGGAGAACGAAGACAAGCTGACTGTTAATGAAACAACCAAAATCTATGACCGAAATGCGAACATCATCGGTGAGCTGGCTTTTGAGAAAAGTGATCCAGTGGAGTATGACAAGATCCCTAAGCTGCTGATTGAGGCGTTTGTAGCCACCGAGGACAGACGATTCTTCGAGCATAGCGGGGTGGATCTGTGGTCCATCGGCCGTGCCGCAGTCAAGGATATTGCTGCACGGAGCATGGTAGAGGGCGGTAGTACGATTACGCAGCAGCTCGCCAAGAACATCTTTTTAACAAGGGATAAGACATTCTTCCGAAAAGCAACAGAGGTCTCCATCGCTGTCGCATTGGAGAACCAGAAGACGAAGGAAGATATTATTACGCTCTATCTGAACCGGATCAACTTCGGTGGCACGGTATATGGTATCAAGGCAGCGTCGATCCGTTATTTCGGCCAAAGTGATCTTAATCAGCTGGAAATCTGGCAGATAGCAACCTTGGCGGCTATGCCTAAAGGTCCTTCCCGATATAATCCGCTCCGCAATCCGGACTTGTCCAAAGAGCGTCGTGCGGTGGTGCTGCAGCTCATGTATGAGCAAGGCTACATAAACGAACAAGAGCGGGACGAAGCCAAAGTGGTGGACTACAACTATAAGCCGCCGGAAACTAAACAACGCTACCAGGCTTTCATTGACTATGTAGTGGACGAAGCAGAAGATAAATATGGACTGACTGAGGATGATCTGAATATCGGCGGATATAAGATCTACACTACTATGGATAAGCACGCGCAAGAGACGGTGGAGGATGCCTTTGCCGACAGCGCAAACTTTGAGAAAAGTGTGGACGATGAGCTGGTGCAAGGCTCGATGACGATCATCAACCAGGAGAACGGAAGCATAGTTGCCCTACTGGGTGGTCGTAATTATGAGAAAAAAGGCTATAGCCGGGTAACCGCCAGCCGCCGTTCGCCGGGTTCTGCCTTCAAGCCACTGGTGTCATACGCGCCGGCACTGGAGACTGGCAAATTCAACGAGAATTCCTTGCTCAGCAATGTGAAGCAGTGTTTCGGCAAATACTGTCCGAACAATCTGCATGGATATTCCAGCACAATCAACATGAGCGATGCCTTGCAGAAGTCGGAGAATATTCCCGCGGTATGGCTGCTGAATGAAATCGGTGTGAATACAGGCTTCCAGTTCGCCAAGAAAATGGGGATTGACCTCACCGATGAAGACAAGAACCTTTCGCTGGCCCTCGGGGGTATGAGCAAGGGAACGAACACAATGGAGATGGCGCAAGCTTATAGTGCTTTTGCCAATGGAGGCGAAATCCGCGATGCTTATTCGATCAAATCTATTACAGATAGCAGCGGAGAAACCAAATTCAAGGCTAATACAACACCTACGCGTGTCATGAAAGAAAGTACCGCTTACCAGATGACCGATATGATGCAGAAGGTTGTTGAGAGCGGAACGGGTAAAAAAGCCAGAATTGACCGTCCGGTAGCCGGCAAGACGGGTACGACCCAAAGCGGATACCCTGGCATCAGCTCAAACCGTGATGTCTGGTTCGTTGGCTATACTCCGGAATGGACGGCTGCCGTCTGGATGGGGTATGACAAACCAAGCAAGAAACATCTGCTCAAGAACAGCAGTCCGCTGGCAGCAGCATTCTGGGGCAAGGTCATGAAAGAAGCGCTGCGAGATGTGCCGAAGAAGTCGTTCCCGCAGCCGGACAATATTGTGAAACTGGAGCCTACACCGACTCCGGATACCATTCAAGCGGTGAGCGGTCTGTCCGCTCAGTATGATCCGTCTACGTTGACGGTAAATCTCAGCTGGAATGCCGTATCTACTGCGGGCGTAGAGTATCGTATTTACCGCAAGGAGACTTCAGAAGCGAACTTCAGTTCCGTGCTGAGCACAACAAATGCCGGGGTTGGAGACATCAGCGCGATGCCAGGTCTGACCTATGAATATTATGTAACGGCTTATTATCCTGAGCTGGGTACAGAAGGACCGGCATCGAGTACGGTTTCCGTCTATGTGGAGGATGAAGAACCGACTCCAGAACCTACGATCACACCTGATCCTAATGTCCCTATCGAAACGCCGGGTAACGGTGGAGAAGATCAAGGCGGGAATAATGGAGGAGGAGATCAGGGCGGGAATAACGGTAATGGTGGAAGTGACAGCGGAACGGTTGTTCCGCCTGAGAGTACACTGCCGCCAATTCCGACGCCGCCCCCTATAACGACACCGCCGCCAGCAGCTACAACTGAACCTGCCAATCCAGCCAATGCTGGTGTCGACACGGGTGCCCCGACCAATTCCGATCAGGAAGCAGGTACAGGGACGGATGGCGCAACTGCGCCTTAAGAGGTTGGTTCTTGCCAACCACTGAATAGAAGCGCCACAATCCTGGTTGTGCTGTAGTCCTTCATTAGGAGGGGTGCACGTACAGCCGGGGTTCTTTTTTTTTGCCAGAGGGAATGCTATTCTGATTGAAAAATGCTACAATGATACAATCTTTTTCATTTTGATCGGAGGCAGACCGTTGTAAAATCTCATTCCTTTTCCTGAATAAAACTGAATATAGGGAAGGATGAGTCCATTGCTTACACAATCATTTCATAGACTCTGGCTTAGTCAGGCTCTATCTACTTTAGGAGACATCTGGTACATTTTGGCGCTAGTTGTCACGCTTTATCATCTTTCTGGTTCGGCTACCATAACGGCTTTGTATCCACTACTCAGAGTTGCCGGCATGACAATCGGTAGCGTAGCAGCTCCTGTTGTTATGCGTAAACTGGGATTGAACCGCCTGCTTACCTCTAGTCTTGGCGGGCAAACACTTGGCTTGGGTTTACTCACCATATACATGCTCTTAATGGGGAATGAGAATCCCAATATTGCTATCTTGGTCGGGATGGTTTTCGGGATATCCATTCTGGAGGGTGTTGCGGGTCCTGTCAGGTCGTCACTTGTTGCGCTAACCGTACCTGAAACTTCGTTACTTAAAGCGAACAGCGTACTAGCGGGTGTTGTAGAGACTTGTTCTCTGGCAGGATGGGCGTTCGGATCCATCACTGTTAGTTGGCTCGGTACCAGCCAAGTGCTGCTCCTTTCTACACTGCTATTAGGCGGTGCTTGCATATCATCTTTCATGATCAAAGAAGTCAGAAGCAGCACACACCAAGCGCCAGTCGTTTCTTGGGGACAATCACTTCAAGAGGGATGGCGTATTTATTTTACGTTACCTAAGTTACGTGTCTTGTTATGGATGGATGTTTGGGAAGGCCTATTTAGAGGGGCATTTGCTGGAGCGCTATTGCTCGTATTCGTAAATGAACGGCTACATGTAGGCGAGATATGGTGGGGATGGATGAACGGTGCCAATTTAGGTGGATTCGTTCTCATAAGCATTTTGATGAGTCGTTTGACGGACGAAAAGTGGAACCTTGGTGTTATGCTGACTGTAGGCAGCGGCTTCGTTGCTGCGCTAACACTCGGCTTCAGTTTTTCTACTAGCCCAGTGGCAACGCTCGGCATCATGTTCGCCATAGGGGCTTTCCAAGCTATAAAGAATTTGGCGGAGCGAACTTCTTACCAAACTAGCGTCCCCACTTCAGAGCTCCCGCCGCTATTTGCGGCTCAATCGACACTTACCTCAATTCTATATGGTGTTTCTTTATTATTATCTGGCTGGATAGCAGATACTTTGGGGATTCAAATGCTGTATATCATTGCTTCGATTGGATTTGCCCTTTCCTTCGTAGGTGCTCTTGCAGGCCGGGTAAATGCGCGATTGCCAGCTTAAAATGCAGTATTGTATGACGGGTTATCCAGAACTTCTGGATAGCCTTCTTTATATTATGAGATGTTAGGCATGAAGTTAGCAGTACAATAAATTGTCGATCATATGCACGAAACATGCGCGGTTACGAAAATAACAGGAATACTGTTCACTTGTCTTCCTTTGAGTGTATCTCCTAAATGTGGTAAGCTGAAGACACCATAATGGAGAGGGTTATTTCTTATGAAACGTAAATTCGGAGACCGGGCCAACTGGCGCCGGATTACGCGCCGCCATTTTGCTTGCCGCTATGTGGAGAGCCGGGAGTTCAGTGGTTATATTACGCTGTACACTATTTATGGGCTGAAAGAACCCCTGTGGAAAAGCTATGGCCGGCATACATACCGTATTGCTGACAAAGGGTATTCCTGGCTGCAATATTTCCCCAAGGATAGCCATTATATTGTCACGGCTATGTTCGACGAGCGACAAAATATCGTTCAATGGTACATAGATACCTGTAAAGTGCAGGGTGTCACCGATCAAGGCGTGCCCTGGTTCGATGATCTATACCTGGATGTTGTGGTGCTCTGGAATGGGGAAGTGTTCTTGCTGGATGAAGACGAACTGGAGGAAGCACTGGAACGAGGGGACATTTCGGACAGTGACTATAACCAGGCCTGGACCACAGCGAATACGATTTTACGAAGTATAGACGCGCATGCTTTTCCTTATTTCTCCCTCTCCCTGAAGCATCGCGCGGAATTATTTCATCACGGAGAGTTCAGGAGGAAATGACAAAATGGATTGGTACGTCTACGGAAGAGGCTCTTCCCCGATCCGGGTAGTATCTAAAAGACGGCGGTTCCGTTTTAAGGGACCGTTCTTGATTGGACTAGCTATCCTGATCATTCTAGGGCTGCTATGGAGCGGTTTTGCACTATGGAACATTAACCGTGCTAAGTCGACGGTCCCCATGCATAAAGCAGATGTGGGGATCGTTCTTGGAATGTCCATGTGGGGCGATGAACCGAGTCCCGGATTGAAGGAACGCCTTGATTACGGGCTTAAGCTTTACCATAACGGGATGTTCCCCCGTTTTATTGTATCCGGAGGATTGGATCAGCCGGATTACAAGTATACCGAAGCCGAGGGAATGCGCAATTATTTGGTTGGTGCAGGCGTCCCGGAAGGTGATATTTTGATTGAAAATGCAGCGACCAGTACGTATGAGAATCTACTGTTTAGCCGCGAGATTATGAAAAAAGAAGGTTTGACTACTTCTATCATCATTACGCATACCTATCATGGGCGACGATCTATGGAAATAGCAGATGCTCTTGGTTACGACAAACCGGAGCTGGGACTGACAGATTCCCGCGTGATGTCTATGGCTTGGAACAAATCGCGCGAGGTACTCGCCTATACCAAATGGAAGATTCAGCAGTTGTTTCTTTGAATAAAGGGAAAATCCCAAAACTGCTAATATCACCTCCCCAGCAGGAATAGACTTGTTTAGAGCAAGTCAGCCCTGGATAATGAGGTGAAACCGATGAACGGACGCGTAGCGGCGGCAAGCGGGCGGGAGGAAGGCAGACCGTCCCGGCAAATTAATATCGTCTTGCGCAATCAGGAGCCTGTTGCCTTGGGCAGCGCGGCAGAGGAGCCGGAGGCGGCACCCGCGAAAATTCACAGCCATAACAGCCTGTTCCAGGAATTAAGTCGTGAACTGGACGCACTGGTTGGACTGGATAACATTAAGGAACTGGTATTTGAGATCTACGCGTTGCTTCAGGTCGCCCAGATGCGTATTGAAGCAGGTCTTGCCAGTAGTGGGCAGGCCTATCACATGGTGTTTAAGGGCAATCCCGGTACTGGCAAGACCACTGTCGCACGTATTGTGGCGAAGCTGTTCCAACGTATGGGTGTACTGAGTAAGGGGCATCTGATTGAAGTGGAAAGAGCCGATCTGGTAGGCGAATATATCGGGCATACCGCGCAAAAGACGAGGGATCTGGTTAAGAAGGCGCTCGGCGGCATTCTTTTTATTGATGAAGCCTACAGTCTGGCGCGTGGTGGAGACAAGGATTTTGGTAAGGAAGCCATTGATTGTCTTGTAAAATCCATGGAAGATCATCGCAACCAATTTATTCTTATCTTAGCCGGATACTCCGGCGAGATCGATTATTTTCTGATGAGTAATCCGGGACTTCCTTCCCGGTTCCCGATTCAAGTCGAGTTTCCCGACTATACCATCGATCAGTTGCTTGAGATCGCGGGTCTGATGGCCAAGGAGCGCGATTATATTTTGATGCCGCAGGCGATACTCAAACTAAAGCAGCATCTGCTGCTGGAGAAAACCGAAAGTCTTCATGCGTTCAGCAATGCAAGATATGTGCGTAATGCAATAGAGAAAGCAGTCCGCAGCCAGGCAGTAAGGCTCTTGTACCAGTACGAGAACAATAGTCCCGGCAAGCAGGAGCTAATGACACTGCGAACAGAGGACTTCAAGCTGTAGGGTCTGAGCGGGCGGACAGGAATACCGAAACGGGCATAAGGAGTAAGCATACATGGCAATTGCAACACATAATACAACAACGGAAGTACAAGACCGGGCAATCCTGGTCAGTCTCGTTACGGACAAAATCAAGCGCACAGGCGTTGACCCTGAGCTATCCCTGCAGGAACTGGTTCAATTAGCGGAGACAGCCGGGGTTGAGGTGCTGGATGTGCTTCGTCAGAACAAGGAAACCCCTGATGTCAGATGGTTTATCGGAAAAGGCAAGGTCGAGGAGCTGCGCATGGCGGCAGACGGCCTAGGAGCTAACACCGCTATCTTCGACCAGGAGCTGTCAGGCGCTCAGGTTCGTAATCTGGAGGAAGCACTGGACCTCAAGATCATCGACCGGACCCAGTTGATTCTGGATATTTTTGCTGGCCGGGCGAAGACGCGAGAAGGGATTATCCAGGTAGAGCTTGCCCAGCTATCGTACTTGTTGCCTCGTCTGTCCGGGCATGGCAAGAACCTGTCCAGACTGGGTGGCGGGATTGGGACGAGAGGACCAGGGGAAAGCAAGCTGGAGACCGACCGTCGTCATATCCGTGACCGGATTACCGAACTGAAACGTCAACTGGATGAGGTTGTTAAGACACGTGAACTGCACCGCGAACGCCGCCGGAAGAGCGGAGCTGTGCAGGTGGCTTTGGTGGGGTATACGAACGCCGGGAAGTCCACCCTGCTGAAACAGCTTACGGACGCGGATGTTTATATCGAAAACCAGTTGTTTGCCACGCTTGATCCCACCTCCAGGGTGCTTCAGCTCCCTGGTGGCAAGGAAGTTGTGCTAACCGACACGGTTGGTTTTATCCAGAACCTGCCCCATGATCTCGTTGCTTCTTTCCGGGCGACACTGGAAGAAGTGAACGAAGCTAATCTGGTGCTGCATGTGGTGGATGCTTCTTCGCCGATGCGGGAAGAGCAGATGGATGTTGTGCAGAGTATTTTGCAAGATCTCGGTGCCGCGGGCAAACCGCAAATTGTGCTGTTTAACAAATCCGATATTTGTGACCCAAGTCAGCTCGAAATGCTGCCGTCGGGTGAAGGATACTTGAAGATCAGTGCGTTCAACCCCGAGGACTTGGCCCGCATCACGCAAGTGATTGTCGATGGACTGGCCGGAGATACGCTGACTTTCCGCATTCCTGGTGAACGGGGAGATCTGACCTCTGTGCTGTACAGGGTCGGTGAGGTGCTGGAACAGGATTTTGATGAGAATGATATCCTGTACACCGTTCGTTTGAACAAAGAAGATTACGCAAAATGGGGCTACATGCTGGCTGATTTTGTGGACCCGCAGTGAAATAAAAATAAGCATGCTCAGGAAAGCGTCAGGCAACTGTCGCTTCCTGTTATTTTAATGGCAAGTAAATGTAAGGAGAGAGCAGAGGAACATGGCAGCATTTGCAGAGGATATTCTACAGGCGGCAGAAGCCGCAGAGCTTGAAATCGAAAGTGCAGTAAAGAACCTGGAACGGATTGTTGACAAAAACCAATGGAAGATCATTGAGGCGTTTCAGCGTCATCAAGTCAGTGACTACCATTTTGCTGGTTCTACTGGCTATGCTTATAATGACCGGGGCCGTGAGGTGCTGGATCTTGTGTATGCCGATGTATTCGGTGCGGAGGCAGCACTGGTGCGGCCTCATTTTGCTTCCGGTACGCATACCATTTCCACGGCTCTGTTTGGTGTGCTGCGACCGGGGGATGAGCTACTCTATATCACAGGAACCCCGTATGATACCTTACACAAGGTCATTGGCAAAACCGGCGACGGTACAGGTTCACTTGCGGACTTTGGCATTGGTTACGGTGAAGTTGCATTGATGCCAGAGGGCGGGGTAGACTGGGATCAGGTGGCACTGTCCATTAGTGATAATACCAAGGTCATAGGCATTCAGCGTTCACGCGGCTATGACTGGCGCTCATCATTCACGGTATCTCAGATCGGTGAGATGGTGCGGAAGGTGAAGGAGCTGAAGCCGGATGTAATTGTTTTTGTGGACAATTGCTATGGCGAATTCACGGAGGAACTGGAGCCGATGCAGGTTGGTGCAGATCTTATTGCCGGTTCACTTATTAAAAATCCCGGAGGTGGCATTGCTGAGACCGGTGGCTATATTTGCGGACGCAGCCATCTCGTCGAGTTAGCCGCATACCGTCTAACTGCGCCAGGCATCGGCGGTGAGGTGGGTGCGATGCTGGGAACCACCCGCGGTCTGTACCAAGGCCTGTTCCTGGCGCCACATACGGTGGGACAAGCGGTCAAAGGCAGTATTTTCGCAGCTTCTGTGTTTGCTCGCTGCGGCTTTGAGACAAAGCCTGCGTGGAATGAGCCTCGTACGGACCTTATCCAAGCCGTGGCTTTTGACGGACCAGAGCATCTGATTGCTTTTGTTCAAGGTATTCAGCGCGCTGCAGCTGTTGACAGCCACGTGGTTCCTGAGCCATGGGATATGCCGGGTTATGAACATCCTGTCATTATGGCGGCAGGTACATTCATTCAAGGTGGCAGCCTGGAATTATCAGCCGATGCACCGATTCGCGCGCCATATATTGGCTATATGCAAGGCGGTTTGACCTATTCCCATGTGAAATATGGCGTCTTGATGGCCCTACAAAGTATGAAAGATCGTAAATTGTTGTAAGTTTATCTAACATACTATTGACGCGCTGGATTAGGGAATGTACAATGATAAATAGAAAAAGATCATTGGAAGGTTGGATGAGTCATGGGTGATGAAATCCGCAGAAATATGGCATTATTTCCTATAGGAATTGTAATGAAGCTAACCGATCTGTCGGCAAGGCAGATTCGCTATTATGAGCAACACAGCCTGATTGTACCAGCGCGTACTTCCGGCAACCAGCGTTTGTTCTCTTTTAATGATGTAGAACGTCTGCTGGAGATCAAGGCTTTGATTGAGAAGGGCGTTAATATCGCCGGGATTAAGCAGGTGATGAATCCTGTCTCCAAGGAATCTGAAGAGGCGACTGTGATTACCCCTGATACAGAGGTTAAACGTAGAGAGTTGTCCGATTCCCAGCTTCACCGGTTGTTGAAGCAAGAACTCGTTTCCGGGAAAAGACCGGGACAAGTATCTCTCATCCAAGGTGAGTTATCCCGGTTTTTCAATAAATAATATAAAGATACTCGAAAAGGAGAGGTTATTGTGAGCTTTACTAAAGAAGATATTCTGCGTATTTCCAAAGAAGAAAATGTTCGTTTCATTCGTCTTCAGTTCACCGATTTGCTGGGTACTATCAAGAACGTTGAGATTCCTGTGAGTCAATTGGAAAAAGCGCTCGACAATAAAATGATGTTCGATGGCTCTTCCATCGAAGGTTATGTACGTATCGAAGAGTCTGACATGTATCTGTATCCTGACCTCAGCACTTGGGTAATTTTCCCTTGGGTAACTGACAGCCGTGTAGCGCGTCTGATCTGTGATGTCTATATGCCAGATGGTACTCCGTTTGCAGGGGACCCACGTGGTATCCTCAAGCGCTGTCTACAGGAGGCGGAAGAACTCGGCTTCACTTCCATGAACGTTGGTCCAGAACCGGAATTTTTCCTGTTCAAGACAGATGAGAAGGGTAATCCGACCATGGAACTTAACGATCACGGTGGATACTTCGACTTGGCACCTATGGACCTTGGTGAGAACTGCCGTCGTGAAATCGTATTGACCCTGGAAGAAATGGGCTTTGAAATCGAAGCTTCCCACCATGAAGTGGCTTCCGGCCAGCACGAGATTGACTTTAAATATGCGGACGCCATCAAAGCGGCTGACCAAATTCAAACTTTCAAGCTTGTCGTGAAGACTGTTGCCCGTCAACATGGTCTACACGCCACCTTTATGCCGAAACCACTGTTCGGAATGAATGGTTCTGGTATGCACGCTCACCAATCTTTGTTCAAAGGCAACGAGAACATGTTCTATGACGAGAGCGACACGCTGGGCCTCAGCAAAACCGCACGTTATTACATGGCGGGCATCCTGAAGCACGCACGTGCTTTTGCAGCTATCACCAACCCGACTGTGAACTCATACAAACGTCTGGTTCCTGGTTATGAAGCTCCTTGTTACGTGGCATGGTCTGCAAGTAACCGCAGCCCGATGATCCGTATCCCGGCTTCGAGAGGTCTTAGCACACGCGTAGAGGTTCGTAACCCGGACCCTGCTGCTAACCCTTACCTTGCACTTGCTGTAATGTTGAAGGCAGGCCTTGATGGCATCAAGCGTCAGCTTGAGCTTCCAGCCCCAATCGACCGTAACATCTATGTGATGTCCGAAGAAGAGCGCATCGAAGAAGGCATCCCTAGCTTGCCATCCGACTTGAAGGAAGCACTAAGCGAACTTATCCGCAGCCAAGTGATCACCGAAGCTCTCGGTGAGCATGCGCTGGCTCACTTCTACGAGCTCAAAGAAATCGAGTGGGATATCTACCGTACGCAAGTACACCAATGGGAAAGAGATCAATACATGACTCTTTACTAGAATGAAGCAGCCCCTGACGCGGAAGCGTTGGGGGCTTTTTTTGTGGGCAGAGATGATTTTGAAGTGAGAATGAGACTTCTGGAAACACTCATATCTGGTTTTGGCAATCTGTGACGGGTATATAGAACCACAGCCCTTACCCGATATCTTCTGGGTAACCTTGATCTCTGAGTTGAAAGATATGGATCAAGAGCGTTCAGTCCAGAAGCATGAATAATTTCCGGACATTATAAAAACAGTCGCTGGCCTTCTGCAAAGGCTAGTGCGCTGGCGGAGGCTTATAGAAACCGATGCTAGAGCATTTTCGGTTGTTATTGATGATTATAATGACTAAAGAGTAACAATCTGCTAATCTTGTGCTTAGAGGTGATTCATATGAAAATGACTGAGTATATAGCTATTTATGCTGCAATAATTGCAACATCAACTTTTATTTGGAACATTGTTACCTGGATTCTCAATAAGCGTAAATTGAAACTTGAATGTAGGTTTGTAGTTATGAGAGGTACGATTGAAAGCCCCCATGTAGGTGAATTTATTGAATATAAGATTCTGAATGTATCAGATAAACCACTCCGTGTGAGCAGTATTTCAGGGACGACTAGTACGCCTAATGGTAAAGGATACTTTTCGTTGGCTAGCACAGAAATTCCGCGGTCCATAAGCCCAATGGATTCTTTTTCCTTATACAAAGAGGCACCTCATATATTTAATAGTAACCTTAGGTCGTTGCACATAGAAGATTCGGTAGGTCGAATATATAAAATGAAAAGATCTTCGCTAAAGAAATTGAAGAGAAAGGGTGAAACTTATCCGAGAACATACGAGGATCAAGAAAGCGTAACAGCATACAACCCATCTATGCAAGAAATTAATTGAAACCCGATATTTGTATAATAAAGTCGTGGTTAGCAAGTGGTGAGTCGTTGTTACCTTTTACATATAACAAATCTATTGTTACCTATGAGCGTTTTTCGAGGTGTTCTTTCTTTTGCTCAGACCCATGTGACCAACTTTATCAATAAATTAATCCAGATGCTAGAAACTTTACATACAAGCCAATCATTATATTTGGAAAAAACAGAAAAATTCCCGTTATCCGCTTGTAGCGATGCTACATTAGACAAGGGAGGTAGTGAAATGTGCCGAAAATATGGTTGGCTGACAGCAGTTATTCTTTTATTAATCTTCGCTGCAGTTGTTATCGGATGGATCGGAATGAGCTTCAATTCATAATTCTTTAGGTAGTTGACTTTAAGGAAGTTATTTGAAGCTTACTTCACTTTCTCTAGCTTAAAAGTAAACTGCCACTTCGCGGTGTTTCCGGAGTAGCGTCCGCGGTTCTCGACAACGGTCACGTTCAGCTTCTTGGTCACGCTAGTTGTAATGGAAGAGACTTTAACTGAAGCACTAGCTTCACCGTCATCCGGGTACTTGTCCTGTTCCTGTGCTTCTGCGTGGAGTTTGATCGATCCAGCAGTATCTGCGTTAATCGTCACGCTTTCCCCGTCATTAAGTTCTTTGCCATTGACAAAACCACCCCACCACCATTCGTTGCCCACATGATTATTTTCCGCTAATTTGGCTTCCACAAAAGTAACTTTAATCTTTACAGTTTTACCAGCTGCGAATAGGGGCGGGGTACTGAGCACAAAGATAAGAACGAACAACAAACTAAATCTAGCGATTTTCCGGATCATAGAAGACTCACCTTTCCAATTATAGGGTTTCCCTAAATATAGCATCTCTATGTCTATAGTTCTATATACATAGGGGAATATTTTAAAATAATAGGACTTTAGGGTGTGTTTACTAGTCGGAACAGGGGAAACGCTGAAGAAGATGAGATTTTTCGGGGGAAATACTGGTCAAAGGGGACGCAGTGAACCCCTCAAGGATGGCCATTGAAGGGTCCTTTTGCAAGTAACGGCAACTATTCATCCATCAGGTCATACATTGCGTTCATAAAATAAGCGACTTCCATCTCCGCGTCCTGTTCGTCCATGCCGAGCAAATCCACCATAAATGAATAGAAGCGCTCGAAAATATTCCCCGGCTTGGACTGCTCTTCCGGATGTCTGATTGAGTAATCGAAATATTGCTGAATCATGATTCCCCACATCGAACCTGCACCTCCTCATTCTTAGGAGTAATTTAACGCCATTATGACAGTTAGTGTTATGAATGACAGTTTTCTTGGGGCTAGTATTTTTGCAATATAGTATGCTGACAATAAAAATATTTGTATGCGGAACGGTATATTTTTGGAGAGAGGTCTTGATTATTGAGCATGTACCGCTTAAGTGAGGAATAGGAATAGAAGAGCAGAAAGGGGAGAGGTGGATGGAGAATCAGAATTTAACGAATGTTCTGGCCTTTGCATCTCTGTTGTCTGTCTTCGTGCTGACAGGGGTACAGCTGGTAAAGGTTACGGTGAAGGTTCCGAAAAATATTTTACCGCTAATTGGTGTAATTGTAGGGATGCTTATTGGGGCGGCAGCTTATCCGTTCACAGACATGGAGCTCGTGCTGCGGTTATGGGCGGGGGCATTGTCCGGTTTGTCCGCGACGGGACTGTTCGAACTGGCCTTTAACAACCGGAATGGGAATACCAAAGAGTAAGTAAAGGGGGCTGCTATTCGGCAGCCTCTTTCAATAGTTCGGGATAATCATTTTTAACATTACCGACAGCGGAGGCTACAGGGTATGCTCTCATTTTGGCAGAGTCATATGGCTTAAGCAGCTTTAATAAATTCTGGACATCGTGGTTGTCCCGTCCGAGCCAGTCGCTCTCGTCTTCCGGTCGCAGAATTACAGGCATTCGGTCATGAATCTCTGCCATTAATGTATTGGGTGTGGTCGTGATAATCGTGCAGGTGGCTAGCTTCTGGCCTCTGGGGTCCATCCATATATCATATAGAGCAGCCATGGAGAAAATACCGCTGTCTCGCATGCCAATTCTCAAGGGCTGTTTGCGACCGTCTTCCTTTTTCCAATCGTAATAACCGTCTGCAGGGATCAGGCACCGCCGCGTCGCCACAAGTTTCTTGAACGAGGCTTTCTCCAACAAAGATTCTCCACGTGCATTAATCATCTTGCTGCCGATCTTGTCATCCTGCGCCCAGGATGGGACAAGGCCCCAACGGAGTTCACCGATTCGGTTGCCGGTGCCTGTGTGAATCACAGCCGGAATATGCTGCATGGGAGCGGCATTGTACCTGGGGGCGTAGTAAGGGATGCTGGCATCATTCGTAAGATACCTCAGCATTAGTTCTTCTATAGAGACTGTAATGGTGTAACGTCCGCACATGGTGGGAACCCTCCGAACATTGGTTTGTTACCAGTGTACTATACTTGCCCGCTAGAAATAAATAAGACCCTCCGCTGTGTGGACCTTCTACATTCCCCTCATATGTAAGCTTTCACCCCTAATGCAGAAGTACATTTTCTTTTCCAAATTGCCCATACTTAGTAGGATATTGTTACATATTCTGTTCTGTAGTCATTAATCTGAAGGAGGAATTCACATGGGTGCAGAACATTGTGGACCGGTAGTTAGTCCTTGGACATCTACAGGAACGATTTTGGTGCTTTACATTCTGCTTGTGATCATTTTGAGCATTTGCTGGATCTAATAAAGAGAAAGCTGAACTAAACTGACAATAAGCTAGCCGGTAAGAAAAATCACCCTATCCTAAGGGCCGACCTGTTGTTGCTGCAAAACCTGGTTTCTTCATAGAAAAGGAGGAATTACTCATGAGTCAATTTGCTGGTGGATACGGTTTGGGCACATCTACTGCTGCGATCTTGGTTCTCTTCATCTTGCTGGTTATCATCACTAAATCTTTCTGGATTTAATTTGATTACATCCCCATGTTCAAGCCGCCAGACCATGTCTGACGGCTTTTTGCATGTCAAATATTCTAACACCAGGCGTTTAACGGCGGATAGTCACTCGAGTCCCAATGGGGACCAGCGCAGCAAGTGCCAGTACATCCTGGTTAAACATTCGAATACATCCGTGCGAGACCAGATGTCCGATCGAAGAAGGGTCGTTCGTCCCGTGAATGCCATAATGCGGCTTGGAAAGTCCCATCCAGAACACACCGAAAGGGCCCCCGGGATTGGGCTGTTTGTTAATGATCGTATAATCTCCCTCTGGCGTTGTAGTTAGCATGGTTCCGATTCCAACAGGGAAACCTCTGACGACAGAATCGTTGTCCAGCAAATAAAGCATCCGTTGTGTCAAATCGACGATAATTCGGTAATTGGGCATGAGATCAGCACTCCTTTACAATCAGGATATGTGCGGAGTGTGGGTGTCGTTAATGCGAAGCGGTGATGGAAAATAAAATGTAAGGTTTTATCAAAGAATTAGAGAGGACATTAGTATCAACCTATCGAGATTTATACTGCTGCTTATATTTCCGTGAAAGTGAGAGGGTATAGGAGAAAGACTGCTCCGTAGGACGGAACAGCCTTCTAATAGAGTCATTAATGATAGTTTAGTGGACATCCCGGAACAATCCGATGACTTTGCCCAAAATGCTTACCCGATTCAGGCGAAGTGGCTCATAGGATGGATTCTCCGGCTGGAGGCGAATATGATCACGTTCCTTATAAAAGGTCTTGACGGTAGCTTCATCCTCTTCAGTCATAGCGACAACTATATCACCGTTGTCTGCCGTCTGCTGCTGGCGCACAATGACATAATCGCCGTTCATAATGCCAGCATCAATCATACTGTCACCAAGAACAGAGAGCATGAACACTTTGTTGTCACCAACATAATGCGTTGGGAGCGGGAAATAGTCCTCAATGTTCTCCGTTGCGGTGATAGGCACCCCGGCGGTAACCTTACCTACAACTGGAACACGAGTAATCGTCTGGGCAAATTGATGGACATTTTCCGAGTCTTCCTGGCCAAGCAGTTCAATGGCACGCGGCTTTGTCGGATCCCGGCGGATCAGGCCTTTCTTCTCAAGACGGTCCAGATGACCGTGCACCGTGGAACTGGAGGCGAGCCCTACAGCTTCACCGATTTCCCGTACGGAAGGAGGATAACCCTTGCTGCGGACTTCGTTACGTATAAATTCCAGGATCGCCAGCTGGCGACTCGAAATCTTTGACATCAGAATCAACCCCATATAGTAATGTTTGGGAAAATTATAACATAGAACTGCCGTTCGCACAAACATAAGTTCTAACGTTATCAATAGTTTAAGAGAGGGGAACAGGGGTGAGAACGGGAAGGACAACCGTATCTTCAATAATTGACTAGCATGTTGAAGAAATGAGCAGGAGCAGCAAGGGGAATTTGCATGTCAGGAGCATTTTTTGCATCCAAAAAGGTAAATTATAAATAGGGGAACGATTGTTCGAAATTAGTATTGATCAAAACACATGTTCGTGTTATATTGTTTTTGAAAGTAAGAACAAGTGTTTGGAGGATGATGAATCATGTTAAAGTACAGTACATACCATAGCATCTATGACGAGGGCACAGAAGTTAACTCTGCAGGACAAACTTTAGGTTCCGGAGTAATAAATAGAATTCAAGAAATCGCCAAGGTACTGTCGGATGGATTAAGTCTGTTGTTAAGAAAATTTAACTTCTATAAGATAGCTCTCTTTTTACTGCTGATTATTGCAGGATTTACAGTAGTTGGTAATGTGTTTGCTGGACCCGTTAATCTTGCGAAGCAGGAGAAGAAAGTGGTTGTTGCACCAGGGGATACACTCTGGAGCATTGCTCTCAAGAATAAACCGGCCAATATGAAGACAGCCGTATATATAGAAGGAATTAAACGATCGAGCCAATTGACGGACAGTCATATTCGAGCAGGAGATATTATAACAGTGCCGTTATTTTAAGAACATCATGATCATAGATAGAAACAGCTTAGAGCTTGCAGGGGGTAAACCTTGACAAGCTCTTTTTCTCATGGCAAAGTTAGAATGAATTTATTAGGGAGGCGAAATCGTTGGATATAGATGTATTGGTTGCACGAATTAATGAATTGGCACGCAAGCAGAAGAGCGAAGGCCTGAATGAAGAGGAAATGGCTGAACGCGCCAAGCTACGTGAAATTTACCTGGGTAATATCCGCAGCAATTTCCGGTCCCAACTGGATACTATTGAGTTTGTAGATAAATAAGCGCTGAACAAGAAGCAGAGGCTTCGCATGAACCCTCTGTTTCTTTTCATAGATATTTCAGGATGACTAGGGGGAAATGACATGGCCCGTTCTTGGGAAAGAATGGTTCAACGCAATTCACAGCAACTCAATAAGCAAAGAAAGAAACAGGGCAAGGATACTATTCATTCCGCGAACTCCACTACAAAGACCAGCGATGTATTCAAGGGTCGCAATATCATATTGCCCGTTGCTCTCGTTGCACTAGGTGTGCTGTATTGGATCATCGGTACTCTGGATCAAAGTGGAGGTAGCGTCTTCATGCACTGGCTAGGCGTTGGGCTGTACTTGCTGCTGGCAGCTATGCTGTATTTCCGTCGTCCTTTCCTGAAGGTAGAGCGAAACAGATTGTCTACCATCAAATTCAACCGCGAACGTTGGCTGCCTGCTACCGATATTGAGAAGATCACACTTTCGCGTAGTGCGGTCACGATTAAGTATAAAGGCAAACGCACCACGTGGATGTTCTCCAAGCTGATTAACCGTTATGACACGGCTGCTATGGGTGAACGACTGCAAGAATTCGGTAAGGTCAACAACATTCCGGTAGAGCAATTGTAAACAATATAGAGCAGTTCACTTCAGGGAGAGGGAGTTACGTAAATGCCGATTACCGCTGTACTGTTTGATTTGGACGACACGCTGCTATGGGATGAACGCAGTGTAGAGGAATCGTTCCTTTCTGCTTGTGAGGGTGCAGGAGACGCAGTGGATCCCCATGAGTTGGAAGCTGCTGTACGTAGGGAAGCCAGGGGCTTGTATGAATCCTATGAGACCTTTTCGTTTACTAAAATGATTGGGATCAATCCGTTTGAAGCACTTTGGGCCAACTTCAGCGCCGGTGAACAGCCTGAATTCCGTCAGTTGGAACAGCTGGCACCGGTCTACCGTAAAGAGTCTTGGCGACGGGGGCTGGCGTCGCTTGGTGTAGATGACGAGGTCCTTGCCGAGACGCTCGCAGCTAAGTTTGCGTCCGAACGCCGCAGTCGTCCTTATATGTACGAAGAGACTTTGCAGGTATTGGAGCAATTGCGCGGCCAAGTGAAGCTGTTGCTGCTAACCAATGGTTGTCCTGCACTTCAGCAGGAGAAACTGGATGGCGTGCCGGAACTGATTCCTTATTTTGA
Organism: Paenibacillus sp. NPDC057934; assembly: GCF_042887565.1. Taxonomy (NCBI): domain Bacteria; kingdom Bacillati; phylum Bacillota; class Bacilli; order Caryophanales; family Paenibacillaceae; genus Paenibacillus; species Paenibacillus sp. NPDC057934. Next base: position 80,399 of record NZ_JBHVPB010000009.1, read on the forward strand.
TCATATTGTGATTTCTGGCAGTTTTGGCAAAGGCAAACCGGATGCTTCGATTTTCGAGCATGCCCTTGGCCTGCTGGACATTGCACCGGAGCAGGGAGTCATGGTCGGTGACAAGCTGACTACCGATATTCTTGGCGGTCTGAGTGCAGGCATTACAACCGTCTGGATTAACCGTACCGGTAAGGACAAAGATCCGGCAATTACGCCGAACTATGAAATCGGGCATCTAACAGAGCTTCTTCCACTGGTACAAACTCTGTAAAGAACTTTTTGAATAGGACCGCCTCCAGAAGTAGTTTTTCTACGGATGGGGCGGCCTTTTCTATTACTAGTATGTTAATGAAGCAGTCTTTCCTTCCTGAAAAATTGAGAATAATGTGTATAATAGAAAGAGAATGATTACACCGAGGGCTCCATGCAGCAATGTTTGATGCTATAAAAATGAACTTAAAAACTTCAGATCATGGTGAAGTGACGGAAGGGGATTTTGGAACTGTAGGAGCATAGCGTCCGCCTGAAAGTTTTCCGCAGGAAAGCTCTCATCGGAAGCATGGGCTGTCACCGGATTTCAACCGCAATCAGTGGTATAAATCAAGAAATCCGGGGACAACAGCGGCCGAAAGTCCAAACATTCACTGGAGTCACAGTACAACCTAGAAAGGAAAATCTTAAGTTCAGTATATATAGCATCTCTAGTAATAAGATAACCATTATATCAGGAGGGCTTCAGATGTTGAACCCGAAGAAAACGGTCTCATTATTAGGTATTGCATTTACATTGCTACTGGCAGGCTGCGCCTCTGGGACAGGTGGGAGAGGGCATGCCGGTCATTCTGTAGATATGTCTATGGAGCCGATCAAAGTAGAACTAGAATGGAGCCCGGCTGAAGTTACAGTGAGCAGCCCGGTTACATTCGAAGCTACGGTAACCCAAGAAGGTAAACCTGTGGATGATGCCCGGGAAGTGCTTTTTGAAATCGTTGGCAAAGATGGAAAGACCGAAAAGATAGAACTAAAAGGGTCTTCGACAGGAGACGGGAAGTATACCGCAGAAGGAACCTTTGCCGAGGAAGGGCTTTACAATGTGACCTCTCATGTATCTGCACGGACACAGCATTCCATGCCGAGCAAGGAGCTTTCCGTTAAGTCGTTGCCATAATTACGACAGCATGACTTGAGCAACTAAGAATCGGCAGAGACGGACGGAAGACTTTCCGAATTCTCTTTATTCTGATAAACTTACTCTAATGTTTTACTGGGGGGATAGGAACGTGGCTAAATATACACTTGCTGAGAGCTTACAGCAACGAATTTTGATTCTTGATGGCGCAATGGGGACCATGATCCAGCAGGTCCCGCTTACTGGAGAAGATTTTGGTGGCGAAGAACTGGACGGTTGTAATGAGATGTTGGTGCTTACAAGGCCAGAGGTTATTCAGACAATTCATGAGCAGTACCTGGAAGCAGGCGCTGATCTCATCGAAACCAATACATTTGGAGCTACATCAGTCGTCCTTGCGGAGTATGATATTCCGCAGCGGGCACGCGAGATTAACCTGGCAGCTGCCAAGCTGGCGCGCAATGCTGTCGAAAAGTATGAGACTCCAGACCACCCGCGTTATGTAGTTGGCGCTATGGGTCCTACAACCAAGACTTTGTCGGTAACCGGCGGTGTCACGTTTGCGGAACTGGTGGACAGTTATGAGGAACAGGCAGTTGCTTTGATTGATGGTGAAGTCGATGTACTACTGCTAGAGACTTCACAGGATACCCTGAATGTTAAAGCGGGTAGTATCGGAATCCGTAATGCTTTTGAGAAGACTGGTATTACACTGCCTGTTATGATTTCGGGTACGATTGAGCCGATGGGCACAACACTCGCTGGCCAGAATATCGAAGCCTTTTACATTTCACTGGAGCATTTGAAACCGATCTCTATTGGCCTCAACTGTGCGACTGGACCAGAGTTCATGCGCGATCATATCCGCACGCTAGCGGATATTTCATCATCTGCCATCAGCTGTTACCCCAATGCGGGTCTGCCGGACGAGAACGGACATTATCATGAATCACCGGATTCTCTTGCCCGTAAGATTGGTGCGTTCGCCGAAAAGGGCTGGCTGAATATCGCAGGCGGCTGCTGCGGAACAACACCGGAACATATCCGGGCCATGGTAGAAGAATTATCGAAATTCCCGCCACGTGAGCTGAACGGCACACATCCGCCTGCTTTGTCGGGGATTGATCCAGTCTATGTCGAGGATGGCAACCGTCCTTACATGGTCGGAGAGCGTACGAATGTACTGGGCTCACGGAAGTTCAAGCGCCTGATCGTGGAAGGGAAGTATGAGGAAGCTTCTGAAATTGCCCGGGCCCAGGTCAAGAGTGGTGCACAGGTAGTTGACGTCTGCGTACAGGACCCTGACCGTGACGAGAGTGAAGATATCAAGGAGTTCTTGGAACTCGTGGTTAAGAAGGTTAAGGTTCCGCTTATGATTGACACGACTGACCCGAAGGTTATTGACCTTGCCTTGCAGTATTGCCAGGGTAAAGCGATCATTAACTCCATTAATCTTGAAGATGGTGAAGAAAAATTTGAGCATGTCACGCCGTTGATCCATAAATATGGTGCTGCTATTGTCGTCGGAACAATTGATGAGAGTGGACAAGCAATCAAAGCGGTAGACAAGCTGGCGGTAGCGAAACGTTCCCATGATCTGCTTGTGAACAAGTATGGTCTGTCTTCGGAGGATCTTATTTTTGATACGCTGGTCTTCCCGGTTGGAACAGGGGATGAGCAGTATATCGGTTCCGCGAAGGAGACGATTGATGGGATCCGCATGATCAAAGAGGCGTTGCCTTCCGTTCATACGATCCTTGGGATCAGTAACGTTTCATTTGGTCTGCCTGAAGCAGGGCGTGAGGTGTTAAACTCCGTGTTCCTGTATGAATGCACCAAGGCTGGACTTGACTACGCTATTGTGAATACTGAGAAGGTGGAGCGTTATGCTTCCATTCCTGAAGCTGAGCGGATCTTGGCTGAGCAACTGATTTATAATACGAACGATGATACCCTGTCCGCCTTTGTCGCTGCATTTCGTGGCAAGAAAATCGAGAAGAAGGAGAAAATCTCCAATCTCTCGTTAGACGAGCGTCTGGCTTCGTATGTTGTTGAAGGGACGAAGGAAGGTCTGATTCCTGATTTGAACGAGGCACTGACCAAAGCGTCGCCGCTGCAGATTATCAACGGTCCTCTCATGGCTGGTATGTCTGAGGTCGGAAGATTGTTTAACAACAATGAGCTGATCGTGGCTGAGGTGCTGCAGAGCGCGGAAGTTATGAAGGCTTCAGTTGGACATCTGGAGCAGTTTATGGAGAAGGACGAGACTGCGGTCAAAGGAAAGATCATGCTGGCCACCGTCAAAGGGGATGTGCATGACATTGGCAAAAACCTGGTGGAGATCATCCTGTCCAACAATGGTTACCAGATCGTCAATTTGGGTATAAAAGTACCACCGGAAAACATCATCGAAGCGTTCCGGCGCGAAAAAGCAGATGCCATTGGCCTTTCAGGACTTCTGGTGAAGTCGGCTCAGCAAATGGTGTTGACCGCACAGGATTTGCGGAACGCTGGGATCGATGTGCCGATCATGGTCGGTGGCGCCGCGTTGACACGCAAATTCACCAAGACTCGCATTCGTCCAGAATATGATGGACTGGTGCTGTACGCTAAGGACGCCATGGATGGACTGGATATTGCCAACCGGCTCATGAATCCGGAGGAACGGGCCAAGATTGAAGAAGAGGTTCGTGCCGAAGCTGAAGCAGGTGCTACTGTAGCGGTGAAGACAGAACTGCCAAAGCTGACCCGTGCGGTTCGCTCGAATATCTCACCGGATGCACCGGTCTTTACACCACCGGATCTGGATCGTCATGTCCTGCGCAATTATCCGCTGGGGCATATCGTTCCTTATGTGAACTTGCAGATGCTGCTGGGCCACCATCTCGGACTTAAGGGCTCGGTGGAAAACTTGCTCGCTGCAGGGGACAAGCGTACAGTGGATCTAAAGGCGACGGTAGATGATATTCTGCATCAAGCGATGGTGAACGGAACGATTACGCCACATGCGATGTACCGCTTCTTCCCGGCCCAGTCTAAGGGCAATGATATTCTGATCTACGATCCGCAGGATACCTCCAAGGTACTGCATACCTTTACTTTCCCTCGTCAAGGGGTTGAGCCATTCCTGTGTCTGGCCGACTTCCTGAAGCCAGTCGATAGCGGTATTATGGATTATGTTGGATTCCTTGTGGTGACGGCTGGACACGGCGTTCGTGAAATGTCCACGGTGCTGAAGGATAAGGGCGATTATCTGCGCTCCCATGCACTGCAGGCAGTTGCTCTTGAGGTGGCGGAAGGTCTGGCGGAGCGTGTCCATCACATGATGCGGGATACTTGGGGCTTCCCCGATCCTGCGGATCTGACCATGAAGCAACGTCATGGCGCCCGTTATCAAGGGATTCGTGTTTCCTTTGGTTACCCGGCTTGCCCGGATCTGGAAGATCAGGGGCCGCTGTTCAAACTGATGTCTCCTGAAGATATCGGCGTTGAGCTGACTGAGGGCTTCATGATGGAACCGGAAGCTTCTGTCTCTGCGATGGTATTCGCGCATCCTGAAGCGCAGTATTTTAACGTAGAGAAGCAGTAATTTCTTCTTGATGATAGCCGGAATGAGGGTGATTATAAGTCCTCTCCGGCGAAGCCTCCCGGTTACGGGAGGTTTTTTGCTGGAATAATAGAAGAACGGGCAAGACACAATGCACAGAAAGGAGGAGAGCTATGGAAATATACTTTTTAGGAACCAATGCCGGGGTGCCGACCTTGCAAAGAAACGTGACGTCGATTGCCTTGCGTCTGCTGGAAGAGCGGCGTAGCTTCTGGATGTTTGATTGCGGGGAGGGGACACAACATCAGGTACTTAGCTCCCCGCTGCGACTAGGCAAGTTGGAGAAGATCTTCATCACTCACTTGCATGGTGACCATTTGTTCGGACTGCCTGGACTAATCTCCAGTCGCGGCTATCAAGGGGGCACTGGCCCACTGACTGTATATGGACCTCCAGGGTTGAAAGCTTATCTCGAGATCTCGTTGTCCGTCAGCCAGTCCCGCATCCCTTATAAGCTTGAGGTCGTGGAGCATACCGGGGGAGTTGTGTTCGAGGATGCGAGCTTTCGTGTGGAGGCGGGCCTGCTTGAACACCGGATTGACAGTTACGGATACCGTGTAACGGAAAAGGACAGCCCCGGTAGCCTCAACACTGAACGTCTGCTGGGCTATGGACTTAAACCGGGCCCGTTGTACGGCAAGCTGAAGAAAGGGGAAGCCGTAACAACACCGGATGGTCTAGTGATCCAGCCTGCCGATGTTGTCAATGAGCCGAAGCGCGGACGTATCGTAACAGTGCTTGGGGATACAAGACCCTGTAAGGAAGCCCTTCGCCTTTCACTGGATGCGGACCTGATGATCCACGAAGCCACTTTTGCTCATGATCTGGCAGAAATGGCCCATCAGTATTATCATAGTACGGCAAGGCAGGCTGCGGAGACTGCCCGCGAAGCCGGAGCACGTTCTTTGCTCTTAACCCATTTCAGTTCCCGGTACATTTCATTTGATGAATTGGCTCCGCTTCAGGAAGAGGCACAAGCCGTTTTTCCGGAGACACTATTGGCCGAAGAGTTCTGCACATTTCCGGTGTGCCGAAGAGCGCCCGGAAAATAATTATTTTCCGGGAAAGCGCAGGAACTGACAGCCTTGTCCAAAAAATGCCGGAACCCAAACCGGGTTCGATTTGGGTCGACAAAGTGCGTTGAAATATAAAGACTTTATGGTGAAAGTTGTATTGGATTAATCGGGATGCCTTATAACATAAGGAAATATTTATTTCATATCATGATTAATTCATAACATTAAATATAGTACTTGCCATTGGCAAAGGAGAAGCTATGAATAAAATCTCAGGATTGCTAATCGATCTCGATGGAACCTTATATCACGGGCATACGATGATTGCTGGCGCGGATAGCCTGATTGCTGGCTTAAGAAAAGCCAAAGTCCCCTTCTTGTTCGTAACTAATAATTCTTCGCGTACAGCGGAGGACGTGGCGGCACATCTGCGAGGTATGGGAATCGAAGCCAAGGCTGATGAAGTATGCACATCCTCGCTGGCGGCTGCCCGCTATATTGCCGAGGAATCGCCGGGGGCATCCGTGGCGATACTTGGAGAAAAGGGTCTCAAGCAGGCTTGTGAAGAGGCCGGTCTGAATATTGTGACAGAATCGCCACAGTATGTCGTTCAGGGAATCGATCGTTCCTTTACATATGACAAGCTGGCACAGGCCCAGCGCTGGATTTTGGGTGGTGCCCGATCCATACTGACGAACCCGGATCTTATGCTGCCAGGTGATGGAGGAATCATGCCAGGTGCAGGAACGATCGGCGCTGCTATTGAAGCAGCCACCGGGATTGCTCCAGTGGTTATTGGCAAACCCCATTCCCACTTGATAGCATATGCAACAGATCGGCTGGGAATTGAGCCAGGAGATGCTATCATGGTTGGAGACAACATGCGGACAGATATCGCGGCAGGTGCACGTGCAGGCTGTCAAACCATACTGGTGTATACTGGACTCACCAACGCTGAGAATCTGGAACATTATAAAGAGATCACGGGAATCACCCCGGACGTCATTTGTGCTGATTTAACTGAACTTCAAACATTTCTCGGTGTATAATGGTATAGGCGCAGGCCATTTCACCAACCTAGAAGGGAAGATTGAGACATGCCGGAACTGCCGGAAATGGAGAACTATAGACAAAGGCTTGGTCAACATATTATCAACGTGCCTATTACAGGCGTAACTGTGAATAGAGAGAAGTCCATTAATTTGGAGACTGCGGCGTTCACTCAGGCACTGGTCGGCGCACGTGTTGTATTTGTAGAGAGACGAGCTAAGCATATTTTGTTCCACTTGCATGACGGTCGCAGACTGCTGCTGCATTTAATGTTGGGCGGGTTGCTATTCTATGGAACAGAAGAAGAAAGACCGGACCGCAACACTCAGGTGGAAATAGCTTTTGGAGATCATATCCTCTATTTCATGGGCCTACGGCTGGGCTATCTGCATCTGCTATCGGTTAAAGAAGCGGAAGCAGCCATGGGCAAACTTGGACCAGAACCGCTAGATCGGCGAATGACCCTGGAGCGTTTCACAGGGATGCTCAAAGGCCGGCGTGGCGCGCTGAAGAGTTTGCTAGTGAACCAACAGTTCATCGCTGGCATAGGTAACTGCTATGCAGATGAGATTGCTTTTGAAGCCAGATTGCTGCCTTCTGCGCTCGTGCATAACTTGACACCGGATTCCATCACGAGATTGTATGATGCCATTCGTAAGGTTTTGACCGACGCGACAGAGATCGGTGGCTATATGGAAATGCCGTTTATGAATGGAGATACCGTCACAGGCACTTATAACGATCGGTGTCTAGTGTACGACCGTGAGGGTGAGCCTTGCCTGCGCGGAGGGGGAACAGTTGTCAAAATCGAGCTGTCCGGACGCAAAGTGTTCTATTGCCCGGACTGCCAGCATGAACAATAGCCCTAAAATTGGGGCACATGTCAGCATTCGCGGCGGATACGGCCGAGCGGCCCGGTTCGCCTGGGAGAGCGGTGCGACAAGCTTTCAGTATTTTCCGAAAAATCCGCGCAGTCTGAAGCTTAAATCGGTCGATGGCCGGGATGCTGAGGACTGCGCATCCTTTTGCCAGGAGCACGGAATCGTCTCTATTGCGCACACCCCTTATCCGACCAATATGGCGGCGGGGAAGGATGCTGCAACACCTGAGGCGGTGATGGTGTCTTCACTGCGAAATGATCTGGAGATTGCCGAAGCTTGCGGCTCCTTGGGGATTGTCGTGCATTTTGGACAATTTGGCGGGATGGAGCCGTTACAAGGCTATCAAAATATTATACAATGTATGAATGAAACCTTGGCGTCTTGGGAAGGCCGAGCCAAGCTCTTAATCGAGAATCAAGCCGGCAATCACGGCCGCGAGGGCATGACGCTGGAGGAATTGGTGAAGGTACGTGAACTGAGCCGATACCCGGAGAAAATTGGATTCTGCTTCGATACTTGTCATGCTTATGCAGCTGGAATCTGGAACCCGGAAGATACGGAAGCTCTGCTCCGACGTGGAGATGACCTCGGCTATTGGCCTCATCTCGTTGCCGTACATCTCAATGATTCAAAGTACCCCTTGGCCACGCGTCGGGACAGACACGCTGCCATTGGGCAGGGGTATATCGGAGAGAAAGGTCTGGCTGGACTATTGACATCAGAGCCACTGCAGGGTGCAGCACTTGTTATGGAAACAGAGAAGGGACCAGACGGGAGTCATTCCCGAGAGATCTCCCTGGTAAAGGCCTGGTTTGGAACGGAGGATTGACCTTGATTAACGTATATATGGATGATTACCGTAAGCGGCCGGAGGGTTTTGCATTGGCCCGGACGACAGAAGAATGTCTGATTCTGTTGCGGGATTGTGAAGTTGATATTTTATCGCTGGATTATGACATGGGTCCTGATGACCAGAATGGCGGTGAAGTGGCTAAACGGATCGTGCTGGAGGGTTTGTTCCCACGGTCTATCTTTCTGCACACCTCCAGTCCTTCGGGTCGCAAGGAAATGTTCGAAATCCTGTACCCAGCCAAGCCGGATGGAACGGCTCTGCATAATGGTCCGCTTAGTGTGGAGCAACTGCAGAAGATTGCTTCTGGTGCCGGTGTCTTATGATTATTCACGAGATAAAGGAGCCAGAATTGCTGAAAGCGCTGGAGGTTCCCGGTAAGTCGCTGGTAGTCTTTCTGCACACACCTCTGTGCGGAACTTGCCAAGTTGCCCGTCGTATGCTGGAGATCGCAGGACATTTGCTGCCAGAGGATCTTGTGATTCACGAGGCAAATGTGAACATGCTGCCGGAAATTGTGGGCAGTTACCGTATATCTAGTGTACCTGCCCTTCTAGTGGCACAAGCTGACCGCCTGAAGCCGCCAGAAGTTCATTATGCGATGAGTTCGGTAGAACGGGTGCTGGAATACATAAGGAGGGGGATTACGCCATGATATCATTACAACATCTTACGCTCCGCAGGGAAGAGAGTCTGATCCTAGACGATGTGTCGCTGGAAATTAACGAAGGTGAAAACTGGGCAATTCTGGGCCGCAATGGTTCCGGTAAAACCACGATTCTGGAGATGCTGACCGGATATATGTTTCCGAGTAGCGGGACGATCGAGGTGCTTGGTAATCTGTACGGGCAATGTGACCTACGCGAAGTGCGGAAGGAAATCGGTTATATTGGACCTTCCCTGATGGAGAAGCTGTCTCTCAGTGATCCGGTGTGGGAAGTCGTGGCAACTGGGGCGTTTGCCTTCTTGCGTTTCTACCAGAGTATCCCGGAGGACGTTAAGGAACGAGCTCTTGCACTGCTAAAAGATATGAATCTTGGCGCGCTTGCGTTCCATTCTTTGGGGACTCTTTCGCAGGGAGAGCGCAAAAAAGTCATGCTGGCCCGTTGTTTGATGGCTGATCCCAAGCTGTTAGTCATGGATGAACCTTGTGCGGGACTCGATCTGTACGAACGGGAGAAAATGCTGGATGAAGTGGACAAGCTGAGACAGCGCAACGTTACAGTGGTATATGTGACGCATCATATTGAAGAGATCGTACCGTTATTCAGTCATGTGGCGTTAATTAAGGACGGGAAATTGGCCGGCTCCGGCCGCAAGGAAGAAGTACTGACGGACGAGATGATTAGGGCGACCTATGATATCCCTGTCCATGTGGAATGGGAAAACGGTCGTCCCTGGATAAAAATTAGACCTGGAGGCAAATCCATTTGAACAACTTGATAGAAGATAGAGCGGAGCAGGAAACTGCTTCGGAAGAAGTAATCTCACGTTATATTTGTACTGCTAATCATGGTTTTGCACCCTATGCACAGGAAGAGCTGCGCCGTTTGTTCGGGGCTGTGAAAAGCACGCTGTTGCTGCCAGGTGAAATCTTCCTGGCCACGCTTCAGGTGGAGCCTGAGAACGTGGCTAGACTATTAGCGCAGCAGCCACCAATTTTTCTGCGGCATATTCAGCCTGTGCAATTTCAGGACGAGGGTAGTATGGAAGCATTACAGCGACTGGCCACCTATCTGAGCCGCCGCAGTGAGCTGGAAGGTGTGAAGGTAGCGCTACACGTCCGCAAGAGCGCGGATTGCTTCTGGGAGGAGAGCCCTGGTGAGCTGCGCGAATGGATTCAGGGAGAACTGCATAACCTTGAAGCTGAGTTCACGGTTCAGGAGCCGGAGTGGGTCATTTCCGTTTACGCGACCAAAGATGCTCTGTACGCCGGGGTTTCACGGCCGGAAGACAACCTCTCCGGTTGGAACGGTGGAGCGATCCGTTTCCGCAAGGAAGACGGTCAAATCTCCCGCGCCAAATTCAAACTGATGGAAGCGGAAAAGGAGTTTGGCATTCCTTTTGCGAGCTTCCGCAATGCCGTGGACATCGGTGCATCACCAGGTGGCTGGACTTCATTCCTGCTGGAACGCGGTGTGAAGGTCACAGCCGTAGACCCGGCATTGATGCACGCTTCCCTGCGTAACGCTCCGGGTCTAAAGGTGCTGCGCAAGAATGCCGGAGATGTGAAATTCAAGGATCATGAGTTTGACCTCTTCGTCTGCGATATGAGCTGGAGCCCTAAGCTGATGGCGAAGCTTGTGACCTCACAGCTGCACAGTTTGGCTCCTGGAGGGACTGCCATCGTGACAGTGAAGCTGATGCACAAGAAGCCTTTAGCGCTGATCAAGGAGCTTATCGCCATGTTCGAGAGCGAACGTATGCAGATTCAGCGGGCGAAGCAGCTGTTTCATAACCGTGACGAAATTACACTTTATATGATTAAGTATTAATCACATTATTATATTATTTTCTGGGAAAGCATCCCGTTGACGACCGGCGTAACGCCGGCATTGCGTCAGTGGCGGTGCTTTCTTTTTTTATATATTTTTTGGGTTCAAGTACTGATGTTGGTCTTGAGCTATTTTTAAGGAGAGGTGTCTATATGCTGTATCCATCGAAGCTAGCAGTAGGACAACTGCTTGGAGAACGTTATCGGGTCGTAGAGCTCATTGGGTCCGGGGGGATGAGTCATGTGTACCTGGCCGAAGACCTGCGGCTGCCAGGCAAGTGGTGGGCGGTGAAGGAAAGTGTAGACCCAGGCATAACGGAATATGCTTCTGGTGATATTGTAGCCGAGGCGGAACTACTGATTTCCTTGAATCATCCCAGGCTGCCGAGAGTGACTGATTTCTACCCACCTGATAAAGACGGATATTCTTATCTGGTGATGGATTATATCAATGGGGTAACATTGAGCCGTTATTTGGAGCTTCACCCGGGACCACTACCTTGGGATCAAGTGATACAGTTTGCTATGCAACTGCTGGAAGTGCTGAAGTATCTACACAATCAGCGTACTCCGATCATCTATAGGGATCTGAAACCGTCCAATATCATGCTTACAGGACAGCATGAGTTAGTGCTAATTGATTTTGGCATTGCCCGAAGCTATGGACGCGCTGGGGATGACGACACGAGTAAGCTGGGAACTGTGGGCTTTGCAGCGCCGGAGCAATATGCCGGGCATAGCCAGCCAGCCTCCGATCTTTATGGACTTGGGGCACTGCTGCTCCATTTGCTCACCGGAGGCAAATACTGCAGCTGGCAGCCGGGCTTGGAGTCCAGGCTGCCAGGTGTCGTCCCTCCTGAATTCATTCCGATTCTGCGCCGCCTGCTCCGGCAGCGCCCTGAAGAGAGGTACCCTAGTGCCTCTTCGGTTCTGGAAGCGTTGGCTTTACTAAATCCCAGCGACCGTACTCGAGTTGAGGAGACACTGGAATGCCTGACCTCACGTGTGACGGATGCAGTTGTCGTGTCTCTGGCTGGTACATCGAGTGGGCTTGGAACGACGCACACTTCATTGGCTATAGCTGTTCGTCTATCCAAGTATGGTCGCACGGCCTGGGTTGACGGTTCTCCGGATGGCGTGGTGTTCCAAAATCTTTATGCGTTGGTACAGGGGCAGGAACACGTTCCAACGGGTATGAACGCTGTTCCATCTTTTGTTTGGAACAATGTTCATTACTGGAGTTGTCCGGGCAAAGAAAATAGCAGGTTCCCAGAAGGTAGTTATTCCTTTATTGTACTGGATCTCGGAACACTCAGCGAAGAAGGGGCCCTCGAAGAGTTCAATCAGAGCGATGTGCCGCTGCTGATTGCTTCAGGGGCTGACTGGCGGCTTGGGGAGCTACTGCATTGGCTGCGCCGGAGTCGACTTGAGCCTCAGAAAGGCTGGAAGGTAGGTCTGCCACTGGCTGGAGACAACGCTGCTGTACTGCTGCAAAAAGCGCTAGGTACAGCCGAGGTGTACGCATTGCCTCTGCAGCACGATCCTTTCCGCTCCAAGGGAAGGCTCAGTGATGTGCTGGAAGTGATGCTGAAGGAGGCCATCGCTATGCGGAAGCCGCAGCGGCGTAGCGCTCTTTTTCGCGGGAAAAGGCAGTGATTTCTCTGTCTATAATATATTATCGTCTTAATTCGTTATATAAGACGAATAGAAAAAGTAACTAAAAGCGAGGAGGAACGGAGGGGAAGGTTTGTAACTTTAGGGGCGATAGTGTTCGCCTGAAAGCTTTCCGTAGGAAAGCTCGCATCGGAAGCGTAATTTGTCTCCGGATTTTATCCGCAATAGCGGTACAGTCCGAAGAAATCTGGAGACAAAAACGGCCGGAAGTCCAAACATTCACCGCAGTGAAGGTAGCCTTAAGTGAGGGTCTTAAGATTGTCTTATTTAATTTTCTGTGTCAGAGTGACACATACTTATGCTAAAATGAATCGTTGTATGTTACGCAATCTCGCCTCATTTTAAAATATAGATAGGAGCTTGCAGAGAAGTTATGAGTTTATTGACAGTAGAAGAAGTTGCCCACAATTTCGGTGAACGCCAGTTGTTCAAGGATGTATCGTTCCGGCTGTTGGACGGTGAACATGTCGGATTAGTCGGAGCGAATGGTGTAGGCAAATCGACATTGATGAATATTTTGACGGGAAAGCTGCTGAAAGATAGCGGCAAAGTAGAATGGACGCCACGTGTGCGTTATGGCTATCTGGATCAACATACCAAACTTACGCCGGGCAAGACCATACGTGATGTGCTGAAAGATGCCTTTCTACCGTTGCTGGAACTGGAGCAGGACATGATGGCCATTACCGACAAGATGGGTGAAGCTACGCCTGAAGAACTTGAAGTGCTGCTAGAGCAGATGGGTGAGATTCAAGAGGCGCTGGAGATCGGCGACTTCTATCTGATTGATGTGAAGGTAGAGGAAATGGGGAATGGTCTCGGATTGTCCGCGATCGGTCTGGATCGTGATGTGGCTTCCCTGAGCGGGGGGCAGCGGACCAAGGTGCTTTTGGCCAAGCTACTGCTTGAGAAGCCTACCGCGCTGTTACTTGATGAGCCCACCAACTATCTTGATGTGGAACATATCGACTGGCTGTCGAACTACTTGAAGCAATATCCGTACGCCTTTATTCTGATCTCCCATGATACGGAATTCATGAACAAGGTCGTGAACGTTGTCTATCATCTGGAGTTTACGAAGCTGACCCGTTATACCGGGAACTATGAGCGTTTTCTTGAGATGGCAGAACTGAACAAGAGCCAGCATATCGAAGCTTATGCGAAGCAGCAGGAGTTCATTAAAAAGCAAGAGGATTTCATTCAGCGCAATAAAGCGCGGGCTTCAACTTCCGGCCGGGCCAAGAGCCGCGAGAAGCAATTGGATCGCATGGAAAGGATCGACCGGCCAGATGAAGCGGCTAAACCGACCTTCGTCTTCAAGGAATCACGGGCCAGCGGTAAAACAGTGTTCGAAGGCATTGATTTCGAGATCGGCTATGACCGCCCGCTTCTGCCGAAGTTGAATATGACCATTGAACGCGGGGAGAAGATTGCCATTGTCGGCTGCAACGGTGTCGGTAAATCGACACTGCTGAAGACGATTCTCGGCGTAATCCCGACATACAGCGGCAAAACGTATCTTGGCGATTACCTTACACCGGCCTACTTCCAGCAAGAGGTTAAGGCGGCGAATATTACGCCGATTGATGATGTATGGAACGAGTTCTCCAGCCTTAACCAGCACGAGGTGCGTGCGCACTTGGCGCGCTGCGGCTTGAAAAATGAGCATATCACCCGCCCGCTCAGCATGTTAAGTGGGGGAGAACAAGCCAAGGTGCGTCTGTGTAAGCTGCTGATGCGTGAGAGCAACTGGGTTCTGTTCGATGAGCCGACCAATCACCTTGATGTGATCGCCAAAGCAGAATTGAAACGTGCATTGCAGGAATACAAAGGGACTGTGCTGCTCGTTTCCCACGAACCGGACTTCTATGAAGACTGGGTAACGAAGACTTGGGATGTTGAGCAGTGGTCGTCACAGTCTGTATAAATTATGGGGAGGCAAATAATATGAACAATGGAATTCTTCGGCATATGGTCTACTTCAGCTTGAAATATCCGGTGGATGCACCGGAGACAGCAGCATTTCTCAAGGATGGGGAGAGAATTTTGACCTCTATTACAGGGGTAAAAGAATTCGAAGTCCTGCGTCAAGTCAGCCCGAAATGCGATTTCCATTTTGGCTTCAGTATGGAGTTTGACGGCCAGGAAGCTTTTGATACCTACATGAATCACCCCATCCATCAGGAATTTGTACAGCAGCGCTGGGAGACAGAAGTAGCGAAGTTTCAAGAAATCGATGTTGTAAAAGGAAACTAACAATCAGATTAAAGTGGGAGCATTTCATCTACGATGGAATGCTCTTTTAGTATATGGGGAACGCTAGGGTTATCTATGCCGGGATGCCCGGTAGCGATGAAGTCGTGACGCGGAGGACGGCAGTGGTGAACGAGAGAATCGTATGGTTCCAAGAAGAACGGAAGGGTAGCGGAGAAGGAACTAACAGCGGGACTTATACTCAGGAAAAAATGGACCATGACGCCGCTCTTCAGGCCTTGCTGGAAGCCGGCCTGGAAATAACAATGAGCGAAGATCTCAGTGATCTTCGCTCATTGTTAACCGGAGGCGAGTTCTTGCTGCTCCTGGCAGAGCTGGAGCAGGTTGATGAATGGGAGGGCTGGCAACTGGTTACCGAGCTACGGGACCAAGGGATGGAACTGCCCGTACTCGTCATATCAGGAGTTGGTTCTGGAGAAGACGCGGTAGCAGCTTTCAAGGCAGGGGCGAATGATTATCTGTCCCATCCCATCCATACAGGGGAACTGACCTGCCGGATCTTAAATTTATTAATTCTTAGCGGACGTCGCCGCCGAAAGAATCATCTTTTGAAAATTGACGGGCTGATTCTGGACCCTAGCTGCCGGCATGTAAACCGAGATGGCAATCAGCTGAAGTTAACAGGCAAAGAATTCGACTTGCTCTATTACCTGGCAGCTCATGTAGGACAAATATGCCCCAGAACCGAAATCTTGCAGCAGGTCTGGGGCTATCACTTTGAGGCGGACACCAATGTCGTAGATGTGTATATCCGGCATATCCGCCTGAAGGTGGACAAGGGCTATCGGACCAAACTCATTCATACGGTAAGGGGATCCGGCTATGTAATGAGGGCGTCTCCCGGAGACGCCACATGCTGAACCCAATCCTCTATCATAGTCAAAACTCTAATCTTTAGAGCTGTTACAGTACGCGGCGGGCGAATAAATACGTTCTTTTCCAGTTGCCGGAATTTAGATCCGAGAGTGTGACGCCTGGCGAACCGTACGTGTGCAGAATCTTGCCATTACCTGCATATACCGCTACGTGAGTGACGTTCTTGCCGTTTGCTCTGCTGCCGCTGGAGAAGAAGATAAGGTCTCCGACACGGAGATTAGCTTTGGATACGGATTTGCCGACTTTGGATTGGGCTTCAGAAGTACGGGGCAGATCTACGCCATATTTACCAAAAATATATTTAGTGAATGACGAGCAGTCAAAGCTGCGGGTACTGGAAGTAGATGCTCCAAATTCATAACGAACGCCCATATATTTTTTACCGAGATTGATGATGCTTTGGCCATTGACTGAAGCAGATGCGGCAGCAGCGTGTGTAGTGCCGATTTCTGTTGCAGCCAAAGTGCAGAGGCCAATTGTCGTGCACATCCCGATAGTGATCGCTTGTTTGAACCATTGTTGTTTATTCATGTTGTAATTCCCTCCAAGGTTTGTTTCGTATGTTTCGTTTCTTTCGCTGATTCGTAGTATAGCAGGTAATCTAGTGCCTATATATTGGAAGAGGTGGGGCAAATAGAGACGGGGCAAGGGATGTAAGCGTTTTATTAAAAAACGATTAAAAGTTACAAAAAATTAATATTTACAAAGGATGATAGGATAAAAAAAGCCGAAAATCCTTTGACAGCAAGGGATTTTCGGCCTATACAATATCGCATTTAAAAGGTTACAACCATGTTTCTAAATCTCGTATGTAATTCAATCCTTGCTCTGAATAATCAGCAGCAGGCCACTCTCAATCGTTACAGTTCCAGACGCCGCCAGCAGTTTGTTGCTCACACCAAGTGAATGACCAAGCTTCAGTGTGGCGTTGCTAAGCGGATATTGAAAGCCCTCCAGCGTAATTCCTGTCACTTCAGGCGTTAGAGGCAACAGAGATACATAGGCGAAGCCGCGATCCTCAACAAGGGCCTGTGACCCTGTAAGGGTAAGGTAATTGTGACTGTCCATGATGGAACAGCTCACTTGACGCTGCAGCGCCAGCGTCATCATTTGAATGCTGGCCAGCATGTGATCAATCCGCGAACCGGTCACACCGAGCATGAGGATCGATGAGGGCGATCTGTTCAGCGCTAGGTCCAGGGCCAGCTCACTGTCTGTCAGATCTTTGTCTATTGCATCGCAGGTAATGATCTCCCGGCTTCTGTTCCTAATCTCCTGCAGGGCTTCCGGGGATACAGAATCAAAATCTCCTACCGCAAGATCCGGCGTTATCCCATGGTTAATGAGGAATAAGGCACCCCGATCAGCACCGATAATAAAATCCTCTTCATCTAATACATTCAAATGTTCCGGAGACAGCTCCCCACCGGCCCAAATAACGACTCTTCCGGATGGCATCACTAATCCTCCCCTTCCTTACAATTCTAAAGATTCTGATCCAGAACCAAGTATCAAGTATAATGCAGTTTGAAAGGTTGTACAATTGCCCCGGACAACGCTAAAATAAGAATAGCGTGTCCAGCGAGATGCTGGAAGCTGTTGAATTGTATAGAAAAGAGATTTGGAGGTGAGTGAAATCGTAAACGTGCTGTTTGTTTGTCTCGGCAATATTTGCCGTTCGCCGATGGCTGAAGCTGTGTTGCGCCACAAGATCCATGAACGCGGCTTGTCTAGTTCGATTACTGTAGATTCTGCAGGAACAGGGGATTGGCATATTGGCAACCCTCCACATGAAGGGGCGCGGCGTATTCTGGATCAGCATGGGATCAGTTATGAAGGGATGAAGGCTCGCCGGGTGTCCAGCGATGATTTTGAGAACTATCAATATATCATTTGTATGGACAACTCTAATGGAACCAATGTGCGGAAGCTCCAGGGCGGAGAAGAGGCCGAGCTGTTGTTCTTTATGGACTTGCTCCCGGAGGAGGAACTGCGTGAAGTGCCGGACCCTTACTTTACCGGAAACTTTGAACAGGTATATGATCTGATGGATGCCGGCTGCGATGTGCTGCTAGACACCATCGTTAGCGAAAAGCTCTAATCCTTGCTTTAAGATTCGGAACAACCGTCCTTGAGAAGGGCGGGGGGCCGTTTCTGTCCCTACCGCCCTGAAAGCGCAATCACACAGGGAATGTACATATTGTTCTCATGATGTTCATTTTTGCATGTCTCAAGGCTGTTTCAGGTGTTTAAAAGAAATAGAGAAGCGATTCAGGCAGTTCTTTCTGCCAAAATCCCCAGAGATGAACGCCGTCTTTCTCTCGGTAGGATACTGTGGCTCCGCGCTCTTCAAGCAGCGCTTTTGTCTTGCGATTCATATCCACAAAGTCGTAAACGCCTGTATCTGTCTTATATTCTGTTTCCTGCAGTCCAACTACCATATTAATAGTAAGCCAGGAGAGGTCCTCTTCATCTTCGATCATTTCACGGGTCTCCGGATAAAAAGCACCAGAAAGGCTGAGGATACGGTTAAATATGGATGGATAAGCTAAGGCCAGATGGAGGGACACACTGCCTCCGAGAGAATCACCAGCCAGAATACGTTCAGCAGGCGTACGCCGTACCGGATAATTATGTTCAATGAAGGGAATAATTTCTTCGGCAAAGCAAGACAGGTATTGCTCAAACCGGTTGCCGAAAGGCGCATATTCCTGGGTTCTAACTTTCACGTCGACTTCAACGCCTACAATAATGAAAGGTTCGACATCTTCTTCCAGGATCAGCTGGCCAGCCAGCGTGGCGATTCGGCCGAAGTTGAAGAATTCCTCACCATCCTGGCAGTACACGACGGGATAACTAAGAACTTCATTGTAGCCGGGCGGGAGGTAGATACGCAGCTTGCGTTCCTCCTGCAGCGATTCGCTCCACAGGTTTTTTTTAACAATTGTACGTTTCAGAAAAACAGAGTCATTCATAGCTGTTCTTGTCACCTTTCTTGTCGAATTTTGCATTCCCGACGGCAATACGATAATATTACCAAGGGGTAAATGTGGCATACATCATTTACTTGTCAAAATGATTGGCATCTGTTATATAATTTAATTAAACCTGTTATACATACAAAATTTATGGAAACATAAATTTTATGCGTATTTCTTTGACGAAATAGATAAAACAGGTGTATAATAATTCTATAACAGAGGCAACTGATATTCAAATTTTTTTGTTGAGGTGAAGATGATAATGAGTAAAGTTCCTTATGAAGTGTACACAGAGGACGTCGAGGCTCTTTCGGTACTTTCCCCGGATGGAGAAGTTATCAATAAAGATAAACTGCCTGCTCTTACTGATGATCAATTGAAAGAAATTATGTACCGTATGGTATTTACCCGTACCTGGGATGATCGTGCTGTGAATCTTGGTCGTCAAGGCCGCCTCGGTTTCTACGCACCAGTATCTGGTCAGGAAGCTACCATGATCGGTAGTGAGTTTGCTCTGGAGAAGGAAGACTTCGTATGCCCAGGCTACCGTGATATTCCACAGCTCGTATGGCACGGCCTTCCGCTGTACCAAGCGTTCTTGTATTCCCGTGGACACCAACATGGTGGACAAATTCCTGACGGCGTAAACGTGCTAATGCCACAAATCATCATTGGCGCACAAATTCTGCACGCTACTGGTATTGCAATGGGCTTCAAATTGAAGAACCAGAAGAACGTAGCGATTACTTATACAGGTGACGGTGGTTCCTCCGAAGGTGACTTCTATGAAGGCCTTAACTTTGCTGGGCGCTTTAAACTGCCTGTAATTTTCTTTGTTCAAAACAACGGTTACGCCATCACCACGCCATTCTCGAAGCAAACGGCTTCTAAGTCTATCGCTCACAAAGCGGTTGCAGCCGGTATTCCGGGAATCAAGGTTGATGGTATGGATATCTTCGCGGTTATCAGCGCAGTTCAAGAAGCTGCTGAGCGTGCTCGTAACGGAGAAGGCGCTACCCTGATCGAAGCTGTAACTTACCGTTTCCGTCCACACTCCCTTTCTGACGATGCGAGCAAATACCGCTCTAAGGAAGAAGAAGGACAATGGAACGAGAAGGACCCAATTGCCCGTCTTGCTAAGTATCTGGAGAAAAAAGGCCTTTGGACCGAAGAAGATACAGCGCGCGTGAAAGAAGAAGCAAAAGCTACTGTTAATGAGCAAATCAAAAAAGCAGAACAAACCGAAAAAATGACCGTTTCCGGCTTGATTGACAGCATGTTCGAGGCAACTCCGAAACATCTGGAAGAGCAAAAAGCCGATTTTGAATAAGGGGGATAACAGGCATGGCACAAATGAACTTGAAAGAAGCGATTCGCGACGCTATCCGCGTTGAACTGAATCGTGACCCTAACGTCCTTGTTTTTGGGGAAGATGTTGGTAACGTAGGCGGTGTATTCCGCACAACTGAAGGTCTGCAAAAAGAGTTTGGCGAAGATCGCGTATTCGATACGCCGCTGGCCGAGTCCGCTATCGGTGGTCTGGCTGTAGGTCTTGGTATTCAAGGCTTCCGTCCAATCGCAGAAATTCAATTTATCGGCTTTATTTATGAAGCTCTGGATCAAATCGTTATCCAAGCAGCACGTATGCGCTACCGTTCCGGCGGCAAATACAACTCGCCAATCGTATTCCGTACGCCATTTGGCGGCGGTGTTAAAGCGGCTGAGCTGCACACGGACTCCCTGGAAGGTTTGATTGCCCAAAGCCCGGGTATTAAAGTAGTAGTTCCTTCCAACCCTTACGATGCAAAAGGTCTGATGATCGCTTCGATTCGCGACAACGACCCAGTATTCTTCATGGAGCACCTTAACTTGTACCATGCATTCCGTGCTGAAGTACCTGAAGGTGAGTACACCGTTGAACTTGGTAAAGCCAATGTAGTTCGCGAAGGTTCTGATGTTACCATCATCGCTTATGGCCTGATGGTTCACACAGCTACCAAAGCAGCTGAGCAACTCGAGAAGGAAGGCATTCAGGCTGAAATTATCGACCTGCGTACCGTTAGCCCGATCGACATTGACACCATCATGGAATCCGTGAAGAAAACAAACCGTGCAATCGTGGTACAAGAAGCTCAAAAGAGCTCCGGCGTAGCTGCAGAAGTTATTGCACAAATCAACGAAAAAGGTATCCTGCACTTGGAAGCTCCAGTGCTTCGTATAGCTGGACCGGATACAATCTATCCGTTCGCGCAAATCGAAGACACTTGGTTGCCTAACCCTGCCCGCGTTATTGCAGGCGTGAAGAAAGTTCTGGAATTCTAAATAAATCACATCCCATAGTCTATTACCATTAAGGAGGTACTTGAACGTGGCTAAATACAACTACCCGTTCCCTGAGCTAGGCGAAGGCCTGCATGAAGGTGAAATTATTAAAGTGCATATCAAAGTCGGCGATAAAGTAACCGATGAAGATATCATTTTGGAAGTACAAAACGACAAGGCTGTAGTAGAAGTTCCTTGTCCAGTTAACGGTACCGTGCTTGAAGTACTGGCAAAGGATGGCGACGTGTTCCGCGTAGGCCAGACTGTTGCGGTAATTGATGCAGAAGGTGACGTTCCTGTGCATGAAGGCGGCCACGCGGAAGAGCAGGGTTCCCAAGAAGCTGACGCGGCAAAAGGTAGCGCAGATACAACTTCTTCTCCAGCGGCAAGCAGCCCTGCTGACGCTAAAGAAGGCGGAGCAGCTGCTGGTTCTGTACCAGCTCCTGACCGTGACGTATTGGCTACACCAAGCGTGCGCAAATTCGCTCGTGAACAGGGTGTAGACATCTCCAAAGTTAATGGCACTGGTAAAAGTGGCAAAATCACTCGTGAGGATGTTGAAGCCTTCCAAAACGGTGGTTCTGCAGCAGCACCGGCAGCAGTTTCTGCTGAAGCGCCTAAGACTGAAGAGAAAGCTGCTCCGGCAGCAGCAACTTCTGCAGGCAACGTGAGCCTGGAAGAAGAGCGCGTACCATTCAAAGGTATCCGTAAAGCAATCTCTAACGCTATGGTTAAATCGGCTTACACCGCACCACACGTTACGATCATGGACGAAGTTGACGTAACTGAACTGGTAGCATTCCGTGCCCGCATGAAACCTGTAGCTGAGAAAAAAGGCGTGAAGGTAACTTACCTTCCGTTCATCGTGAAGGCACTCGTTGCAGCTTCCCGTCAATTCCCTGCGCTTAACGCTTCCATTGACGAAGAGAATAACGAAATTGTCTACAAGAAATACTACAATGTTGGTATCGCAACAGATACGGATAACGGTCTGATCGTTCCAGTTATCAAAGATGCTGACCGTAAGAGCATCTGGATGATTGCTAGCGCCATTAGTGACCTTGCTCTGCGTGGTCGTGAAGGCAAGCTGACTCCGAACGAAATGAAAGGCAGCACCATCTCGATCTCCAACATTGGTTCCGCAGGCGGTATGTTCTTTACTCCAATCATTAACTTCCCTGAAGTTGCGATCCTGGGTACTGGCCGTATCACTGAGAAACCAGTTGTTAAGAACGGTGAAATCGTAGCTGCTCCTGTAATGGCATTGTCCCTGAGCTTTGACCACCGTATTATCGATGGCGCAACAGCACAGAATTTCATGAACTACATTAAAACATTGCTTGCTAATCCTGATATGCTAGTTATGGAGGTGTAATAATATGGTAGTGGGAGACGCTTCACTCGATATTGATACATTAGTCATTGGTGCAGGTCCCGGCGGATATGTAGCAGCCATTCGTGCAGCTCAGCTTGGTCAAAAAGTGCTTATCGTAGACAAATCGGAACTCGGCGGCGTATGTTTGAACCGTGGTTGTATTCCGTCCAAAGCACTGATCGCAGCAGCTCACTCTTATGAATCTGCACAACACGCTGACGTTTACGGTGTAACAGCTGAGAACGTTAAAGTGGATTTTGCTAAAACACAAGAGTTCAAGAACAAAGTTGTTAAGCAAATGACTACTGGCGTATCTGGCCTTCTGAAAGGCAACAAGATCGAAGTATTCAACGGTGAGTGCATGTTCATCAGCGAAACCGAAGCACGGGTATTCAACGATCACGAATCTCCGCGTTACCGTTTCAAGAACTGCATCATTGCTACAGGTTCCCGTCCAATCGAACTGAAACCATTCCCGTTCGGCGGTCGCATTCTGTCTTCCACTGAAGCGCTTGAGCTTCCGGAAATTCCGAAGAGCCTGATCGTTATCGGCGGCGGCTACATCGGCGCTGAGCTGGGTCAAATGTACTCTAAATTCGGCACTAAAGTAACCATCATCGAAGGTCTGGATACTGTTCTTCCTGGCTTCGACAAGGATATGACTCGTCTGGTAGCCAAGAACATGGCGAAGACTGGCATCGAGATCGTTACCAATGCTAAAGCTGAGAGTGCTGTACAAAACGACAAGGAAGTTACCGTGAAGTACTCTGTGGGCGGCGAGTCCAAAGAAGTTACTGCAGATTACTTGCTTGTTACCGTTGGCCGTCGTCCAAACACGGATGGTGAGCTTGGTCTGGACCTTATCGGCGTTGAGCTGGACGAGCGCGGTCTGATCAAAGTTGACCACCAAGGACGTACTAACATTCCACACATCTTCGCTATCGGGGACATTGTTCCTGGTCTGGCTCTGGCTCACAAAGCTTCTTACGAAGGTAAAGTTGCAGCAGAAGCGATCTCAGGACACACATCCGTGGTTGACTACAAAGTCATTCCGGCTGTTGTCTTCACAGATCCTGAGTGCTCCAGCGTTGGCTTGACTGAGAAAGAAGCTAAGGATAAAGGCTACAAAGTGAAGAGCGGCAAGTTCCCGTTCGCGGGCAATGGACGTGCAGTCTCCCTGAACGGTGCGGAAGGCTTCATCAAAATTGTGGCTAACAGCGAGAACAACCTTGTACTCGGCGCGCAAATCGTCGGTATCGAAGCTTCTAACCTGATTGCTGAGCTGGGTCTGGCCATTGAAATGGGCGCTACGCTCGAAGATATCGCTCTGACGATCCACGCTCACCCAACCCTTGGCGAAATCGTCATGGAAGCAGCTGAACTGGTAGAAGGTCACCCGATCCACATCTTGAAATAGTATTACAATCGGCCTGCATGTCAGGCTGCTGAAGAGAGCGAGGACGCATTTTGCGTCTTTGCTCTCTTTTTGTTTTCCAAAATTTAGATGAGGTGATACAAGATAACTCCATCGAAATGATTAATATCGCCCAAAGACTTCTCATCCAGGAGCAGACACCCAATCTCCAGTTTGTCTGGTCTTCAACCAAAGAACTGCTGCCCTTTGCTAATCACCAGTTTGATCTCATCTACGACCGAAGAGGGCCAACCTCTATCCTGAACCACAGCCGGATTTTACGTCCAGGAGGGGCCACGGTATTCGGAATTCATTCGGGCGCACTAGACAAGGTCAGAGAGCGGCTAGAGGCTAATGGATTTATACATATAGAGATCGAAGAGTTCCATGATGCGGTCTCCTATTTTCCAGATGAAAAAGAATTTGCGAAGTTTATTTCTGGTATTCCCGGCAACCCGGATTATACGGACCTCAAGAATGGCAAGGAACTGGAGAACAAGTTTAAAGCACATGTCATCTATGGTCGATTGGGCATCAGGGAGTACAGGTATATTTGGAAGGCTAAAAAACCTGAATAAGGACTGGGAAGTGATCCTCATGAGAGCAGACAAGCTACAAGCAGGCGATGAAATACGTATTATTGGGCTTTGAGCAGGTAAAAGGCATCGCTATAGGCAGATTTCAAAAGGGTTCAGGTATGACAAGCGAGCTACTGACCAAAATAATCAAGAGCAAACAGGAAGCTTAGATACCTCCCCGTTATAGCGGATGTAGACTTCGGACATACTTCTCCCATGATTACTTTTCCGATAGCTGGCCAGGCAAATTTGCGTGCTAGTGTACAGAAGAATTAACTGTGTATTACTGAATAAGGGGATTGGTGTTCATGCACTTAGGATCAAATCAATCACTCGCGGATTACCTCTGAAGCCTCGTCAGCACCCTCCTCAAGGACATTTAAGTGACAGGGCACCCCTAACGCATGTTGGCAAAAAGAAGCTCACAGGCACTCCTGAATGGGTCAGTAATCAACATGACCGATATGTAAGGGCCTCTTATGAAAAGTATAGGAAGTTGCAAGGGCGATCTGCACTTGTTGTTATAAGGATTGGCGAATCGTTCTTTTATCGTCAGCGCTTTTCTCAAAATACTGCAGCAAAGGTAGAGAAACAGTACTGTTTTTCTCGGTTTCTACAGTTTGGCAAGTTACAAGCAGGATCAGGTCGTGGTAAACTAATAGAACGGACGAAATGAAGAGCTGCTCCTTTGGGAGCGGCTTTACGTTTCTCGAAAGGCATATTCAAGGTTAAAGAAAAGCAAATGAGAGAACCTTATATGTAATGTCATCAAAGAAGAGGGGCGTTAAGTTTTGCGCAATTATTTGGAATTACTTCAGGATGTTTTGGACAACGGAGTGGAAAAAAGTGACCGGACGGGGACAGGTACCCGGTCTGTTTTTGGACGGCAGCTGCGGTTTGACCTTAGTAAAGGCTTTCCGCTTGTAACGACCAAGCGTATCCATTTAAAATCGGTAGTGCATGAGCTACTTTGGTTTTTGAAGGGCGAGACTAATATCTCCTATCTCAAAGAGAATGGAGTTAGAATATGGGACGAGTGGGCGGATGAAAACGGCAATTTGGGGCCGGTCTATGGTTCACAGTGGCGAGCATGGGAGACTGCAGATGGACGGCTTATCGACCAGATTACGAATGTCATCGAGGCAATTAAAAACAATCCTGACTCACGCAGACACATTGTTAGTGCCTGGAACGTTGGCGAGATCGAGAATATGAAGCTGCCGCCGTGCCACTTTGTATTTCAATTCTATGTAGCGGGCGGCAAACTGTCCTGCATGCTCACCATGCGTTCGGTGGATACGTTCCTTGGTCTTCCATTCAATATTGCCAGCTACGCACTGCTGACCCACATGGTCGCCCAGCAGACCGGCCTGGAAGTCGGTGAGTTCATTTGGTCGGGTGCGGATGTGCATATTTATACAAATCATTTAGAGCAAGTAGCGACTCAGTTGCAGAGAGAACCGTATCCACTGCCGAAGCTGAATATTCTCAGAAACCCGGACAGTATTTTCGATTATGTATTTGAGGACTTTGAGTTTGAAGGCTATCAACATCATCCGGGAATCAAGGCACCAGTAGCCATCTAGGATTAGGTAGCAAAGGAGAAGATAGTATGAGTATCAGTATGATTTGGGCTATGGGGGTTAATGGTGTTATCGGCAAGGATAATAAGATGCCTTGGCATCTGCCGCGGGATTTTGCTTTTTTCAAGAGTGAGACTCTGGGTAAAACGATGCTGATGGGTCGCAAAACGTGGGATTCACTGGGCGGTAAACCCTTGAAAGGCAGAACGAATATTGTCCTGACCAGAGATCGGAGCTTCACTGCTGAAGGGGCCGAAGTGGTGTATACGCTTGAGGAGGCGCTGGAAGCTGCGAAGCGTACGGATGAGCTGGTGGTCATGGGCGGAGCTGAGATTTACCGAATGATGCTGCCCTATGCAGATAAGCTGATCGTGACGCGGATCCAGTATGATTTTGAAGGAGAAACACTCTTTCCAGAGGTGAATTGGGAAAAATGGGCTGAAGTTTCCAATACACCTGGAATCAGGGATGAGAAGAATCCGTATGATTACCGTTTTATAGTATATGAACGTTCGGAGCTGGCGTAAAAGCGTTTTCTCTAACACAACATGTGAAATAGTACAAATAATCAGCAGATTAATCCATTACAGTGCAAAAGTCTGGAATGCTAATATTATTAAAATTAGAAATTGCTAAACGATAGAATGCACAGGACTAAAGTTGCACTGTTCACGACATCATTAAGCCACAGGTATGCTACAATAAACTATAGATATCAACACGAAGAGAACGGATGGGGGAAACGTAAACATGTCTACACCTACAGGTTTTATGGAGTATAAACGCCAGCTCCCAGGTGATCGTGATCCTGAGCAGCGGGTAAAAGATTGGGAAGAGTTCCACCACCATTTATCCGAGGACGAGCTTCGGACACAGGGTGCACGCTGCATGGATTGCGGAACCCCTTATTGTCATACCGGTATTGATATGGCTGGCGGAACCTCAGGTTGTCCTGTACACAACCTGATTCCGGAATGGAATAATCTGGTGTATCGCGGGTTGTGGCGGGAAGCGCTGGAGCGCCTGCACAAGACAAATAATTTTCCTGAATTCACCGGCAGCATCTGTCCAGCACCGTGTGAAGGCTCATGTACGGTCGGCCTGATCGGCCAGCCGGTTACCATCAAGACTATCGAACTGGCGATTATCGACAAGGGCTTTGAAGAGGGCTGGGTGGTACCTACACCTCCAGAGAAACGTACTGGCAAGACGGTTGCCATTGTTGGTTCTGGTCCGGCAGGTCTGGCAGCAGCTGCACAGTTGAACAAAGCGGGACATACCGTTACGGTATACGAGCGCAGCGATCGTGTCGGCGGACTTCTGACCTACGGTATTCCAACTATGAAGCTGGATAAACGTGTAGTACAGCGCCGTGTGGATCTGCTTGCTGCAGAAGGTGTGAACTTTGTAGTAAACACTGAGATTGGCAAGGATATCCCGGCACAACAGCTGGTGGACGAGTTCGACGCAGTTGTACTTTGCGGAGGAGCGACTAAGGCGCGTCAGTTCAACGTCGAAGGCAGTGATCTGAAAGGCGTTATGTATGCGATGGATTACCTGAACGGAACGATCAAGAGCTATCTGAGTTCCAATCTGGAGGATGGGAATTTCGTATCAGCAGCTGGCAAGGACGTCGTTGTTCTGGGCGGCGGGGATACTGGTTCTGACTGTGTTGCTACATCGCTTCGTCATGGTTGTAACAGCATCACTCAGTTTGGTACGCATGACAAGGCTCCACTGGAGCGGGACCCGATAGCTAACCCTTGGCCACAGTTCCCGAATGTGTATACCCTTGATTATGCACAACAGGAAGCCAAAGCAGTATTCGGCGATGATCCGCGTGAGTTCTCGATCATGACGACCAAGTTTGTCGGAGATGAAGAGGGGAATTTGCAGGAGTTGCACACTGTGCAAATCCGCCGGATCGTTGATGAGACCGGACGCAAAATCTACCAGCCAGTGCCTGGCACAGAAGCGGTTTATCCTGCTCAGCTGGCGCTGATTGCGATTGGTTTTGACGGACCGGAACAAGATCTGGTTCAGGCGTTGAACCTGGAAACGGACCGTCGCACGAATGTGAAGGCGCGTTATGGCAAGTTCAACACCAACGTGGAGAAAGTATTTGCTGCAGGTGATATGCGCCGTGGACAAAGCTTGGTGGTATGGGCAATTAACGAAGGTCGCGCAGCTGCCCGTGAAGTTGACAAATTCCTGATGGGCTCCACTGTACTTGTCTAAGAATATTATTATAAAAGCATAATTTTTCTTATACGAAGAGACCGTTTTCTCAGTTGTCAGAACTGGGGAACGGTCTCTTGTTGATTGCACAGCAGCCGGGATATCCGTTATCATAGTGTTAGAATTTAAATCCTCTCCTTGACGAATTCCACATGATCGTATAAATTAATTACAATCTATGTAAGTTGAACTTCGTTTAGTTTGTAACCATATGGAAAAATGCATGGACCAAGGATCTGCAGTCTCATTATCGTTGGAACAGAGAGGGAACCCACCGGGTGAAAGGTTCCTCATAACGAGCGGAGTGCATCCTGCCTTGGAAGCAGCAGCGCGTGAGAAAGTACAAACGCTGCCGGACTCGGCCGTTATCCGATGGAGGACTGCCACGATTGTCTGCGGCAGTCGAAACAGGGTGGTATCACGACGCATTCGTCCCTGACGAATGCGTCTTTTTGTTTTTGTTTTTTCTGGCGACGGTTCTGACAGCCGTCAGACAGTGCACATCTTTTTTAAAAAGGAATCCGGGAGGACGATGAAAATGCGCCAAAGCAATCTGTTACTTACGACTCTGCGAGAGGCTCCGGCGGAAGCGGAAACAGCAAGCCATGGCCTGCTGCTGCGGGCCGGGTATATCCGGCAGCTGGCCGCCGGGATTTACAGTTATTTGCCGCTTGGACGGCGTGTCCTGCACAAGTTGGAGAACATTGTGAGAGAAGAAATGGACAAGGCGGGAGCCCAGGAAGTGCTGCTGCCTGCGTTGCAGCCTGCCGAACTGTGGCAGGAATCGGGCCGGTTAGGCGTATATGGCAAGGAATTGATCACTCTGCAGGATCGTCATGAACGGGAATTTGTGCTTGGTCCAACGCATGAGGAAGTTATCACTACATTGGTACGGAACGAGATCAGCTCTTACCGGAAGCTGCCGGTTACACTGTATCAGATCCAGACTAAGTTCCGTGATGAACGACGTCCCCGCTCGGGACTTCTGCGGGGCAGAGAGTTCCTGATGAAGGATGCGTACTCCTTCGACAACGGGTGGGAGAGTCTGGACCAATCTTATCAGAACATGTTTAATGCGTATCATCGGATTTTTGAACGCTGTGGACTGATCTTCCGGGCGGTGGAGGCGGACTCAGGGGCGATTGGCGGCGAAGGCGGTAGTCATGAGTTCATGGCACTTGCAGATATCGGCGAAGATACCATTGCTGCCTGTACGGCATGCAATTATGCTGCCAATCTAGAGCAGGCCGAATCTGCTAAGACAAATGAGCAAGTAGTGAAAGTAGAGGCAGACCTGTCAGCCATGGAGAAATTCCACACGCCAGGCCTTCGCACCATTGAACAGCTTGCAGCTGTGGGGCTACAGCCTCAGGAGATTATCAAGACCCTGATCTATTCCGGCGGAGGCAAAGTATTTGCGGTTCTGGTCAGGGGTGATCATGAAGTCAATGAAATCAAGGTGAAAAAAGCGGTAGGTGCCGAGGAGATCACGCTCGTGGATTATGAAGCTGTTCAATCGGCTGCGGGGACGGAGAGTGGCTTTATTGGTCCTATCAGTCTGCTGATCCCGTTGCTTGTCGATGCAGAGGTAGCAGCTATGGCACATGGGGTAGTCGGCGCTGGCGAAGTGGATTACCACCTTCGCTATGTAGTACCTGGGCGGGATTTTAGTCTGGGCCAGGTAGGTGATTTCCGAAATGTGGAGGAAGGAGACTGCTGCCCGCGTTGCGGCACAGGACAGCTAAAATTCCATCTGGGGATTGAAATAGGGCATGT
This sequence comes from Paenibacillus sp. NPDC057934, assembly GCF_042887565.1. Classification (NCBI taxonomy): domain Bacteria; kingdom Bacillati; phylum Bacillota; class Bacilli; order Caryophanales; family Paenibacillaceae; genus Paenibacillus; species Paenibacillus sp. NPDC057934. Next base: position 110,508 of record NZ_JBHVPB010000009.1, read on the forward strand.
CTTCAAGCTGGGGACCAAATACAGCGAAAAGCTGGGTGCACGCTATCTTGACCCTTCCGGTAAGAACACGGACATGATCATGGGCTGTTATGGCATCGGCATTTCCCGGCTGCTCGCCGCCGTAGTGGAGCAGAATCATGATGACCATGGGATAATCTGGCCAGCGGCGTTGGCTCCATTCCAGGTTCACATTTTGCTAATGTCGGTGAAGGATGAAGTTCAGCGCACAGCTGCGGAGAATCTCTACACGGTGCTGAGTGAGCAAGGAATAGAAGTGCTGCTCGATGACCGGGATGAGCGTCCAGGCGTGAAATTCAAGGATGCCGAGCTGATCGGTCTCCCACTCACCATTGTGATCGGCAAGGGAGCTGCTGAAGGTCAGGTAGAGCTTATTGAGCGCAAAGTACTGACGAAGGAAAGCATGAGTCTTGAGGAAGCTATACTCCGGATTAGACAGGGCTGATTTTGCGTTAGATGTACTATGAAGATAGTGTGGATAAGACAATCCGATGTGAGCGGTTTGCTTGTACATGAGCATCAGTATGGGTATCGTAAGCAGATTTGGAAACACTTAACCTGATTTATAAAGAAGGGCCACCCGCAGAGGGTAGCCTTAACACTACTTATGTTTTCGAAAGATGATACATCAGCAGTTTTTTGTTATTGAAGTTAAATGATTGAACTAACGAGATACGAGAGCTCACTAAGCATTAGGAGAAGGAAGTCGTCGTCGGCCGCTTAGGTCTGGACACCGGCGGGGAGGAACGAACGTAGTGGGAGATTGCGAAGGACTTGGGGATCTCGCGGAGTTACGTTCGGAGAGTACAAAATTATAAAGCATCTGTTAACCATTGATTGATCAGAAGGCGACTTGTCCGCGGATGAGTTGCTTTTAGTCTTTTGAAAATGAATCAAGTATATGGAAGGTGAGGGGTTATACTGTACTTTCCTCCTAATCTAAAATACTTTAAAGGTAATAACAGGAATCCTTTCAATTAATATATGATGGGATTAATCTATCTAAAGAGGAGGGCTATAGAATTAACGTCGAGATTAACGGATACATAGATACGAAATCTTATACAACACCTTATGGATTAGAATTATGTAATATAATATAAAAAAATGGGTATATAAGGGTCGTTAGATCGGATTGAAAATCATATACTAACTCTAGTATGAAGAACTAGGGAAATAGAAAATGAATTGAAAGAATTTGTGGTATATGTTATTATGTCTAAAGATGGGATTTAATAGATATTATAATAGAATAACCGTTTGTTTAATCGATGTTTAGGCACGTTATACTCAAGCGGTTGGAGATAATTTAACATATTGTAGTGCTCATCACTTGAAGCATGAAGGGGCGAAGCTATGCCCGTATAGTTATTTAAAATCTATGAATTATTCAATATAAACATCTTCTAGGGAATCAGCCGTATTTTTAAATATGGCGATTAACGTTGAAGATGTTTTTACATATTTGACCTATTCATTATGACGCTTGCTTAAGCTTTAAATGACTTATGGATAAGTATATTGATATGAAATAATTCATAATTTTGGATGGTGATATGAGAAATGGATTGGTATATTTGTTCTGTTGAAATCGGCAAAGAGGATAATGTAAGGGAGTCCATCGCAAATAATAAGACTTTGAATGACATATCTTGTATTGTACCCAAACGAATTGTGCCTGAGAAAAAGGGCGGAGAACATATTCAAGTAACCAAATTGATCTTTCCCGGATACATTTTTATTAAAACAACTATGAATTTCTCGAAATATCATCAGATTTGTCAAGAAAAGCATATTATTAAAATGCTCGGTTATAATGGACGCGGCTTGGTTCAGAAGATCAATAATCTTTATGTATTGGAAAATTCGTGTTTTGTTAGCAAGATAAATGACACGGAGTTTCAAGACAGCTTTTTTCAAAAGATCCCCAATGAAGAAATGATCCAATTATTTAAATTACTGAATGAAAATCAGGAGATTAATTTTTCACATATTTCTGTGAACGATAAAAAGATTGTGTTTGAAAAAGGACCCCTTAAGGGTCTGGAGAACCTTGTTAAGAAAATTGATTTACATAAGAAACGGGCCAAAGTGTGTTTGCATTTACTTGGAATAGACGTTCTTTTTGACGTGGGAATAAGATTCTTCCAATAATGTCTTGGTGAATAATTAATCTTGTGAATAATTAACTATGGATAAAGGATGGGACTATAAATGAGAAATAAACTTGTAAAAGGTATTGTAATCTTTACGATCGCTACTGTAGGTGATAATGTTTTTACTAATCTTGGTTTATCCAAAAAGATATCTTCTTTTCATGACGTTTTTCCTATGACGCTCCAGGAAGGTTTTTTTAATTTAATTCTTTTATTTCTGTACGTGTACGGATTATTTGTTTTTGCATCTGGAATTGTGCAGCTTGTAAAAAGGATTAAAAGTAAGAAACGATAAGTGTCAGGACAGGAGCAGGTAACAATCTGGAGAACTAATGAAGTGTAACGGAGGGAGCTTGATGGTGATTAACAGTGAAAACGAAATCAAAGGAGTATATCCGCTAACACCTTTGCAAGAGGGCATGCTTTACCATCATATGACTGACGGTGAATCCAATGAATATATAATGCAATATGTATTTAATCTCGCGGGCATAGTGATAGAGGAACATCTCATTCAAGCTCTTAGGTTGCTTACAATCAGACATGAGGTGTTGAAAACTGCCTTTATACATGAAAAATTAGCAAGTCCAAGACAAATCGTAGTAGGCAGCAGAGAGGTGGAATACGAACAAATTGATTTGTTGGAACTTCATGAGATAGACCAAAATGCTAAATTGGCGGAAATATCGGAGCTTGATGTTAAGCGCGGTTTTGATATACAGAATGATTCTCTTCTAAGAGTGAAATATATTATTTTGAGCAATGAGAATAGGAAGATGATTTGGGATTTTCATCATCTGATTATAGATAGTTGGTGTCTTTCATTACTGATTAATGATTTTAAAAGGTACTATAATTCACTTAACAACGGTAAAACAAAAAAACAATTGTTGGAATTGATTACTGAAGAGAAGAGTCAGGCTGCAGGATATGGCGATTACATACAATGGCTTGATCAGCAGGACAAAAAAGCCGGACTATCGTATTGGAAGAAATTGCTGGTAGATTATGATGAAACCGCAGAGATAAAACCCTTAACTCAACCTGAACAGACCACTGTTCAAATGGTAAAGCAAAGCATTAGAATTACGGAAAAAGCAACGTCCGGTTTGCAAGATCTGTTTCCAATTCGAGTTGCCTAAGGCGCTTGCAGGTAAGCTTAAGGAGCAGATGGCCCAGACGGATACAACGATGTATATGATGCTCTTCTCCATCTATAACATTACGTTGGCTAGATACTCCGGTCAGGATGATATCGTGGTGGGAAGCTTGATTAAAGGGAGAAATCATTCGGACTTGTTTGAAATGATGGGGATGTTCGTCAACACACTTGCAATGAGAAGTCATCCCGCCGCAAACAAAACCTTTGCCCAATTCTTAGAGGAAGTCAGGGAAACGACACTGCATGCGTTCGAAAATCAGGACTATCAATTTGAGGACCTGGTTGAACAATTAAAGATTGCCAGGGAGCCTGCTAGGAATCCGTTGTTTGACGTTATGTTCAGCTTGCACAATATGTCAGTGCCCGAGGTGCGGAAGGGCGACTTGATTTTTTCACAGTATGATAGTCATTCCAGGATATCTAAATATGACTTATGTTTATTTGCGGAAGAAAAAAATAATACGATGGTCTTCAAACTGGAATATTGCACAAAATTATTCAAAGCGGTAACGATTCAGCGTTTTGCCAAGCACTTTGTATATCTTGCAAGCCAAATCGCTCAGAATCCGCAAGTGAAGCTTGGTGATTTGCACCTTTCCGATGAGGATGAGAGAACGTTGCTCTTCGAGGGCTTCAATGAAACGGCAGCGGCTTATCCAAGAGAGATGACCATACACCGGCTGTTTGAAGAGCAAGTGAAACTTACGCCGAACAGCATTGCTGTTAGATCAGAGGAGGAGCAGATCTCATATAAGGAACTGAACCGCCGCGCTGACCGTGTAGCCTCCATGTTGCGTCAAGAAGGAGTCCGGCAGGATAGCATTGTGGGCCTTATGGTGGAACGCTCTGTCGAAATGATCGTTGGTATCATGGGCATCTTGAAGGCAGGGGGAGCCTATATGCCAATCGATCCCGCCTATCCGGCCGAAAGAGTCAGCTACATGATGAACCATAGCCAGGCTTCAATACTGCTGTCCCGAGAACTGATTAGGCTGTCGGTCGATTCAGAGTCGGAGCAGCTTGAGAGTTCAGCTGAGAAAAGCATACATCTAGAAGCCGGCTCTCGTCATTTACTCTATGTAATCTATACTTCAGGTACGACGGGAACCCCGAAGGGCGTTATGATAGAACATCAAAATATGGTTAATCTGCTGCATTACCAGTTCACACAGATGAATATCCCGCGTCAGGCAAGAATTTTGCAATATACTTCGATTGGTTTTGATGTCAGTGCCCAGGAGATCTTCTCGGCACTTTTGTCCGGCAGTCAGCTACACCTTGTCAGTCCGGAAGTGCGACAAGATCCGCTTGAGCTGTTCGAACATATTACATCGAATCACATCAACGTACTGTATTTACCGGTGTCACTTTTGAAATTCATCTTTCACAGTCCGAGCCTGGCAGAGAAATTCCCGCGTTGTGTCGAGCATATCGTTACAGCGGGTGAGCAACTCATCGTAACCGAGCGTTTAAAACAGCATCTGCATCGGTTTGGAGTCTATCTGCATAATCAATATGGACCATCTGAAACCCATGTAGTCACCGTGTATACTATCATTCCAGGGATGGAAGCGAATGAGCGTCCGCCAATTGGGCGGCCGATCTCAAATACAGAGATTTATATCTTGGATGAGAATTTGCAGCCGGTGCCTATAGGCGTAAAAGGCGAACTGTTTGTCTCTGGAGAGAGTGTAGGAAGGGGGTATCTCCATCAATCCGATTTGACCGCTGAAAAATACTTGAAGCATCCGTTTGTTGCAGAAAGAAGAATGTATCGAACGGGAGACCTGGCGCGATGGTTGCCCGATGGTAACATCGAATACCTTGGCCGAACCGATCATCAGGTCAAAATTCGTGGCTTCCGGGTTGAACTTGGCGAAGTTGAGAACCATCTGCTCCAGCATAATGCGATTCAAGATGCTATCGTTCTCGCCAAAGAAGATAAGCAGAAAATTAAGTATCTTTGCGCATATTATGTGTCTGAACAAGAGCTGACGGTAAGAGCTGTCAGAGAATATCTGTCTCACAAACTACCGGATTATATGATTCCTTCTCACTTGGTGCTGCTTGACGTTCTGCCTGTTACATCTAACGGAAAAGTAGACAGGAGGGCATTGCCTGAGCCGGATGAGTATTTAAATACCGGAGTTGAATATGCGCCGCCCACAACAGATTTGGAAAAGCAGATACTGGAGATCTGGTGTGAACTACTTGGCTCTAACCGCATTGGAATCAATGACAATTTCTTTGAACTCGGCGGGCATTCATTGAAAGCAACCCAACTTATGGCTATTATCAGGGGAACTTTCAAGACAGAGATTTCACTTGGCCAAATTTTTAAAGATCCAACGGTAAAGGGCGTCGCACGATATATTCATAGTGGATCGGTAGCCGCCGAGGAAGATAATCTTGTTCTATTGGTGGAGGGACATAACCAGGAGCGGATTCTCTTCTTTATCCATACTGGAGAGGGCGGAGTTCTAGCATTTGAAATGGCCAGACAGCTTGAGCAGGAAGGTGAAACTATGAGCTTCCTTGGTCTTATAGATGCCTTGGCGCCTCAGTGTGACGATTCGGAAGATTTTGCTGAATTTACGCTGGAGAATGAACGGGAACTGCTGGTCAACCAAATGGTAATGCAGCTTTACAAAGAGGAACTCAACGAAATTCAACAAATCGAACGACTCTGGTCATTGTACGTCAGATACCTGCAGCAACAGAATCCCGATCTCCACGCCTTACGTAGTGAACTGCCTAAGGAGATTCTGCAGGCCATCCCCCATGCCGAGACATTGGGGATTCCGGAACTGTTTAGGTACTTCAACATCATCAGGACCTTCCATAACGCTCAGATTCGTTACAACCCTGAGTGTAAAGTTCAAGTACCTATACATTACTTCAAGGCAGAGATGTACCCGCCTCATCATGCATCGGTATGGACAAGCTTCTGCAATGCTGTCCATGTTCATCAAGTAGACGGAGACCATTATTCTATAATTGCTTCTTCTAATGTTGTTGAGCTGGCGGTATTGTTCAGCCAAGCTGTAAGTTCAGAGCTGCTGGTTGGCAAGAAGGAAGTTCTTAAGTAGGCTAGGCGTCAATGGCCCTTGTGGAAAGGGCCATTGACGCATCAAAATGACGAAACTGGGGGTGGGAATTTGGAAACCAAAGTTGGAAGAAACTTAACAGATGGAAATGCCGGAAGCCTCCTGATCGGGATGTGGATTCCCCTTTGTAGTTGGATCGCTGCTAACGATGGGTTACAGCATCATTAATGCGATTTGGGTGGGACAGATCATGGGGAATAACGCCATGGCCGGAGTAGCAGTGACTATGCCCATTATCCAATTAGCAAGTGCCTTTGCGGCAGGAATTACAACGGCTGTATCTATTTTAATAGCCGGATGTTTCGGAGCAAGAGAAGAAGCTCAGATAAAGAGTGTTGTGTTCAACGCCTGGTTTATCACAGGGACGTTGATTCTGTTGGTAACCACGGGAGGCATTTTGTTCAGCGATCATTTGCTGCGGGCAATGGGGACACCTGAAGATATCCTCAACGTTACGTCCAGATAAATGAAGATAACTTTCTTAAGTTTTATTTTTTCAACATCATTCTCCTTAACCTCTTCCATGTTGAGGGGAGGAGGGGATGGGGCGGCATTGATTATAAGTTAAGGAATAAGCACGATTACCTATGTGACTTATTACTTACAGGAAAATTGGAAAAAAGTGGTACAATTAAATGCTGAAGCAGTGAGAATGAATGAATTGGATGAAGTGAATGAAGCTGGAAAAGTGAAGGTGGGACTTTAAATGAAACCGGTCAAGCGAAGATTTGGCTTCTACTATGATCAAACAGCTGGAGCCAGGTGACCGTTATGCGATTTATGGGCACAGTATGGGTTCTATCCTTGCTTTTGAAACCTATTACAAGTTGCTGGAGAGAGGGTGTCCTACGCCAAGGCATATGTTTTTTAGCGGAAGAAAAGCGCCTCAAGTCGTCCGTGGCAAGACAGAGTACCACCTCCTGCCGAATGACAAATTTATGCAAGTTGTATTAAGTTATGGTGGAAATACCAGATAAATCCTTGCAGATGAAGAGCTGCTGCAATTGTTTCTGCCCATTTTGCGTGCGGATTTTCGGATTTCAGAAATATATGATTATCGAGAAAAAAGTGAAAAGATTAATTGCGATATTACTATAATTAACGGGATTAGCGATTTGAGCATTGCAAACTTCGATATGAATGAATGGAGGTTCTATGCAGGGAAGCAGTTTGAGGTCAAAAAGGTAATGGGAGGCCATTTCTTTATCATGGATGAGAGCATGCATGTAGTGGATATCATCAATTCTGCGTTGCACAACGGTTGAGGAGGATTAGGGATGATCATCGAAGTGACGAATTTGGTGAAGAAATACAAGGAGCATACGGCTGTGGACGGACTCGATTTATGTATACATGAAGGAGAAATCTTTGGATTGCTGGGACCAAACGGTGCAGGGAAATCGACAACAATGAATGCGTTGTTGGGTTTGCTCAAAATGAACGGCGGTACTGTGAAAATGTTCGGGAAGGATTATTCCAAACACGCAAGAGAAATTAAACGTTATGTTGGATACGTACCCCAGGAGATCGCTTTTTTTGAAACGTTAAACGCCATAGACAATGTGACCTATTGGGGAAGATTATACCGGTTGCGCGGTGATGAGCTGGACAAAGCCGTTCAGGAAGCCCTTGAATTTACTGGACTCTGGGACAGAAGAAAAGATAGAGCCTCAACTTTTTCTGGCGGAATGAAAAGAAGATTGAACATTGCTTGTGCAATAGTGCATAAACCGCGAATTCTATTTATGGATGAACCTACCGTGGGGGTCGATCCTCAATCGCGCAATAGCATTTTGGAATCGATAAAGACAATGAACCAAAATGGAACGACTGTTATCTATACTACGCACTACATGGAGGAGATTGAAGCCATCTGTGGACGTGTCGCTATTATGGATTTTGGTAAAATTATCGCGCTCGGGACGATCGATGAACTGATCGATTCTATTTCGGAAGAGAACAGGATAAATATGGGATTTGTGGCAAACACCGAGAGAGCTGTAACGTTGATTGAGAAAGCTCAAGGGGTTATTGCATGTAACAACAACGAGGGAATGCTTCGAATACGGATGGAAAAAGATGAAATGTATCTCACTGCTTTATTAGAAAATTTAATCCAAAACGGATTTAAAATTAAATCCATGACATTAGAAAAGTCAAATCTGGAAACGGTGTTTCTACAGCTGACCGGGAAAAAATTGAGAGATTAAGTGGCGGTGATGAAATGATGAATATACCCACTCAAATTTTGTATTCATGCAAACGGATATTGATGGACCCCAAACCGATTTTTGTCCGGTTATTAAGTTTTATTGTGATTATTCTGATCTTGGGGACTGTGTTTGAGAATCAGTTCAATATCACCTCCCTGGATAAAGTCAAAATTGCTTATTCTAATCAGGATTCCGGCCAGTATGGTACTATGTTCATCGATTCTTTGATTCATTCGGACGAGATTAAATCATTGACGGAATTCACCGAAGTATCCTCTATGGAGGAGGGGCAGAAGATCGTTAATGATGGAAAAGCAGATGCCCTCGTCTATATTACGAAGGATTTCTCCGCGCTGAAGGGAAATGAAGATACAAGCAGAACGGTTGAAGTGTATTTGTCAAAATACACGGGCGTGAATACTACAGTCATAAAAAATGTCTTGGAGAGCTTGACGAATTACATGAATACCTCAATTGTGATCTACTCCATGACAGGTAGTCCGCCGGCAGAACTCTCTAATACAGGCAACAGCCTGCAGGATGAACCGTTGTCAAATTCCGTATCGGCAACAGCGATGGGGTATTACTCCATTGCGATGCTGTTGATGTTGCTGTTACGCGGGCAGGAATACGGGACAGCCGGAATGGGAGAAGACTATTTGGGTACTTTAGGTGATCGAATGAAGCTTTCGCCTATTAAACCCTACGAACAGTATGCTGGTAAAATCATTGCCTTGTCGTTGATAACCTTCTTACAGGGCCTAATAATTATCCTGTTTACCAAGTATGCATACGGTGTTGATTGGGGGAAACATCTTGCTGTTATCCTATTGATCGTATTTGTATTTTCCCTATTAACCACGACCTTGGGTGCTATGTTGACGATTCTAACCAAAGATGCAGTAAAAGCGGATTCTATCGCCAATATCGTAACGCTGGGGGCAACCTTTATCGTTGGGGGGTTTGTAATCTTGGATTTTGGGACCTTAGCTCATATATCCCCCAGTTATTATGCTAAATCGGCTATCTTTAATGTGATTTACAATGATCACTTGGATAGGGCCTTTGTAAATATCGGTGAGATGTTGGCTATCACGCTGCTATTTGCGTTGATCAGCATTGTCGTTTCTAGGAGGAAGAGAGCATGACGATATTACGCAATTGCTTGAAACGGATATTTAGGAAGCGAACGAACATTTTGTTTATGCTTGTGGTTCCCATCCTGCTGAATATGTTTCTCATTTCTGTGGCTACCAAAGAAGTGAAATATAACGTAGGTATTCTGGATCAAGATTCAACCCTATTTACACAAAACTTGGTATCGCAATTGAAAGAACAATACAATGTGACAATGCTGACTCCAAATGATGATGTGAAAAGCATGGTTGTCAATAGAAAGCTGGACAATGCTTTAGTGTTTCAACCGGGATTCACAGCTGAGATGATTGGCGGAGATGATGTTTCGGCTCTGAACTATGCTCTGGACGGTTCTAATGTTGGCAAGCCAGTTCAAATGTACATATCCAGTTATCTATCCTCTGCCAAACAGATTGCTGCTGCTGCCAAAGGCAACTCCGATACATTCTATAAGGGAATGGACACCTATAAAAAAAGTACATTTAACGTAGAATACAAGGAAATCTCCAATTTGGGCAATTCGGCCAAAGATATAAGCAATGCAATAACTTCTTTGGGGTATATTGCGTTTGGCATGTTGTTTCTGGTGACTTTTTCTACCGCGCTGATTCTGGAAGATAAGCTTACCGGTGTCTTTGACCGAGTCAACGTTACCCCTTTGACGCGCTTCAGTTACTTTGCGCAGCATTTATTAGCCAGTTTTCTGGTAGCGTCCATCCAGGCCGCGGTGTTAATAACTTTAATGCCTAAATTAGTAAATGTCTCTTATGGCGCGACTCCGAATCAGCAGCAGGAGATCGTAGTGGTGTGCTGGGCATTCGCCTTGTCTTGTGTAGCCATAGGTGTTGCAATCAGCAGATTCTCAAGAACTCCATTGATGGCCAATGCTCTTACGACATTTATTAACATCCCGCTGCTAATGCTTGGCGGCTGCTTCTGGCCTCGAGAGATTATGCCCAAAGCTGTGCAGAAAATTGCTGATTTTATTCCAACCACTTGGTTTTTAAAAGCTGGAGAGACCGTTCTGTACGGTAAAGGTTTGAATGGCGCCGTTAGGGAATTGTCATATTTGATTGCTTTTTCTGCATTGCTATTAGTCATATCGTTTGTCTTCAAGACGGAAAAAAAACGTTGAGCTAGATTTTTTTTGGAATATTGTTAAGTCAACTGGGGAACACGATATTACGGTTCAAGTGATGTCAAATATTTAGAGGAGTCTGTTATGGATGTTGTTTGTGTTCGAATTTCAGGAATTGAACATATGATCTCGATAAATGAATATATGTTTTACTTGAAGTTTCTATCGAGAGAGAAAGTTGAGCGTCTAAACCGATTCAGTCTTAAGAAGATTTTCTGCGGTCGCAGGTCTCAAGTTTGCTCATTCGTGTAATGCTTGTGAAACGATTGAATTTGAGTAATACAGACATGAGAATTTCCTCGAATTCATATGGAAAGCCTTGTCTGCCAGGGCATTCGGTGGAGTTTAATGTATCCCATTCGGGAAAGTGAGTCGCAGCTGTGGGGATACAGCCTCAGGAAATCATCAAGACCCTGATCTATTCCGGCGGAGGCAAAGTATTTGCCGTTCTGGTCAGGGTGATCATGAAGTTAATGAAAAATCAAGATGAAAAAATCAGTGGGAGCCGGGGAGATCGCGCTAGTGGAGCTGATCGGTCTCCCACTCACCATTGTGATCGGCAAGGGAGCTGCTGAAGGTCAGGTAGAGTTTATTGAACGCAAAGTACTGACGAAGGAAAGCATGGGTCTGGAGGAAGCTATACTCCGGATTAGACAGGGCTGATTTTGCGCTATGAGACTAAAGCGTAAAATGATAATTTCCTGTACAGTCAGCGAGGAGAACCGCATAACTAATAGTATTAAGCGGTGAATTGAGCTTTTGACGAGTTTGAATGCGAAGAATAGTTAAAATTAAGTTTCTGTTGACAGGTAATATTTGTAAAATATATACTAAGTCCAATTAGAATATGATTAAACGCAATGATTGGGAGTATTAAGGAATAACTATTGCCCAGAGAGCTGTCGATTGGTGCAAGACAGTCAATGCTTCCCCCAACTCGCCCATGAGCGGTAAGGCCGAACCTTTGTAGATCTTAACGGCTAACCTCCGTAATCGGGTACTAAGATTCGTTGTCTTATTACTTATAACAACGATCAAGAAGAGTGGTACCGCGAAGGTTAAACCTATCGCCTCTTTGTAGGCGATAGGTTTTTTCTGTTTTTTCTGCAAAAATACTGTTAAAGAGAGGTATTGGGTCAATGGATAATGTTATTGATTATTACTCCCAATTTGATGAATGGGGAAGGTTGGATAGGGAGCCGCTTGAGTTTACTATCAATCTGCATTATATAAAACAGTATTTAGCTTCATCCGGAACTGTACTAGATAATGGCGCAGGACCAGGTAAATACTCAATTGAGTTAGCGAAGCTTGGATATAACGTAACGCTATCTGACCTAACACCTAAGTTAGTTGAAATAGCGCAACAGAAGGTATCTGAATTAGGATTGACAGAACGGTTTAATGGGTTTCATGTATTAAATGCAACAGATTTAGAGGGGATACCAGATGAGATGTATGATGCTTCTTTGATGCTTGGTCCTCTATACCATTAACAAAAGGAAGAGGAACGAATATCAGCAATTGGGGAGTTGCATCGTGTAACAAAGCGGAACGGCATCGTTTTTGTCGCTCTCCAAAGTCGGATGAGAATGACAATTACAATTACATCTTTACAATATCCACAATTTTGGAAGCCTAATGATAACTTGGATACAATAAATGAGTTCTAGAAGACAGGAGTGTTTAATCATAACGATAAAGGTCGATTTACAGGAGCATTTTATTTTAACATTGATGAAGTAAAACTTTTTATGGAGAGGAATGGATTCGATACGAACTGGAGGTCTGTATGAAAAAAAGATATGTTGTTATTTTACTATTGTTTTTCGGTATTTTACTGTTAATTGGCTATAATAGGTACTTTTATAATTTCAAAAGCCTTGAAAACGCAACATTATTTTTAGGTCCCATAGAATCACCAGATGGTAAATATAAAGCTAGCTCGTATTATTTAGATTATGGCGGTGCAGCAGGTGGGGTGATTTATATTGTCGAGGTTGAACAGTCTCAAACTGGTGAAAAGAAAACGGTATATTCAAGTAACCATAAAGATGATTTTTCGCTATCCTGGAAACCATCAGACATCCTCTCTATAAACAATGAAACTCCTAAATATAATGAATATAGAAACATTGATTTGAATGTAAATACGGATATATATGAAGAATCTGGAGCTGCCTGCCGAAGTTTATTGCTTAAAGGGAAATTCGAAAACTGCTACAAAGCGGAGGACATTAAGGTGGGGTTTATTTTTAAGTTGCTTGGTTTTTGAACGGACAGATAACTTCAAATTGAATGATATACTGATACGGTAAAAGCCCACTTATTTTTTATGTTAAAGGGGGTTACTCCGACTGCTATAACTTCTGAAGGTTTAATCTTAAGTGGATTAGGTAGAATGGTTTATGAGTTAATACTTTTAGACAGAATTCCAGAGTACGAGTAAGTCGATGTTATTAAAGCTTTTAAATAGGTAATCGGATAGTTGAAAATTAGATGACAGACAGGAGTTAGATACGATGATAAAAGGTTTCGGAGGTATATTCTGGAGAACTAAGAATCTTGAAGTTATAAAAAAATGGTATAGTGAGGTGTTGAAGATTGAAATTGAAAATTGGAATGGGGCTGTAATACAACCCCAATTAGGAAATGAGACTATCTTTTCTTTCTTTAGCGAGGATGACAGTTATTTTCCAACAGAACAACAAGTGATGTTAAATTTCCAAGTAGATAATCTAAACGAGACTATCAAGCATCTTGAACATATTGGTGTGCCTCTTGCAAAGAAAGAAGAGATTAGTGAATTTGGAAAGTTTATTTGGATTGAAGATCCTGAAGGTCGACTGATCGAGCTTTGGGAGAGGTAACGAGTTGTAATTCATTGCTATTGAGTTAACGGGGATGTTTGTTCAATAAGATACAACGGCAGCCGGCCACGATCGGTTGCCGTTATTCATAGTTGTACCTCTCATTTAAACAATATCATGTTACTACCGTAGAATTGTATACATAAAGATGGGCGGGAGATTATGCGTATCAAAAAGAAGAAATTGTTTGTCATGGTTGGGCTTATGGCTTTATCAGTAGCCGTAGCTGGTTGCGGTGGGGCGGCCAACGGCAATACAGAGAATGCAAAAACGGAAGAGGCTAAAATGAGTGAGGTTGCTGAGACTGCAATAGTAGAAAAAACCAATACATATGTAGAAAGTGTGAGTACACCAGAGCCAGCCGAAGAACAAGCCGCAGCAGTGAACACACCAGAGCCAGCCAAAGCGGAAAGCTCATTGATCACTAAAGCAGGAGGTCTTGGCGATACTAAGGAAGCTATCGAGCAGGTTCGGGGAGCAGATGAGAACAGCGCTGATGCTGCAATCAGTTCTTATCAGAACAATACAATTCTCGTAATGTATAGCGAAGATGATGATACGAAGAACAATACAGCGAACAATGTAACCCTGTCATTTGAAGCTACGGATAAGGGACGACGCACTGCAGAGGAGGCATTAAATGAGTCTTCCTCGGTCATTCCAAGTGACGCTGTCAAGGTCAAGGAATATAAAGCTGACGAAGGCCGTGATGTTTTTCAGTATGAGAGTGAACTCCTAGCAGATCGGCTGAAAGGATATTATGATTTCGCTACAATGCTTAATCCCGAGTTAAAACCTGGTACCTTCATGGTTATCTTGAAGCATGATGATAATGGTGTTTTCTCAGTTGTGGTTGGGGCAGGTAACAATCCATAAGATTTAGTTAAAGGAAAATAACATTAATTGCTCTAGTAGGGAGTTTTATTATGATTTTTAGTCTATTAGCCTACATCGTAGTTATTATCCTGCTTGCAGGCTCTGTACTCCTAGGGCACAAGGATATTCTCTTCCCGGAAATTGCAGGGATCGCCCTGGGTATTATGGTGTTTAAAGTACCAAGTTGGACGAAGAAGCCCCTTCATGTGTGGCTGTCACCAACAATAGCTGCATTCATAGGGACTTCCTTGAACAGCTTACCCCTGGCACCTTTGCTGAAAATATGGTTAGGTCTTATGATTATTGTCTTTCTAATGCATATTTTCCGTGGAAGTTGATTCCATCGCGTATAGCGGTATTGACGATTACAGCTATTCTGTCAATCGGTGTCTATCACTTGTTGCCCGGTTCAACGATTGTGGTTGGTGTTATAAATGTTCTGATTCCAATTATTCTGTGTACATTGTTCAAAGTTCCTGTTCCTGTCGCATTTGGTGTCTCGTTGATGCCACTCATCAACCCGGCATGGGGGAGCTGGTGGTTTCCAGTCGGTTTCTTTGTCACAACAGGTGTTTTGATGTGTTTCTCAGCAGCGTATCGGCAGTTCAGGAACAAGCGATCAGAGACGTCTGCGATTTAATTGATAGGATAACTAGGTGAAGCGGGAGATAGGTTGGAATAATAATTTGCGTCGAGTGTATTTTAAAATGTTTTGCTTGATCCAAGGGGGCGGTTTTTAACCGTCTCCTTTTTTCTGTGCACTCGATATCAATAGGAATTTTGTTTAGTGCTATTGCCTACGCAAGTTCTTATGACATTTTAGTTCAAACTTTTAAGATTATTAAAAATCATACTATGTAAGATGGACGGATTTCCAAATTTATCTTGTATGTAATTTCCATTTGTGTTATATATGCAATATAACAGATAGGAGGTGATGTGATATGACACAGCTGCGACATGTCAACATGGCGCATGCTTAATGAAAGCCTGTGCCATTGCTAGTGAGCTATTAATGTCCTATTCCCTCGAAGTGCTTCTGAAGTCGAGAAGCCGTCACTATCACTGTTCACATGGTTGCTCGCAAAGCTGAAACGCGTCAAAAGCGCTTCAACTCCCTCATTCTTTCACATAATGGCAAACGTACTTGCGACCGACTTGCTTATGCACGGTATTATCGGCCGCACTCGCTTCTTGAAGACACGCAGCAACTGCCATAAGGAGGGATATTCTTGTTCATAGAGCTCGATCTACAATCGGAAACCCCGATTTACGCACAATTGGTTGACCAAATCATTGAAGGGATCGCTTCGGGCGAGTTAAAGCCGGGGGATCCGCTTCCGTCGGTTCGGAGGTTGGCGGAGGAACTGGGAATCAATCTTCATACCGTCAATAAATCCTACAATTTGCTTAAGCAGGAGGGATTTCTTCAAGTACACCGGAAAAAGGGCGTTATCGTTCAGCCAGACGGGATGCCCGGAGTGACTGAGGCTTTCGAAGGGAAGCTTAGGCGGCAGTTACGTTCTCTTGTGGCAGCTGCTGCGGTACGAGGCATGTCGGAAGAGGCATTTGCACAGGAGAGCAGGTCGGTGTACCGGGCTACCATTACAAATCGCGGAGGGGAACAACGTTGAATGTACTGGAGACGATCATAATATCTAGCTTTTATTTGTTTATCGGGTTGATGATCAGTGTGCAGGCCTTTATAGGCTTGCGGACCCTGCTGTTCGGCATCTCACTCCCGGTGGAGGCTCTGCAGGATACGGCTGTCCAAGGTATTCGCCGAAATTACGTTTTGCTCACCGGCGGTTTTGCGATCGTCACCGGAGTAACTTGCTTTGTAGTGACGCGTCATCAAACGATGAGTCAGAGTATCCTTGGTTGGGCAATAGCCACCTTGCTTTTAATCATTGTGTCGTTCTTCGCCGTTTGGATCAGCCGGATGTCTGCCTGGCGTTTGAAGGCGGCCAGAGGCTGGCAGATTGCCGTGCAGTCAAAGCGCACAGCAAGCCTCGTGGTCGGCCGAACGCATAGTTCGGTGCTGAGCTCGTGGTGGTATTCAGCACATGTCGCCGTGATGGTACTATGCATCTTCTTTGTCGTTATGAGATGGGATGCGATTCCACAGTCAATCGCGGTGCATATGGGACCGAACGACATTCCGGATCAGTACACTTACAAGTCCGTTCGGACCGTGTTCATGATCAACATCGTGCAAGGGTTGATGATCGTATTCTTCGCCGGCTATAATCTGATGATTAAACGTGCCAGGACATCACTGGATCCTCAAGACCGGGAAGGTTCGTTGCGAAAACAGTTGAAGCGTAAGAAGATCTACTCGATTACGGCTTGGGGTATTTCACTACTGGGCATTGCAAACGAAGGATTATTGCAAGCCGTAATGCTGTACGGCTGGAATCTCAATCTGCTTTTGCGCTTCAACATCTCGTTCCTAGCGTTATTATTCTTGACGCTGATCGGTGTCTTCCTTTACCTGCGGTTCAGAGGTCTTGATCAGCAAAGGGACGTTCCGTCACAGGAGGAGAGGCACTGGAAGTGGCTGGGCAGCATTTACGCGAACCCTGAAGACTCGGCATTGTTCGTTCCGGATAGATACGGTTTGGGATGGACGATCAATATGGCTAATTCTCTCGGTAAGATCATAGCCGCTGCGATGATCGCTGTTCTGGTGACCGCCATTCTCGTAATGATTTTCAATTTTCGATAAATAAAGGAATCTTCGAAAGGAGAATTCAAATGATAAAAAGTCGATGGATAATGGCAGTTGTGCTATCTGCGTGTTTGCTATTAACCTCATGGGGGGGCAACACTGCACTGGCAGAAATGCACAACATAACAGTGGCACCGGATACATCTGAAGCGATCGAGTTAGGCGCTGTACCTTTAACCGTGCAAACGGCAGTAAAAGATTCGCCTTCGAATAAGGCTCTGCTCACCTACGAAGGAACCAGGAAAACTACAAAGGAGAAGGCAGATCTCCTCACGAATGCTTACGGCACGAACAGCGTGCAGTACGCCATTATCGATCACGGCAACATCGTCGTATCCGGCCAATCCGGCAAGAATGATGAGAAGGGACAGAAGCCGCTCACGAAAGACACGATGTACGGGATCGGCTCAACGAGTAAAATGTTTACCACGGTTGCCGCCATGCAATTGGTTGACCAAGGAAAAATCGATCTCGATACGCCGGTCGTCCGGTATATCCCCGGGTTTACGATGAAGGATGAACGCTACAAGCAGATTACGCCGCGCATGCTGCTGAATCATTCTTCCGGTCTGAACGGATCGTCGTTAACAAATGCCTTTTTGTTCGAAGATAACGATACTTACGCCCACGATACACTGCTGAAGCAACTGGCTGGACAGACCTTGAAGGCGGACCCGGGCGCATATTCGGTTTATTGCAATGACGGATTTACACTGGCCGAGATTCTGATTGAGCGAGTCAGCGGCATGGACTTTACCTCTTATATCCATCAAAATATTACGGAGCCTCTGGGTATGACCAATACGAAGACGCCACTCGATTCTCCAAGCACAGCAAAGATGGCGGGACTCTATTATCCTGCCTACTCAGGACAACTTCCGAACGAGACAGCCAATGTGATCGGAGCGGGAGGCATCTATTCCACGGCGGAAGACTTGGCTAGATTCTCGAAAATTTTCACAGGTGAAGCGGTAGAAGTTTTGTCAGGAAAGTCGGCTGCTGCCATGGCGCAAGACGAATATAAGACACCTTTGTGGCCTGACGATACGGCCTCTTCATTCGATTACGCTTACGGTCTCGGTTGGGATAGCGTCAATCTGTATCCATTCAGCGAATATGGGATGAAGGGGCTCACTAAAGGCGGAGATACGCTGCTCTATCACTCATCGCTCGTTGTGCTTCCCGAACAGAACATGGCGGCAGCGGTTATCACTTCTGGAGGGAATGGTACGTTCGACCGGCTTATGGCGAACGAAATCCTGCTTCAGGCGCTGAAGGAGAAAGGGACAATAGTCGAATTCAAACCTGAGAAATCATTCGGCGCGCCGGTAAAGGGGAATATGCCGGAATCCGTGCTGCAGTATTCGGGAATTTATGGCGCGACCAATGTAACGATAAAGGTCGATATCACCAAAGGCGGTGTCATTTCTATCACTTCGGAGCAGTCACCCGGTAATCCGGCCCAAATCTTCGAGTATTCAGCGGACGACACGTTTCGGAGTGCAGACGGGAATACGAAGATCAGCTTCGTGACGAAGGAGAACGGCCGTACCTACTTATGGGTTCGTCAATATGCTTCATTGCCGGGTCTTGGGCAAATGGTTACGTCAGTGTACAACGCCGAGAAGCTCCAGTCTCAAGAACTTCCGGCAGAGACAAAAGCAGCATGGAGTCAGCGTGACGGCAAAAAGTACTATCTGCTGAATGAGAAGTACACTTCAGTTGGTTACCTGGGTGCAGGAATTATCCAATTGAATGTGTCGAAGCAATTGCCGGGGTATGTGCTCGATAAGCGAATTACAGGCCCGAATTCGGCAGTTTCCGAATTGCAAATTCCGGGAATGAGCGGGCGTGATCTCTCAGGTTATACGTTCGTTACAGAGAATGGCGTTGAGCATCTTAATTTTGGTGGAAGTATCTTAGTGAACGAAAACGCGGTGAAGCCTATCTACGTCACTAAGAAATCAATCGTTACGATTCCGCTCAGCGGATACGCCAGGTGGTACACGATAAGTGACAAAGACGGGGGCAAAACCGTTAAGGTGAACATGTCCTCGAACGCCTCCTTCGCTGTTTATGATGTGAGGGGAACATGCATCTACTTCAGTGTCATCAGAGGCAAGGATCCAGTCGTACTGCCCGCAGGAGGATCCATTGTTTTCGCCGGAGATGCTGGCACGAAGTTCGAGATTTCCGCGCAGTAATGCCGCAATAGGGATGACATAACTGGTCAAGATACAATCCTGCGTATCAGAAAGAAGGGGGGTTCAGTGTTCGGTGAACTTTAGCTAAAAGCTTCTTAAAAAGCATTAGGAAGGCAGTCGGTCTAAATGGTCGGCTGCCTTTGTTCAATTAGGGGGTAGAATACGGAGAGAGTGAGTAATCGTTGATGATTATTAAAAGTGAAAAGGATGTTTCAAATAACGTGGTTCGTGACATCGTGAAAATAATGGATAGGTATGGTCCGACTGAACAACTGTCCAATGTAATTAACGTATTAGAAATGGATAAGAAAATTAGCCAAATTTGGATTGATCCTGCGTACACATTTAAAGAAAACGATCCGGACTACATTGATGCTACTTTGGTCACCGAGGATAACAAACTCTACTTGGAGGGCTATCGAGGGTACATCATGGGATAGCTACTCTTTGCAGTCCGTTGCAAGGCGCCTTCAGTTTCACCTTTATGGAACGGACATTTCTATATATTGGGATCTGCAAAAACTTAGGTTATTTGGAGTCTTGATCATTCTGTTAAGAGTGAATGATTGTTGAATCAATAATCTAAATCCTCCTATTAGAAGCAAACTAAAATTAATTGCTCTAACAGGAGGTTTTATTATTAATTTCAAGCGTACTTTGGCGTAAGGTTAGAATTACGTTATAAATGTTCGTGTTCGTAAATCGCATTTATCCTTTCCAAAACGTTCCGCGCTTGATCTTTAAATTTTAATCCCGCAACCTGATCTTTCAGCAAAAACACGCTGGTTTCATTACGGTGTTCGCCGAGCGCGCCTTCATACAGCTTGCTGGCACCGTGCGTAGGCGGAGAGAAAAACAGCTTCATCAATGGTCTGACCAATAGGGGTAGTCCGGAGTTTTTCCCTTTTCTTAACGTATTGTTATTACCTGGATCAACACTGCGGATCTTGATGTCGTCCTTGGCAAGCTGCGCGGCGATGGCCTGAGTCCACAGCGAAAGCGCTAGCTTTGAGGCGGCGTAAGGACCAATCAGTTTGCGGAAGGTTTTGGGGCGCTCTAGGATTTCGATATTAAACTCTTTCGTAAATTTTAGCGCTGAAGATGAGGTGCTGATCCCGCAGAATATCCCGAACTGATAGAACACTTAAAGAGCCACCGGGAAAATGTAGTCAGCCAAATAACCTCTCTGCAGCAGGTCGTCGATTTTATCGACATGAAGTTAGAGGAAGGGAGATACCGACGAGACTACTCGGATGAAATTCAGGACGGTATATCAGAAAAAGTGATGGGAGAGCCAAAAGCAAAGCCCGTGTCACCTGTTGAGATGAGTTTTTTTCCTTATCGGCCAGAGCGGACAAGTCACCAACCTTTGTAAGATGAGCTCAGAGTAGCTCATGTGTACGAAGTGAAAAAAGGATAACCCGTGTTCCGTTGATTTTAATTCTGGCTTTGCTGCTTCTCCTGCATTTCCAAATACTTGCGCATCCGGCGCATATTTTCAGGTGCGTCCATGGGATTGGCGGCGATCATTTCTATGATACAGAGCCTTTCGGCACGTTCCTTCTCCGCTTGGATTATAGCCTGGTCAAGCTCTCCATAGGTCCGGACAGTCACGGTGAATGCATCGCCTCCAAAAGCTTCGGCCAGCTTCGTGTATGACCAGCGCGGAATTTTGTTATATTGTTGATTCTCTTGTTTAACATTTAAATATTTCTCGATCGTATAACCATCGTTATTCAAGATGAAGATAATAGGCTTGCATTCATAATAGAGCATGGAGCTGATCTCTTGGGCGGTCAATTGCAGGGAGCCGTCACCTGTAAATAACAACACCCGTCGGTCGGGGGCGGCGATACTGGCACCGAATGCCGAGGGTGTGGCATAACCAATGGATTCCCAGCCTCCCTGAGCAATATAAGTTACATTGCGCGGTAGTCTTACTTGAGCTATTCCGTTGTAAAACGTACCGGTCTCCGCGATCACAATATCCCCTTCTTTCAGCATCTGCTGAAAACGAGGATAATAAATGGCCGCCGTTAGATGTTCATCGGTACTGCCGGTGATTTGGTCATACGGGAATGTCGGTTTTCCAGCCAAACCTTGGCCTTTGTAACCAACGTTCTGTAACGAAAGCAGCATGTCAGCAGCGAACACATTCGCATATTCCGCTTCTGCGACCTTGACCTTATCCGGTTGAATATCGACGGTCACCAGTGGGTTCAACTTCGCAGTGAAATTCGCAGTGTTATTGTCTGCCAATACTAAGCCTATCGAAAGGATACAGTCTGCGTTTTCTACTGTGGTTTGGACTTCAGAACTTCCGAAAGAGCCCTGGTACATCCCAGTATAATGGGGATGGGTTTCGTCGAAAGCCCCTTTTCCGAACATCATTGTCGCAACGGGTACATTCATGGTGTCAGCCAACCGTCGAACCGCTGTCTCTAGACCGAACCGTATTGTTTTGACATCAACCAGAATGACTGGCCGGTGGGCACGCTCCAGTAGCTGGCGGACATGTTCCGTTGCAGCGTGAAGGGTTTTCAGATTGGACGCTGGACGCGGCGGAGCGGGCTCTTGACGGGCAATGACCGGCTTAGACACTAAATCATCAGCCACAACCAGATAGACCGGCTTTTTCTTTTCCTTGGCAATGCGAATGGCGGCAGGAATTTCAATTTCGGCATTTTCTGGCGTCAATTTCGCGGTATAAGCCGCAATCAGCTCATACACTTTGTGGAAGATGTCGAAATCCCCATTCATCAGCGTATGGTGCATCAGCTTGTGTGCTTGTTGATCCTTCTCGGGAGGTGCACCTACGATGTGAATCAGCGGCACATGCTCGCTGTTAGCTCCTGCTATCGCATTGCAGGCACTAAGCTCCCCGACCCCGAAAGTCGTGATCAGAGCGGAGAGACCTTTGATTCTTGCGTATCCATCTGCGGCATAGCCTGAGTTCAATTCGTTTCGTCCACTAATAAAATTAACCCCGTTATACTGCTCCAGTGCATCCAGTAGTGTGAAATTATAGTCTCCGGCAACGCCGAAAATTTCGGTAATCCCCTCCAGCTTCAGGCAATCGAACAAATATTGGCCAAGTGTTTTTTGCGCTGTTCCAGTTGTCGGTTTAGAGTTGCCCACCGCTGTTTTCATTACCATCTCTTGCTCACTCCCTATCAAGACAAGTTTTTTGTATAACTTTCCCGTAGCCGTGCTGGTTATTCACTAACGGTACAGGTTCTTGCATTCTACCCAACTGACCGAAGCTTTCTAGCATACAATGGACGAATAGCCCTGGTAGTTGTGATAGGTTTTTTAATGAGTGAAATCATATCTTCATAAGTGCGTCGTAATTTTATATAGTAGGTGTCGCATATTCCTATTAAAAATGCCCGGAAGATGTGATACCTTATAGGTGGATGTCAGAATAATATATACTTGGAGGCCAAGCGAAATGACCATTAGAATTGGTAAAATCAGTTTTTGGCACGTCCATGCCTGGGACTATGTCAAACAAGCCCAAGAGCATGAAGATACCGTTATCGCTGCGGTGTGGGATGAAGATGCTGAGCGCGGGGCAGAGGCTGCTGCGAAACTGAATGTTCCTTTTTTTGAATCCCTGGATGAGATGCTGGCACAAGAAGACATTGATGCCGTAATTGTAGATGCGCCGACGAATCGGCACGAAGAGGTTATACTTGCTGCGGCCAAGGCGGGCAAACATATTTTCACGGAAAAAGTGATCGCCTCCACGCAGAAGGAAGCCAGTCATATCCTTGCCGCTGTTAACGACAATAAGGTCAAGCTGACGGTTTCTCTACCTCGTCTAAACGATGCATACACTTTGAAGATACAAGAGGTTCTGGAACAGAAATTACTGGGTAAAATCACATATGTCAGAGTTCGTTTATCCCACAATGGGGCCACGGCGAACTGGTTGCCATCTCATTTCTATAATTTAGAGCAATGTCAGGGCGGCGCATTGATCGATTTGGGTTGTCACCCAATGTATCTAACCCGGTTATTCCTGGGGGAGAAAGTTACTGGTGTAAGCGCTAACTTTGGTTATGTGACCGGTAAGGAAGTGGAAGACAATGCGGTGGCTACCTTGCATACCGAATCGGGTGCAATTGGTGTGGTAGAAGCCGGATTCGTGAACAGTCATTCGCCGTTTACCATTGAAGTACATGGAATTGAAGGGACGCTGTTGTTCGGAACCCCGGAGGCCAAACTTCTGCTTAAGACAAATGTCGGTCCACAGGATTCGCCAGAGTGGAATGAGCTGACACTGCCGGATAACCGGGAGAGTGCGTTCCATCAATGGGTTGGCCACATTCAGCAGAACACGCTGGCTGAAGAGAATCTGGCAATAGCCACCGAGCTTACTTCTCTGATGGAAGCGGCGAATCGCTCCGTTCAAGAAGGACGTAAGATCAAGCTGGAAGAGCTCGGCTCCTAATGCCTTTGGGAGGACGCTTACAATGAACAGATTTCCTTTCGAGATTATGTTCGAGAAGCATGAACTTCTGGAGCGGCTGGATCTCACCATCCCATGGGGACATTATGAGCTTCGGGTGCTGCGGTTTCACCTGACCTCTTTTGCACCAGGAAAGGTCATTGATTTCCACGTTCATGCTGAATTCGAATTTCATTTTATCCCGAGAGGAAAAGGAAAGGTTATTCTCGGCGATCAAATGTACCCGTTGTCCGAAGGGATGCTTTATATGACTGGACCAGGGGTCGTTCATTACCAGGAGGCTGACTCCGAAGAGTCTATGGAAGAGCTGTGTCTGCATGTAGACATTATAGAGAAGCCGAGGGATGATGTGGATCCATGGGAAGCTGCGGAAGCCGACGAATTCGTCGCGAAGCTCCGGGCGCTGCCCTTGACGCCAGCGTATGATTATCATCAGGCGATGAAATGTTTTTTGGAAGCCTATACAGCCTGTGACGGCAAGCTCATCGGCTACTATACTTCGATTAGGCACCTGGTCATCAGCATATTGATCAAAGCAGCAAGAGCTTATGACACGGGCGAGATTGTGAGTGAAGCGCCAGTCCGGGACATGTCGACCTATCGGTATGAGTATGCTGTGCAGTATATGGAAGCGAACCATTCGTCCGCTGTCACACTGGACAATGTAGCAGAGAAGCTGAATATCAGCAGCAGGCAGCTGCAGCGGATTTTCAATCAGGTTGATCCGAAACGGCCATTTAGCAGGGTCTTGGAAGATATCCGGCTGCAGGCAGTGTGTCGCAGTTTGGAGGAGAGTACGTCTCCGATAGAGCAGATTGCGCAGGCAGCAGGCTTTACGAATGCCAACTACCTGCATGCCGTTTTTCGCAAACGCATGGGGTTGACGCCCGCGGTGTACCGGAATATGAAACAGCAAACCACAAGTGAGGGAGAATGGATATGAGCAAAGTATACAAGGTTGGGATTATTGGTTGCGGCGGGATCGCCAATGGAAAGCATTTGCCGAGTTTAAGCAAGCTGGAGAATGTTGAACTGGTAGCTTTTTGCGATATCGTAGAGGAACGGGCTAAAGAAGCGGCAGCAAAATACGGGGCCGTGGATGCCAAGGTTTACACGGATTATCAGGAACTATTGCAAGACGCTTCCATTGACATTGTGCATGTCCTAACACCAAATATCTCCCATGCTGAAATCTCCATCGCGGGGCTCGAAGCTGGCAAGCATGTCATGTGTGAGAAGCCAATGGCGAAGACCTCCGAGGAGGCCAAAGCGATGGTAGAAGCAGCTAAGCGGACTGGCAAAAAACTGACTATTGGTTATAATAACCGTTTCAGAGAAGACAGCTTGTATTTGAAAAAGCTTTGCGAAGAAGGCGAGCTCGGCCATATCTACATGGCTAAGGCTCATGCGATCCGCCGGAGAGCTGTCCCTACTTGGGGTGTTTTCCTGGATGAGGAGAAGCAAGGCGGCGGGCCGTTGATTGATATCGGAACCCACGCGCTGGATCTGACCCTATGGATGATGGACAATTATAAGCCTAAGGTAGTGCTTGGCACGAAGTATCATGAGCTTTCCAAGAGAGAAAATGCTGCCAATGCCTGGGGACCTTGGGACCCGAGCCAGTTCAAAGTGGAAGATTCGGCGTTTGGTATGATCGTGATGGAGAACGGAGCGACCATTATGCTGGAATCCAGCTGGGCGCTGAACTCCCTCGAAGTAGATGAGGCAAAATGTAGTCTGAGCGGAACCGAAGCCGGAGCGGACATGAAGAATGGTCTGCGCATCAACGGCGAGAAGTACGGCCGCTTATACACGAATGAGGTCGAGCTGAGCGCCGGCGGCGTAGCCTTCTACGAAGGTCGTGCAGAAAGTGCGCCGGACATCGAGATGAGAAAATGGATTGAAGCGATCGAAGAGGACAAAGATCCGGTAGTTACGCCTGAACAGGCCTATGTGGTGTCACAGATCCTGGAAGCCCTCTATGAATCCGCACGCACAGGCCAAGCGGTTTACTTGGACTAGAAAATACCATTGCAAACAAAAGAACAGTACGTCTCCCGGATGTTGGGGGATGTGCTGTTCTATTGTTTTTTCGGATCTAAGGTAGCTGTGTTGCAATAACCTACAATATCGCCTCCAACCCGCATTATACGTGCTCGTGGCAACAATTGGCGTTGTTATGAGATACAATCGGCTGGTTTGGGACAGCCTCTTCTTAAACTTAAGCCGATCTTTACTGGATCAAACAATTCCCTTATGGCTCCAGTCGGTCGCTCTTTTGGTGTTCAATCATCCAGCCTGGATATTCCGGCGGCAGCGCGCTCACTTCGTCAAGACGGCGAATTTCTTCATCCGTCAGCTCTATGTCTGCTGCTGCCAAATTGTCCTCCAACTGTTCAAGCCGCTTTGCTCCAACAAGAACGGAGGTTACGACTGGTCTCGTCAGCAGCCAGGCGAGGGCGACACTGGCAGGGTTCGTCTCATGTGCTTCTGCAATCGGTTTTAGCGTATCAATGATATTCCAGGCACGGTCCTTATCCACAATCGGGAAATCAGCCACTGAGCGGCGCGAATCCTTTGCTTTCTGATTGTGTCGGTCATACCGCCCCGACAGCAGACCGCCGGCAAGCGGACCCCACACCAGGAGTCCCATCTTCTTCGCCTCCATCATAGGAGCCAGCTCCCGCTCCAAATCCCGGCTGGCGAGCGAATAATACGCCTGCAACGTTTCAAAGCGGGCCAGGTTTTTGCGCTCCGAAATACCAAGCGAATCAGCAATCTTCCAGGCCTGCCAGTTTGAAACTCCAATATACCGCACCTTGCCTTGTGATACCAAATCATTCAGCGCGCCCAAGGTTTCTTCAACCGGTGTCAAGAAATCATCGGCATGAATTTGGTACAAATCGATGTAATCGGTTTGCAGCCTCTTCAAGCTCGCTTCCACTGCATTCATAATATGTCCTCTTGAAGCGCCGATATCGTTACGTCCCATGCCAATCCGCCCGGCCGCTTTGGTAGCGATCACAACATCCTTTCGAGCAATACCAAGATTGTGAAAGGATTGTCCAAGTATAATTTCACTTTCACCATCTGCATAAACATCAGCAGTATCAAAGAAGTTAATTCCGACATCCACACTCTTCCGTATCATCTTGTCGGCCTCATCTTGTCCAATTGAACCGACAATTTTAAAGTTATCCTTTCCACTGGAGAACGTCATCGTCCCTAACGAAAGCTGTGAAACCAAAAGTCCTGTATTTCCAAGTTGTTTATACTTCATTCGAGATAGCCTCCTTAGATATGTGATAATCTATACCATGACCATAACGCCTGCTTAGCAATCGCTATATATGTCTGTTCGGTACAATCGTAATTATCTTCCTTTCTCTTTTTGATAGATAGTTCATTCGTACGGAATGTCTGCCTAATAATCCAAAGCGAATTGTTTTCTCAGCTAGTACGTGTTTTAATATTTCCTAAGATTACATTTCAAAATGTAAAGGAATAAATGCTATGCACATTAGTCAGATTGATACTCAGGAGGCTCTGGATCGTCTATTGAATCTGAGCTTACAAATACCTTTGCGTACAAACAGACTTCAGACAGCCGTTCCTTTTCTCCAGATCTTGAAGGAAAACAGTCCGACATTATTGTCAAAGGGTCCCTTGAAGCCTTCTCTCTGTATTATTTTGCAGGGGAAAACGCGCATACAGTTTGGAGAAGACCGAATCGAGTACAAACCGGGGAATTTTTTAGCCACAAGCGTGAGTATGCCGGTTACCGGCCAGGTATTGGAGGCTGCCACAGATGCGCCATATTTGGCACTGCAGATCGCATTGCCACCCGGCGAGGTGGCCGCTGTCGCAATAGAGGCTGATCTGAAGCTCCAGCCGAAGGATGAGCTTCATCCGGGCATTTTTGTCGGCAAACCAGGGCTTGAAGTTTTGGAGGGCTTCGAGAAGCTACTTCGGCTCTCACAGAACCCCAAGGCCGCCAAATTCCTCGCGCCAGCAGTAAAACGGGAAATCATCTACTGGCTACTGGAAGGCGAGGAAGGCGCGCGCTTTTACCACAACATGTTATGGCATCAGGAAGCTTCTGGAATTAGCAAGGTGATTGACTGGATTACTCATAATTTTGACAGCACCATTTCGATTGAAGAGTTGGTTGAACTGGGGAATATGAGCGTCTCCAGCCTGCATTACAAATTTAAAGAAGTGACGGGCATGACTCCCTTGCAATACCAGAAACGACTTCGCCTCCAGGAAGCGCGCAGGCTTCTGCTTGACGGTGCCAATGTAACGGAAACGGCGCTGCGTACGGGTTACCAAAGCTCGACGCAGTTTAGCCGTGAGTATAAGAGGCTGTTCGGGTTGTCACCTGTGCAGTATATCCGTTCCCACAATGAGGGCGAGCAGCCGGCCGAGCATTGAGGGAGAAACAGGCGTGATGGGGTAGCTGCCCAGCGTACATGGAAGATATCTTGCGAAAGTGCGAGCGAGCTTCAGCTTCCGCAGGTCGAGTGAATTCTAAAGATTGCATTATTGGAGGGGAAAAATGCGAATAGGAATTTTTGATTCCGGGGTAGGCGGTATTACGGTATTGCATGAGGCATTAAAGCTGCTTCCCATGGAGGATTACATATATTACGCAGATACACTGCATGTCCCATACGGTCCCAAACCGAAAGAAGAAGTAAGGACCTTTATTTCTAACGCCGTAGAGTTCATTGTTGAACAGCAGGTTAAGGCAGTGGTGATTGCCTGCAATACAGCTACTAGCGTCTCGATAGACGAGCTGAGAACGCACTACGACATTCCGATCATCGGCATGGAGCCAGCGGTCAAGCCAGCGGTTGAACATAATAGAAGGGGAAATACGCGTGTGCTAGTAACTGCCACGGCGCTTACGCTCAAGGAAGAGAAGCTGCAAAACCTGATAACTAAGCTGGATAACGAACATATCGTTGATTTGCTGGCACTCCCTGGTCTGGTTCAATTTGCAGAGGAGTCAGAATTTAGTGAAGAAGCAGTTCTGCCTTATCTTAAGGAACAACTGCAAGGTTATGATTGGAGCCACTATGAGACGGTGGTTTTGGGCTGTACCCATTTTTCTTTCTACAAGGATATGTTCAGGAAGCTGCTTCCGGCAGAAATCCATATTATTGATGGGAACAGAGGAACGGTCAATCATCTCAAAAGAACGCTGGCAGAAGCAGGTGAGCTGAATCAGGGCAGCGGTAATCTGGAGTTTTACCAATCAGGAGTCAGGGTGGAGGCATCAGCTGAGCTGGAGAAATACGGCAGGTTATTAAAAAGATTGGACCAGATTCAGGTCTGAATCGCTGAAAAGTAGAGGGACATAGTGGTATAATAGACTACTGGACGTATTGTGGGGGAAACGAGAGACGTAAGGAGCGAATATTTTTGAAGACACTTATTATTGCGGAAAAACCGGATATGGGGCGGAATATCGCCGCCGCAATAGAACCGAAGGCCAAAAATCACCGTTCCTATTTAGAAGGGGAGCAGTACATTATTACCTGGGCAATCGGTCATTTGATCGGACTGGCTGAACCCGATGCCTACGATGATAAATACAAAAAATGGAACATTAACGATCTGCCGATTATTCCTGATGAATTCAAGCTAGTGCCCAACGCCAGAACGCTGGATCAGCTTAAGGTGATTGCGGAGCTCGCGAAACGGAGCAATCTGCTGGTGAACTCCTGCGATGCCGGGCGGGAAGGGCAACATATCTTTTCGCTCATTCAACGGCACCTGAAGCTTAAGCATCCGGTTAAGCGCCTATGGATCTCTGATTTGACGCCAGAAACGATCCGCAAGGGCTTTCAGGAGCTGAAGGACGGAGCGGAATATGAGAATTTGACCAAGGCGGCTAAAGCCCGCAGTGAGGCGGACTGGCTGATCGGGATGAACGGCTCCCGCGCATTTACGACGAAGCACAATGTGCTGTTATCGGTGGGCAGAGTACAGACCCCGGTATTGGCGCTTATTTATGACCGGCAGAAGACCATTGAGGCGTTCTCATCGCTGAAGTTTTTTGAAGTGGAAGGGCATTTTACGCAGGGAGAGATGACGTATAAAGGCATGTGGCAGGGCGAGCGTATGACCGACGGGGCCAAGGCTGAGGCGTTAGCCGCTAAGGTGAAGGGCAAGCCTGGACGGATTGCTTCGTACGAGGTTAAGGAGACCAAGGAGTATCCGAACAAGCTGTATGATTTGACGCTGCTGCAGCGGGAAGCGAACGGCAAGTATGCTTTTTCCGCTAAAAAAACGCTGGATGTCGCGCAGGCGCTCTATGAAAAGCATAAAGTCATCTCGTACCCGCGGACGAACTCCAACTATGTGACCGAACAGAACATTCCCGAGATGCACAAGACCTTATCTGCGCTGCAAGGCACGGCTTATGACGAATGGGTGAAGGGGGCTAACCGGAATCTGGTGCACAAAGGTAATAAGTTCATCTGTAATCCAGCGAAGGTCGAGGACCACCATGCCATTCTGCCCACCAATCGCAAAGCATCGGGACTCAGTGCGGATGAGCAGAAGCTGTACGATCTCATCGTGCGCCGTTTCCTGTCACAGTTCTACCCGGCTGCGGAATATAAGGTACATACAGTCATTACAGAGGTAGAGAACGAGAAATTTAAGACCACGGTAAAGGAGCTACTGAGCCTGGGATGGAAGGGTATTTATGCCGACCAGAAGAAGGACAAGGCGAAGACTTCCAAAGGCAAAGGTAAGGACGAGGAAGAAGAGGAAGAGATTGAAGTGAATGAACCATTCTCAGTCGCTCCTTCCCATCCATTGACCTGCAGTGATGCCATCGTGAAAGAGAAGGACACGCAGCCGCCCAAGCACTACACGGAGGGAACATTGCTTAAAGCGATGGAGAGTGCCGGGAAGCAGATTGAGGATGAAGAACTGCGTGATGCGATGAAGGATTCGGGTCTGGGGACACCAGCCACACGTGCGGCTACGATTGAACGCCTGAAGAATGTCGGATACGTGGAAATGCAAGGAAAGAAAATTGCGATTACTCAAAAAGGCCGGACTGCGATCGAACTGATCCGTGGTGCCGGTATTGAGCTGCTGACCTCGCCAGAGATGACCGGACAATGGGAACGGCGGCTGACGGAAATCTCACGTGGTACAGCATCTGACGGACAGTTCATGGAGAATGTTAAGAGATTCGCCACGATGATCGTGACGAAGGTTAAGGTGCAGTCCCGTGCGGACAAGACTTCGTTTGAAGGAGAGACGCCCGCTGCAAGTGGCAAAAGCCGGAGCGGAGCCGCTCGGAAGACCGAGAGTAAGTCGGCGGCGCCGCGCAAGCGCAAGACGGATGACGACGGCGGAGCAAGCGGTAGCCGGACGAAAACTGTTCCTGCCAAGGCGTCCGCTGACACCGGGCCGAAGATCATCGGCCAGTGCCCAAGTCCGGGCTGCGGCGGTATGATTTTTATGGGACGCAAGGGATACGGCTGCTCTCATTACAAGGAAGGTTGCAAGTTCGTGATCTGGAAAGAATGCTATGGACGCAGCCTGACGGACACTCAGGTCAAAGCTTTGATCGAAAAAGGCAAGACGGGTAAGCTGAAGCTTACCGCCGAAGATGGCTCTCCGCTGGAGGGCAAGCTGGTACTGACCAACAGTGGCACAGGGCAATTGACTGTGGAATAGGCCCTATTAAAGCATGAGATAATCTTCCTCAGAATGATTTGAGGAGGATTTTTTTCGTTTCTATACAAGTAGAACAAACTAGTTTTTGGAATCGGGAAGTTTAGCTTTTCTCGTTTGATGTTCTGTCCAAGAAAGGAGTCGTTCGCGATCCTTCTTCTTTCGTGCTTTTGTGAGTTAATCGTTTTTGGCAGGGGCATCTTTGGAGAGTGATTATAAATAATAGCTTGCCTGAGCATACAAAATCTATTGACTGTTCGAACAAACAGTTTTAATATAGGTTCATAACAACTGACTGTTCAACCAAACAGTATTGGAGTGAGTGAGAAATGACTAAAACACAACCGTCCAACCAGGACGAACGAAGAAGTGCTATCATGCAAGCGGCATTCACATTATTCGGGCAAGTGGGCTACACGAAAGCGACGATGAAAGACATAGCGGCTAAAGCAGGCGTGGCTCAAGGGCTGATCGGGTACCATTTCAGCACAAAAGAAACGTTGCTGGTCGAAGTGGTCAGGGAATGGATGATCAATCAAGGAATGAAGGCGGCCTTCGCAAAGTTGGATCTGCAGGTATCTCCAGCGGAGATTCTTCAGCAGGGGTTGCGCCATGTAGTTGAATTTCGAAAAGAGAACCCGGAGTGGTTCACGTTATTAATCAGCCTTTGGACGGAGAGCGTGAACAACGAGAAGCTCGCTAAAGAGTTGCTGGCACTATACAAGGAAATGAAGGCGGGCATTGTAGAGATCATCGATCGCATGGAGCTGCAGCTGGTCCAGAGCGAAAAGGAGACTTTTGCATCACTGATCCAGGCCGTTTTCGATGGATTGATGCTTCAAGCTCCTGTACCGCTGTCTCCGGAGCCGCTCTCCTACGAGCAGGTGTCGCGGGGAATCGGATGGATGCTTGACGGGATTCGATCTGCTGCTGCCCAGGAAAAAGGAGAATAAGACCATGAATAAGAAATTGATTAGAATCGAAGGATTAGTCGTTCTGGTTTTAGGCACCTATTTGTACTTTTCCAACGGATACAACTGGGCTATCTTCCTGCTGCTATTAATGCTGCCCGACCTGTCCATGATCGGATATGTGGTTAGCAATAAGACAGGAGCGTATACGTATAATTTTGCCCATACATTCGTCACACCTTTGCTGTTCTTGCTGCTGGGACTGGTTTTCTCGGTCGATTTTCTCATGATGATCGGCTTCATCTGGATGGTTCATATCGGGATGGACCGAATGATGGGCTTTGGGTTGAAATACGAAACGGAGTTTAAAGATACGCATATTCAAAAATTATAACATTCGCATAAATTGAAGATTCCAAAATCAGGACGCCGGTTATTTCGGTGTTCTTTTTGTCTAAACAAAACATCTCAATAGAACAGCAGTTCATGGTATTTTCTGGTCTGGATTAATCCCTTTGAATTCAGCTTCATCTGGAATTTTCATAAGTTCTTGGTATAGGGCAAGTTTCTCTTCGGTGAGAGAAATAATGTAATCAATTTCTTGCCGCCTGGCTTCCAGTCCTATCAGATGCTTCTCAAGGATTTCAATCCGTTTTTCTAAGGTAGGAGTATAATTAGAAAGATTCTCCCCTTGTTGAATTTTATCCATCACACAGCCCTCACGAGTAAATTCCGTAATCTCCTCAAGCGATAATCCCAATTTTTTTAGTTTATTTAGACATTGAATATAGGAAACCTCGCTTTCTTTGTAGACACGTGCCCCTCCATTTTTACGCATGGGTTCATGTAGTACCCCAATTTTTTCATAATAACGAATCGTATAGGGAGTCAATCCCGTTTTTTCTGACACTTGGCTTATGGTAAGCATCCGATTTCTGCTCCTCCTTTTTTATGCTGATATTGAAAACTATTATACAGCTTGCAGTTAACTCAAAGTCAATATTTATAATCGCCCTAATTTCAACCTGAAAAATCTCTTGACTTCTAGTTGACTCTAACTTGTAAGTTAAATTTACTAATTGAAATACAGGAAATAGTAAACACTTGAGGGATATAACAATAAACACTAAAGGGGTATAATAATGAACAACGAATATTTCACGATTCAACAAGCATCGGAAGGTATCTGGGGTGCTATTTCGGTTCCAGGCAGCGGTTCTCTGGGAAATGCAGCAATTATTGATCTTGGGGATTTAACCGTTGTAGTGGATACAACCAACCTGCCGCATTCTGGTGCTTTGTTACGTCATACTGCTGAACAATTAACAAACAAACCGGTTAGATATGTAGTGAATACACATTTTCATGGAGATCATGTCAACGGCAATCAGGAATTTATGAAAAGCGAATTTATATCTACCGTTTGGACAAGAGATTTGCTATCTGGTATGGGCGAAGTGAATATTGATCTCATGCAACAAAACATTCAAAAGTTAATAACTAGTCTAAATCATGTACGTTCACAGCAAAGAGATCCCCACATGCTAACCGAAATCGACTATGATCTTTCCGTACAACGAGCTCTGTATGATGCTATCCCTTCCCTTCGTAGGGTGATACCCACGCTAACTTTTGAGGATAAACTCGTTATTCAAGGAACAAAGCGAACTATCGAAGTTTTATCTTACGGAGGCGGTCATTCTTTAAGTGATGCTGTTGTGTACGTTCCAGAAGAGAAAACCTTGATCGCTGGTGATTTAATATCGACTAAGACGATTCCGGTCATGCCATACGGCAATCCATATGCTTGGATACGCATCCTTAAACGCATTCAAAAAGACCTCAAGGTCGATACTGTCGTTCCGGGACACGGAGATGTGTCTAATGCAGATCGAATCACAGATGTTATACGCTTTTTGGAGGAAACGATCGCTTATGTTTCTAAAGCTGTAACAAGCGGGAAATCAGAGTCTTACTGGTTGGAACAAGGGGTACTAAAAGGCTATGAGGATTGGCATCTGCCCCAGTATTTCAGATGGAACTTTCGCTGGCTCTTTAACAGTATGCTTGTTCAAAACAACAGATGAGACAACAAGTGGATTATTTTGTGGGACGGCA
Organism: Paenibacillus sp. NPDC057934; assembly: GCF_042887565.1. NCBI lineage: Bacteria > Bacillati > Bacillota > Bacilli > Caryophanales > Paenibacillaceae > Paenibacillus > Paenibacillus sp. NPDC057934. The sequence continues at coordinate 145,327 of NZ_JBHVPB010000009.1, forward strand.
TCTCGTACATTGGACAGATTGCAGAGATAGACAAGTAATTGATCGTTTCAAGGGGGCAGCCAATGAACAAAACTGACCGTTTATTAGCCATCGTTCTGGAGCTGCAAAGCAGAGAAGTGGTACGGGGCGAAGAGTTGGCGGACCTATTCGAAACCAGCGTGCGGACCATCTATCGTGACATTCAGGCACTTAGTGAAGCGGGCGTGCCGATTATAGGTGCCCCGGGCACAGGATATTCTTTGATGACAGGGTATTTCCTGCCGCCGATCCATTTCACGGTAGAAGAAGCCGTGACCTTGCTTATAGGAACGGACTTTATCGAGCAACGATTTGATGATGAGTATCGTGTCAGGGCTCAAGCCGCTCGGAGGAAAATCGAGGCCATTCTATCGGACAGCGTTCGCAATGAGACCTCTCGCGTGCGCAAGGCGCTGCGCTTGCTCACTCCTGGTAAACGGGACGTGATGTCAACAGAAAGGGAATATTTCGAAAAGATCCGCCTGGCGATATTAGATGAACGAAAGATCAGATTTCATTATTCGAAAGGGATTGGGGATTCCAAGGGAAATCATCATAGTGATCGTACCGTCGCCCCTTATGGCCTGGTACTCGTTGAAGGATCTTGGATGCTTGTGGCCCGTTGTGATCTACGTCAAGACATTCGCCATTTCCGTTTGTCCCGAATGACCGGACTTATCGAACTGGAAGAACGATTCGAACTACCGTCGCATTTTAACTTAAGGGAGTATACCCCTCCAGATGATCGCCACTTGCGAGTTCGCCTTCGATTTAACCATGACATCGCAGATAAGGTGAAGGAATCGAACTATCATTACATAGAGGATATGGAAGAGCATCAAGATGGATTGCATGTGGTCTTACGTGTTCGTCAACTGGATGAATTGCTGCAATGGGTGCTTGGCTGGGGAGCGGGTGTGATCGTATTGGAACCCGAATCATTCCGAAATAGGATTACTGAAGAAGCGCAAAAAATGTTAAAACGCTACTGACATAACGTTGTCAGTAGCGTTGTTTTATAATCGGGTATGTAAACGTATCGTCGTTGGTTCTAGCCCACGATATTATACTATTAGTTTCACTTATTAATAGGAAGGATGATATTTTGTGAATTTCGCTTCTGTACGTATCATTACCGACGACGTGGATCGTCTTGTCGAGTTCTATGAGAAAGTCCTGGGTGTTTCCGCAGAGCGCCCCGCGCCCGTGTTTGCCGAACTCGCTCTGCCATCTTGCACCCTGGCAATCGGCCACTCCCAGACGGCGGGGCTATTCGGCGCTGGTTCCGTAGTGGCGGCCAGCAATCATACTGTCATCATCGAGTTCCGCGTCGATGATGTCGAAGCCGAATACGTGCGCTTGAAGCCATTTGTCGATGAATGGGTACAGGGACCGACCACAATGCCGTGGGGAAACCGTTCTGTGCTTTTCCGCGATCCGGACGGTAACCTCGTTAACCTTTTCGAACCGGTAACCGAGGAAGCGATCAAACGGTTTAGCGGTAGGCGTTGACAGACAGTTAAAGTGAGTGCGGTTCAATTTAGGAGTGGTAACGATTCGTAGAATATATGTCTGAAACATAATTTGAAATGATATTGATAAACGTTGTTGCACGATGGCTAAGGGGACGTTTTTTGTAAACGTCAGTCAGGGTGTTAACGCGGAGTAATTCCGTCTCTTATGGGACGGTTTTTTTGCGTTCTAATAATTAAATAGATGGAGTTATTCAAATGAGAGAGGTAATGGTTACAGAACGTTTGACATTGCGGCAACTTGAGCTTCTTGACGCTGAAGCAAGAGGCGATGTTACTCGTTCGGTGTCACTAACTTCAGATCCAACAATAAAGGTGGCTCTGAAGTGAATCTAAAAAAACTTGCCGTTACCAGACAGCATGGTGATCCGTATCATAAATAGGGCGAATTTTCTGGCTAAACCCTTATTAGGCTGAGATACGAAGGTCGAAAGCAAGCTCATGGTAGTTAGAGAGGTGAAGGTATTTAGATGAAAATACATTAAAATTGAAACAGATTGAACACTTTGAGAGGGCTATGCAAAGAGAGGAGAACGATAGATGCTTCAGCAACGTAGTCAGTTTCATTATTTATTTAATCCTTACACACTCTACTGTCTACTAGAGTTCGATATATCACAAAATATTATCGAAAAACTTGTGGCAGAAGAGTTTTTGATCAACGATTTTTTAGTAGTGTCGGACAAGGTGGCCCATCTACAAATCACGAAGAAAGCATTAACTCAAAAAGTAATAGACGCTCTGCCTGCTTTAAGTGAGGATGTGTATGAGCAATCGGTATATAAGTTAGGTGCTGCCGGCTTATCATCGGTCAATATTCAATTGCTTATGGATCACGGCATTACTTATCCGCAGCTTGCAACTATGACGTACGAAGAGTTCTTTGATTGCATTGGTCGAAAAAACAAAAAATCAAGCTTTGAACGTATTAAGGAAGCCTATAAGGAGTGCGAAACAATATATCAATTGGATATTTCTTCAAAGGTGTATAATTTTTATTTGAGCCAGTACTTTGAACAGCTAGCGCCACGTCATTATGTGACGGTTGACGAGCTATGTGACGTGATAAGTGCACGTCTTTTGCTACCAAAAACTGAGGTAGATGTTTGTTGCATTGAACAATTTGTAGAGAAAAACGCGGCTGAAAACCTTTTGATTTACGTACAGTATCTTGGATTTGCAAAAAAATATAAAACAATAAAAGAATTTTTAGAGAGTGATTTTAAAGGAAAAGAAATATTGCTTCGACGCATGAATGGCGAGACTTTGAAGGAAATTGGCGATAATTTAAATTTAACGCGTGAGCGTATTCGACAAATTGAGGGAAAGTTGCTTAGCAAATTACCGGAACTTGAAGAGCTACTATATTATGAGGACGTTTTTGAAGCATACAACTGGAATGAGAAGCTGTTTTCAGCAGTATTTGACGAAAATCCAGAAGTTTACCAGCTGTTGAATGTTAAACTAAAGCGAGGTCATACGAGTGTATTAGAGGCGTTAGAAGTGCTTTCGTTAACTGAGGCGCAGCGTAAGATCGTCTTAGCACACTTTGATTGCTACATTAACTTCGAACAACAAGTTATGCCATACAATAATAAACTGGCATTTTTTGAACATTTAATGTTCCATCTCGGGCAAACAGCAGTGAGCAGCGAGGAATTTATTGAAGTGGCGAATACGTACATAGCGGAACATCAGTTAAATCCATCGCTTGCATATACGGAACGGAGCGTGTTAGGGATTTGCGATCGTTCTCAAAAAATTTTACGCACAAAAAGCAACGGCTTTCGCTTTTATGATACGGTGAAAATTGATCCGGAAGCCTTTAACCAGCTAAGGGAGCGTTTAGATTTAGACCCTGGGGTGTATAGTATGTCGAAACTATTTAGAGAAAATGAAGCTTTAATGGATGAGTTAAACATTGATTCGGAGTATGAGCTGCACAATTTGTATAAAAAATGCATTGAGGTCGAAGGCGTGACATTTACGCGAATGCCAGAGTTTGCTGTGCAAACGACGAAGGACGAATTTTTAAAAAACTTATTTTATGAGTTAGCGCCCATAGCGGTTGATGAGTTTTTAGAGTATGTTGAGACTCATTATGGCTTGCGTCAAGATTCTTTATATAGCTTGTTGTATAATGATTATTTAGCGTTTATTGATAACAATGAGATTAAGGTCGATTATGCGGAGGTAAGTCAAGAAGAGTATGCGTTGGTCAGCTCATTACTAAAACGAGATATTTATACCATACAAGAATTTATAGCGTCTGGATCTGAGCATATAGATAATTTTAAAGAAAAGTTTGTCAATAACCAAGCGATTATGAAGTTTAACTACTCCTTAAAGGGGCTGTTCGTCCTCCATCACGCGTATGATTCAGTCGATCAATACTTTACGCAGCTTATTTTAAAGGATGAGTTTTTCAAAAATAGTAGAACACGTCATTTTAAAACGAACCATTTTTTATCGGCGTTATACAATTTAGAGAAAAATTTAGACATTGTCAAAATCGCGCCGGATCTTTATTTGACAAATAGAAGATTACAAGAAGTGGGCTTGACAAAGGACGATTTAGAAGCCTATCGCAACGCGGCGTTCGAATTTGCACAGGTTCCATATTTCACGTATCGTTATTTGAAAAACAAAGGCTTTAAGCATGAAGTAGAGGACTATGGATTCGACGAAATATTTTATGAACGTATTATTTGGACGCATCCGCAGCTACGGTCGTTATATACAAGGAAATGTACGATATTTTCAAAACAGCAGGCGCAAGAATTTACATTGAAAGACATTATTGAATGGTTGCTCATTCAAGATGATGAGCCATTTGAGTTTGACGTCTTACAGAACAGGATGAAAAACGAATTTGGCATAGATGTTAGAAGAGATAAGATTATTCATAGTATTCAAAATTCAACACTATATTTTTCGAAAGAAATGGATAAAGTGTACCTAAACAAAGAGGCATTTTATTTAACCGTTTATATTAAAGAGGAGTAAACAACTTGATGGAGTTAAAATAACTTATTGGCCATTCCACTATGGAAATTTATTTAGTGTATGATGATCATGAAAAGGACATCAAGGACATCGTTGAATCAATAGGATTATATGTTTATGTTATTTGCAACAAGCGGGAGCACACAAGATAATTGGTGTGCTCTTTTCTCAGTTTCGATGATATAGAGAACCGCATCATAAATGATGACGAAGAGGTGAAAAGTAGGTAGACTCAGGACTAACGATCACTATAATGGAAATATCAAACATGTATAGAACCTATCTATAACATATTAATGTGAATCCGCCAATGATGACTAGATTAACTTTGTGGAGCGATTCGGAGTGGATACCGTACGAAGAAACGCTCAAAAAAAATTTGGAAAATACTAACCTTGAAAATACATGCATGAAGCTAGATTTCTTATTAGATACATATGGAACATGCGTCGGTCAATTGAGAGATGAACTGTTGCCTTTGGAGGAATTAGCAGAGACTTGGTCGGAAGCAGCGAAATAAGGGTATTCGCAGTGAAGGAGATCAGCTTATGAAAGATTCGTTATTGGAGAGATTAAGGATTTTTCTTCATAGGGAAGATAATAGAACACTAGTAGGCATTCCGGGAGCAATTCAAGGAACCAACCTTTGCAGAGATTTTACGAACCAGTTATGACATTTCCATGGATGGGTCCGGTGATCCAATTTAAATCACTTCTGCTTCATGCCAAATAGGAGGTTACGAATGCGCAAGAAATGGAAAAGAAAGATTCTGATTAATAATCCTGTTACGCTAGACCCGGCACAGATTAAGCAGGATTTACACGACGGTAACCAAGTGATTATCCAGTTCTCCCACCCGGATTTTTATGGTTCTATCTTGGAGGAAGTCGATGAGCTTTGTGCGACTTTGGATGAGAATTTTGGAGTGCGTTTCTATGGGCATTATTCCCTCTCTTTTGATGGTGGCACGCTTCTAAGGATTCCTCATGTCAAAATGCTGCATCTCAATAGTCTCACCCAGGCTCATAACACCGATACGTTGGCTACGCTAAAACATCTGTACAGTTTGCACGTGGGCATATATGAGCTGGAGAACTCGGATATTCTGGGAATAGACTCTCTGCGATCGTTAAGAGAGTTAACGATTATTTCGGAAAAAAAGCTCCTCAACTTAGCATATTTTAAAGAGTTTTCTCATCTAGAACAATTACATGTTGGGGGTAAGGTGAAAAACCTGGATGCTGTAGGCCATCTGGAACACTTGAATTACCTCGCACTGCATTCGATTAGCAAATCACCATTACATTTTGTTAATCAATTGAAGAAATTAAAGCACCTTCGCATTCTTCTTGGAGGCCGGGAGCATATTCAGGAAATCGAAGAGAATGAGATCGACGACCTGGAGATCGTTAGAGTCCGTGGATTCCATGACCTGAGCAATATTACTAAATTTAAAGACCTAACGAGGCTCGTGATCGAGGATCAAATTCAACTGCAGGAAATCGGATTTGACCGGGAGATGAAAGCGCTGGAGGAGCTATCTATTTTGAATTGTAAAGGCTTGGCTTCTTTGTTGGAAATGAAGCACTTGCCTACGCTGCGCAAGCTCCGCATTTTTAAAACAGCCATCGATTTTGATTCCTTTATCCATCAAGAGCTTCCAAGTGCCTTATCCGAATTTGAATTCGCGACCTCCAACAGCAAAGTAGATCAAGAAATACAAGAATCCTTATTACAGCGGGGTTTTCGAAAATGGAATAACTTGATAGGGAGATGAGAGAAATGTCAAATGATAACCAGGCGCGTCCCTCTGCTGGCTCCGTTAGAGAAGTTGGTCGTTATCCTCTCGACCTGACAGGTCCTCACAGCCATACTCTTATCATTCATCCCGGTGTGGGCAGCCTATCTATTGGACCGTCGCACTTGTGGAAAAAGGCGGACCTTCATGTTGCACCAGACGCGGTCATCGATTGGACCGTATTCGATGCCTTTGCTACGCCTGCAGGCTCGCCCTGGCCGAGATTTCTGCACTATTCAGGCAGTGACACGGGCTTCTTGGATTGGGCACAGAAACGTCCCATTGAAGAGATGACGTGGTCTCCGGTCCTGTCTGCTGATATGGTGGTAGATGCTAGCCAGTCCATTTTGCATGGCTTACATATCGAGTTGGGCGAGTCCATAGAGCGCCTGACCCTGAAGCTTCCGCAGAGACCTTTCCGCCTGAACGTGTCCGGCGATCTATCACGCTTCTTGGCCACTGGCGATATGCCGTCTTCTCTGGCACTCGCGCCGCATACCAGCCGACGCAAGAATGATCCTTCTTTCATACTGCCAGGCCTCGGTGAATTGCACCAGGTGACGAGTTTGACGCTGCACAACGCGCCGCTGGGACAGCCCATCTCGCTGAGCTGTCTAGAGCGGTTCCCAAACCTGGACTCCCTGAGTTTGTGGGGGAACTTCTGCGACATGGACTTGTTGGCTCGTCATGCCGGGTTAACGAATCTGGAGCTGCGCTTCATCCCTGATTTGGCGGACTTGTCCTCCTTGGACACGTGGCCGTTGCTTGACAGATTTATCGCTTACAATGTGGAAGAGACCGTCGGCAAGCGCCTAAGACAGCAAATGAAAGCACGCGCTAAAACCCGCCCGTGGACCGATTATGCTTCAGTGAGCCAATTGCGAAAGCCTGAATGGTGGATGACTGAGTTCGGTCGCCCGTTCTCGTCCTGGCCTAAACGTCAGGCCAAGCTGGCTAATGAAGCTTTCAAGGTTGCCCAGGCAACCTTGGCCCAGGCACGCAGCTTTGCCGATGCTGAGGCGGCTATTACGGCATTCACCATGCGCTTCAATACCCTCAAAGGTATCGAAACTACCGAAAGAGAAGACCTTGGCGAAGCAGTCTGGCAACTCAGCCAGTCACATCATTTAATTGGCCAGCCTATAACGGAAGAGATGGCTCAAGGCTGGTTTGACGCAGCCCGCGATTACTGATTGAAAAGTGTTCATGAATGGGTATTAGAAACAGTGAATTACTAATTGGCAAAGGAGTGTTGAGCGGTGATCACCGTTTATGAGGAACGGCGGAAAGGAGTTGTAGCGGAAACTATCGAGCATACTGAGGCATCGTTTGCAACATGTCTGGAAATCATCCGGCGAATGGATGGCTTCACGCGCAGTCAGGTCACGTTTCAGCACATAGAGAGCATAATTATGATCGGCGGCGGCAGTCACGAGTTTATCGTTACTGTAGAGACCGATACTGCGATTCGCAACCTTCTCGGCCTACTGGAGGACGAAGACGAGTTTGTTGAGATTACAGTAGGCGGACAAGCGTGTGAATTTCCTCAGAAGTACATCGTTAGCCTTGAGCTTATTGAATCTGCACTTCACCAATTATTGTTAAATACATCTGCTGAACTGTACTGGGAAGTGATTGATAAGTAAGATTCGATCTGTTTGGGGTATGTCGTAACAAAGAGGGTGGATACACTGGAGGCTTACCACGAGTTTAACAAGGCCGGCGAAGGCACTTACAGAGGATGGATGAATGTCCAATTGCCTGATCCGGAGGTGCTACAACCTTTTGCCGAGTATGGGTTGTGGGAGTATGGCGAAGACAGCCCCATTCATGAACAACAGATCGGCGAGTGTATCGCTATAGGTACGACGCTGTACGGTGACTTTCTGGCGGTACATCCCCAGACGGCTGGGCTGCTCAGGCTGCCTCGGTATGCGGACGACGTCTGTTATGAACCGTGGACAGGCACTAGGAGCCATCTCTTTTTGCGTTTGCCACCAGGGCAGGACCAGCTTTCGCTGCGCGAACTGGCTACGGTGTGTGTCAAGCGGATTTTCCGCCGGATTTGTCCATTGAGAAGCCGTATGCCTGCTTCCTGTTTTACCGAGAACTGGGCGGCTATGTACGATTGAATTATACTTACCAGCAAGAGGTGGCTGTCTTCTACGAACAGGATGCCCAACAGGCGATTGCTGTTATGAAGCAATGGCTCTTGTCGATAGGGTGCGAAACGATTTCATAAGATTTTGAAGCAGGAGTGGTGTAGATGATCGTCCTGAAAGATATCGGGAGATTCGAAGAATTGCCAGAAAGGGCGATGCAGATTTACAAAGGAAATCTTCCGGATTTACACGCTGCAATCTCATCAGATTGGGATATTGAAGAGGGTATCGTACTTAGCAAGCATATCACCGTTAGTCCGTTGGATCTGGCGCTTATATCGCAGCAAACGGAGGTTGTGAAGCTGCTGGTAGAGCATGGCGTCAATCTGAATGTCCATCATAATCCAGCCTTTTTGCGAGCTGTTCGCTATGGTAAGGAGGATATCGTTCGTTATATTGTTGCGCAGGGAGCCAAGATGGACAAGCTCAATCACACAGGATCGGGTGCATATTCACAGGCCTACTATGGCAACAAAAAGAACATTCCGCTTATTCATGAGCTAGGATTAGATATCAAGCTGCATGGCGGTATTGTATTGCGTCAAGCGGTATCGGATCATGACTATAAGACACTCAGGTATTTACTACATCAGGGAGTGGAGGTCAATTATAATAAACTGGATATGGTCTATCCTTATGAAGCAACTCCGTTAACGGTGGCTGCACGTATGGGGTCTATGGCTATGGTCAAATTTCTGATCGAACACGGCGCAGACGTTACTTTGGCGGAAAAAGATGGCGAGCGGCCGTATACGATTGCGGTCAGCAATAAGTATACTGACTTGGCTGACTATCTGAAATCGCTGGAACCGACTGATTTTCATAATGTGGCGAACAAGAAGCTTGAGCTTAAAAAATATAAATTAACACATGAACTGGTCAGCTTTCTTACAGGAGACAAGCTACGCGTTGAGCTGGCGCCAAATGAATATGAAATCGAATATATCGACTTTTTCACATTGACCGATACGATCCAGATGAAAGTGGGTAGGCAAAAGCTGTTGCGTCTTTCCGCCGACATCGACAATTACTCTAGCTTGCAACTGCTTTGGAATCCAAAGAAAAAAGGTTTAGTAGGCTGTTATGATATGGAGCACCAGGTCTATGCTAATTTATGCAGCTTTACAGAGTTCCTTGAGCATCCTGAATTGCATCTCATAAAGTTTCTTGAGGGAGAGTTGTCCGATGACTAGTTCTGATAGAATCCGGAATGAAGTCAAAATTTTATTAAACAAAGGTCAATTGTGATTTGTTTCCAGTCAATTATGGTAAGATGGTAGGAGTAGTTACCATCTTATGTCGATTAATGGAGGCGCTTTCTAATGAACGATCAATTGCAGCAAGAGGGATACTTTGGAGAGTTTGGCGGCAGCTTTGTTCCGCCGGAATTGCAGGAAGTGCTAAGTTATCTGAGCGACCAATTCAACACTTATAAAGACGATCCGGATTTTAAGGAAGAGCTTCGTTATTATCTCCGTGAATATGTTGGCCGTGAGAATCCGCTGACGTATGCGGAGCGGCTGACCAAAGCCTGGGGTGGGCCGAAGATTTACTTAAAGCGTGAGGATCTGAATCATACAGGGGCACATAAGATCAACAATGCGATTGGCCAGATCCTGCTTGCTAAGCGCATGGGGGCCAAGCGGATTATCGCTGAGACCGGTGCAGGACAGCATGGTGTAGCTACAGCAACGGCCTGTGCTATGTTTAATATGGAATGCATCATCTACATGGGAGCCGAGGATACGCGGCGGCAAGCCCTTAATGTGTTTCGAATGGAACTGCTCGGCGCAACGGTTGTACCCGTACATAAAGGTCAAGGACGACTAAAGGACGCGGTAGATGAAGCGTTGGACGATCTGGTTCGGAATTATAAAAATACTTTTTATTTGCTAGGTTCTGCAGTAGGGCCGCATCCGTTCCCGACGATGGTCAAGCACTTTCAGGCCATTATTAGCGAGGAATCGAAACAGCAGATTATGGAAAAAGAAGGTCGTTTGCCAGATGCCGTAGTGGCATGTACAGGCGGTGGAAGCAATGCGATTGGTGCATTCGCTCACTATATCGACGAGCTGACTGTTCGCTTAATTGGTGTTGAGCCCGATCAAGCGCCGTCCTTAACCGAAGGCGTGCCGAGCATCATTCACGGCTTCAAGTGTTTAGTTCTGTTGGACGAGGAGGGCCAGCCAAGAAAGACCTATTCGATCGCTGCGGGACTTGACTATCCGGGCATCGGGCCGGAGCATAGCCACCTGAAGGTGACGGGCCGGGCAGAATATGCAACAGTCAGCAATGAGGAAGTGTTGAATGCCTTTCAGGAATTGTCTCGCACAGAGGGAATTATTCCTGCCTTGGAGAGCGCACATGCAATTGCATATGCGAAGAAGCTAGCGCAGACGATGAGTCATGATCAGATAATCATCGTCAATTTGTCTGGCCGAGGGGATAAGGATGTTGAACAAGTATTTCAATTACTCAAGTAAAAGAGCGGATATAAAGATGAAGGGGCGCCTAATCGGGTGTCCTTTGATTTTTTTATGTTATCCTACATTAAGCCCTTAGGTCGATTGTGAGGACCAATCTTTATTCGTTATACTCTAAGTTAGGTGTTAAAGCTGCAACTCATAGTTCTGATGAAGTACACATTATCTGTATCGGTAGAGAAGGGATAGAAATGACTAATAGAGAGGTAGAGAATGGGCTGCCAACTAGTTGGGAAATAGGGGAACTCGCCGCGAGTGGAGAGCGGATCATTTATCCTGGATTGACTGAGGAAGAGTTACATTCTACGATGATGTACAACCTTCATCTAGCTTCCAGCCGTTCCATCGGCAACGGATATGTATGGTATAATTTCAAGGATGTGCCGATCCTGCAGCCGTAGCGCCAATAAAATAAATATTTGAAAGGAGGTGATAACTATGAGTACCATTCATATGCTGACCGGTATTCCCGGCAGCGGAAAAACTACCTACGCCAAGCAGCTTTGCCGCAGTGAACGGGCAGTGCTAGTGGCTACAGATGACATCCGGGAGCGGTTGTTCGGTAGCGAATCCAAGCAGAAGAACAACTACCTGGTCTTTGATACGGCTTTTGCAGAGATTGAGCAGGTGTTGGCTGACGGCCGAAATGTTGTTTTTGACGCTACAAATATTGACCGGGGACGTAGACTGAAGTTCCTGAAAAGATTCAGCGAGATCCCTATAGAATGTCACGTCTGCGATGCTCCTTACGAACTAGCCCTTACGCGGAACAAGCTGCGAAAGCGTCGTCTGGACGAGGTAATCCTGCTTAAATACGCTAAAAACTTTGCGTTTCCGGTGCCAGGCGAAGGCTTCTCTGCCTTGCATATCGTACATGCTGAAGCTGATCCCGGGATCGTGCGTGAGGAATTGGAGCAGCTGCTAGCAGCTGAAGCAGGCCATGATGAGTTGTTCCGCTACCTGTCTACATCTCCTTATTTTGCAATTATGCTGGGATTTGATCAGGGAAACCCTTACCACTCCAAGACGTTGTCTGAGCATACCTATAGTGTGCTGGAATACATCAACCAATGTTATGAGGGTGAGCATTTGCTGGCGATGCAGCTGGCGGCGCTGTTGCATGATACAGGTAAACCGCTCTGCAAGGTCTGGAAGCAGACCCGGGAGTATTACTCTTACTTCGGTCATGAACATGTCTCCGCGATCATTGCCTGCAATCTGCTGAAAGCGCTGGGCTATGATGACGATTTTGTCCTGCATGTCGTCTACTTGGTCAGCTTCCATATGGAGATTCTGCATGGCGGCGACGCAGGAGCTTCGAACATTTATCATCTGCTAGGCGGCGAACTGCTGGCAGAGCTGTATTTTTTCGCTGAAGCCGATAGCTTTGGCAAGTAAAGAGGTGAAGAAACATGAAAGTGAAATATCCGAAGACGATGCACTTGCCCTGGTCGAGAGGGTATACTGATGATGACAAAATTTTGCGGAATACGGAGCATTTCAAGGGCCGGGAAGTGGTCATTACGGAGAAAATGGATGGAGAGAACACCACGATGTACAATCACTTCATTCATGCCCGGTCGCTGGACAGCAAGGATCATCCGTCAAGGCATTTTGTTAAGACGCTGCATGGCGGTATTAAGTACCTGATTCCCGAAGGCTATCGGTTATGCGGGGAAAATGTCTATGCCAAGCATTCGCTGTACTATTCAGCGCTACCGTCCTATTTTATGCTCTTTTCTGTGTGGGATCACAGTAACCAATGTTTGTCTTGGGAGGAAACTGATGCATGGGCGGAGCGTCTGGGACTGGTAACTGTCCCGGTGCTGTATAAAGGAATTTGGAATGAGGAAGTTGCAAAGGCTTGTTACACCAAGCAATCGGATTGCGGGGGAGAGCAAGAAGGGTATGTCGTGCGGCTGGCTGACGCTTTTTCGTATGAGGATTTTAAACACAGTGTCGCCAAATTCGTTCGTAAAAATCATGTCCAGACCGATGATCACTGGCTTAGCAAGCCAGTTGAGCCGAATCTGCTATCACCTAGATAGTCAGGCGTAACGGGGTAGTTATAATTTTTCATTTTAGAAAGAAGGGGATTGTTGATCATGTAATCAGTAACGTATAGTTCTACGATTTTAACTCTACTTACTATCTGTACATACATATATTCCACTTCGTTTGACTTCCATTCCCAACTGCACCTAATTTTGTCCACAACCAATTGAAGCACAATCATGAAGACAGCTCCAACGCATGCTTCGTCCGCTCAGAACGCCATTTTGCCAAGAACCGATTTCTTTTTGTTTGATAAAATGGAAAAGGAGCCTCCCACCGTCATGATGACTCTTTTGGGATAGCTCCATTACTTTCTTATTCCTTCAAAGCAGCTTGAATCGCCGCAGTCAGACCTTCGTAAGAGGAATCGGGGAGCAGTACACCATTCACCATGAATTTGGGTGTACCGTTAACTCCGTAGGCGCCGGCAATTTTGAAATCCTCTTTTACATCGAACATGTAGGTATGGTTCTTGACATCCTGCTCGAACTGACCATAATCAATGCCAGCGATGTTATCTTTGACAAACTTCAGGATGAACTTCTCGGTAGCCCAGATCTTGGTTTCATCGCCCTGATTGGCGTACAGCTTGTGGACGTATTCCCAGAACTTTTCGTTGCTCTGGCTATAGATAGCTTCACCCGCACTCGCGGCCAGATAGGAGTCTCTGTCAATAAAAGCAAAATTCATGAAGAAGAATTCCGCCTTACCCGTATCTACGTAGTCCTTGATGAAGGTGTCCAGATACTTTTCAGTCCACTTTTTGCAAGCAGGGCACTTGAAATCCGCAAATTCTATCACTTTGACTTTGGCCGTGCTGCTGCCCAGATGGGGCTGCTTCTCATACCTTAAACCGTCAACCACAATCTTGCCTTTAACCTCAGTGTAATTAGGCAAGCTGTCGAGCTCGGAGGTGCTGCTCTTGCCGGTGAAGAAGAAGGCAGCAACTGCAATCAGAACAACACCGACCACCGACAAGAGCATGGGTAGTAACTTGTTATTGCTATGTTTTGAATTTACTTGTTTATTCATTCTTGACTTCCTCCTGCACGCTTTGATCATTCATTGGAACAGTATAATCAAATCTGCTAAAGGAAGCCTATGGCATTTCTAACACTAGAAGAACGTCTTACCCAAGGCTTTGAATCTGCTGCGCAGCGGTCCGGATGACCGGAGGCACCTCGTAGATCGAAGAAATAGTCTTGACAGATTGCTGCATTTCGCGTTGAAGCTCTATCATGTTGTAGAGCCATTCGTTCTGTTGTTTGAGATAAATGCTGTTGATTCCAGCTGTTACTGCTGGCAGTACATCTGTACGTAGAGAGTTTCCGATCATCCAGGTCACTTTGCGATCAAAAGTACCGCTGGCTAGGATGTTCTCCAAGGCCTCGACATTTTTATGCTTGCGGATAAAGATACGGTCATCAAAATAAACGTCCAGCTTCATTTGTTCAATCTTACGCTGCTGTATGGTATCGTCTCCACCAGTGTAGAGGTAGAGATCATGACCTTCCTGTTTCAAGGTATCCAGGGTCTCAACCATGCCAGGATAAGCCTCTATCTCCTGATCATAAACACTCATTCCCAGTTTCATCAACTGCTTCTCCTCAAAGACATCGGTTTTCCGGCCGAATTTGGTACAGAAGAAATGATAGGTCCCAATCAGGGACTTAGGGAAGTTATCGCTGGCTAGACCGCTTGTGCTAACGGTTTCTACATCAATTTCAGCCTGTTTGCTCCGCATCTCGCTGGTAGGCAGTCCATAATCCTGGAACCATTCTGCCATCAGTTCGAAATATTGTCCCAGAATGAGATCGAAGTATTTGTTGCAGTGGACGAGGGTATCGTCCAAATCGAAGATGACTTGTTGAGTCATATATTTCACGCCACTCACTCCTTATTCTGTATCTGTCTGTCTCCATCTGTAGTCTCTATCCATTCTATTATAAACGTATATAGGATTCCAGGAACATCTGCAGTTCTGAGGCTCCGTCCGGGCGGATGCTAAAGCGTTCATTATGCTCACCGCGCAGATGAATGCGCAGTAGACCAGCTACCCGCAGGATCATCAGATGATGCATAAGCATCTCCCGCGACTGGTTCAGGTCGGATTGCATCTCCCAAAGCGTCTTCGGCTCATGAGCCACATACCGCAGCAATCTGAGCCTTGTGGGATTAGCTAAAGCTCGGGTCATGCGAAGCAGCACAGTAGGCGGCTCGTCCTCATCATCTAGAGGCACGTCGACCGGATATTGGATAATAACCATAGTGTTATAGAAGCAATAGGTGTTGATCGGACGATTGTGCACCGTAGGAAGCAGAACAATGGTTTGCAAATTCGGTAGATCTTCAATAACGACGCCGCCAGAAGCATATTCAATCAGGGCGATGGGGTCCATTTTGCTCTGGAGCATTTTTTTCTCGGAGGCGTCCTCGATAAGCAACGGCAGGATCTTGTGCTCCACATGGCGGAAATATTGACTGTACCACAGCCGCAGCAGAGGGGTGTAGCTGTTCTTAATACGCTGACATTCTTCCAGAGTAAAGCCCGTAATGAGCGGAGCCACGTGCTGGAAGCAATCTTCGAGCGAAGTGGATTCCAGCTCATCCAGGTAGCTTAGGACCTTCTCGGCGGGTCCAAGGCTGTAAGCCCAGGCATACAGGACATCGTAATCGCTGAATGGCCATTCAGCAGCCTTCATAATCTCCGCAGCCTGGTGCGATGGAAAGCGGCTTTCCACGTCCTTGACCCAGTCGGGGCCGATATCCAGATTGGAAATCCATTTTCGCGTAACATATAACATAAAGCTGTCAATCAGCTCGTAGACCGGTGAGACATCAATTTTCAATTCATAGTTCATGAAGCTTGCACCCCCAGGAAATCCGTCACTTCTATATATTATCTCTTGTTTTGAAGAGGCTTGTCCACTATAATGTTCGGTGTTTGCCTTTTGGGTGCAGTTCGGATAACGTTTATTTTTGTTTACTTTTATTTGTTTTGTAGGAGGCTTTCACCTGTGTCAGACCCGCATTCAATCGCTGTTCAGCGAAATAGCAACGTGAATTACCTGATTCTCATCATGGTTATTATTGCTGCCGGACTCAGCCAAGGACTGCTGCTTCCGGTTTTATCCATTCTTTTGGAGCAAAAAGGGGTCTCCTCGTCCCTGAACGGTTTGAACGCAGCAGCGCTGTATATCGGTTCGTTCGGCATGACGCTCATCGCCGAGCGGGTGCTGGGAGCCATCGGCTTTAAGAAGCTCATTGCCGCAGGACTCACGCTCGTACTAGTGAGCCTGTTGCTATTCCCGCTACTGCCGGGCATCAAGGCATGGTTCTTGCTTCGACTGCTGGTCGGCATCGGGGACTCGGCCATCAATTACGCTGCCCAGCTCTGGGTGCTGCTGATGACTCCGGCACAGAACCGTGGACGCAATCTTTCCATCTACGGCATGTCCTATGGCCTTGGCTTCAGTCTCGGTCCTGTGGGGATAAGTCTGTTGCGCTTCGGGCAAGCCACGCCCTTCCTAGTGTTAGCTGCGCTGTTCTTAATGGCTCTATTGCTGTCATTGATCAAGCTCCCGGACTCCCGCCCGGAAACCTCAGAGAGTAGGGAGGGGCAGGCGCGCCGATTTGGACGAAGTTACAGTCTAGCTTGGTATGCCTTGATTCCTGCTCTCCTATACGGTTATATGGAGGCTAGTCTGAACAGTAACTTCCCAATTTATGGCCTGCGGATTGGTTATAGTTCGGATCAGATTGCTGCACTGTTGCCTTTTGCCGGTATCGGGGGACTTGTGCTTCAGCTTCCGCTGGGGATGTGGAGTGACCGGTTCGGGCGCAAAAAAGTTCTTATGTTTGCCGGTATCGGCGGCGGCCTGGGCTTCGCTCTGCTGCCGCTGGCTGGGGATCATTTCATGCTTTCACTAGTGCTGCTTGCTTTTGCTGGCGGTTTTGTGGGCTCTTTCTTCTCGCTTGGCCTAGCCTATGCAGCAGATATTCTTCCGCGTAACTTGCTGCCAGCGGCCAATGTTGTGTCATCTTTTCACTTTAGTGCAGGTAGTATTCTCGGCCCAGCTTTGGGCGGGCTGCTGCTGGAACTCGGCTCTGGCAGCGGTGTATTCGGGCTTATGGGGCTGCTCTTCATCTTATTTGGACTGATGGGAGTATTGTTCTCGCCACGCCAGCAAATTTGAAGTATGATAAGAACTGGTGTTCGCATGGAATTTAATCTCGCTTTCCAATACACTATAGTATAGAGATGAGGACAGGAGAGCTGAACTATGATCACAGTTGAACATTTAGCCAAAGCAGTCGGGGAGACCAAGCTTCCGGTGCTGCATGACATCGGTTTTCAGTTGGAAGAAGGGGAATTTGTTGCGGTGCTCGGGGGGAGCGGTAGCGGCAAATCTACACTGCTGCGCTGTTTGGCGCTACGGGAAAAATGGGATCGGGGAAATTTCCGCGTAGATGGAAAAGATATATTGAAGAGCGGTTTCTCCGGCAAACGGAAAATCCGCCGCGAATGGGCCTATCTTGAACAGAATGCTGAGCTGAATCCCAATCGGACCGCACTGAAGAATGTGCTGATCGGCCAATCCGCCCAAACCCCATTGTGGCGTATGGTAACAGGAATGGTCCGCTCAGATGATTATATGGGAGCCATGGACGAATTGGAGGCTCTGGGTCTGCTAGACAAAGCGAAGCTTAAGGCAAGCCAGTTAAGTGGTGGTGAGCGGCAGCGTGTGGCCATTGCCCGCGCTCTGGTGCATGGCGCCAAGGTCATCTTGGTGGATGAGCCCGTAACAGGTCTCGATCCGAAGTCCGCAGAGCGGGTCATGGAGAACCTCCGCAAGCTGTGCAAGGAAAGTGGCCTGACGGTCATCGCTGTTCTGCCTATAGAGCTAGCAGAGCGTTACGCCTCACGTCTGTGGGTTTTGAAGGACGGCCTTATCAAGCATAACGTTAACGGCCGTCGCTTGACCTCGCAGGAGCGTCTCAGCCTTTAATCAAGGAAAAGAGTGATGATGTTGAATAGAAGAATCATAAGTCGGCTGGCCACTGCGTCACTGGCGATGTCGTTGCTAACGGGGTGTACGTTCATCAGCGACCCGGTATCCCAGATGAAAACGCCGCGGTTGTCGGCGGACAAGGCAACATTGATGACTGCGATTACATCGATGATACCTTCGGGTTCTTCGCTGATCCGGCCAAAGAATGACGATGACAGTTCGATCCGTACGGAGGATTTGAACAAGGACGGGATCATGGAGACGATCGTTTTCTATGAGACACCAGGAGAGGCTGTGCAGATTCATGGCATGCTTCTGGAAAAGCAGGGAGATGCCTGGGTCAAGAAGCTGGTCTTTGATGGTGATGGTACAGTGCTTGAATCCCTTGATCTGAAGGATGTTACGAACGACGGGAAACTGGATATTATTGCCGGGTACTCCCGTGGTGAAGACAAAGGAATGGTAGTCTATAGTTATTCTAACGGTACGCTGGAAGAGGTGCTGCAGGTTCCTTATACCAAATATATTATAGATGACTTGAATCGCGATGGTATCCAGGACATTACCGTGGTTTCTTTCAAGCGCAATGAATATGCGACCATTACGACTTATCAATACGCCGATGGCGGCTTCAAGGTGCTGGATAAACTGGATAACATCGATCCGTATTTTAATAATTATTACAATATTGTCGCAGGAAAAGTAGCGGAGAACAAAGAAGGTATCGTACTGGACGCAGCTGTGGAGTCCAGTTCCGCCTACACCTCTGTGGTGGTCATGGAGAACAACAAGCTGCGGGTAGTTGTGCCTGGGGATGATCGGACCCTGAAAGACCGAAAAATTGTTAGCGAGGATATCGATGGCGATGGTATTATTGAAATCGGTTTGCTGGAGAAGCCCAAAGGCTGGGAGTATTTTGATCCCAACACGGTACCCTACTTCAATTCCTACTATAAATGGGATGGCAAGGACGGCCTGACGTTTGCCTTGCAGCAGTATCGTGATCCCGCCGACCGTTTCTATATCAATTTTCCGCCGGAATGGCATGGCAACGTCACGGTGGATACGAAGTCTGTTCTGGATAAATACTTGAAGTTTATTCTGGCGGATACCGGTGAGACGGTTGCCGAAGTATCGTTCTTCTCACCACATGAATGGGAGCAATTGAAGAACAGCAACTGGGAACTCTGGGGTCGCGACGGAAATACATTCATTGGCTACCGAGGGAAGCTGGATCAGAAGACCAACGGGGGAAACAACAACAAAATCACTACCCCGATCGAAAGGAAGGGAATAGATGAGTAAAGTGCTCATACTGGAGGACGAAGAGTCTATCCGCAGTTTTATTGTCATCAATCTGAAACGTAACGGGTTCGAGGTACTGGAGGCGGCGGATGGCAACGAAGCGCTGCACAAGCTGACTACGATTCCTGATATTGATATTGCGCTCCTGGATGTTATGGTTCCCGGTATTGATGGATTTGAAGTGTGTCGCCGTGTACGCGAGAGCAACGAGCGGCTGGGTATTATTTTCCTCACAGCCAAAGTTCAAGAGCAGGATAAGGTCTACGCGTTGTCGGTAGGCGCTGACGATCATGTTAGCAAGCCGTTCAGTCCTACAGAGCTGATTGCCCGTATTCAGTCGCTGTTACGCCGGGTTAACGTTCACCGGGAGCCATCGGCCAAAGTCTCGTTCCAATCCGGACATTTTACGCTGGATCTGATCTCCAAGCAGTTCAAGCGTAGTGGGGAGCTCATTGAATTGACCCCGACCGAATTCTCGCTGGTGCAGTTCTTCCTGGAAAAGGAAAATACACCGCTCAGCCGTGATCTGCTGCTGGATCATGTGTGGGGCAAGGAATATATGGGAGATCCCAAAATCGTGGACGTGAACATCCGCCGTCTGCGTCAAAAGATCGAGAATAATCCCTCTGAGCCGGAATATCTGCAAACGGTGTGGGGCCACGGCTACAAATGGAGAGGCCAAGGACAATGATAAAGAAGGGGATGCGCAGACAGATCGTACTGCATTACATTCTTGTAGTCTTCTTGGCGCTTCTCCTGGTAGAAGTGATTTTCCTGCTGGCTATTCGGACCTACTACTACGACAGCATTTATAGTAAGATTACCAATCAGCTTAGTACGGCAGAGACCTATTTTAACAAATACCAGGTTACGGGCATGGATTCCACGGTTCGCTTGCAGGATCTGCTGGACACCTTCTCGTTTAATAACACAGAGCTTGAGGTGCTGACTCGTAACGGTGATATCATCACCAGCTCTACAGGGTTCCAGCCAGACCGGACAATTACCACTAGCGATGTTCCAGAGGCGGCAGGTGGGAGTATAGGCCGCTGGGTTGGCAGACAGCCAGGAACCAACGAAAGTGTCATGGCGGTCTCCAAAATGCTGCAAATTCACGGTCGGGATGTCTACATTCTGAGATACCTCACTTCGGTTGAGTTTATTAATAGCGGGCTGTTGAATCTCACCCTGCTCTCCGTAGGGATCGGCGCAGCTGTACTGACCATTGTTGCGCTGTTCAGCTTCGGACTTGCCAACTCCATCGTTAAGCCGCTGAATAATATTACGGCTGTATCCGCCCAAATGGCGAAAGGCAAATTCAATACAAG
Organism: Paenibacillus sp. NPDC057934; assembly: GCF_042887565.1. Lineage (NCBI taxonomy): Bacteria > Bacillati > Bacillota > Bacilli > Caryophanales > Paenibacillaceae > Paenibacillus > Paenibacillus sp. NPDC057934. Next base: position 166,027 of record NZ_JBHVPB010000009.1, read on the forward strand.
AATCAAGGGCAACTATAGGTACGAAATTGCCGAGTTGGCCACCACGATCAATTATATGGCCCAAGAGATAGTACGCAGTAATCAGATCAAGGATGACTTTATCTCGTCCATCTCTCATGAGCTGCGCACACCACTCACCAGTATCAAAGGGTGGAGTGAGACTCTGGTGTCTGGAGGCTATGATCCGGAGGAAACGAAGCTTGGCATGGGGATCATCTCCAAGGAAAGTGATCGGCTGATTGGACTGGTGGAGGAGATTCTCGACTTCTCCAAGCTGCAGCAGAATGAAATGAAGCTGTCCATTGGCATCGTCGATATGAAGGTACTGCTGCAGGAGACCATTCTAAATGTCTGGGCGAAAGCGGAGAAGAAGAGAATCCATCTGGTTCTGGAATGCGATGACGCTGTATTTGTTAAGGGTGACGCCAATCGTCTGAAGCAAGTATTCCTGAACCTTGTAGATAATGCCGTTAAGTTCTCCCATGAGGATTCCAGTATTGTGCTGACTGTGCAGTCGCTATCTAATCAGGAAGTCGCCATCATTGTCCGGGACAGCGGAATCGGGATCAGCGAAGCCCATCTGGCTAAGGTCAAGGATCGTTTTTTTCAGGTGGATGCACTCAATGGTGGAACCGGACTGGGGCTTGCCATTACTCAACAGATCGTCGAGCTGCATAACGGCCGGATCGAAATGCATAGTGAGCTGGGCAAAGGGACACAGGTCACAGTCATTTTGCCGCTAGCTACAGAGCAAGCATTGGTCTAAAATAATTGGATCAAGTTTAGATAAACATCAGGATAGGGGAAATTGGACATGGCGATACCGTCTACAGGAGAGAATGGTGAGAACAAAGCCTCGCAAGATCCAATTCGTGTCGAACGTGTAGGTGTGGATAGGACGGAGGATATTCTACGGATGCTGAAGGCGGCCGCCCAATGGATGGTCGATAACGGAATCCGTCAATGGTCCCCGGATCAATTCACGGCCAAGGAGATCGCTGGATATTTTGACGAGAGGGAAGTGTACTTGGCGCTCGATGGGGAGACTCCTGTAGGGCTGTTCACCCTCCAATTCAGCGATCCTCAGTATTGGGGGAACAAGAATAATGACGCCTTTGCTTATCTGCACCGTCTTACGGTGGCTGGACCTTACCGGGGTAGCGGTCTCGGAGAGCAAATGATCATGTTCGCCGCTAAACAGGCGCTGAGGCTGGGCCATAAGGGACTTCGACTGGATACGGTCGCGCATAATGTCAAGTTGAACCGTTATTATCAGAGCCTGGGTTTCCGTTACCAGGGTACCAATGATGCGGGGGGCGGACGTCTCGTAAATCTGTATCAGTATAATGAGAACAGTGAAGATCCAGACGATATTCTGCTTCGCTATTTCTCAGTAGATGACTTTCCGCTGCTACAGAGCTGGAGTCTGTCACCGGATTTTCTGAAGCAATGGGCAGGATCTTCGCTGACTTATCCCCTGGACGACGAACAGTTGCTGAAATATATGGAGAATACCAATCATCCGGCACAATCGCCGCTCCTGATTTATAGTGCTGTGCACAGAGGCAGCGGTGAGGTCGTAGGACATGTCAGTCTAGGCCAAATCAACCGGGAGGACGGCCATGCTCGTATCTGCCGACTGGTGGTTGATCCACAGCTTAGAGGTCGGGGGATCGGGCCACGAATGCTGCAGGAGACGCTGCGGATTGGTTTTGCAGGACTTGGACTGCATCGCCTTGCGCTAAGCGTATTTGACTTTAATACCGGCGCTCGCAAGTCTTATGAAGCAACAGGCTTTGTCCATGAAGGGACACAGCGAGAAGCGGCTCTGATCGGCGGACGGTATGTAGATTGCCTTGAAATGAGCCTTCTAGACCGGGAATGGCAGGAGCTTACCCGTTAAACTTAGCGTATTCATGTTTCATATTAAGCTGCTTTTGGTGCGGAGTATCCGTACTAAAGGCAGCTTTTTAAGTATTGTTGGGGGGCACATCCCAAAGGCCGACGCTGTATTTAAAGTTTGAGTTTCGAATAGGTAGGCACTGAAAATATTGTGAAACGTTACACGAATATTTATCAAGAGGACTACACGCCCGTTTAACCGGAGGTTCAGATCTCAAAACACATCAAAAAACGCGCATCTCTTTAATGGAGGTAAGCGCGTTTTATAGTTGTTATGAGTAAAATCGTTATTTTGAGTCACCATTAATGTCCATTATAGCCTTAAACCAGACCCAGGACGTAAAGTGTTGTTCCGGTGAACGATGAACTTAGGAAGGAAACCCTTCTGCGGCCCGAAGCCGGCCGGTCTTCTCATAAACATCCTGCAGAAGACGAGAGGGCTGAGTCCGAATTACTGGCTTCGCAGCGACGATCTCATGCGGCCCGACGACAACAATGTTGTCGGTGCTACCTTTGATGATGGCTCCGTCCTTGATGACAGCACCTTCGCCGATAATCGCATTCTCAATGTGTACTCCGCGTCCGATGCGGGCACCAGGCATCACAACACTTTGTTTGATGACGGACATTTTACCGATCTCAACGCCTCCAAAGACGACAGAGCGCTGCAGGTTTCCTTCCTGTGTGCAGTAGTCATTCACCAGGCAGTCGGTTGCTGACATTTGGCTGCGTGGCTTATGAACGGATAACTTGGTACGGCGTGCTCGACTGTACATCGGCCACACTTCATTTTCAAGCTTCCAGCCATTATCTGCTGTCAAAAGATCCATGTGCGCTTCCCAGAGACTGTCTACAGTACCTACATCTCTCCAGTATCCCTGAAAGCGATAAGCGAACAGGTCATCATTGTATTCAAGCATACTCGGAATGACATCCTTGCCGAAGTCATGACTGGAATCAGTGTTGGCGGCATCACGTAGCAAATGCTCCTTCAGGTAGTCCCAGCGGAAGAGGTAAATGCCCATAGAAGCAAGATTGCTTTGCGGAACCTTGGGCTTCTCGGCGAATTCGGAAATCTTCAGCGCTTCGTTCACGTTCATCACTCCAAAGCGACTGGCTTCCTCCCAAGGCACCTCCATCACAGAGATGGTGGCTTTGGCATCTTTGTCCATGTGGTATTCCAGCATTTTCTGATAATCCATGTGGTAAATATGATCAGCGGAGAGAATCAGTACATTCTCCGGGTTCTGATTATCAATAAAATCAATGTTCTTATAAATGGCATCGGCTGTACCTGAATAAAGATCTCTTCCTTCAGACCCGGACGGGAGAAGAGTCACACCTTTGCCGTTCTCTGTATGGAGCCCCCAGGGCTCACCTTCACCGATATGACTGTGTAGTGATTCTGCTTCATATTGCGTAAGTACGCCTACAGTGTCAATATTGGAATTGACACAATTACTGAGGGGAAAGTCAATGATTCTATACTGTCCGCCGAAAGGGACTGCCGGTTTAGCCATGCTGGACGTCAAGGGGGCCAATCTTCGTCCTTCCCCACCGGCCAATAACATGGCGATACATTCTTTTTTGCTCATTTGTTATCCCTCCCAATTTTTTGTCAATGCTTGTAATATAAACTGTGGGTCCAGTCTTGAAACGACATAGGTGAAGTATATTGCTGTGAAACTGCAAAAATTACATGAATTATTTTCTTATCCATAAAAAATTTCTTTTCAAGTCAAATCATTTTCAAATGGAACTTTTTCGGGTAATGTTATAGGTGCATCCTATATAAAAAGGTGGTGATGAATTGGCTGAGACACCAAGGACAGAAACCCTCCCGTCAACGGATGATATTGATATTTATTTGTTTCATGAGGGCACGCACTATCACAGCTATAACATCCTGGGTGCGCACATTGCCGCTTGGGAAGGGACTTCCGGTGTGCGCTTTACCGTGTGGGCTCCTCATGCGACATATGTAGGTCTGGCTGGTGATCACAATGGCTGGGACGGAACGCAGGACATGGACACGTTATATAAGATACCCGATTCAGGATTTTGGAGTCGGTTTTTCCCGGGGATGAACCTGGGAATGTTATACAAATATAGAATTATTGCCGCTGATGGTACAAGCTTCCTCAAAGCCGACCCTTACGCTTTTAAGGCCGAGGTTCGCCCGGCAACGGCTTCGGTTGTGACCGATCTTCAGGGCTATCGCTGGGGAGATGCATCCTGGCGGCGCAAGAACAAGACTCCGTACAACAAACCCCTTAATATTTATGAAATGCATCTGGGCACATGGCGACAAAAGGAAGACGGACAATTCTATACGTATAAGGAACTTGTTGATCAATTGATTCCCTATTTGGTGGAAATGAGTTACACCCATGTGGAATTCATGCCACTGGCAGAGCATCCATATGATTTGTCCTGGGGCTACCAGGGGACAGGCTATTTTGCAGCAACGAGCCGATATGGTGAACCACATGAGCTAATGTACCTGATTGACCATCTCCATCAAGCAGACATCGGTGTAATTTTAGATTGGGTTCCCGCCCACTTTGCCAAGGATGCCCATGGTCTGAGACGTTTTGATGGTTCGCCACTGTATGAGTATGCCGACCCCTTGTTGGCTGAAAAGCCCGGCTGGGGCACACTTTCCTTTGATTTCAGTAAGCCTGAAATTTCTTCATTTCTAATTTCCAATGCACTGTTCTGGTTTGATCTGTACCACATAGACGGGATGCGGGTGGATGCAGTAACAAGCATGCTGCGTCTTGACTTCGAGAAACAGCACCACCAATATCGCTCCAATACCAACGGAGGGCTGGAGAACCTGGAAGCTATTTCCTTCCTACAGCACTTGAACAAAGCAATATTCCAGCATTATCCTCATGCCTTAATGATGGCCGAAGAATCCAGTGCCTGGCCCGGAGTGACTGCACCTGCTCATGAGGGAGGACTTGGCTTCAACTACAAATGGAACATGGGCTGGATGAATGACACCCTTGGATACATAGAACATGACTTCGGGGCCCGGCCCTACCATCATAATTTGCTTACCTTCCCGATCTGTTATGCGTATTCCGAGAACTACACTCTACCCCTATCGCATGATGAGGTCGTACACGGCAAGAAATCGTTGCTGGACAAGATGCCTGGATCTTATGAGCAGAAATTTGCTGGCCTCCGCCAACTGCTAGGTTATCAGATCACTCATCCTGGCAAAAAGCTATTATTCATGGGTGGTGAATTTGGACAATTCATCGAGTGGAAGGATCAGGAACAGCTCGACTGGCTGTTGCTTGATTATGAGCGTCATCGTCAGATGTTAGCTTACACTGCAGCTTTGAACAAGCTATACCGGAGTGAAAAAGCTCTGTGGGAACAGGACCACGCCATGGAGGGATACCAGTGGATCGATGCCGATGACAACGGCCAGAGCGTTGTATCTTACGTTCGCCGGGGTAAACGTTCAGTGGACACGCTCCTCATTATCATAAATTTTCAGCCGGTGGAACGCAGCACGTATCGCATTGGAGTGCCGCGTGCAGGAATCTACGAGGAAATATTCAGTTCGGAGTCCCCAGCTTATGGTGGTTCCGCTCTCCTTAATGCACCTTTGAAGAGCAGCAAGCTGAAATGGCACAATCAGACCAACAGCATTGAACTGATTCTTCCACCGTTGAGTTTTGTGGTGCTGAAGAAGGCAGCCCGTGTCAGCAAGAAGAACCAAACGCCTGAGTAATCGTGAACAAATACAGAAGCCGAAGGGGGAAATAAACATGAAGGTTTTATTTGCCGCAGCTGAAGGTCATCCGTTTATCAAAACGGGCGGTTTGGCCGATGTTATTGGTGCGCTACCCAAAGCACTGAAGGGTGCAGGCGTGGATGTCAGAGTCATTATGCCAAAGTATCGCGGAATTCCTGAAAAATTCACATCTCAGCTACAACCGGTTACCGTAGTCAACGTCCCAATCGGCTGGCGCAGCCAATATTGCGGCATTGAACGGCTTGTGTATGACGGGATCACGGTGTATTTTATCGACAACGAGTATTACTTCGGGCGGGATGCCATTTACGGGTATATGGACGATGGGGAGCGGTTTGCCTTCTTTAACCGGGCAGTGCTGGAATGCTTGCCGGCCATAGACTTTCAGCCGGATGTGCTGCATTGCCACGACTGGCATGCGGCGGTGATTCCACTATTGCTGCAGGGGCATTATCGCCATAACCCTTTTTACAGTGATATACGTACGGTGTTTACGATCCACAACCTGCTGTACCAGGGGGTGTTCCCCTATGAGGTGCTGGGCGAGCTACTTGGTCTTGACAGCAACTATTTCCTCGGCGTGGAGTACTACGGCAACGTGAATTATATGAAGGGTGGCCTTGTATATAGCGACCATATTACTACTGTGAGTCCGACCTATGCCGAAGAAATTCGAACACCTTATTATGGTTATGGGCTGGACGGGTTATTGAATGAGCGGGCAGGCAGTTTGAGCGGTATTGTGAACGGTATTGACACTAAAAGTTACAATCCAGCGTCGGACTCCCATATCTTTACCCGTTACCGTTCTAATCTGGCCAAGAAGGCCGAGAACAAGGTGGGATTACAGCAGGAGCTCGGTCTACCAGTGAATCCGCAAGTTCCGCTAGTTGCTATGGTTACGCGCCTCGTGGATTCCAAAGGCTTGGATCTTGTGACACGGGTGTTGGATGAGCTGCTTTATAATGATGAGTTTCAATTTGTCGTCCTGGGAACCGGGGATGAGTCTTATGAGCGTTGGTTCCGCGAAGCAGCTTGGAGATATCCTGATAAGGTGTCTTCACAGATTACGTTCAGCGAGAGTCTTTCTCGCAAAATATATGCTGCAAGCGATCTATTCCTTATGCCCTCAAAGTTCGAACCATGCGGCATCAGCCAACTACTTGCCCTCCGCTATGGCAGCATCCCGGTAGTGCGGGAGACGGGCGGACTGAACGATACCGTGCATTCCTATAACGAAGTGACAGGGGAGGGCAACGGGTTTACTTTCAAGGACTACAATGCCCATGATATGATGCACACCCTGCGCAGGGGGATTTCCACCTATAACCAACCTGAGCATTGGAAAAGAATCACGAAGAACGCCTTCGCGGGAGATTACAGCTGGAATGTATCTGCACAGCAGTACATTGACATCTATAAGAAGATTACAGGCTAGAATCCAGGATTCTCCCAGTAAAACATAAAGATTAAACTACAATAAACCGTTCCCTAAGAGTAATTGATCTTTGGGAGCGGTTTTTAATGTGGAAAATAACTTGATTTTAATATACATATGCGATATATTGCATACAAATATATAAGGGTAGGATGATTCTTACCTCACTAATTCTCCCTTTAGCAATTCGGATGTCTACGAAGTAGCAATTAAATGCGAAGTTTGGAAAAGCTATAGGGAACGGCTCCACGAGCTATATGAGTTGATCTAACAGAAAAGGGTGAGAACATGTCAACAAGTAAAGATCTGAGAATACGCAGCAAAGTCATCAGCGAGGGCGTTAATCGTGTGCCGAACCGGGCGATGCTCCGGGCGGTAGGCTTTACAGACGAGGATTTCAAGAAGCCGATGATCGGCATCGCCAGCACCTGGAGTGAGGTCACCCCGTGCAACATGCATATCGACCAACTAGCGGTCCAGGCTAAAAAAGGAGTGAAAGATAACGGCGGTGCGCCTCTCATCTTCAACACGATCACCGTTGCAGATGGAATCGCAATGGGTCATGAAGGCATGTCTTTTTCCTTGCCCAGCCGGGAAGCTATTGCCGACTCTATTGAGATTGTCATGGGCGCAGAACGCTTGGACGCACTCGTCGCTGTGGGCGGCTGTGATAAGAACACGCCGGCTTGTCTGATGGCGATTGGTCGACTGAATCTGCCAGCAGTCTACGTATACGGTGGAACGATTCAACCGGGTACGCTGGATGGCAAGAAAGTGGATATCGTTACGGCCTTCGAAGCGGTCGGACAGTATCATGACGGCCGAATGACCGAGAAGGAGCTGCACAAGATTGAATGCAGCGTCTGTCCAGGCCCGGGTGCCTGTGGCGGCATGTATACCGCCAATACGATGGCTTCCGCTGCCGAAGCGCTGGGCATGAGTCTGCCCGGATCTTCCTCGACGCCTGCGATTTCCCCGGATAAAGCAGAGGAATGCGCTAAGGCAGGAAAACAGGTGCTGACTCTACTGGAGAAAGAGATTTATCCGCGGGATATTATGACGAAAAAAGCCTTTGAGAATGCCATAACGCTAGTCATGGCACTCGGAGGTTCCACCAATGCATTCCTGCATCTGATTGCGATTGCCCATTCGGTAGGGGTTGATTTGACTTATGATGATTTTGAGCGCATACGCGTCAAAGTTCCACATATTGCGAATCTTAAACCGAGTGGTCAATACGTGATGCAGGATTTGAATGATATCGGTGGCGTGTCTGGCGTCATGAAGGTGCTGCTGGAAAGAGGACTGTTGCATGGGGATTGCCTGACGGTCACTGGTAAGACGCTGGCGGAGAATTTGGCTGAGGCTGATCCGCTTCCGGAAGATCAGGATATTATCCGCCCGTTCGACCAGCCGCTTAAGGCGGACGGACCGCTGGTTGTGCTGCGGGGTAACCTGGCGCCGGAAGGAGCGATCGCCAAGATGTCGGGGATGAAGAAGCTTCGCTTTACCGGTCCGGCGAAAGTGTATGACAGTGAAACTGAGGCCACGGATGCCATTCTGAACAATGAAATCCGCAAAGGCGATGTTGTCGTTATCCGTTATTGTGGTCCTAAGGGTGGTCCCGGCATGCCAGAAATGCTCTCGGTAACCGCGTTGATTGTCGGAAAAGGCTTCGGCGGTGATGTAGCGTTGATTACCGACGGCAGATTCTCCGGTGGTTCCCACGGCTTTGTCGTGGGCCATGTGGCCCCGGAAGCGCAGGTAGGCGGACCAATCGCACTGCTGCAGACTGCTGATCTGGTAACGATCGATAGTGAGATTCAGGAGATCTCATTCGAGGTTACACCGGACGAACTGGAGCGCAGAAGGGCGGCATGGAACAAGCCAGCGCTTAAAGTCACAAGAGGCGCGCTTGCCAAGTACGCGCGTCTGGTCTCTTCAGCAGCGAAAGGCGCTGTAACGGACCTGCCAGAAGAATAATGAAACAGGCTGTTCCTGCCATAAACGATGGCACAAGGAACAGCCTGTTTTTTTCAATCTAAATTACGAGTGAGTATCCGGTAGCCATAGGGCTCCAGGCGAATATTCATGATTCCGTTCTGTGGAACAACAGGTTCTCCTGTCAGTGCATCTTGCCAGTCATAGGTCTCCATAGGATGGCTCAGCGTGCGCTGTTCCGGCATGTTGTTCATCCAGATCGTGAAGTGCAGCTTGTCGTCGGCACGCTCATAGACGATGCAGGCATCGCTCTCAGTGGCATGTAGCAGGCGGAACCGTCCTTCGCGCAGCGCCTTATGCTCCTTGCGCAGGGCAATCATCATCCGATAGAAGTCATATAACTCCCGGTCTTGCTTGGCTGGGTCCCACTCCATACATTTTCGGCAGTCCGGGTCCTCATAACCGCTAAGGCCAATCTCATCTCCGTAATAAATACAGGGTGTGCCCATGAAGGTGAACAGGAAGACAACCGCAAGCTTCAGGCGACGTTTATCTTCACCCACACAGGTCAGCAAGCGCGGGGTATCATGACTGCCAAGAAGATTGAAGACCACCTCATTCGTCTGCTGCGGATAACGCATGAGCAGTCCGCCGATCCGATGTCCGAATGTCACGCCATTCATACCACCAGCGAAGAATTCCAGCACCGTTCCTGAGAAGGGGTAATTCATAACTGAATCAAATTGATCACCGAGCAGCCAGGTTAGTGAATCGCTCCACACCTCTCCGACAATATAGGCTTCCGGGTTGGCATTCTTTACGACTTTGCGGAAGTCCCGCCAGAAATGGTGGTCCACCTCATTGGCAACATCCAGTCGCCAGCCATCTACTTTGATCTCCTTGATCCAATATTCGGCAACTTCTAGCAGATAAGATCTGACCTCCGGATTGGCCGTGTTGAACTTGGGCATATTGCCAAAAAAACCGAAGGTGTCATAGGTAGGAATCCCATCGACAATCTCGGCCGGAAAAGAATTAATATGAAACCAGTGCCTGTACACAGAGTACTCGCCTTTTTGTAGTACATCCTGAAAGGGAGGGAACTGGTCACTGCAATGATTGAAGACTGCATCCAGCATGACGCGTATACCCCGTGCATGGCATTGTTGCACCACACGCTTTAGTAGGGCATTATCACCAAAATGGGGGTCGACTTTTTTATAATCCACAATGTCATATTTATGGTTGGAGGGGGAGAGGAAGAGTGGGGTGAAATAAATAGCGTTGATGCCGAGTTCCTGAAGGTCGTCCAGATGATCCAGCACCCCTTGAAGGTCTCCGCCGAAAAAATTGTCCAGCTTTGGCCTTCCGCCCCATTCCTCCGTACCCTCGGGACTGATCGCCGGATCTCCGTTTGCGAACCGCTCCGTCATGATTTGGTAGAAGATCGCATCTTTGGCCCACTCTGGAACCTTGAACACATCGATTGTGTGAATGTAAGAAAATTCATAATAATGACTCGGCGGGGTGGGGTATTCGTGACGAATAATGCCGTTATCAAGCAAATAAATCACTTCGGAGCCAGAACTGATTCGTATTGTATAACACAGCCGTTTGTATTTGGGTCTGACAGCTGCCTCCCAATAGTCGAACCTATCGTCGGAAGCGGCTTTGTCCATCCGGACTTCATAATAGGTATGTTTCCAGTCATATTTGTCGCCAGTCAGGGCCGTTACATGATCTACATCGTTCCGTTTGGTACGGACACGCAAATGAATGGTTTCAGTATCGTAAGCATAGGCCCACTTGTCACGGGGAACATGGTATAACGCCTCCAAAAGCATGACAGCACCTCCTTAATGAATAGGCTCGGAGCAAGGATTATGCGCCTGGCAACAGTATGTTAGCATGTTAATACCCTTTGAATCTGTGTGATGAACCATACTCCAGAAATGAATGTTAGGGTTCAAATTCAGTATATACTTTTTATGTAAACACTGTGCAAAATGCATCTAATTTGCTGAAAATGACATATGAATAAGCACATTTGTAGCAAAAATGTCTTTGCATATTCATACGAACTGATTTATAATAAATCGGTCTAATTAAACAGCATACGCTAAATACAGAAAAGGGGAGATATAGAAATGAAAAAATGGGGTACACTTTCACTAACTTTGCTGCTTGCAGTAGGATTACTAACGGCCTGCGGTCAAAATAAGAATGGAAATGATTCCGCAGCTAGCGGAGAGGCCAACACCGGATCGGCTGCCAAAAAAACACTAACACTGGGCACCAGCGCGGATTTCCCGCCTTATGAATTTCACAAGGTTGTTGACGGTAAAGACAGCATTGTCGGTTTTGACATCGACATTGCTAAAGATATTGCCGCCGACATGGGAGCGGAGCTTGTCATCAAAGACTTGCCATTTGATTCCCTGCTGAATGAATTGTCGAGCGGAAGAATTGATATGGTTATCTCCGGCCTTAGTCCGACGGAAGAACGCAAGAAAGCGGTGGAACTGTCCGACATCTACTACAAAGCAGAGCAATCCGTGGTTGTTCGCGAAGCGGATAAGGACAAGTTCTCCACGATGGACTCGCTTAAAGGAACGAAGATCGGTGTTCAAACCGGTTCGATCCAGGAAGAGCTCGCTAAAGGCATTGAAGGTGCACAATTAACTTCCCTTGGCAAAATCTCCGAGATCGTGCTGCAACTTCAATCCAACCGCGTAGATGCTGCAATTATTGAAGGTCCTGTTGCCAAATCCTTTGTCAAGAACGTCAAAGGAATCGTGATCACAGATGCCAAACCAGAAGCTGAAGATGACGGCTATGTGGTAGGAATCAAGAAAGGCAACACAGAGTTGCTGGATCAAGTCAACAAGACACTGAGCCGACTGAATTCCGAAGGCAAGATTGACGAATACGTGACAGCTGCAAGCGAACTGGCTGAAAAGTAATCAATCTGTTATCCATTGGAATGAACAGCTGTACTTACAGAAAATAGCGGTGCTTGCTCCGCTGTTTTCTATTTTTTTGGAGATTGGAGGTTGAACAGGTATAATGAATATTTTTAATCTAGCTTATGATTACCGGAACTTTTTCCTGTCTGGTCTACAGTACACTTTGCTACTGGCCGTGCTCGGCGTATTCTTCGGTTTTGTACTGGGGATTGCCATTGCGCTGCTTCGCATGTCCAAACTGGTTGTACTTAGATTTATTGCCACGGCTTGGGTAGAGTTCCTACGCGGTACACCGATGCTGGTGCAGCTTTTCCTGATTCACTATGGTCTGGCCAGCTTTGGTATCGAATTCAGCGCAGTACAATCGGGTGCGATTACACTGTCCATTAACAGCTCCGCATATCTGGCCGAGATTTTCCGGGCGGGGATTCAAGGCGTAGACCGGGGACAAGTGGAGGCTGCACGTTCCCTCGGCATGAGACAGGCAATGACGATGCGCCACATTGTGCTGCCACAGGCTTTGAAAAGCGTACTTCCAGCTATCGGTAACGAATTTATTACGATTATCAAGGAATCCTCGATCGTTTCTTTTATCGGGGTGGCAGATCTCATGTTCCAGTCCCGTGCGGTAACTACGATTACCTATGACGGGTTTACACCGTTAATTGTCGTTGCTGTGATGTACTTTGTGTTGACCTTTACCATGTCTAAGTTGCTTGGCAGACTCGAAAGGAGGCTGAACACCGATGATCGCCGTTAAGAAACTGGAGAAACATTTCGGCAAACTGGAAATCCTGAAGGGCATTGATCTGGAGATCCATAAAGGGGAGGTTGTCGTGGTGATCGGCCCCAGTGGTTCTGGCAAAAGCACCTTTTTGCGCTGTCTGAACTTGCTTGAGCAGCCAACTGGCGGTGAGATCACCTTTGAGGGCGAGTCGATTACCTCGCGCAAGCATGACATCAACCTTACCCGTGAGAAGATGGGCATGGTGTTCCAGCAATTCAATCTGTTCCCGCATATGACCGTGCTTCAGAACATTACCCTGGCCCCGGTCAAGGTGAAGAAGCAGTCGCAGCAGGAAGCTGAGAAATTCGCTCTGAATCTCCTTCGTACCGTTGGTCTGGAGGATAAAAAGGATGCCTATCCTAATCAGTTGTCCGGGGGACAGAAGCAGCGGATCGCAATTGCCCGTGCTTTGGCCATGCAGCCGCATGTGATGTTGTTCGATGAGCCAACATCAGCCCTTGACCCTGAAATGGTCGGTGAGGTGCTGGAGGTCATGAAAAAATTGGCTGAAGATGGCATGACCATGGTGATTGTGACGCATGAGATGGGCTTTGCCCGAGAAGTCGGGGACCGCATTCTGTTCATGGATGGGGGCTTTATTGTTGAGCAGGGGACTCCTGCAGAAGTTTTCGGTAATCCCAAGCATGCGCGGACTCAGGATTTCCTGAGCAAAGTGCTGTAATGCATAACATATAAAACGGCCCCCGGTAGGTTACCGGCGGCCGTTTTGTTTTAAAGTTCATTTATGCTTCCAAACCATGTATAATAAGTGGTTAATGAACCTGAAAAGGAGTACATACATATGAAAGATGACCTCTGCCGGATCGGCATTATTGATATTGGCTCCAACTCCATTCGTCTGGTAATCTATGACACGACGCCGGCGGGAGGCTATAAGATCATAAAGGAATGCAAATACTCCGCCCGATTGAGTGAGAAAATAACAAGAGACGGCCGGCTGGATCGGAAGGACATGGAGACCGTTGTGCCGGTGCTACGTCAGTTCAAGGAGATCTGCGACGGATTCGGTGTGGAGAGAGTCCGGGCAGGTGCGACGGCAGCTATTCGTAATGCCGCTAATTCGGCTGAAATTATATCTTTCCTATCCGAAGCTTCAGACATTCCGATTGAAGTGATCAGTGGTCATCAGGAAGCCTATTTTGGATTCCTCGGGGTGATCAATGCGTTTAATGTCGAGGATGGGTTTGTTATCGATATCGGGGGCGGCAGCACGGAGATCACGCTGTTTAGAGCCCGTCGCTATCAGCACAGCATTTCTTTTCCGTTCGGAGCTGTGAATACCAATATTATGTTCGGCCACGGCGGCAACTGGACTGGAGAGCAGGTTCATAAGCTTCAGGCTTATGTGCTGGGGCGGCTTGTGGAGCATGACTGGCTGACTACCGGGGAAGGTCTACCTCTGTTCGGACTGGGCGGCACACTGCGGTCACTGGGTAAGCTGGATCAAAAGAGTAATGATTACTCACTGCCGAATTCGCACGGATATACGCTGTCATCCGAGACGATTGAGCAATTCATGGCTACACTGCCGGCATTGCCGCTTGAGAAACGGAAGGAACTAGACGGGTTGTCCAAAAGCCGGGCCGATATCATTGTCTCCGGTTTGATTATTTTCCACACCGTGTATAAGTATGTCGGTGCTGTGCAGGCCGTTATTAGCGGCGAAGGCTTGCGGGAAGGCATGTTGCATGATCTGTTGAAGCCGGAGCAACCGGTACGGGACAGCGCTCTGGAATTCAGTTTGGATACCATCATCCGCTTTGATATCCGCACCTCGAAGACACATCTGGATCACATTCACAAACTCGCGCGAAGCCTACTGTCCATGCTGAAGATCGAAGGGGATACCCGGGAGATCGAGATGCTGGTCTATGTCTCCATCATGCTGCACCGAACGGGATCGAATATTAACTATTATCAATCCAAGCGGCATACAAGATATTGGCTAATGAACTCGCCCATTCGCGGTCTCACACATCGACAGCTCATCCTGTGTGCCATGATTTCTTCCTATAGCACAAAAAGCCGGAAGCAGAAATTGTCCACCGAACACAAGGACATTTTACTGGCTTCCGACGAAGAATGGATCCACAAGCTTGGAACGCTTGTTCAGTTAAGCATTGCGCTGGATAGCACCGAGATTGGTGTTGTCAGAGGCCTAGAAGGCCATATGCAAGGGAATACCCTCCATATGAGCCTTCAGGGCAACTCAGCGATTCTGATCGGTCTTGAGGATATTGAGAACGCTCTGAAGGCATTCAGGAACGTTTGGGGTCTAAAGGTAAAGCTCGACTTCCCTTCCAACGTGTAACATCCATAGCAGCAAACTGGCTCCGGGAAGGGGCCTTTTTGTCGTCTGCGCGTTCATAATATCCATTAGGCTGGAGGAAACTGGATTTGGTGTTATCGCTCAGTGTCAGCTCGAGAATCTTGATGATTTGCTCCCGGATGGTACTGTCATGCACAGGGCACATCAGCTCGATCCGCCGGGTCAGATTTCGTGTCATCCAGTCTGCACTGGACAGATAGACTTCAGGGTTGCCGCCGTTCTCAAAATAATAAATGCGTGAATGCTCCAGGAAGCGGTCCACGATGCTGCGCACCGTAATCCGTTCGCTTAATCCTTCAATCCCCGGCCGCAGGCAGCAGACTCCGCGCACGATGAGATCAATGGATACGCCAGCTTGAGCAGCGATGTAGAGGTCGTCGATGACCTGTTGGTTGGACAAGGAGTTCATCTTGGCGATAATACGGGCCGGACGTCCAGCCGCGGCATGCTCAGCCTCACGCTGCATCAATTTTTGTATGGACAGGCTCATGTTGGTTGGCGCGACGATGAACGAATTCCAGTCATAATTGGCAGAGTAGCCAGTCATTTGATTGAACAGCTCGGAAGCATCCAGACCAATATCGGTATTCGCGGTGAACAAACTAAGGTCCGTGTAAGCCTTGGCGGTACTGTCATTATAGTTACCGGTGCCGACATGTACATACCGTTTCAGCTCTGTGCCTTCCTGGCGCACAATCAGCGTGATCTTGGCATGGGTCTTGAGCCCAACCAGGCCGTACACGACATGGCATCCGGACTGCTCAAGTTTACGCGCCCAGGCAATGTTGCGCTCCTCGTCAAAGCGAGCTTTCAGCTCAACTACGACGGTGACCTGCTTGCCTGATTCGGCGGCATTCGCCAAGGCAGTAATCAGCGGAGAATTGCCGCTGACCCGATACAGTGTCATTTTGATCGCCATGACCTGTTCGTCTTCAGAAGCTTGAATAATAAAATCTGCCATCGCATCAAAGGATTCGTACGGATGATATACAAGCACATCACGCTCTTGCAGCACCTCGAAGAAATCCTCATTCTCTTCAAACTCCACCGGATACAGTGGCTCCACCGGAGGGTAGTTCAAATAACTGAAGCCCTTAAGGCTGCCTGCAAACTGGCGCAGGAATCCGAGATCCAGCGGACCGTCAATCTCAAATACGAAATCTTCGATTTCGAATTCAGCCTGCAATTGCTCCAGCGCATAGGGATGAATACCTTTTTGCACTTCCAGACGGGCCGGTACGCCGCGTCTGCGTTTGCGAAGCTCCTTTTCAATCTCCTCCAGGAGGTCCTCAGCGCCTTCCTCGTCAATCGTAAGGTCCGAATTGCGTGTCAGGCGGAACTCGCTAACCGAGACCGGCTCATAACCGCTGAACAAGGTCTGGATATGATGTCTGATAACATCCTCTATGAATACGAACTGCCGCTTCTTGCTGTTGGAGCGATGGGGCAGAGGGATACATCTTGGAAGATTGGACGGAATTTGCAGGATCGCAAAATACGGTTCTTCCTCCAGAGCATTTTTACGGGAGAGAACCACCGCGAGATAAATGAATTGGCTATGTACTAACGGAAATGGACGGCTCTGATCCACTGCCATCGGTGTAAGTACAGGGTAAATAATGTCTCGGTAATATTGCTCTATGGAAAGCTCCTGTGCATGTGTCAAATCACCGTAATCTACGAAGACAATACCTTCCTTGTGCAGATTCCTGGAGATATCGCGGAAGGTGCGGTACTGGTCGGCAATGATTTTGGAGACCCGTTTGAAGAGGCGTTTGTACAAGCCGGATGGAGTATAACCGGTGAAGTCTTTTTTCGTATATCCTGCACGAATCTGATCCTGGATACCCGCTACACGCACGCTGATGAACTCATCCAGATTGCTGGACACAATAGCCAGAAATTTGGCCCGTTCCATCAAGGGGTTGTCCACATCTTGGGCCTCTTGCAGCACCCGGCGGTTAAATTCGACCCAACTGAGGTCACGGTTAAGATAGGCAGTGGCAGGACTGCTGCTAAAGATATTCTTTTTCTCTTCTTCGATCATTTTGCTCATGGCCCCTCCACGTCATTCTTTTTTTCTTTCGTTACCGCTTTGGTGGCGGTGCAGCCGTAATTTCGGCTTATCGTATTTTACCATTTTACTATTTGAAGAAGATAGTTTTGTTAAATCTGTGTAAAATCTTTGGGTTAATTTGCCGAAAGTTTGCCGATGTAGGTCGGATAGTGAAATATAGGTTAACATAATTAAAGTTATGTAATCTATATTGTTCTCCAAATTAAAGGTCTCTTTTTCGTTAAAAAGAACAGTTCTTTCAAAATGGTAACAATTGCTTTGGCACTGGTTACAGAATTGTGATATATTCGATTCTGTTAGTTTACAAAGAGCTGCATTTTGATGCCCTTAGTAATTCATACATAGCTACAGGGTAAAGACTTGCGCAGTGCGCTGTTCACCGGCCGCCGTGCATTGTAAACCAAGGAGGAAGAAATGAAGATTAATTTCAAAATGATCAAAACCTTTGCTGCTCTTGTAGGAATCAGCGCTGCGCTGCAAGCCGTTCCTGTCCATGCTGACGGCATCCACACTGCCAAGGAAGGGAACACTTTCTATACGTTGTCTAAGGAATACGGGGTCAGTGTAGACGCCCTTATGAAAGCTAACCCGCAGGTGTCTGCAACCAACATTTATTCAGGCTTGAAACTGAACATCCCTGGCAAAACGCCCACATTTGTCGCCCAAAGTGAATCTGCCAAAGCGGAGGTCATTACTGCCAATCTCAACGTTCAACCAGAGACCAATACCGTGTCAGCTTGGGGAAAAGTATTCAATTATGACCGGACGTTGCAAGTCAAAGCTTCTGCTTACTCGTCTGCTAGCAGCGAGAACGGGAAATGGGGCGCGGTCGATTACCTTGGCAACCCACTGAAGCTGGGGACAATTGCTGTAGATCCTTCCGTCATTCCGATCGGCACCAAAGTTTTGGTGACGGGTTATACCCACCCTGGACTGCCAAAGTCCGCTTTTGTTGCTACGGCTACTGATATGGGGAGTGCCATCAAGGGTAACCGGATTGATATTTTTATCCCAGGAAGTCCGAGCTTTGTAGCTGACTTTGGTTATCAGTATGTACAATTATACGTTATTCAATAGTTCATTAAAACTTAGCATGAAATACAAATGGAGGATGACCGCTGATAGCGGCGTCCTCCTTTTTTGTTATTTACTTTTGGAAATTTGCAGAAGCTGGGGAACTGTAACGAAGGTGTAGCCCCGTTGTCGCAGGCTCGAAATCACCTCGGGCAGCGCTTGTATGCTACCCCTCAGGTTGCTCCCATGTCCTCCTCCACCATGCTGAAGAATGATCGCTCCTTTGCCGGCATGAGAGAGGATATTGTTCTTGACCTGCGTCTTGGAGAGTCCCTTCCAGTCTAGCGAATCCACATTCCAGTTGACCAGCTTATAGCCATGTGATTTCGCCCATTTCAGCTGCTGCTCATTGATATCTCCATAAGGAGGGCGGATCAGGCGGGGTTTATAGCCAGCGATGGCTTGTAAAATATTTTCAGTACGAACGATCTGTGTTCGAAAATCATTCAGTCTCAGCTTCACGAACTGTGGATGATTATACGAGTGGTTGCCGATGACATGCCCTTCCCTGATCATACGGGCAACAAGTCCCGGATGTTTCTCTGCCCGGCTTCCTACGACAAAAAAGGTGGCCTTCACTTTGTACTTGCGGAGGACATCTAGCAATTGTGGAGTAAAACGCGGGTCGGGCACATCATCGAAGGTGAGGGCGATGATCTTCCGCCGGGGGCCGCTGGTCTTGATCGTCTCAGGATATTTGTGCAGCAGTTGGCTCAGTGTAAGCCCTTTGGAATCCTTCCGCGGCCGGGCTGCCTCCTTGGAAGAGGTTGTCTCAGCAGGCCCTGCGGGATTTCCATTCGAAAAAGAGGCCTCAGGATCGTTGGCGCTAATCCGCTGCGCGGGTGTTTGATTAGCAGTAGCTAAAGCTTTTAATGGTGCCGGGGGAGAAAGTAGCAGGGCACAGATCGCCGTTACCATAAGGGTTAGTCTCCAGCCCTTGGACAGATCATTCATCCGAAAGTACCTCCTTTTTTGTCATAATCACGGCCATTATCTTCCTTTGTTATCTCCCAGAATGCCGGATTTTATGCTGTCTCCTTCGTTCTGTAGCCATTATTTCTTCCAGCAGGCAATGCGTGTATACTTATGGAACGGGACAATAAAACTGCCCGATAAATAAGGATCAGGGAAGGATGGAGACAAGTATGCCGAATTTATTCACCCCTTATGAATTGAAAGGTTTATCGCTGAAAAATCGGATTGTGATGCCTCCAATGTGCCAATATTCCGTAGACAAGCAGGATGGCATCCCTAATGACTGGCATTTTGTGCATTATGTCAGCCGTGCCGTTGGTGGTACAGGCTTTATTATTGTAGAGATGACGGGCGTTCATCCGGATGGCCGCATCACGAACAAAGACACCGGTATTTGGAATGACGAGCAGGTTGAAGCTTATCGCAGGCTCACAGATGCCGTGCATGGTTATGGTGCCAAAATTGCGATTCAACTCGGCCATGCTGGACGCAAGGCAGTGGATGCCGAGCCGCCGGTAGCACCGTCTGCGATACCTTTCGACAGCCGCTCTAAGACTCCTAAGGCTTTGTCACGTGAAGAGATTGCCGAACTGGTGACAGCTTATCGCGAAGCTGCGCGCAGAGCGGTGGAGGCGGGATTTGACAGCGTGGAGATCCATGGTGCGCACGGATACCTGATCCATCAGTTCCATTCCCCGCTGACAAATGTCAGAGAAGATGAGTATGGCAAGGATCTGGGTTTGTTCGGTGAGGAGGTAGTCAGAGCCGTCAAAGAAGTGCTGCCAGCGGACATGCCTGTCATCATGCGGGTTTCAGCCAAGGAATATGTAGACGGGGGATATGACCGCGAGTATGCGCTTGAATTCTGCACCCGCTATCGCGATGCCGGAGTAGATTTGTTTCATATATCATCCGGCGGGGAAGGTCCTATCGGTTCCAATGGCGGGCCGAATGCCGTTCCGGCATATCAGGCGGATCTGGCCGAGTACATACGGACCGGACTGCAGGTACCTGTGATTGCGGTAGGGCGCTTGGAATCCTATGAGGATGCGCAGGCCGTAGTAGCAGATGAACGGGCCGATCTGGCCGCGATTGGCCGTGGCATGCTGAGTGATCCTTATTGGGCGCTGCATGCAGAGGAAGCGCTGGGAGGCGTAAATCAGGTGCCCAAAGCTTATGAGCGCGGGCTGTGGAATAGAAAATAGATTGTTGCTAGTGTGAATATTGTCACAGATTTCAAGCTCCTTCTAAGGCAATCTTTAATAAGATTAAATTTGAAGGAGCTTGATAACGTGGCGACAGTTATAAGTAACGAACGGCTGGCAGAAGGGGTCTTCCATCTCAGGGTGGGGGGGAATCATGGCGGACAAATGGGTCAATTCTACATGCTGCGGGCATGGGGGGCCTATCCGCTGCTGTCCAGGCCGCTTAGCATACATCAAGTGAACGATGACGGGGTTGAATTTCTGTATCATGTGGTTGGCGAGGGTACAGCAATATTAGCTGGTTTAAATCCTGGTGACACGGTAAATCTGGAAGGGCCATTTGGCAGCGGGTTTCCGCTTGTCTCCGGGAAAGTAGCGCTTGTAGGCGGGGGGATCGGCATTGCCCCGCTTTTTTATTGCGCCGAGAAGCTGCCCGGCAGTGACGTTTACTTGGGATTCAGCAGGGAAGCCTTCCGCACGGAGGCCTTTTCTTCCCGCGCTGCATCCTTAACGGTGGATGTGGGTGGACGGATCCTCGACAGCGTTGATTTTAATGAATATGATCATATCTTCGTATGTGGACCACATCCCATGCTGAAATCAGCCCAGCAGAAGGGTACAGCTGCTATCGAAGCTGGAAGCAAAACTCGGGTGTATCTGTCCTTGGAGAACCGGATGGCCTGCGGCATCGGTGCCTGTCTAGTCTGCAGTGTGTCTTGTCGTGACGGACAGCGCAAAGCCTGCGCGGACGGACCTGTCTTTCTGGCGGAAGAGGTGATTTTCCATGATTAATCTGAGTGCCAAGATTGGCAATGTTCATTTTAAGAATCCGATTGTCATGGCCTCCGGCACCTTTGGATTTGGACATGAGTATGGGAAAATGTACGATGTGTCCACATTAGGGGGGATCTCCGGCAAAGGTCTGACGCTGCATCCCAAGGCGGGCAACCCCGGTATTCGCGTATACGAGACAGCTTCAGGTATGCTCAACAGCGTTGGACTGGAGAATCCCGGAATAGAAGCGTTCCTCGCCAAGGAATGTCCTTACTGGGAGACCCTAGATACGGTTCGTATCGTCAATCTTGGCGGGGGGACACTTGAGGACTATGTGCTCGGCGCAGAATTGATCCAGCGGGACGCAGACGCTCGCGAGCGCGCCGGAACAACTGCGGTGGACATGATCGAGCTGAACATCTCATGTCCGAACGTCAAGGAGGGCGGGATCGCATTTGGCATCAAAACACCTGCTGCGCAAGAAGTGGTAAGGGCCGTGCGGCGGGCTACGCGGCTTCCGCTCGCGGTGAAGCTGTCGCCCCAAGCGGAGGATATCGCCGTGATGGCACAAATGTGCGAAGCGGAAGGTGCGGACGCCGTCTCGCTCATTAATACCATTTCAGGGATGAAGATTGATGTCCGAAAACGAAGCAGTGTGTTCAACAATCTATATGCCGGATTATCCGGCCCGGCTATTAAGCCAGTTGCACTACGGATGGTGCATCAGGTGGCCAAGAACGTGAACATTCCGGTCATGGGCATGGGCGGAATCACCTCAGCCACGGATATTATTGAATTTATTATGGCCGGCGCTACGGTAGTTCAGGTGGGTACTTACAACTTCATGAACCTGCGGGGCGGCAGCACGCTGGTCGACGAATTGTGGAATTTTATGGAAGAAGAAAAGATCAGTTCTTTGGACGAAATTCGCGGAATTATATAAAAATATAGGTGCAGCCCCCGTATTCTTCGGGACTGTTCTCCAAACTATTAACAAAGCATGATCTATAGGTAAGGTTTCTGGTGTGCTACCAGGAACAGCCAATCCCGTGATATAATAAAGTAAGTAACAGAGGTCTCACCTTACCTCCGTAGCAGGTGGGAAGGAAGTTATTTCTTGATGATTCGGTTAATATAAGAGGAGGCAATGAAATTGGCTGACGAGAAATATCATCCGGGCGATATTGAACTGACCGCACTGGAGGTTGGCCGTGATCTGCTGCTGCTTATTACCGGTGGTGTAAGTCATATCGGCGCAGCCAGTACAGCTTTTCTGATCGGGGATCAAGTTGAAGTGTTAACCTCGGCCGTTCCTCATCACAAAGAGCATACTTTGAGTGAGGGAATTGCTCATAAGGTAGCGACCGCACTGCGGAGATCGGTGACGGTAGTCATGGGCATTCATTATGATGATCTGACTAAGGAAGACATTCAACAGGTTGTGGAAATTGTTAATGCCAAAGTGGAACAGTATTTATCGCAACAAAATTGAAACGGCGGCGGCATCTTTGCGTAAGAGATAACAAACAGTTTTTTAAACTTTTCTTTTGGAGGAATGAACAATGTCTATTTTTAAAAGATTACGCGATCTCACAATGTCCAATATTAATTCGATTATCGATAAGGCGGAAGATCCGATTAAGATGACGGATCAGTATATCCGCGATATGACTGAGGATCTGGAGGATGCTGAGAAAGCGGTAGCTGCTCAGATCGCGATCGAGAAGAAATTCAAACAGCTTTACGAAGAACAGGAAGCACTGGTTGACAAGCGCAACCAGCAGGCTCACGCGGCTGCTCAAGCAGGTAATGTTGATCTGGCCCGCCGTGCACTTGAAGAGAAGAAAGCGGCGGAAGCCAAGTTGGTGGAGTACAAAGCCAGCTTTGATCAGAATAAAGCCTCTGCAGACAACTTGCGCGGTAAGCTGGATGAGATGCGCAAACAGCTTGCTCAGATGAAGAACAAGCGCGAAACGCTGGTAGCGCGTTATAACGCTGCTAAAGCGCAAACTGAAATCAACAAAGCTATGAGTGGATTCAGCTCCGACTCGGCCTCAGCAGGCCTCAAACGTATGGAAGAGAAGATGCTACAAGCAGAAGCACAGGCGGAAGCCAGCAACGAAATGAGTTCGGGCAGCAAATCGTTGGACGACGAATTCGAGAAGCTCACCAAGGACCAGGCCGTCGAAGACGAACTGGCAGCTCTTCTTAAGCAATACGACAAGAAGTAAGACAGGCAGAGCCGGAATAGCGGCTTAATATGAATAGGCGAAGGGGAGACAGTGGGATCGTTTCTCCTTCGCTTTTATCTATGCAAGTACAGGTTATGAAAATTAATGTAGCGGGGGCTGAAGGTAATGGATCTCCATATACTGGTGTCCATGGTGGTGTGGACAGTATGCAGTGTTATTTTGCTGTTCGTACTGATGTACGTGGATTCACTTTTTACCCGTTATAACGATATTGCGGAACTGAAAGCGGGCAACATGGCTGTCACGACTCGGCTCGTACTGAAGCTGCTGACTCAGGCATACATATTATCGACCTCGATCGCAACTTCAAACCGGCTCGGGGAAGCGCTGCTTGTATCGGTGGTGTCTTTTGTACTGCTGCTGCTGCTTGAGCGTACCGTGCGTCTGTTGTTTGCCGTTTGGGGCAAGCTGGATCTGGATCATGGGACACAGCAGGGGAAAATCGGCTATGGCTTGCTTTCCGGTTCGCTGCATATCGTCGGGGCTTTAATTATTTCAGCTTTTTTGTAGGAAGGATTGATGGAGGTTGAGTATCTGGAAACGCATAGGCAATTTATTCTCCAAGCCGGAGCCTCCGGCAGTACCCAAGAGCATGCTTAGTCTTGCGCCCGGGGATATCTGTGAAGTCTCGCTGGTTACGTATGAGGTCACTGGAAGGACCCATAATCGGGGACGGAATGCAGTCGTGCTGACACTACGCGATGGACGTGAAATCGCCTATCTGCATATTGAGGAGCGGGAGCAGCTACAATATGGGTTGTATAAACCGATTGACGGACGGCTGGATAATCCTGCAGAAGTGCCAACGACGCTGGAACTGGATGATCATGAGTTCTTCCTGGAGGAAGAATACGAAGGTCATGTAGCAGTGGCGGGGCAGACCCCGTTTATGAATGGGGGGGAGCAGCATGTGTGGCAGTATCAGTCCGACGACTTCCGTCTGCTGCGTATTGAATGGCAGAATGGACGGTTTATGCTGTATGAAGGTGAGAAAGTGATCCCGGGAGATGTAAGGGTAATCCGGGCTTCATAGGAGAGGGTGCCCATGAAAAGACAGTTAGCACGCTTGTTATCCTTAGTCATGGTACTGGGGCTGCTGGCTTCCCTGCTTGCCGCATGCGGCAGCGCTCCCGACCTTAAGGAGAACTATCCGCTGGAATCGGTAAACAAGGATGGCCATTCCACCTCCTATGTTTACAGGGCAAGTGACCAATCGGTAGAGGAAGTAGCAGATGAACTGGCGTCACAGAAGAAGCCTGATCAGATCTCATCTGCTAATTCGGAACATATGTTCTTGGTATACGGCAAACAGTGGTACCATTTGCAACAGGACCCGAAAAAGCCGGAGGATACGCTGGTCGAAGTCGATTCCGAAGAGTATGTGCGCAGCAACTATAACTCCAGCTTTTTGGAAACGTATCTTGCTGCCAGGCTGATTGGCGATTTGTTCGGTTCGGGTGGCGGATATGGCTCTTACCGGGGATATGGAAGTAAGGATGTATATAAGCCCAAGCAAGGAACGTATCACAAGCCGACCGATCAGGATAAAAAAATTGCGCCACCGATCACCGTAGAACGGAAAGGACAGCTCACCCGTAGGGGCAACAGTAAGGGTGTCACCGATCCAGGCAGTGTGACCGGAGGTAGCAGCAAGTCGGATAGCGGTACAAGCAAAGGCAGCATTTCCCGTAAAAAGGGCGGATCTGACTTTTTCAATGCGCCGAAGCCCAAAATTAGCAAGCCCAAAACCCGCTTTGGTACCGGTAAAATCGGCCGAAGGGGCAGGTGACACCCAAGCTTCAAGCAGAGACGCGTCAGTATGAGCGGCTCTGCTTTTTTTATGAGATGGAGGAGAAAAGGATGTAGTGAAATGGAAATTGGAGGATCAACGGATGAGTGATTTCCGACTGGTAAGCTGGACGAAGACGAAGAAATGAGGACGGCAGCCATACCAGAAGTCAGAGAAGCGCTGAAAGACTACAAGGATGGGCGCTAGTTATCTAGTTATGGGTGGAATTAGTTGATTTCACCAGCGTTTTGATGTACCTTTTTTACATAACAGTCGTAATACTAAAGTAGCAAGGCAATTAATTTCACAGGAGGCAATCACGATGAAGGATGAGAAACAGACGATCACCTCTTTAAAAGATATTGGTAAAACAATGCTAAAAGGTGCGACTATCGGTTCGATCTGGGATTCAGACCTCACAGACAAGAAAGTGAATGCAATGCCTGAGTTTACGACGAAACAAGTGTATAATCACTTGCTTGGCAAGGAGAAACTGTCCGATCAGGAGATCGAACGGCTCAAGCGGGCTACGAAATCCACACGGTATCTATAACACGTGATTTAACGATTAAAGATGAATTATTATGAGAACGGATACAAAACTTCTTCGGAAGGCGTATCCGTTTTCTTTTTTACAGAAAATAAACGAATGACAACGAACGGCAACGAAGAAGAATGCTCCGCCTTCGCTCATTATTTACCAAACATCATTATATGAAAAATTCACAATAGAAATCCGAGGATTTTTCCATATGTCGCTTTCCCGACACGTCCCACAACCCCCATGTCACAAAAGCAGCGGCTCCAGCCCAGTTAGTGGATAGGGCAGAGCCGCCGAGGGAGAGAGGAATTAGGACTCCAGACGACGTTCAATCGCTTCAGACATCGTTTTATCAGTCAGATGGGCGTAGACCTCGGTGGTCTCCGTAGAGGCGTGTCCAAGCTGCTCCTTGGTCTTGTAGATATCATTCTGCAAATAATAGTCGGTTGCGAAAGAATGTCGCAGTTTGTGGACCGTCAGATAAGGCTTGCCAAAACGCTTGGCGTATTTGATGATCATCTCCTGCATGGCCCGCTTGGTCATCCGTTTGCCTTCCTGGCTGCCGTTCGGGAGAGCGATGAAGAGCGCTTTTTCCCGCTTAGGAGTCTTATACCGTGAGGAGCGTAAGCCGAGATAATTAGTGAGATCATCCTTGGCTTGTTCCCGGAAATAGACCGGGGTTTTAAAGGTTTCATCATTGTGACCCTTGCGATATACATACAGCATTTTATTGTTCAGATCTAGATCATCCACGTTGAGATTGACGACCTCTGATACACGCAGACCGGAGTTGAGAATCAGACTGGCGATGCAGGCATCCCGTTCCCGATTGATTTGAAAAGAATAATAGGCTTGCTTGTTACCTTCTACATCGCGTCCGTACCCCTCATAAATGTAGCCAACGAACTCCAGAAGCTCTTCTTCCTCCAGAATTTTACCCTTCAATTTGGCCGCCGTATCCTTCGGCTTGTGAATGCGTTTGATTTCCACCTTGGCCATGATGTTCCGCTTGAGGAGGGGGTAGAAATCCTCATCTTCAGCAATTTGGCTCAAATAATGAAACAGAGACCGAAGAGAGGAGAGCTTGCGGGCGACGGTGACCTTACTGTTCGTACTCTCTGCACGGGTCGTGAGATGCAGCCGATAGCCGATAATGCTGTCCATATGCAGCGTCTCCAGCTCCAGCAGAGTTATTCCGGTATTATGGTCTGCAATAGACAAACCCTCAGCACGCAGCCAATTGAAAAAAGACTCATAATCCCGGATATACTCCAGTAGGGTGGAGGGAGAAAGGTCAGGCCGTTTATAATCGATAAACTGCTGCACGAACCAGGGCATGAGCGGCAGCTTCAGGTCCAGATGCTTGCGGTCGTTAGTCTTTTGAATGCTCATCAATAACACCTTCTTATATGTATTCCATTGGGTTAACTTTACTCTATCTTAACATGTTTTACTTGGCTTGGCCCGAAGTGCAGGGGGTTAAAGGTGAGCGCGCCTTGCTCCCAAGGAGACAAAGTTATATGATGGGTTATAAAAAAAGCGACTTGCAGGGGTGAACCGCATGGAACTTGGAATTGAACTGGTTCCCAAGGAACGTAAACAACTGATCAGCAATCTGATGCAGTTCTATCTGTACGACTTCACGCAGTATCTGGAGCTTGATGTGAATAGTGATGGTTCTTTCCCGATGTATCCAGGGCTGGAAGCCTATTGGAGCAGTGGGAGCAATAAATTTGCCTATCTGATGACGGTGAACGGTGCCACAGCTGGCTTTGCGTTGGTGGACAGGCTACTGCGCAGCACGGAAGGGCAGTTTTATATGACAGAATTTTTTGTGATGCAAAAATATCGCCGTACCGGTGTTGGCACCTGGGCTGCGCACAAGCTGTTTGACATGTTTCCAGGTGACTGGAAGGTGTCGCAGGTACGTGCCAACATTCCGGCCCGTAATTTTTGGCACCGAGTGATCGGCAGCTATACGAATGGGGCTTTTCAGGAGCGGTTTAATCCGAGTCAAGGCAACCCGAGTCAATATTTCAGTACATTAAATATTAATTCTATGAAGTAAAAGAGGGGGAGGGCGTATTTTGTCTTCTTGAACCTCTTATACAGAACGTCTGTAGTTACTTGAATAGCCCTTTAAAAGCTTCGTTTACCTCTTGGGGGAGACGAAGCTTTTTTGGTGGGAAGAATAGGAGAGAGAAGAATAGTTAACATAATAATAATTAGGTTAACTATAACTTCGTTTTTTCGGCTATATGATTAATTAAGGGCGGTGATATAGTAACTGATCAACTTAAAAGATCAATTAAACTAACTAACGAAACGACAGTCCAACCTAATGAATCAACGACAGAATCAACGAATCAGTAAATATAAAACCAATTCTTCGATTTCAACATATGAAAAATTCACAATAGAAAATCGAAAACACCCCTATATCTATCACATACGACGCATATACTACATGCTAATCATATCTATCAACAAAACAATAGAAAAAGTGAACTTTCCCCCTGTTGTTTCACCTAGAATTATTGAAGCTGCAGAGTGCCCTTTTGAAATTGGAAAAGACGCTGCCGCCCGCTTACTAGGAGGATGTTGCAAAAGCCAAACATCGCTTTTATTTCGGCGATTCGCCATGGTGGACAGCGCGCAGCTATTCCTCGTTTGGAAACCTTGAGGTATGCTCATGCGCTCGGGAATCTGGAGATCATAAGTTTGGTAGAAGAGGGGGAACAACAACTGTTTACCGTGAATATGTACGATTATGAGTCGGCTTGTAACACAGCACTGAGGCTCATCGGGTATGCTGAGATCGTAGAGTCTTTAGATCTGAGGGAGTTTGTCAGTGAGCGAATCTCCACAATGTTCAGGAAACACACACGATGGTTTACGGAAAAAATAATATGTTAACTATAAGGGAGATAGGCAATATAAACTCTCATTATTTTCCTTTCAAGCACCTTCAAGCCTTGTGTCGTAAAAGAAGTAGTAAAAGAAGTAATTTCGCCTACTGGTCCAACGGTACTTATCGTTTCTAGAAGTATAGTTCACTTCGCGATCCCGCACACATATGCGCTAAAATAAAGACCCGGCCAAGAGATCTCATCTCTTTACCGGGTCTTGTCCATTTTATAGAGTATACATTTAAGCTATATTTATGGTCTCTCTCGCTTTAGCAGCAGCTTTTTCACGGGCGGTTAGTCTTTTATGAGCCGTTAGCAGGAAGGGGAAAGCTAGCGCGCTGATCAGAGCGAGTGGGACAAAGACCGCGGGGCCGTTAAGCGCACCGAAATGGTCGAGCATAATTCCACCCAGCACGGGAGCTAATACATTTCCCATGTTGTTGAAACCAATCGTGCCGAAGTAAGTCCCTTTAAATTCCGGCTTGGCAATGCGGTCGATCAGCATATCCATCATCGTGAACAGCAATACTTCTCCTATCGTGAACAGTACGACACTGGACATCAAGAGAATGACACTGCTATTGATGCCAAAAAGCAGCAGGCTGGCGACAATACAGACATTTCCCAGAATTAAAGGCATCAGTGGTTGGAACTTTCGCGCCGTCCGGACAATGGGATATTGCACAACCAGTACAGTAACCGCATTAAGGGATAACATGTAGGTGAAGAGCTGTCTCCCGTTTGCAAAATGCGTATTCATTGCCAAATATTGCGCCAGGGTAGAATCAAAATGACCATAGCCCAGTATACAGAAGGTGGTTCCAATCAACACGGGCAGAAAGACGCGGTCCCGGCCTGTAGTTGCTAGCGCCTCCCGAAGACGCGGAGCCGTGGCATGAGAGCGGGACGGCATACTCGCACGGTGAATGTAAAACTGCAGGAACAATACCAAACCATAGACAATGTAGATGAACCCCGCGATCAGGAATGGGAAGGTCGACTCCGCAGCGCCCAACTGCAAACCAATAATGGGACCGAAGACAACTCCAAGGTTGATGGCGGCATATCTCAGGTTAAAGACCAGCAGCTTATGATCCGCAGGCGTAATATCTGACAGTAGCGCACGTGAGGTGGGCTCGAACACGGCCCTGCATAATCCATTGAGTGTGTTCACAAGGAAGAAGACCCATAAATAACGTGCCTCAGAGAAGCCGAAGAACACAGCCGCCCAGCCGAATACGGAGATCAGCATGACAAGCTTACGGCCGATGATATCGGAGATATAACCGCCATAGAAGCTGACTAGAACGCCTGCCAATGAACTGACAGCTACTGTGATCCCTGTCTGGGTTGGGGTGGCACCAAGGACCTGAGTTAAGTAAATCGAGAGAAATGGAATACTCATGGAGGTCACTAGACGTCCAAATAAAGTACCAATAATAATCGTCCAGGCAAGCGGGTGAATGTGTTTCAAGTGTTGTTTCATTGAAAATGGCTCCTAATCCGTTCTGATTTTCTATGTTTTTATTTTTATCTTAGGTATAATTGTATCTGAAAAAGGGGGAAGTAAAAGTGTAAGAAATCATACGTTCTCTTCACCTTTTAAAAGGAGATACTCTATGAATCATAACATCACATCGCATTATATGAGTCTCGCAGCCGTGCTAAATACTCCTTTTCGCCTGGAAGAGCCGCTTCCTGTCACGATAGATGAGCTTACAGAGATCTTGTGCTGTACTTCCCGCAATGTGAAGTTTATCCTGCGCAAGCTGGAAGAAAAGGCCTTGATTGAGTGGCATCCCGGACGGGGAAGAGGGAGAGTTTCACAGATTACCTTTTTACGAAGTATCGACGATGTGCTTGAGGACAGCTTTGAGGAGCTGATGGGTAAGGGGAAGATAAAGGAGGCGACTGCGCTGTTCGGCATGGCCGGCGGCAACGAACCTTTGAAGGAGCGTCTATTCGGCGCGCTTAATAAACAAATGGGTTTTCACAGTGAGCTGAACTCTCCTTCCGGACAGGATGTGCTGCGGATGATGCGCAATCGGAAGCTGGAAAAGCTAGATCCGGCCTTTGTCTATACTGCTTTTGAAGCGTACTTACTGGGACAGATTTGTAGCACACTGGTGACCTATGACGCTCAGAGTAATACTTTTCTGCCCGGTTTGGCTCACATGTGGGAATGCAATAACGAACATACCCATTGGGTGTTCTATCTTCGTAAAGGGGTTCGTTTTCATCATGGCCGGGTCATGACTGCCAAGGATGTCAGAGCAACGCTCCAGCGGCTACGGGATTTGGATAGCTCGGCCTTGTGTTTTTTTCGCGATATCATTAATGCGGAGTCTCAGGGGGATTATTGTATTCACTTTCGTTTGAGTCAGCCAAATCTGTTCTTTATGCATTTGTTTAGCAGTATCCATATGTCCATAATTCCGTACGATGTAGATTTCAGTATGGATATTATCGGAACGGGACCTTATCGTCTTAAAGAGCTACGCAATGATCGCTTGGTATTGACTGCGTTTGACTCCTATTACGGGCTACGTCCACTGCTGGATCAGGTCGACATTTGGTTTCTGCCCCATGATGTCTCGTATGATCGGCAGTATGACCTTCCGGATTTGCAGAGGGAAGAGCTTGATCATGGACAAGGGGACGACAACGAAATCGATTACCCGGCACTGGGCAGCCGATATCTTATATTTAACTTTCATAAAATAGGTGTGCATCATCAGTTGGCATTCCGTCAGGCGCTTCGTCTTATTTATCATCAAGTAACGGTGATTAAGGAGCTTGGGGGGAGTAGGTTAACGCCAGCAGACAGTTTTTTGCCATGGAACAGTAAACAGAGAATGTGGGAAGAAGTACCAGCTTCAGCCAAGGAGATTAAGGAGCTGCTGTCAGCGAGTGGATATGAGGGAGAGCCAATGACGCTTGCTTACATGTCCAAAAAAGAAGAACGTGAAGAGGCCGAATGGGTGCAGCGCCGTTGTGCTGATGTCGGACTTACCCTTAAGCTACGCCCTTTCGAGACATTCAGTACAGAAGGGGCCTTGGATCATGCAGAGTTACTGCTTGCCGAAGAAGTTCTGGAGGATGACTGGCAGTGGGGAATGATCAATTACTTCAAGAACGAAGCCAATTACTTGCATTCACTCCTGCTGGAGAGTCAGAAGACTACAATCCACCGAGAACTGGAGGATTTTGCCCAGCGGGATGAGAAGGGGCGGACGGAGCTGCTGGATAAGGCGGAAAGCCTACTCCGCGACAACTGCTGGCTGCTCTTTGGATGTCACGTCAATAAAAGAGCACAACTTAATCAAAGTCTTAACGGATTACACACCGGGGTTTTCGGCTTTCTGGATATCTCGAAGCTTTGGATCAAGACACGAGTTCAAACGGTAGACGGATCTTGAAAAAGATAGGGAAAACAAAGTTATGATTCAATGAAACGTAGACACGTAGTATTATAAAAATTACCTGGAAACACCGATAATAAAGCTACACATCTAGCAAGGAGGTGTGCCTAAAAAGATGCTGGTTCATCCAGAGAATACAAAAACTTAATAAAACAGCGTAAGAACGAACTCGCTGAACTCAAGCAACAACTAGCAGATATTGATGCTAAGATCGCAGAATTGGGGAAGTAAATGAGAAAATTAATATTATCATTACTCGTCATCGTATCCTTATCAGCCTGTTCTTCAAATATGGCGCAGAACACACCGCCGGTATCTACGAAATCACCTGAAGAAGTCAAAAAAGCATTGTCCGGTCTGATTGAAGAGAAGGATGAGGTTCAAGAGATATCTGGATATTATGCACAAACAACTATTGAAAATGAAGGCAAAAATGATGTCTACGTTTATTTCATCAAAGACGAAGAAGGTATTGTCTCAAATCTTCACTTTGTAGTTAATTATGTAGGTAATCGTGAAATTGACACAAAGCGGATTAAGATTAGAGCTGATGATCAACTGTTTGAACTTAGAGTAAGTAGTTCAATAAAAAAGTATTTTTCTTATAGTACTGTACGAGAGGTTTATAGTAGCAGTGTTGATCTTAATGACCTAAAAATGTTAAAGGCGATGGCTAATGCTGAGAAAACAATTGTGCGAAATGTTGGAGATGGTGTATACGTAAATGACATAGTTTTGAGTAAACGTCAGAAACAGGCAATACAAAACGTCCTCACGGCCTATAAGAATGCTGGAGGGGTAAATAAATTTTATGGTAATGAACTTTGAGTCCTCTTATGAGGGCTCTTTTACCATAAGCGGAAAAACAACGCGGATGATTTACATTGATTCATACTATTTATTGTTTTTAAGGTATACGAGAGGATTGTTTTCCCTCCGGCGGAGAAGAAATAAGGATGGTAACCAAACC
Source organism: Paenibacillus sp. NPDC057934 (assembly GCF_042887565.1). Classification (NCBI taxonomy): domain Bacteria; kingdom Bacillati; phylum Bacillota; class Bacilli; order Caryophanales; family Paenibacillaceae; genus Paenibacillus; species Paenibacillus sp. NPDC057934. Next base: position 199,174 of record NZ_JBHVPB010000009.1, read on the forward strand.
GAGTTGAGGGTTGTAGCAATTCCCTTCTAACTCCTTTAAAATAAGAATAGTACATTTTAAAATAGCTACGGGAGTTGACTACACATGGGACAAGTTTCACAAAAAATATCCACGTTTCTAATGTTTGAAGGACAGGCTGAAGAGGCGATGAATTTCTATATCTCCTTGTTTGAAAACTCTGAAATCATCAGCATCAAGCGTTATGGACCCAATGAGGCCGGGACTGAAGGAAGCGTTGTGCAGGCCTCATTTTCGTTGAACGGTCAAGTCTATATGTGTATCGACAGCAGTGTCAAGCATGCCTTTACGTTCACACCGGCGATCTCCCTGTTCGTCACGTGCGATTCTGAAGAAGAGATTGACAGGATCTTCGCTGAGCTGTCGGAGCAAGGCCAAATCCTTATGCCACTAGGTGCTTATCCATTCAGCCAAAAATTCGGCTGGACCGCCGACCGTTTCGGGGTATCTTGGCAGTTAAGTCTTCCGCATCCGCAGTAAGAGGAAGAAGGCTGTTATACTTTTTTGCATTATAGAAATAGTGAACACCTCCAATGCATAGCATTTGGGGGTGTTTTTTTGTGTCCAGCTCCGACTACAAGCTCATGGCAATTTCGTGTAGAATGAAAGTCTCTGCACTGTAATGTGGACAAAAGGGCGCGTTATGGAGTTATAGAGGATATGAGGGGGTTAGACATCTTGAGTTGGACAGAACCACAGCAACCTAATGTAAGCCCATGGATCGCTCAATGGGAGTCGACCACATTGTTATCTGAGAAATGGATGACTGCTGGAGAAATCAATTATTGTACATCCCATACATTAATCGTGATCACAGATGGCCAGGCGGTTTGGAATATTAACGGGCAGTATGTTCACGTAGCCTTTGGTCAATTAATTGCCATTGAAGAGAACTCTTTCGTTGAGGTATTAGAGGGTGGAAATCTGGATTTAGCAGGTTGGCAGATCCAATTTCATACGTGCTCCATTCTCAAAGTACAAGGAACAGTAATTAAAGTAGACTGGCAAGTACCGATAGGTAACACATACCAGATTGTGCAGCTAACCGGCGGTTTTTTAACGAGTATTAGTGATTCTTTAAATACACAGCAGTCTATGGGAGCAGCTGAGCAGTTTGTAGAGCAGCAGGCTCTTTTATACGGATTATTGAAAAACTTATATCATAAACCATCGAGTGATCAGCACACGACAGAAGAAGGAATTCTGCGTTCAATTGCTTATATGCAGGAGCATTATCATGAGACGATTACTCGCGAAGAGCTAGCGCAAATTGCCGGCATCAGTCAGTGGCATTATTCTCGCAAATTCGGTGAAATGTGTGGCAAGCCTCCTTTAGACTACCTGGCAAATTACAGAATCCATCGTGCTCAAGAGGAGTTGCTATTAACTTCAGCCAGTTCACAAGAAATTGCCAAAAAGATAGGATTTGAAGATGTACATTATTTCAGCCGTCGCTTCAAACAGTTTGCAGGTATGTCACCAAGGAATTATGTTCAGCATTTGGGCGAGCGGCAGGTATTATCAATCTCAGCACTCTGCGCCGAGGTTCTAATCTCATTAGGGATCATTCCCCAGGCTGTTATGGTAACACCTTTACTATTGCCTCGGCATCAACAAGAGCTATTTGAAAAGCATAGGGTGAAACTGCTGGAAGTTCCCCAATATGAGACTAACATCGAATTTATTCAGCAAGAGCAGCCTGAGATCATTATAGGGCATTTCATAACAGAAGATATCAAGAAGAAGTTACGCGGGGTTGCTCCAATCATAACCGGTCTGACCAATGATGTAGAAATTCTGCTCCAACAGTTTGGCGCTTGGTTTAATAAACAAGAAGAAGCTAACACTCTCCAGGTTCAAATGAACAATAAAGTGAATGCTGCAAGGCAACAATTAAGCTCAATAATTGAATCAGGGGCCACAGTAATGGTCTTGCGGGTAGAACCGTTCGGATATCGGTATTTGGGCGGCAACTCCAGCGGAGTGTCACAGCTATTGTATCAGAGATTGGAGCTAGCGCTTCCCGAATCTTTAAAGGCCGGAGAGGGTTGGTTCAATCCTTGTACAACCGATCAATTATCTGATGCTGATCCGGCTTATTTATTCGTGGAGAAACGCATGATGGAGTATTTTAATACTGAAGAAAATATGGAGAAACTAAGCGGAAGTCAGCAGTGGAAGGATTTAAGGGCGGTAAAAGATCAGCGTGTTTTCTACATTGATACAAGTCTGTGGGTAGATGGATGTGGAGTCGTTGGCCAGGCCATAATTATTGATCAAGTGGTTAGCAGATTGAAAAATCATTAGCAGGATGTAGCACAATAATCCATTTGAATTCGCACCATTCGCTATGGAAGGATGGCTTTTTATTTGATAATCTTTGATAATGATAATTATTATCAATACATAAAGGAGCGAGTACATAATGGTAAGAAGATTGTCCAAGTTTCTTGGAACAGCGCTATTGGTTGTTGTTTTAGCTGCATGTTCCAACGAATCCAGTAAGAAAGATGAGTTTTCTGCAGAAGCGCCAGCAAATCATAGTGAAACAAGGGTTGTAAGTGATTTTTTCGGTAATGTAACGATTCCAACTGACCCCAAAAACATTCTTGTCACGAGTTCGAGTTATGCAGAGGATTTAATTGAGATGGGAATTACCCCGCAGCATGCAGTAGTTGTTCCAGAAATTGAACCGGATTACCGGTCTCCCTATTTGGAGAAAAATGGAGTCAACATGATTTCGCAAACACAATATGAATATAACTTTGAGCAATTGCTCAGCTTATCGCCGGATCTGATCATTACGCCGGGTGAAGGCCTTGATACCAAAGTCTATGATGAATTGTCCAAAATTGCTCCAACCGTCGCTCTGAATGCAGGGGTTGGGTTGCATAGCGCGATGAAAGAGCTGGGCGTGCTTTTCAATAAAGAAGCGGAAGCAGACAAGTTGTTAACTGCCTTTGATCAGAAGGCGAATGAAGCCAAGGAGACAATTCATCAAGTGATCGGCGACAAGACCGTACTTGTGCTTCGTGTAGAACCTACCCGGTACCGTTATTTAGGGCCACAAGCTAAGGACGATCTTAGTGAATTCTTTTATCATACCCTTGGGTTAAAAAGTCCGGAAGTCATAAAGGATTCGACAGAATGGTTCACTCCGTTTTCACTCGAGATTTTACCTAGTATGGATCCGGATTATATTTTCCTGGAGAAAAGAAGCATGGTCGACTTTGATAGCACGGAGTCTATGAGTGAATTAGAGGACAACCCGCTTTGGAAAGGCATGAAAGCCGTTAAAAATAATCATGTGTATGCATTAAGTACCAATGATTATATCCAGGCTAAAGGTCCAATCGGATCTGCCAAGTTGGTTGACTATATTGTAGAAAAGCTGGTGCCTTAATGAATACTCATGATATGGATGTATATGATGTTACGATTATCGGCGGTGGCCCGGCGGGAATGTATGCGGCTTTCTACAGCGGGATGAGAGCCATGCGTACCAAAATTATCGAAGCCAAAATGGAATTGGGCGGCTTCATGCGGACCTATCCTGAGAAGCTGGTATGGGATGTTGGCGGAGTTGATCCGATCCCTTGTGAACAATTAATTGATTCTTTAGAAAGACAAGCCAGAACCTTTGAGCCAACGATTGTCTTTGGCCAAGAAATTGCGCATCTGGAACGCCTTGCTGACAATACCTTTGTAATCACAGCAAAAACGGGGGAACGTCATTATTCTCGCACACTAATATTATGTGCCGGTCGGGGCATGACACAAGTTCAAAAGTTGGATGTTGAAGGTGCGAACCGTTATGAATTAACGAATCTTCACTATACAATTACGGATTTGTCGAGATTCAAAGATAAGCGTGTTCTTATTTCTGGCGGAGGGGATTCTGCTGTTGATTGGGCCAACGAGATTGTAAAATGGACCAAGCATGTCACCGTAGCCCACAGACGGGATCAATTCACGGCACATGAACTACCTGTTGCAGAAATGAAGGCCGGTGCGACGGTTATGACACCGTATAGTATCTCTCGCTTACATGGGGTGGGGGATAAAATAGAAAAGGTGGCCCTCGAACATGCAGAGACTGGTGAAATTGAATATGTTGCTGTCGATGAAGTGGTAGTGAGTCATGGATTTGATCGTGATTTCGGCGAATTATTGAATTGGGGCTTAGCCAAGGAAGATTACGGATTGACAGTTGATCCGCGGATGCGGACCAGTATCCCAGGGGTATTCGGGGCCGGTGATTGTATCACTTACGGCAGCAAGGTCCGCTTGATCGCTGGTGCCTTTAATGATGCGGTCCTAGCGGTGAACAGCGCAAAACTGTACATGGAACCTGCAGCCTCAGATATGGCCGGTGTTTCGTCTCATAACGCTCGTTTCTTTGAGAAGAACAAGACCATTCTCCAAAACTATTAAGAAGATAACACAGCAATTGTATGAGGTGAGGTACCTCTCATGCGATTGCTGTGTTTTTTTGCCTAGGGACTAGTCCTTTGTCAATTGAGAGTTAGGCTTGGTTTTAATATAGTTAGCATCGTTTTAATATATTTTCTTGACTGAACGATCCGAAATGTTTATGATAATGATCAAAGGAGGATGAAATGGGGAGAAATAAAGAGTTCGATACGACAGAAGTGCTGCATAAAGCGATGGAGGTATTTGGCCATTATGGTTATGAAGGAACATCCCTGCCTCTGCTTTTGAAAGGATTGGGTATTGCTAGGCAAAGCTTGTACGACACCTATGGTACGAAGCGGGACTTATTTATCCTTGCCTTGAAGCATTATGTTACAGAGAAGAGTAAGGCTGTTATAAGGTACTTAACAACCTCTGAATCAGCAAAGCAAGGCATAACCAACGTATTTCATGAAGCATCCGCTGTTTTGAAAGATCCAGACCGACAAAGGGAATGCTTTATCATATTCTCGGCTATTGATCAGATGCCACATGACCAGGAGATCCGAGCGTTTTTATCCAAAGATCTAGATACCCTGGAAGAAGTCTTTTATGAGACTCTTCTTCGCGGCCAAAGGAATGGAGAATTACCGAGCGATCGAGATCTGCGGGCCTTGGCACGATATTTGAATTATGCAAGACATTCTCTGACACAATTGGCCAAAATGACGAATGACCCTGTCGTAATGGATGATTACGTTAAGGTTTGTTTATCTGCATTGGATTAATAATGGAGCTAAGTATGGCTTCATTATTATTTTATCTATTATAGACTGAATAGTCTGGAAAAGTGCTTGATAAATTTATTTTTTTGATCATTTCGGACTGAATGGTCATGAAAAATAGGAGGAATAATGATGACAAACAGAAATTCAAATGAGATGCAGGCAGTAGAAATTGTACATGCATTTCAAAATCATTTAGTAGCAAGGGATTTTGAGAGCTGGTTTAGCCTTTTTAGCGAAGATACTGTCTTCGAGTTTCCTTACGCTCCAGGAGGGTACACACAAAGACTCGTCGGTATTGAAGAGATTCGTAATTATGTTACAGAGTTGTTCAAGCTGCTAAAGATACAGTCTTTTTCAACGCCTGAACTAATCGTATCTGGAGAGCAAATTGTCGCTGAGTATACGTGCAACGGAGAGGTTCTCGGAACCGGAAAATCGTATTATCAGAAGTATATTTCAGTCATACACACAAGGGACGGGAAAATAACACTGTTTAAGGATTACTGGAACCCGACGCTCTTATTTTGAAGCTGTGTAAGATTAAATTTTTTAAACTAATCATACAAAACAAGGAGATGGATCATAGATGATGAAGCAACAAAAAATCCTTATTACAGGTGGAAGAGGGAAAACAGGAAAGAAAATTGCAGCACAGCTGAGACAACTGGGGTGGTCCTTCACTACGACTTTTAGGGATGTTCAAGCCATTACAGACCCGGCAAATGAAGTCCAATTCGACTGGTACGATAGCTCCACATTCCTCCCGGCATTGCAGAACATTGACCGCGTTTATCTGGTTGCACCTGTGGGCGATCCTGAACCTGTTAAAGTCATGAGACCATTTATCGAACTCGCATTGGAAAAAGGCGTACAACGTTATGTGCTGCTTAGCAGTGCATCCATTTCAGAGAATGGTCCAGTCTTTGGCCCTGTTCATCAATTGTTGAAGAAGCAGGCCCCAGAGTGGACGGTACTAAGACCATCCTATTTCATGCAAAATTTCACCGAAGGTCAGCATCCAGCAACCATATCCAGTCAAGATCGGATTATTAGTGCTGCTGGACAGGGGAAGATCGGTTTTGTCGCCGCTGAAGATATTGCAGAAGTTGCAGTAAGAGCACTTGTGGATGAGCATGCCCATAATACGGATCACATCATTACCGGACCGGATTCACTCTCTCATGATTACGTCAGTAAAATTATAAGCGATGTAACGGGAAGAATCATAAAGCATACATCTATAGCAGATCATGAACTCACCCGTAGCTGGGTAGCGTTAGGACTAGACAAGGAGTATGCAGAGTTCATGACCGAACTTGACCGCAGAATTCGAGAGGAAGGGTCAGAGGATTTAATCACCGATACGGTATTAAAAGTAACCGGCAAACCTCCCATATCTTTTATAGATTTCGCCAAAAAACATGCCAGTGTTTGGACGAGGGAAGGAATCTGAACAACTTTGCTTATAAGATATTGAGGCAGAAGAACATAGCTCAATTAAAAGTCGCTAATTTAGCGGCTTTTTAGCGGCTTTTTTCTTTATAGGAACGAGTATACGTTGCCCGACAGGATGTAGTTAATTTGGAGTGTCGAGGGACAAGAACATGTTCCGACGTGTATACCAGTCAGCATAGACCCGACCATTAACGACCTCACCTATGATCATGAGATTTTGATCAAGGTTAAGGAACCTTCAACCGTAAAAGAACGCTTCCGAGAGGAACATAATTCAGGAGGAAGTTGTGCAATTAAACCTGTCAACTGGCAGCGATACTCCGTTCACGCTCCAATCCCTTATTGAGAAGTGGCGAACTGGCGGGAGGTATTCCGGTATACGGTTGGTGACAACCCTTTCTTAGCCGTAAACTGTTTGATGAAGTAAGTGTCATACTCAAACCCGGTGGAACGTGCAATGTCGTTCAAGTTCATCCCTGTGTGGGTGAGAAGATCCGCAGCAACTTTCAAGCGGTGGGATAGTAAATATCCCATTGCTGTAAATCCGCATCTTTCCTGAAACATCTTATTAAGCGATACTCGATTCAAGTGTGCGCATTTTGTTAAGTCTTCCAAGGTGATTTTATTGGAATAATTAGTGTGTATATATTCCAGCACTAGATCAACAGGCGATTGTTCATTTTTGAGGCTCAAATTCTCAAGCAAGCCCAATATCTGAATGAGATATTTTTTTATTCTACATAACCAGCTTGCATCGCTTTGCGCATAAACTTCTGTTCCAATCACAAAAAACCACTCCAATAATTGTGGAAAGGCTTTCTCGGTAATAAAAGGTACTCCGGTGCGTGTTGAATTGTTCTGAAAAAGTGAAAGCCCGGTTTGTATTTTAGGATAGATTGGAAAGTAGTCTTCCGTTTCAGAAATCGGGACGCTATTAAGAACATCGGGATGATAACTGAATGATTGCGCAGAGATAGTATGCTTCTTGAAAATTTGTATCGTATCATCCTCAGACAAACACAGAACGCCGGGTGCTGAAACCGCTATTGGTCGTTCGTTGAGTACACCGTTGATGCTACCGGAAGTAACAAAGATTAATGTAAGCCGCTCGGGATAGGGAAGACAATCTAAATCATCGGCGGCAATAAATTCAATAGCTACCGTTCTGTCTTTGTGACGGTCAATTTGCGGCATAGTGCTCTCCTAACAGATAGTATAGTCAATGTATTCACTTATGACAGTGTATCACAAAGATTCCAGGGATATAATATGATCTAAGATGAAGAAAGGTGGTTATTATAGTGGGAATTAACATTGCAATAAATGGTTTCGGAAGAATTGGCAGGCTTGCCCTTCGGCAGCTTTTTGGTGAGGAAGGTTATCGGATTGCCGCCATTAATGACCTGACGAGTCCGAAGATGCTTGCGCATTTGCTAAAGCACGACACAACGCAGGGACGTTATAATGAGAAAATTGAGTATAGCGATAACAGTTTAATCATAAACGGCGTGTCTATTCCGATTTATGCTGAAAGAGATCCAGGTAAACTCCCGTGGAAAGATTTGGAAATTGATGTGGTACTAGAGTGTACAGGCTTTTTCGCAACAAAAAAAGCATCTACAGCTCATATTGAGGCAGGTGCAAAAAAAGTGGTCATCTCAACCGTAGCTGGAAACGATGTGCCTACTATTGTATATGGTGTAAATGAACACACATTAACTAAAGAGGATATTATTGTTTCGGCCGCATCTTGCACCACGAACTGTCTGGCCCCAATGGTCTATTACCTGGACGAACTGACGCCGATTAAAAAAGGGTTTATGACGACGATACATGCTTATACAAACGACCAGAATACCCTTGATGGCCCTCATGCCAAAGGCGACTTGCGCCGGGCGCGTTCTGCCGCCGGCAACATCATCCCAACGTCAACTGGGGCAGCAAAAGCAATAGGGCTTGTAATTCCTTCCTTGGATGGAAAACTAGATGGTATATCCCAAAGGGTACCGGTTATGGCGGGCTCCTTGACAGAATTGACAGCAGTTGTGGGCGGTTCCGTAACGGCAGAGCAGGTCAACAAGAAAATGGAGCAGTCCCAATCGGAGCAATACGGTTATACAGAGGAAGAACTTGTTTCATCCGATATTATCGGCATGACTTATGGTAGCTTATTTGACGCTACGCAAACCAAGGTAACGGAACTAGGAACAGATACCCTGGTGAAAATAGCAGCATGGTACGATAACGAAAACTCCTTTACCAGCCAAATGATTCGCACCGCCAAATATCTCGCAAAATTATAATGGTATATAGTGTGAACTTAAAAATCTAACGTCCTGGGCGGGTGAAATCCTTTGTAAATAAGATCGTAACTTGGTGTATCTTGTGTATCCCGCGTTCGAGCTGAAGAGGCACTTTAATAACAGGAAAATATACCGTTAACTATTTGCTTTCACCGTATTTGTCATAAATAAAGGGAATTTCTCCCGTTAAAAATCTCGTTTATCCCGCAATTAGCTAGTAATGAGGTGATTAACAGGAGTTTTCCAGTTGTTTGTAGAAAAGGAGCCGTTTGAATGAAAATACAGGAGTCATTCCCGTTATTCTAATCACCGTAGTGAAGACCGGGCCTTAAGTGAGAATCTTAAGTTTCCTATTTACAAATTGTTGCAATAAATCGCAATAGCATTGATTTGAATGACTATGTCGAATCATACGTAAAAAAACACTGAGTTAACATCAGTGTTTTTTTACGGTCTAGGGGAGAATATCTACGGCAATAGGTACAAGTTCTTGTCCTCCGAAATGAGGCTAAGTAAGGCCAAAAAGCCGCTAAAAAAACAGCGTATAACACAAATTATACGCTGTTTTAGTTTAAAACGATTAAATAAGTGGTTCTTGGGCAAGAATAGGGGCCAAACGAGCCTTACTTTTACCTTATTATGTAATCACTTAAGACCATTATGATAAGAAGAGACAGGCTTTTTCGTTAGCACTCAAAGAAGTGGGTTAGCTATAGATTACATTTTTAGGGAAATGAGAAAATCGGGTGATAAGCTTCATCGTTTATGAAAGATCTGATCTGAGGGGGTCGAGATGAATAAATCGTTAGTTTACATAAATAATAATATGTTAACTATATAATTTAGATTGATAAAATGGGATAAATTCGAAAAACGCACAATCACATTATTTAATGAAAAAGAGCCGGACCCTGTGAACGTTCATGAGGTCCGGCTCTATCTCTAATATTTACTTTTTAATCCCCATTGAAGAGAATTAAAGTTCATGTCGCTTACCTTCAGTTGTAAGTTTAATATCTTTCTGACTCGAAGTTGTTTTGCTATTTTTGCTACGGTAGGCAAGCAACCCAAATAGTAGGGTGATGATCAATGGGTAACCGATCGCCCAACCGGTGAACGGAAATACAGCGAGTGTTGCCACTAAAGAAATCCAACTGATTATCACGCCTAACCGATTGCCGCGCAAAAGGCGAATTCCGGCGGCACAGCCGCCAATATAAGTCAGGATAAATGTTGCGTTCGGAAATTGGATTAGCGTCGTAATGGAGAGCAGGCTGCTTCCATATAGTACGAAGACAATCACAAAGCATCCCAACAGAAAGCCGATAGCTCCAGTGGGCGTATTATACCGTGCCGACAGAGTTCCCATCCACTTGGGCGCATAACCTTGTCGTGCTAGGGCGAAAGCAACCCGGGAGGCTGCGCTGGAATAAGCGATAATAGTTGCCGTGCAGATGAACATGCCGGTAAGTCCGGCGATGAATCCGCCCCAGTGGCCAAGCGGCTGGCTGATGATCCAGACGAGTGATGCGTCAGAGCCACCTTGGAGATAGCTTTGTGTGCCCACAGTGGCTAAGGCAGATAGGAAGTACAAGACGCCGACGATAATCGCGGCAATTGTGACCCCTTTTACAGCTGCACGCTGCGGGTCTTTGAATTCCTCGGAGAGATGGGAGACCGCCTCCCAGCCAATAAAGCACCAGAATAGGATGGCTGCGGCTTGCCCAACACTCATCCAGCCGTGTGGCACGAAAGGCGCAAAGTGAACACTCTCCATACGGGGTAGTGCTGCGGCAAAAGAAAATACGAGCACGGCCACGATGGCGATGACGACGGCCACCTGGATTTTACCGGCTAGCTGCATGCCGATCCAGTTAGTGATAAGTCCAATGGCTAACATGCCAGCGGCCAGAGCAATTCTGATATTGTTGTCCCAGTCCATGGCGGCAGTCATATAACCCGCTCCGGTCAAGGAGGCGACAGGGCCGCCAATCGGGACGGACATTAGGAAGAACCAGCCCACGAGAGCGCCTGCCTTTGGTCCGAAGGCCAGGGTGACAAAGTGGGATACACCCCCGGCATTGGGGAATTTGGCGGAGAGTAGCCCCATGGAGAGTGCCATCGGCAGGATCAGGAGTGTCATGAATCCCCAGGCCAGTAGGGAGGCGGGGCCCGCCATTTCCGCAGCTAGTCCGGGGACAATCAAGATACCAGAACCAAGTACAGCCCCTATATATAGTGCGATTGCTTGTGGCATGCCAATATGACGTTGTAACGTTTGCTTCATTAATAGTAATCCTGCTTTCCTTGTGTTTTGTTATAGAGTATCAGATAATAAACCCATTGGAAAAACAGAATTATCGAATCTTATCCATCTGAAAAACCGATGGTTGAATTCATAGACAGGAGGCCACATGGAATCGCGTCATTTATTTACCTTTTTGGTTGTGGTGGAGAGCGGTAGTTTTACCCGTGCGGCGCAGAAACTGGATTACGCACAATCTAGTATTACCGCACAGATTCAAGCGCTGGAGGGGGAATTGGGCCAGCCCTTATTTGACCGAATCAGCAAAAAAATCATCCTGACCGATGCGGGACGCCGTCTGCTACCCTATGCTCAGGAAATTTCCAAGATGCATGCCATGGCTCAGGATGCACTGCGCGCTGGCAGTGAAATTACAGGCACATTGCGGATCGGTGCGCCCGAATCGCTGGCGGCTTTTCGTCTGCCGGGGATTATCCGGGAATTCCGTGGCCGTTATCCGCAGGTCCAGATTATTCTCAAGCCGGGGGCTTGCTGGGAACTGACCGACTTCTTGCGTTCGGGAGAACTGGATATAGCCTTTCTGCTGCAGCCGGAGACTGAGTATAAAGATCTGTACGTTGAGACTTTGATCCATGAAGAGATGGCGCTTATCGCTCCGCTGGATCACCCGCTGCTGATCCATGAAGAAGTCGAGCCGCTTCACTTGAAAGGAGAGACCATTCTTCATACAGAGACCGGCTGTACTTACCGGACCTTGTTTGAGCATTATTTGAACAGTCATGGTGTTTTTCCCGATCCCAATCTGGAGTTCTGGAGCATCGAGGCGATTAAGCAGTGTGTGATGGCTGGACTGGGTTTATCATTTGTACCGCTGGTCACAGTCAGAAGCGAGCTAGCCGAAGGCAAGATGGCCAAGCTGAACTGGAATGATGAATCTCAGCGTGTAGCTACCCAAATTGCTTATCATCATAAAAAGTGGAAATCACCAGCACTGGCCGAATTTCTATTGACGGTTCAGAAGCATGGGATCGAGTGGAATGACGCGCTAGCAGGCGTACAGGATTCATCCTCTAGGAAGAAAGACTGCTTTCGCGCGGGGCAAACTATGGTACAATAGATTGTCGAAATCACAGAGAGGGGCAGCATAGGCGTGGACGACTTGAATGAAGAATATGAAGAAGAATTGCATGCCTTCCTCATCTGGATGAAGGATGCCGGATACACCTCTTATACGCAGAAATCCTATCTTGCAGATGTAAAGGAGTTTTTGGGCAGTCTGAACGGCAAAAAACTAGATATGGTCAAGAAGCTACATGTCGTCTCCTTTCTGACTTCTGTCCGGGAACGTGGGGTCAGCGATGCCACCCGTAACCGCAAGCATGCTTCGGTGAACTGCTTTTTCAAAGCGCTGATTGAACTGGAGGTGCATAGGGATAATCCCGCAGCAGGAATTAAGAAATCCAAAACGGAAAAGAACCGGGAGCCTGTCTATCTCGATGAAGGCGATCTGCAGCGCTTTATGTCAGCCATAGAAGGCAAATACAGACAACGCAATCTGGCCCTCTTTTTGCTGATGTCGTATATGGGCCTGCGGGTAGGGGAAGTCCATACGCTAAATATGGGTGACTATAATGTAGAAAGACGTTCGCTCAGAGTGTTCGGAAAAGGGCGGAAGTGGCGGAACATTCCAGTGCCGGAGGATATTGCACCATTTCTGGATCAGGCTTTGTCCGAGCGGCTTGCACCTTGGCGAAACAAAGAGGAAGCCATGTTTATCTCGCAAAAAGGACGGCGGCTCTCTATCCGGGCCATTCAGCAGATCGCTACTGAGACGTTCGACCGTTTTCAAGAGGAGATTCCTCCTTCCCAGCGCCGATCATATTCTAGCCACAAGCTGCGTCACTCCTTCGCAACTATGTTACTTCGTAAAGGTGCAGACTTGCGGACGCTTCAGGAGCTACTGGGCCATTCGTCCATCCAGACGACAACGGTGTATACGCATATTACGAGCCGGGAGAAGGAAGAGGCTATGGCAAGACTGCAGATATCGCTGCCGCAGCGGTAGTACTCTACTGTTAATATGATTACATAATAATTATTATGTTAACTATAAAGCTGGACGAGGACATTTTGGAACCAGATTATAGCATCTCATTTGATTTAGAGGTAACAAAAAGCCGCCAGTCAAAAGACTGACAGCAACTTGTACAGAATGCTTATAGTTCAAGCTTTGCGATTTCGGATTTGAGCTTCTCAGCTGATTTTTGGAAGAGGGCTTGTTCTTCTTCGTTCAGTGGAAGATCAAGGACCTCGCGTACGCCGGAACGGTCAACAATGCAAGGTGCACCAAGGAACACATCGGAGACGCCATTGTAGTTGTTAAGCAGTGTCGAGACGTTCAGAACAGCACCTTCATTATGAAGGATCGAAACAACGATCCGGTCGAGTGCCAGGGCAATTGCATAGGATGTGGACCCTTTGGCGTCGATGATTTCATACGCGGCATTCTTGGTATCCTCAAAAATTTCCTTACGTTCTTCCTCGTCAAAGCCAAGCTCGATTCCGGCCACATTTGCAAGACTCCAAACGGGCAGCTCAGAGTCGCCATGCTCCCCGATGATCTGACCGTGGATACTGCGCGGGTCAATCTCTTTGTGGCGTCCGATCAGATAACGGAATCTAGCGCTATCAAGTACGGTACCGGAGCCGATAACGCGTCTGCGGTCAAATCCGCTTATTTTCAATGTCGCATAGGACAAAATATCAACCGGGTTCGTAGCAATCAGCAGAATGGCATGTTGATTGTATTTGGTTATTTTCTGAATGATGTCTTTGAAAATTGAAATGTTCTTTCTAAGCAGATCAATCCGAGTCTCGCCCGGTTTTTGGGAGGCGCCGGCGGTTACAATAATGATATCCGCATCCCGGCAATCTTCATAAGTACCTGCCCATAGTTTCACGCCGCCGACAAAAGGCATGCCGTGATTCATATCAAGCGCTTCACCGAGCGCTTTCTGATGATTAACGTCGATCAATACCAGTTCTTGCATCCGTCTGCGCAACAATAAAGTATAGGCGGTTGTTGTTCCGACGGCGCCTGTACCGATTACGACTACGCGGTTGGGCTTTGGGGGGGCCATTGTTCCATCTCCTCCGAATTGCGAATTTTTTGTGTCCAATCTTATCCATCATAATCGTTACAGGTAGTGTTTTCAAGAGGATTGCTTTTCATCCAATACCCGAAGGCGATTCTGTCAACGCACAATTTAAGGATAAAAAAGAAGGATTATGTGTACCATTTCCACATTAGTGTTGTTTATGGAAGCTATTGTGGGCTTTAAATGTATAATTTAATTACCTGATAGGAGAGTAGTAAGAAATGGATTTATTTCGAAAAAAATCGCTGACCGCAGTCCTGGGCGGCGACACTAACAAATTGAACAAAACATTGGGTGCCTTTGATTTGACGGCGCTTGGAGTGGGGGCAGTCATCGGAACAGGCATATTCGTCGTAACCGGGGTTGCAGCAGCCGAGCATGCTGGACCGGGAATTATTCTGTCCTTTATCCTGGCAGGCATTGCTTGCGTACTCTCCGCCTTATGTTATTCCGAGCTGGCTTCCGCATTACCGGTGTCCGGGAGTGCTTACGCATACAGCTATGTTGCTTTTGGCGAGCTGCTTGCCTGGATTCTTGGCTGGGATTTGGTGCTTGAGTATGGAGTAGCAGTTGCTGCAGTGGGTAGTGGCTGGTCCGGGTATATTCAGGGACTGCTAGAAGGCTTCGGCTTGCATTTGCCTACATTGCTCTCCGGGGCGTATAATTCGGACAAAGGTACTTTTATCGATCTGCCAGCAGTTGTCATTATTCTACTGATCTCCATGCTGCTGACCCGTGGAGCGAAAGAAACAGCTCGTTTTAATGCGATTATGGTCGTAATAAAGCTGGCTGTAGTTTTATTGTTCATTTTTACGGGGATTTTCTATATAAAACCGGAGAACTGGTCGCCATTCCTCCCCTTCGGTATGCATGGGGTTATGAATGGGGCAGCGACCGTGTTCTTTGCCTATATCGGCTTCGATGCGATCTCCAATGCTGCTGAAGAGGTTAAGAGTCCGCAGCGAGATATACCGATTGGGATCATATCATCCGTTGTGATCTGTACGGTGTTGTACATATCCGTGTCCCTGGTCCTAACCGGTATTGTTCCTTATTATGATCTGAATGTAAGCGACCCGGTATCTTATGCATTGCGACTTGTTGACCAGAATGGGATTGCCGGATTGATCTCATTGGGAGCCATTACAGGAATGACTACAGTGCTGCTGGTTATGATGTATGGACAGACTCGTTTGCTCTATGCCATTTCACGTGATGGTCTGCTTCCGAAAAGCCTGTCTAAGGTCAACTCGGTAACACAGCAACCAAATCGCAGCATCTGGATGATGGGAATAGTCAGCGCTATCTTGACCGGATTTGTTCCGCTTAGCCGCCTGGCGAATCTGACTAGTATTGGAACATTGTTTGCTTTCTTAGTTGTTTCGATTGGCGTCGTTGCCTTACGTTATAGTCAACCCACCTTGAAGCGGGGCTTCAAAGTACCCTGGGTACCTTTTCTTCCGTTGCTCAGTGCTGCGGCTTGTGGCTATCTGATGTATAATCTCGGGAGCGCGACCTGGATCGGATTTCTAATCTGGTTGGTCATTGGCCTGTTGATCTATGCACTATACGGCTATCGCAACAGCAAGCTGAGCGCAGACTACTCCAGAAACGATAAATAATGTACGGAACGATGATGTAATTCCATTAACGGAGAGGAGAGAGCGCATTGCCGTCCAAAACTCAAGGTTCCAAGGTTCTGAGTGTTGTGCTTCTACTCATGCTGTCCATGCTGATCCTGTCGGCCTGTATGTCGAAAACGGCGGCGCCTGCTCAGACACCACAACCTACGGAGCCCCCGGAAGAAGGGCAGACGATTACATTGATAACACCTGATGCGCGGAATATGGATGCGGAGAATAATCCTAAGTATCAGATTCAGACCCGCCTGACAGATTTTCAGCTACTCAGCGAATCCGAGGGACTGGCCTGGGGCGTAACGAAGAACGAACTGCGTATGTATATAACGAAGGATAACGGTACGACCTGGGCTAATATTTCACCTTCCGCTAATGTGCAGTTTCCATCTAACCCTGTCTATGGCAAGGAAATATTCTTCACCGATCCAAGTAATGGCTGGATCATCAGGAGTGCGTACGGGATGACGGAGACGATTGTGCTGCGAACCAGGGATGGAGGGCAGTCTTGGAAAGTATCCTCCCTGCCGGATGCCAATCCGATTTCGTCGATGTATTTCTATTCTCCAACCCACGGCTGGCTATTGACCTCATGGGACACTACTGCGATCAAAGAGAGCAAAGCTCTCTATTCCACGGTGGACGGCGGGGCGACCTGGAAGAATGTTATGCAGAATGAACAATACAACCCTAAGCTGCCGAATCCGGCGATTCCCATGGCCGGTGTAACAACGGGGATGATCTTCAGGGATAGCATGCATGGTTTCGTCACTCTGCAGACGGGGGCACTACCCAAGATTTATACAACCAACGATGGCGGGAAGACCTGGCAGCAGGGCGCACCGTTCCTGATCAACGAGCGTTTTGAAGGTTGTGATCGGGTGATTACCGGCAGGCCAGAGTTCTTCGGTGGAGGTAGAACGACAGGTTGGATGTCTGTAGGTTGCCAGAAGGATAAGGATAACAGTATTACGTACGACGGCTATTTCACAGCCAATGGCGGGGAAAGCTGGAAGTTCAGAACGTTTGGATTTAAGAGCAGGACGGGTGGGAATCGTCATCTCAGCCCTACTTTTCTGAATTTGTCGACCGGTTGGATTCTAGATGGAAGCATGTTATACCAGACGCAGGATCAGGGAGCGACCTGGACTGCGCTCAAGTCAAGCAGTGTACTAGAGGACAAGCTGCTGGAGTATCCAGAGATCGTCAAGCTGCAATTCTTCTCCTCAGAGGTTGGCTGGCTCTTGATCGAGAAGAAAGAGGACAAGCGCTCCATTCTTCTGCAGACCACGAACGGTGGGGCAAGCTGGCGAGTGTTATAATTATGTATGGAGCGACAGACAGCAGGTTCGTTGAGAGCCTGCTTTTTTGTATTATTTTTTTCTAAAAAACTTATTTAAAATTTTCCTCATAAATGTGAAAAAAATCACATGACAAATGCGATACCTTGTGATATATTTAACACATAGAAAGAAAGTTATTTTTTTCACAAACTAACCATCCGATAGGAGCGATTACTATGACAACTTTTGAAACGGATTATATGACTAGAAACCTTCTGCAATTGTGCTACAACTGTGACGACGCCCACCTGTGTGAGACCGAAGAACAATGCAGAGCCTGCTGGGCAGAGAACGGAATGCTTCCAATCGAAGATGATGAAACCAAGCACTTCTTAGACTTAGTACATGCTTGAGTTGGCAGTAGAATCGAATAACTGGAGACCACTTCATTTCTTGTAGGATAAGAGAAGGAAGTGGTCTTTTTGCGTTTTTATAGATGTGGCACATATTTCTTCTGCCGTGAAGCAACTCTTGATGCTGTATGAGCTGGAACAGGCATATACATGTACAGGAACGCCCGGAGTAGGCTGCCGGAGGAATCTCGCGGGGAATAAGGAGGAATATGTCATGGGAATGGGCCCAGATCCTTCATGGATGTTTGATTTTGCCGGAACAGTGATACCGATCTTTCTCGTTGTGATGGTTGGCATTGTCGCTATATCTGCAGGCAGGGGTCTGCTGCAATGGAGTCGGAATAATAGCTCACCCATGCTGACCACGCCTGCCCATATCGTGAGCAAACGAAGCGAAGTCAGACACCAGCAGCTTCAGGACGAAGGCGGATCGAGCCGAACCAGTACGACGTACTACTATTTGACCTACGAGTTGGAGGATGGAACAAGAATGGAGTTCAAGGTGAACGGCACCGAATACGGAATGAGCGTGGAAGGAGATCAGGGGCAGCTTAGCTATCAGGGCACCAGGTATCACGGATTCCTCCGCCAGCCTTCTTTTACATCTGCCGGTCATTCTTGAAGATCTCTAGGTAGCCGTTGCAATACTCCTATGCTTCCTGTACAATCCCCTTGTTTCCGGTTCACGGAACAGGGGGATATTTATATTATCGACAAATTTACATAGATGAAAGGAACGTGACAGGGATGAGCTTCAAGGACAAGACTGTTATTGTAACAGGAGCGGGACGTGGGATCGGCAGAGCGATAGCGATGAGTTATGCGACTGCAGGCGCGAACGTGATCGTTGCTGAGTTGGAAGAGAAGCGGGGGCGCCAGACGGTGAATGACATTGCCGAGTATGGGGGAAAGGCCCTCTTCGTCTTATGCGATGTGAGCCGTGAAGCCGACATCGTCGCTTTAATGCAGCGTACAGTTGAAACCTTCGGTACCATTGATATTTTGATCAACAATGCCGGAATTTCCAATCCGCATACCGCTTCCGTGTACGAGCTGTCGGTCGAGGATTGGGACAAGGTGATGAATACGAATGCCAGAAGTTGTTTTCTGGCAACCCGTGAGGCCGCAAAAATCATGAAGGGGAACCCGCAGGGAGGCGCCGTGATCAACCTCTCTTCCACACGTTCCCTGATGTCTGAAGCTCATACAGAAGCGTATGCAGCTTCCAAAGGCGCGATCACCGCGCTTACACATGCCATGGCGATCTCGCTAGGGCCGGATGGTATTACAGTAAACTGTATTAGTCCAGGCTGGATTGAAACAGAGAACTACAGTGAGCTGCGTGCAATCGACCATAAACAGCATCCATCAGGGCGGGTCGGCACTCCTCAGGATATTGCCCGTGCTTGTCTGTATCTTAGCGCAGAAGACAATAACTTCGTGACAGGTACCCAGCTTGTGATTGATGGCGGAATGACCCGCAAAATGATCTACGAGCCATAGAATGATTTCCTGAAGTTATGAATTGGAAGCTAAAATTGCCTACGGACTGTCACCTCTTGGGCGGATGCACATACAATACAACGTGCAGTAAAGAGCGAAATCGCTGTTCTGCGAAGTAGCCATTACAAGGAGGGACGCGTGTGGCCGTCATTAAAGCGAACTCGGCAGATGTGAGAGTACTGGCGCGGCTAATGAGAGCGGAAGCTGAAGAGGACGGAGATCTTGGGATGCTGATGGTAGGCAATGTCGGCGTCAACCGCATTTTGGGCAATTGCCTCGACTTCAAAAACATCCGCAATGTCGATGATATGGTGTATCAAAGTCCGGGAGGTTTTGAAGCGCCGACTAAGAGTTACTTCTACCAGCGAGCGAGAGATGCCGATATTCGTCTGGCAAAAAGAGCCATCGGGGGAGAACGGACCTGGCCTGCTAGCAATGCTCTTTGGTTCTTCCGTCCGGCAGGTGATTGCCCAGACACTTGGTACAATCAGAGTAATACCGGCCGCTTTAAAGCTCATTGCTTCTTTTCTCCGACAAGCGGAGACTGTCCAGCCGTGTATTAGGCCCGGGGGCGCAAGCTCCCGATTAATTTTTAGGAGGTAATTTATCAATGATCGTTCAACAACCTTACCGTCCTGTTACTTACACGATCGGAAGTGTATCTTCAGGCACTATGGGTACGTCAAACAGCATGGCCCCAATGGGAACAATGGGTACGATGGGTGGCACAATGCAAACGGTACCTCCCCAAGTAACCAGCGGAAGTCCAATGACTCCATCAGGAACAGTAGTTTCGGCACCAGCCCCTGTATTTGAACAATCTTACATCGAGAATATTTTACGGCTGAATTTGGGTAAGGTTGGCACATTCTACATGACCTATGAGAACAATAAGGATTGGAACGCTAAAATCTTCAAAGGTAAATTGGAAGCAGCTGGACGTGACCACATCATCATTAGCGACCCGACAACGGGACAACGCATCATGTTACTTATGATCAATTTTGATTACGCGACTTTCGACGAACCTCTTACTTATCAATATCCTGGTGTTATCGGCAACACCGGTACACGTTACTATCGCTAAAATGGACTTTTAAGCCTCTCTCCGGACTGCCGGGGAGGGGCTTTTATTATTGAAACTTCTGGAAACGGCCTGAACACGCATGAGAGCTCGAATTCATCAGTAAAAGTCAAAGAATTGTGGTAAAACCTCATTATGCCGTCATACGCTGCGGTTTGACTGTGTAGATTATAAATATATAATAATGTATATATTTATATTCGTGACTATAGACAGGAGCTGAAAGCATTGGGGAATTGATTCAGAAGACTAACGATTTACATGCTGACATTTTGAAAAAACGAAGGAGGTGGGCCTATCCGCCCCGTGTGAGAACGGTGGATAGGAGCAAAATTTGAGCGACCCTTTACCCGGTATATTAAATGTAGGTTTAATGATTTTATTGGTGCTGTTGAACGGATTTTTTGTTTCCGTGGAGTATGCGATGGTGAAAGTGCGCAGCGGGCGCATTGATTCACTTATCGAAGAGGGCAGCAAAAGAGCGCTGTCTGTTAAACCTATTGTTCACAACTTAGATGCTTATCTATCTGCTTGTCAGCTTGGGATTACCCTGGCATCACTCGCGCTAGGATGGCTGGGTGAACCGGCAATTGCGACGCTGGTTGGGCCGCTGCTGGTTAGTATGGGCTTTGGCGCAACTACGGTTTATGTGATCTCTCTGATTATTGCCTTCATGCTAATTACAGTGCTGCATATTGTGCTTGGCGAGCTTGCACCGAAGACGATTGCTGTCAACAAGGCTGAAGCAGTACTTCTGCTAACCGCAGGACCGATGAATGTCTTTTACAAGCTAATGTTTCCATTTATCTGGGTTGTCAACAATCTGGCGCGTGGCTTACTACGACTTTTCCGACTGACGCCTCCAACTGAGCTCGGAACAGCTCATACTGAGGAAGAGATTCGGATTCTGATGCAGGAAAGCAATAAAAGCGGATTGATTGACAACACTGAAATGACACTGGTTGACAACATTTTTGAATTTGCTGATACGATGGCTCGAGAGATTATGATTCCACGTACGGAAATGATTTGTCTGAACAATCATCTGTCAGTGGAGGAGAACATTAATATTGCCTTTGAAGGCATGCGAACTCGTTATCCAGTTTGTGATGGCGACAAGGACCATATTCTTGGCTTCATTCACATTAAGGACTTGATCAGGGAACGTGTTCCCCAGTATCATGAATTGATTCGCCCGATTCTTACCGTACCGGAATCCATCCAGATCAGTGCGTTGCTAAAGGTCATGCAGCGGGCCAAGACTCAGATCGCCATTCTCATTGACGAATATGGTGGAACTTCTGGGATGGTTACCCTGGAAGATATCATGGAAGAGATCGTAGGGGAAATCCAGGATGAATTCGATGAGGAGCGCCCCGGTGTGGAGAAGCTGGGGGAGGATGAATACTCCATCGATGGCTTGATGCTGATCGAGGAGATCAACGACCTTCTGGGTCTGCACATGGAGACCGATGATTATGATACCCTGGGTGGGTGGCTCTATTCCAAACTGGAAGTGAATCCCCCGCAGATGGGCCAGTCCATTACATTCGACAATCATTTGATTAGTGTTGAGGAAATGGACCATAAGCGTATCTCTCGAATCAAACTGCTTAAGATAGAGATTCTCGCCGAAGAAGCCGGAGCTTAGGCATTTCATAGATTAATAGTACAAGGGCATAGCGTCATTTAACGGCGCTGTGCTTTTTTTGTTTGTTATTTTTCCACATTACATGCCTCAAACTCAACAGTATTGATTGCCAAGGTGAGTTCTTTAATTATATAATTTTAAAATATTATACTATGCCCGTCCGTAACGGACAGAAAGGAACGATCCTTGAGCAAACCTAAGAAGAAGAGTCCAGCGGCTTCTCAATTAAATAAACAGGAGAGAGACCGCACCAAGCAAGATAAACAGAAACAGACGAACACAATGTTTATTATCGGTACAATTGTCTTTGTAGTCATTATTTTTGTAGTCCTATTTATGATGGCATCCAAGGATACTTCCTCCACCACCACAGCGGCAGAGCCGACGAGCTTCAATTACAGTGAGCTGCCGAGACTGGGTAAAGAGGATGCACCGGTCAAAATTGTTGAATTTGGAGACTTCAAATGTCCCGCTTGTGCCCAATTCACGGGGTTAATAAAACCGCAAATCGTGAAAGAACTGGTTGAGCCAGGAAAAGCCTCTTTTTACTTTGTGAATATGGCCTTTATCGGTCCTGATTCCGAAACAGCTTCACTGGCTGCGCTGTCCATTTATCATCAGAATGCTGATGAGTTCTGGAAGTTCTTTGATGCCGTATATGCAAATCAGGGAGATGAGAATGCCAAGTGGGCTACCGAGGATTATTTGGTAGGCTTGGCTGAGAAGGAAAAGCTGAACATTGATCTGGAGCTGCTGCGCAAGGATATCAAGGATCGGACGTATTATGACGAACTGCAGCGTGACATTAAGACAGCTTCCGACGCAGGGGTTAATAATACGCCAACCCTCTTCATTAATGGCGTGAAATCCGCAGAACCGTTTAACTTTGACGCTATTTCGGCAGAAGTAGATGCTGCAGCCAAAGCGGCGGAGGCCAAGTGAAATGAGTAAATTCTCCCTATTTTGCCGCCGTAACGCTCTTTACCTGGCTTGGTTTGTGTCAGTGGTGGCCGTGGCAGGCAGCCTATACTTGAGTGAGGTTCTAAAGTATGAGCCCTGCAAGCTCTGCTGGTTCCAGCGCATCTTTATGTATCCCCAGCTCTTTTTGCTAGGCATTGCTACGTACCGGGGAGACAAGCGCATTATTCCTTATGTGCTGCCGCTGAGCATTATCGGGGGAAGCATTTCACTGTATCACTACGCAGAACAGAAAATTCCCGCTCTCAGCAAGATTATTCCTTGCACGGTGGGAGTTCCTTGTAACAAGGATTATTTGAATTATTTTGGTTTTATCACGATTCCGTTTATGGCGTTAATCGCTTTTGCCTTGATCACAGTTTTACTCTGGTTTGGCCGCAAGCCTCTGGAGCAGGAAACAGAAGAAGCATAATCAAGTACAACCAATAAATATTCCCTGCTGATTCGTCACAAATAACGTCAAAATGTTATAAAAACACGGGCCGAAGGGATAATAGAAGAGAATGAAAGAGCGGACAGTTCCCGATATAAAATTTGCGGGTTTTGAATGTTTTTTCATTCTTTTTTCATTTTTTTCACCGCTTTACTGGATGCACTTTGTAGACTAATATTAGACCTTGTGAGAAGTTGAATATGCGCTGAATTTTCCTAGGAAAAACGGGGGAACCAATCTTGGCATACGATGCCAAAGGGGTGAATCGGAAGCGGCCAATATGGCCGGGACCGTAGGGCTACCACAGCCCGAATCCGCCAGCTAACCTCGTAAGCAAAGGTGGGATAATGACCATGCCATAGGCGTGCGGATCATTTCCGTATGCTTATTTTTGTGCCTGCATTTATGAAATCCACCCGTGAAAACGGCGCACGGTATGACCGATTCAACTCACAAAGAGAGGAACTGTTTCTACAATGGTAAGCAAAGTAAAACGACTTTTGATCGGCCGTCCGATGAAATCGAACGAACTCGATCATGAAAAGTTATCCAAGGTGAAAGCACTGGCTGTTCTGTCTTCAGATGCGCTCTCGTCTGTGGCCTACGGAACGGAACAAATTCTGATTGTACTGGTCGCCGCGGGGTTCACAGCGATCTGGTACTCCCTGCCAATTGCACTTGCCGTATTGGGACTGCTGGCGATTCTGATTTTATCATACCGGCAGACGATCTTTGCTTATCCACAAGGCGGCGGTGCTTATATCGTAGCTAAGAACAATCTGGGTGTTCCGACCGGGCTTTTGGCTGGTGGCTCTTTGTTGGTGGATTACATTCTAACGGTTGCCGTAAGTGCGTCCGCAGGTACTGATGCGATCACATCGGCTTTTCCAAGCTTGCATGGGCATACTGTTCTTATTGCAGTGACCGTAATTATCATCCTAACGATACTTAATCTACGCGGCGTAACAGAATCCGCATCTTTCATTGCTGTTCCTGTATACCTGTTTGTTATTTCCATTTTCGTCTTAATTATTTCAGGGGTTATAAAATATGCCACGGGCGGCGCGCATGCCCATGTTCCCGAAATCGGGACTGCGGTATCCAATGTCAGCTTGTTCCTGCTCCTGAAGGCTTTTAGCTCTGGCTGTTCGGCTTTAACCGGGGTCGAGGCTGTGTCCAATGCCATTCCGAACTTTAAAGCGCCTGCTGAGAAAAATGCGGCCAAAACCCTAATGGCCATGGGCCTCATTCTAGGAATTATGTTCACAGGCATAACCGTTCTGGCGTACTGGTATGGCATTGTGCCTGACGAGAAAGCTACCGTCGTATCCCAGATCACGGAATCCACCTTTGGACGCGGCGTGCTGTATTTCTTCATTCAAGGGATTACCGCTGTTATTTTGTTCCTGGCAGCCAATACCGCTTACTCGGCGTTCCCGCTGCTTGCCTGTATGTTCGCCAAAGACAAATACATGCCGCATGCATTCATGGTCCGTGGTGACCGGCTCGGTTTCTCGAACGGGATCATTTTCCTCGGTGTGATGTCTGCACTATTGGTAGCCGCATTTCACGGGAATACAGAAGGCCTGATTCCACTGTATGCTGTCGGGGTGTTCATTCCATTTACACTGTCGCAGCTGGGTATGATGGTTCGCTGGTACAAATTGAAGCCGGCTGGCTGGCAAAGTAAATTTGTTGTCAACACAATCGGGATGCTGACGACATTAACGATTACGCTGATTTTCATCATCACCAAATTCTCCAGTGTGTGGATGGCCTTTATCTTCCTGCCAATCGTAATGTTCGTGTTCTACCGCATACATGGTCACTACATGAATACGGCGGATCAGCTCCGTATCTGTCTCGACAAGGATAAACCAGTCATTAAAGGAAGCACCGTGGTTGTGCCTGTAGCTGGTGTTACCCGCGCCGTTTTGCATTCGCTTAGTTACGCAAAGTCGTTAACGGATAACGTGGTTGCAGTGTACGTCGGTTTTGATGAAGAGGAGATTCACCGGATGGAGCAGAAGTGGGAGGAATGGAATCCGGGTGTACGACTTATTGTCCTACGCTCTCGGTACCGCAGCATTCTCCGTCCACTGCTCAAGTTCATCGATACGGTGGAGTGGAAGACCGCTTCGACAGATCACATCACGATCCTGATTCCGCAATTTATTACGAAGCATTGGTGGCAGGCTCTATTGCATAACCAGACCAGTTTCTTGATTCGTTCCTATCTAATGAACCAGAAGGATGTCGTGGTCGCCACAGTGCCTTATCATTTGAACAAATAGCTCAGAATTAGCTGTACATTAAAGAGAAGTCGCGATGCGGCTTCTTTTTTTGTTTCGAATTGTATGTTGGTGTCAATCAGGCGCGAACCCTGTAGAATATTTAATATTTATGTTGACATAGATAATGAGAATCAATATCATTTAAAAGTGTTAAGATAAGAGGTAATGACTCTTTATAAGCCGAACAAAAGAAAGTAACGAAAAGCGAGAAGAAACGAAGGGGGAAGTTTGGAACTGTAGGAGCGAAAGCGACCGCCTAAAAGCTTTCCGAAGGAAAGCTCGCATCGGAAGCCTAAGCTTGTGTCCGGATTTCAACCGCTAGAAGCGGTTATTTAGATGAAATCTGGAAACAACAGCGGCCGGAAGTCCAAACATTCCACCGTAGTGACGACCGAGCCTTACGTTCAAATCTTAAGTTCGTCTTATATAGAATAGGAATGGAAGTAGATACAAGGGGGATATTGAATGTTTGCATTAAAAAGAAATAAATCAGGCAGCACAAAGCTGGCGATGGCGGGTTTAGCGGCCCTCATGGTGATCTTGTCTGCTTGTGGCAATAACAATGCCGGGAACGCGGCTAATAGCGCTGCTGGATCAACGACTGCACCTTCTGCTGAAGCTACTGCAGCCCCGAGTCAAGGGGAGGAGAAGACGGTAACAGATGCCATGGGTCATCAGGTCATCATCCCTGCTAAGCCGCAACGGGTACTTGCTTCCTATCTTGAAGATCACTTGGTTACACTGGGGGTTACACCTGTAGCGCAGTGGTCGGTTCCAAACGGAATACAGGAGTATCTGTCTCCAGAATTAAAAGATGTTCCGACGATCAGCTATGATCTTCCGCTTGAAGCGGTGACTAGCTTTGCGCCGGATCTTATCATCGTGGATTCGGAATCCGCCGTCCAGAACGGCCTGTATGATCAATATAACAAAATCGCACCTACGTATGTGCTTGGCGATGCCTTGAACAAAGACTGGCGCAAAGCTTTGACGACTATTGGTGACTTGCTCGGCAAGAGTGCAGAAGCCGCGCAAGCGATCAAAGATTATGATCAGAAAGCCGTAGAAGCTAAAGAGAAGCTTGCCAGTGTTGCGGGCGGACAGTCTGCCGCTGCGCTATGGCTGGTGCAAAAGAATTTCTACCTGGTAGATGAGACACGTGCCAGCGGGGAAGTGTTGTATAAGGATCTGGGACTGGCTTCACCAAATCTGGTGACAGAAATTCCGACGGATCAGAGAGCGACATGGAATCCGATCTCTTTGGAAAAGCTCTCTGAACTGAAAGCTGATCATATCTTCCTGGTGAACAGTGACAAATCGGACAGCTCGGAAATTTTGAACAGCGCGACCTGGAAGAGTATCCCTGCAGTCAAATCAGGACATGTCTATGAGCTGAGTTCCAACAGCACCTGGTTGTATAGCGGAGCGACTGCAGATTCCAAAACCATTGACGATATATTGAAGTTTCTCGTTAAATAATAAGCTTTTTTCATATGATCCACTGCAATTTTTGTAGATGTCGTTATCGGGATATTGTACATACTTCATATATTTGCGATAATGAGAATGATTCTTGTTATTACTCAATAAGGAGACAAGTTATTGAATGGTTTCATCCCAGGATTCAGATTCCATAGATAGTACCAAGTTAAGGACAACTGATCTTCCAATTACTTCGCGGCCGACAGCGGCGATTGTCATTCTGATCATTGGTTTGGGAGGTATTCTGTTCGGACTCGCGCTCTCAATTTCAGTAGGCGCAGCGGATATCAGACTATCCACAGTCTGGGAAGCTGTATTTCATTTTAATCCTGACATACGGCAGCATCAGGTGATATGGGAGCTGCGCATCCCGCGCTCCCTCGCCGGGGCACTGGTTGGAGCCTGCTTTGCCGTAGCTGGAGCTATGATGCAGGGGATGACCCGCAACCCGCTAGCGGATTCCGGCCTGCTTGGTTTGAATGCCGGAGCGACAGCTGCGCTAGCCTTAGCCTTTGCTTTTACACCTTCGATGCCGTTCACATTGATTATGCTGTTTTGTTTTATCGGCGCAGCGTTAGCGGCCTTGCTTGTGTTCGGGATAGGCTCCCTCTCCCGCAATGGATTAACACCCATTCGGCTTACACTTGCCGGAGCTGCAGTAAGTGCGCTCTTGCTAGCTGTCAGCCAGGGAGTAGCGATCCTGTTCCACCTGTCTCAGGACTTAACGTTCTGGCTGGCCGGCGGGGTCGCCGGAACGACATGGGGTCAGCTTAAGATCATGGCAACGCCAATTCTCGTAGCTCTTGTTGTGGCAATGATGATGTCTCGTTCCATTACACTGCTCAGCCTCGGCAGCGAGGTGGCAGCGGGACTCGGTCAGAATACAAAGCTGGTACAGGCCGGAGGCATGGTCACGGTTGTGGTGCTTGCCGGAACGGCGGTTTCGGCTGTAGGCCCGATTGCTTTTGTCGGTCTGCTCATTCCTCATATTACCCGTTATCTGGTAGGCATTGATTACCGCTGGGTGATTCCTTGTTCAGCTGTACTTGGCAGTCTGCTCCTGATCTTTGCAGATATTGGAGCCAGACTCCTGAATGCACCTTATGAGACGCCGATCGGCGCTCTAATCTCGCTGCTCGGTGTACCGTTCTTTATTTACTTGGCGAGCAGACGGAAGGGGGCGCTGTCATGAGCAAGCTCATCCTCAGTTCTTATGAGAAGCAGAGACGTACAAGGAACATAACGGTTCTGTTACTGCTAGGTTTTCTTATCGCTGCTGTGTTCATCATCAGCATGAATACAGGCTTTATGCGTCTCTCACCACTAGAGGTGCTGCATACGATCGGCGGACAAGGAAATCATCAGCAGAAGCTGATCCTGTTTGATTTCCGGTTGCCTCGTATCGTGATTTCGCTGCTAGTCGGGGCGGGCTTTGCAGTCTCCGGCTGTATACTGCAAAGCTTGTCGCGCAATGCATTAGCTGAACCTTCTACCTTAGGGATCACCGCAGGTGCTGGTTTTGCGGTCATCTTGTTCATTTCTTTCTTTCCAGCTACAACGGCGGCGCCGATTTACGTGCTTCCACTGCTAGCCTTGCTGGGCGCCGGCCTTACAGCCGCGCTAATCTACATCCTGGCTTTTCGCCGGGAAGGGCTGTCCCCGGCAAGGCTTGTGCTGATCGGGATCGCGGTTGCCGCAGGGATCAACGCCTACCAGATTGTGCTGGCGCTGAGGCTCGATCCCAAGAATTATCAATTCGTAGCCACCTGGATGGCCGGGAAGATCTGGGGTGGCGATTGGCGCTTTGTACTGGCGCTGCTGCCATGGATTGTCGTTCTTCTGCCATTCGCGTTCTATAAAGCCCGAGTGCTGAATGTATTGAATCTGGGCGACCAGATGTCCACCGGGCTTGGCGCTCCGGTGGAGCGTGAACGCCTGCTGCTACTCGCTGCTGCAGTTGCTCTTGCAGGCTCCTGTGTGGCGGTCAGCGGCGGCATCGGCTTCGTAGGTCTGATCGCCCCGCACCTGGCCCGCAGGCTGGTCGGACCGCGGCATCAAGTGCTGCTGCCGGCCGCTGCCCTTACAGGCGGACTCCTGTTACTAGCTGCCGATACCATCGGCCGCTGGATTATGCAGCCGGCGGAAGTGCCGGCAGGCGTCGTAGTGGCTGTAATCGGTGCACCCTATTTTTTATACTTACTTGCCAAATCAAGAGCTTAATTTATTCTACAAATCCAATATTAACGGGCCTACCCCGAAAAACTACAGGGAGTGAAGATCATGTCAGAACGTTTGAATACAGAACAGCTAAGTATCGGGTACTCGGAAGCTACTATAGTTAAGGGATTGAACCTCACGCTTCCAACAGGGAAAATAACGGCGCTTGTCGGGGCTAACGGCTCTGGAAAGTCCACGATTCTGAAGACGATGGCCCGGATCATGAAGCCGAAGAGCGGCAGTGTAATGCTGGACGGAAAATCCATTCATAACCTCTCCACTAAAGAAGTGGCTCGCCAGCTGGCGATTTTACCACAAAACCCAACAGCACCGGACGGACTCACTGTGGCGGAATTGGTCAGCTACGGTCGTTATCCGCATCAAAAGGGCTTCGGTACATTGACACCAGAAGATCGCACAATTATCTCTAATGCTATCGCTGAGACGGGGATGTCGGACTTCCATGACCGCCCGATTGACCGTCTCTCCGGAGGACAACGTCAGCGCGCCTGGATTGCGATGGCATTGGCGCAAGAGACGGATATTCTGTTCTTGGATGAACCTACAACGTTCCTCGATATGGCACATCAACTGGAAGTTCTGCAATTGCTGCAAAAGCTGAATGAAGAGAAGGGCCGTACCATCATCATGGTAGTTCATGACTTGAATCATGCTTCCCGGTACGCGCAGCATATGGTGGCGATCAAGTCCGGTACAGTCATTAGCGAAGGAGCGCCAGCTGACGTAATGACTACACCGGTTCTGCGTGAAGTGTTCGGCATCGAGGCCGATATTATGCCAGATCCGCGCACGGGTGTTCCGCTGTGTCTCCCATATGAGCTTGCGGCTTACAAAGCTGTTGGATTGTAGCCAATTCCCGTGAGGAAAAATGGTTATATCGCCATAAAATCATCCATAATATAAATATATATATAGAAGAACAGGCTCCCGTCATTGACAAGGGAGCCTGTTCGTTGTTAAAGTTGTGGTTGCCTGATCATCTACCCTTGCAACTTAGGTAGTGATTAGTTTGGCATATTGTATTGCAGAGGCTTGAATTTCTTCATCCGTGATGGTCATTGCACCGCTGATAATGAAGTAAGGCAGCAGTTTTGTACCAATAAGATTGGAAGTAGCTTCAATAGGTCTAAGCAGCTCTTCTAGACTGAATTTGTTATAGCCAGTTGGTGTATAAGCTTCCTTAGGACCGCCGGTGGACAATGCAATCTGCAATTCCTTGCCATGCAGCTTGTTGCCGTTCTCGCCATAAGCCCAGCCGTAGGTAAGCACGGAATCGAACCATTTTTTCAAAAGTGGCGGTGTGCTGTACCAATAGAAGGGATATTGAAGCACGATGCGGTCATGCTGTTCCACCAGCTTCTGCTCACGCTCTACATTGATAACCTCTGAAGGGTACGTCTCATAAAGATTGTGTACGGTAACATCAGTGTTGGCCTTGAGGTATTCCTGCCAGTATTTATTGATCTTGGATTGTTCAAGGTTGGGGTGTGCGACGATAACTAAAGTTGACATGAGTTAACTTCCTTTCCATAATGAAAATTAATTTTTAATGTTTAACCTGTAATCATTATAGTTACAAGTTTATGTCCCGTCAAGCGGGTTTATTTCTATTCCATCAAAGGGGTATGCAATATGAATATCAGCAAAGTTCAGAACGATCTGCAAGCTATGGTTACAGCAGGCATCGTTATAAGTCATGAGGAATTAAAGGGACGTGTATTTACCAAAATGGGGGGCAGGGCAGATATATTGGCAGCTCCCGCTACTTATGAAGAAATTCAGAAAATTGTTACATATGCGAATGAGCAGCGTATTCCGCTCACGGTACTTGGCAATGGCTCCAATGTCATTATCCGTGATGGAGGGGTACGCGGCATTGTGCTTCAAACCTCGGACCTGACCGGTATGGAAGTGCGCGACGGTCTGTTGTATGCCGAGTGCGGCGCCAAAATTATTGATGTATCGCGCTATGCGCTGGATCAGGAATTGACGGGTCTGGAATTTGCTTGCGGCATCCCTGGTACAGTAGGAGGCGCTCTATATATGAACGCAGGAGCCTACGGTGGTGAGGTCAAGGATGTACTTCACAGCGCTGTTGTCTTGAACAAGGCCGGTGAGCTGATAACGCTTCAGGGTGACCAAATGCAATGGGGATACCGTAAGAGTATCTTTTCAAGTGGTGAATACGTTGTTCTGGAGGCACGGTTTGCCCTTAAGCCAGGGGAAGCTACAGCTATCAAGTCGGTCATGGATGAATTGACATTCCTCCGGGAATCGAAGCAGCCACTGGAATACCCGTCTTGTGGTAGTGTTTTCAAGCGTCCTCCAGGACGGTTTGCCGGCCAGTTAATCCAGGAAAGCGGACTCCAGGGAACCCGCATCGGCGGTGCCGAGGTGTCCCGTAAACACGCTGGGTTTATTGTAAATGCAGATCACGCCACGGCCAGCGACTATATCGGTCTGATCCAACATGTTAGAGACACCGTGAAGAATAAATTTGACGTAGAGCTGGAAACCGAAGTGGAGATCATCGGCGAAGAGTAGTGAGATATGAACAGGCAAGAGGCTGCGGGCGTTTATCCGCAGCCTCTTTTTGTTATCCAATCGAAGCAGGCGTTGTTATTTTGTTACAGATTACATGTGGATTAAACGCTCCGAAGTGTCATTCTTTAGACAAGGTGTAATGGGCACGGTCTGTCTTCACCTCTGCGGCTTCTGCATCCGAACGATTGAGTCGCAGCCCGCTGACTGCAATTTCGAAATTAGTCTGGGGCAAGCGCACCAGTTCGCCATCTCTGTTCAAAGTGCTTCCCGAACCTCTAAGAATCAACGCACTGTCCAGATAATCGTCAATAACATCATCTGCATCACGGTAATCGACGCCTTCCAGCTTGAAATGAATGGTGTCCGTATCGGAAAGCTCCTGCTTCTCAATGAGAATCGTCTTGTTCACCTGTGTATTCAGCCAATCTGAGAGTTGTTGTACCTGCTGTTCCATGACCTGATCCCATCCTTTAGAAGATGATCTATAGGCTATAAGTTACCCTGTTCGCCCAAAATGAATCCGTCATTTTTGCCGTCGTTAAACAATTTATTGTATTAATAATCAATCCATTTAATCATTATGTTTTTATACTTGTCATCCCCGTACACCCCATGGTATAGTTCAAGACGCACGATATCAGTTAAAGAAGAAGTCTGCGTCATTGCACGCAGGAGAGGTTCGCAAACTCCCTCTATAAAAAACTAAGACCCTTAAGGGACGTCAGATGCCACTACGAATGATGTTCCGCGTATAAACGGGATAACTCTGTCCATAGGTCAGAACTCGTTTATTCTTAGTAGAGCCAAGTTTTCGAAATCTCGTTCTTCTTTCCAATTCCGGCCCCGGCCGAAGGAAAAGAGAGGGATTTTTTGTCATGTCCGAAGGAAGATTGAAAGATGAAATGAAGGAAGTTACACTGCTGGGCAATCAGGGAACACAGTACCATTTTGGCTATGCGCCAGAGGTGCTGGAATCGTTCGATAACAAGCATCCGGGACGCGATTATTTCGTCAAGTTCAATTGCCCGGAATTCACCAGTCTGTGCCCCGTTACGGGCCAACCAGATTTTGCGACACTGTACATCTCGTACATCCCGGAGCAAAAAATGGTGGAATCCAAATCGCTGAAGCTGTATTTATTCAGTTTCCGCAACCATGGAGATTTTCATGAGGATTGCGTTAACATCATCATGAACGATCTCATCAGCCTGATGGACCCGCGCTATATTGAAGTATGGGGTAAATTCACTCCGCGGGGCGGCATTTCGATTGATCCTTATTGCAATTGGGGACGTCCGGGAACAAAGTATGAGGCAATGGCGGAGCACCGTCTAATGAATCATGATCTCTACCCGGAAAAAGTGGATAACCGCTAACCCTATTTTGTAAAAAAAGGAGATTTCGAAAAATGAATAAAAAAGCATTGGTCGTCTTCAGCGGCGGCCAGGACAGCACGACCTGTCTGATCTGGGCGCTTCAACACTATGATGAGGTGCAAGTGGTCACGTTCAACTATAACCAGCGGCATGCCGCCGAGATTGAGGTTTCGCAGCAAATTGCCGCTGATTTTAAAGTGAAACAGCATATTCTCGATTTGGGTCTGCTAAATCAGTTGGCACCCAACGCATTGACACGGGATGATATCGCCATTGAAGAAGGAGCAGCGAATGAGCTTCCCAGCACCTTTGTGGATGGACGGAATCTGCTGTTCCTGTCGTTTGCGGCCATTCTTGCCAAGCAGCTTGGGTATCACCATATCGTAACAGGCGTCTGCCAGACCGATTTCAGCGGATATCCAGACTGCCGTGATGTGTTCGTGAAATCGCTGAATGTGACGCTGAATCTGTCTATGGACTATGAATTCGTGATTCATACGCCGCTGATGTGGCTGGATAAAAAAGAAACTTGGAAAATGGCCGACGAATTGGGCCACTTTGATTATATTCGTGAGTGCACACTGACCTGTTACAACGGGATCATTGGAAGTGGCTGCGGGACTTGTCCCGCGTGCCTCTTGCGCAGCCGTGGGCTGACGCAGTACGAAGGGGAGAGAAAGAAGGGTGACTCATGCTGAACGAGGTTTCGGTATGCAAAATCTTCACCTTTGACGCTGCCCACCAGCTTATCGGGCATAAGGGGAAATGCAGCAATCTTCACGGCCATACCTACAAGCTGGAGGTTGTGCTGAAGGGCGTTCCTTCAATGCAGGAGGGGCATTCTAACGAAGGTTTCGTCATTGACTTTAGCGAAATCAAGGCAAGGGTGCAAGAGGTGCTGATTGATCGTTTAGATCATGCTTTTCTCGCCACAGGCAATGAACCTGTACTTGAGTCGCTGTACAGCTCTGGCTCCAAGGTTGCCCAACTCTCGTTTCGTACAACAGCTGAGAATTTGTCATCCTATGCGGCCCATGAGTTGAAGAAAGCCGGGCTGCCGCTATATTCTGTGAAGCTCTGGGAGACCCCAACGTCATGGGCGGAAGTATTGGCCGAAGATCTCCCGGAAGAAGGTCCGTCTTACCGCCGTTACGGGGGGTGTGACTGTGAGTAAGCTGCCGGTCATTGAGATCTTTGGCCCTACTATACAGGGCGAGGGTGCGGTCATCGGGGTGAAAACGATGTTCGTACGTACTTACGGTTGTGACTACCGCTGTAGCTGGTGCGACTCGGCTTTTACCTGGGATGGAACAGCTAAAGATAAGGTACGCCTGTTGGAGCCGGAAATGATTGTAGAAGATCTGATGTCGCTAGCTGACGGTAATTTTGACAGCGTAACGATTTCTGGAGGCAACCCGGCGCTGATTGGCGAGGGGATGAAGCATTTCATCGACCTTCTTCATAGAAAAGGTATTCAGGTAGCTATCGAAACTCAAGGCAGTCGGTGGCAGGATTGGTTCTACGATGTGGATGTCTTAACCATCAGTCCGAAGCCGCCAAGCTCGGGGATGAAGACGGATTGGGATGTACTGGACCGGATTCTGCGGAATATGAGGGATCATGGACGTGGCACACATAATTTGAAGGTTGTGGTCTTTGGGGAAGAGGATTTGGAGTATGCCAAATCGGTTCATCGACGGTATGAGGATGTACAGCTCTTTCTGCAGCCGGGTAACGAAGATGTTAAGGAGACTGGTGACATCTCAGGAAGGCTGCTAAGGCGCCTGGAATGGCTGTTCAACAAGGTGATCGCCGATCCTGCGTTGAATCGAGTACGGGTACTGCCACAATTACATGCCTTAATCTGGCATAATAAACAAGGTAAGTAATAGATTTATTGAAATCAAGTCCGGTTTCTTCCGTGTGGAGAGGCCGGGCTTTTTTTATAGTAGAAAGAATAATTTACAATTTTTTATGGATAAGGCATTGCATTTTCTTTAATACCGAGTATAATACTTGGTATACAGAGAGTAAGGAGTCGGTACACATGTCAGTCGATGATTATCTGGATCTTTTAAATTACGCCAAAGCAATTAACGATGGACAGTGGCAGGCTGACATCATCGAGCGATTGAAGAACCTTCCGGTAGCTTCCGCTCAGAGTCAAAGAGAAGAAAGTGTCCGGGAATTGTGGGTACAATTTGACGAAGTTAATGCAGTATTGGTGGAATTGTTCAACAAGCTGCGTGAGAATGAGCCTACAGAGGATCAGAATTCGCTGAAAGAGAAGATCTGGGAGCTGAAGCTGGAACGGATCAGACTGGCGAAGGTGATTCAGAGTAAATATATCGGTATTAGATAGCAGGGGAAGAGATACAAGAGAAAAGGTGAACATAAAAAAATGGCATGCAGTTGTCTGCTCTGCCAAGACTTGATGGTCTTCTTGTAAAGTGAATTTTGGGGATTCACTTGGTTAAGAAAAATAAATCAGACAATGGAATTACTTAGACATTTGCATTCCTTCGCGCATCATAGTCATGCACATTGTCATCATTTCATCACAGTCTTGCATTTTCTTCATCATCATGTCCATATCCATGTCCATCATGTTCATTTCAGTCATCTTCTCCATGCACATCTTCATGGTGTTCATCTTGGCCATCATATCCTCCATACACATGCTCATCATCATTTCCATACACATTTTTTCCATTTTAATTCCGCCTCTCAATATGGTTTAGTTGCCTATTTAAAATTACTATATTTTACTAGATAATTCAATACCAAATTGTGAAGATTTCTAGCTTATTCCAGCACTAAACTGGGAAAAGTAAAAGACAGCTCTTTTAAGGGCTGTCTTTTTGCGTGTTTTAAGATAAAAATGATTTTTTTTCTAACCCTTCTGATACAAAAAATAGCCGTTAGCCGTCTTACTTATAGCTGCAGCGGATAAGGAGGTATAAACAAAATGAAAATTCCGGAATCAGAAATATTTCAAAATATATTCTATGAACACTATCCCATTGTAAGACGTAAATTGGTGGCGTTGATCAGGGATGAAGCGGCTGCGGACGATTTGGCGCAGGATGTATTCCTGAGGCTGTATCGCAATCCACCGGATGATCCCGCGGCCCTGGGCGCATGGCTCCACAGGGTGCTGACCCGGATCGGATATGACTATATGACCCAGAAGGCCAGGGAACGCCGATTGCAGGACAAGCAGGAATTGTTCTTAGGCAGTGAAGCTACACCCCTAACTGGTGAAGACGTAGTGCTTCGTAAGCTGGATCAGGAGGGTGTACGGGAATGGCTGGATGAATTGCCGGAGCGTGACCGGCAGGTGCTGCTCCTGAAATACTCGGGCTACAGTTATGCAGAAATCGCCGGTGAGCTAGGGGTAAAGGCACCCGTAGTGGGTACGTTGCTTAACCGGGCTACCACAAGATTGAGGAAAACAGCAGCTAAATCCCAACCACAAATCGATTGAAAATTTTTAAAAAATTAAGGAGGGTGAAACCGATGACAAAACTTCCCCTGAACAACGATAGAGAGAAAAAAGCAACGGATGAGGCATGGGCCAGATTGCAAGCTACCCTTGACGGAGAGCCGATGAATTCCCGTTGGAATGAATGGGGGCTGACTTCAAAGATAGAAGAGGGGACTGCTGCAATAAGCTTGAGTCCTGAATTAACAGCTGAAGAGATGCCGGAGGAGGGGATAAGCGGAGTTTTGGATAACTCTACTGAGAATCAGGTGCCATTACGCCGCCGGAAAATGACCCGGCGCAGCAAATGGGTGGCGACGGCAGCGGGCGTGGCTGCTCTTGCCGTAATCCTAGCAACACCAGTTGGCAACACGGCCATGGCCGCGATTTTGAACCAGTTCCGCATGGAGACAGTCACAGCTGTCAATGAAAATGATGTGCGCAATATGTTCTACCAGCTCACCGATAGAGATAACTTCCATGAAGCAGTCAATGATTTTGGATCATTCGAGAGCACGCCTGGCATGGTTTCGGGAGATATGACCCCTGCACAAATACAGGAGACGTTGGGTTATTCTCCCTTGAGCGCTGCACTTCGGAATAATCATGGACAGCTATTCGTTTCGTCTTCCCAGGAGATTAAGCTTAGTCTAAATGTTCAAAAAACAAACGAAGTCATGAAGCGATTAGGAGCGGTAAAGCTGCTGCCTGAATCCGTGGATGGTAAGCCGATTACGCTGCATATTCCTGAGATTGTAAATTATAATCTTGCAGAAGGTAAAAATGATTGGGCAAGCTTGCAGCAGATGAAGACACCAGTAGTGACGGTAGATCCTTCCATTAAAGTAGAGGAAGCGCTGGAAGCGGTGATCAACTTCCCGCTACTCCCTGAAAGCCTAAAGAGCAGTTTGCAGCAAACCGGGATCTTATCAGGTGAAATTCCAATGCCGGTATTTGTTAACGATAATAGCGAACAAGTTCAGGTAGCTGATGTAACGGTTATGCTGCAAACGATCGTTATGGGTAAGGATTATAAGAATTACAGTGCCGTTTGGGTGAAGGACGGACAGTTGTTCAACTTTAATGGAGGCAATACATTCAATAGTAAAGAGAAATTGATGGCTAAACTGCAGGAGTTGATCCAATCATGAGTGTTGCTGCGATCGAAACCACAGGACTTAGCAAGACATATGATAACGGCCGTGGCTGCCAAAATGTCACGATTACTGTAGGGAAAGGGGAAGCCTTCGGCTTCCTCGGCCCC
Source organism: Paenibacillus sp. NPDC057934 (assembly GCF_042887565.1). Taxonomy (NCBI): domain Bacteria; kingdom Bacillati; phylum Bacillota; class Bacilli; order Caryophanales; family Paenibacillaceae; genus Paenibacillus; species Paenibacillus sp. NPDC057934. The sequence goes on from NZ_JBHVPB010000009.1 coordinate 237,239, forward strand.
AACGGGGCGGGCAAGAGTACATTTGTCAAAATGCTCGTGGGGTTGATTAAGCCAACGAGCGGCACCGCTTCTCTGATGGGACACAGAATCGGTACGCTGGACGCTAAATCACTGATCGGGTATTTGCCGGAGTTGTACCGTTATCAGGAGTGGTTGACAGGCCAAGAGGTGGTAAGTCTGCATGCCCGGCTCAGCCGGATGGCGTCTACTTCCATAGAGAGGCGAGTTCGCGAGGTCATGGAAGAAGTCGGGATCGGTATCCGTAGCCGGGATAAGGTCAAGCACTATTCCAAGGGAATGCAGCAGCGGCTGGGATTAGCCTGTGCGCTGGTGGCTGATCCCGCAATCATTTTTCTGGACGAGCCTTCCTCGGCGATGGACCCGATTGGACGCAGCGAAGTGCGCAGTATCCTGAAGAGGCTCAAGAGTCAGGGAAAGACTATATTTCTCAACTCCCACCTGCTGGAGGATGTTGAAATGCTGTGCGACCGAATGGCGCTGCTGAATAACGGCGTTATTCTGCGGCACGGCAGTGTATCTGAGGTGCTGCACAAGCGAATGAGCTGGCTTTTTAAAGTTGGCGGCTATTCGCCTTTTTTGCTGTCTTGGCTGGAAGAGAGAACTGGTCTTGTAATCAAACTGGACATTGACGCGAAGAGAGACGGAAACGCCTTAGCCCCGGCACAAGCCGAGGACAGCAGTGTAGTGTGGCTGGAAGCCGAGCTGGATAGCGAAGAGCAGGTGGGCTGGCTAAATTCGCTGATTATGGAGCAGGGGATGACATTATATGAAGTTTCCCGTAAAAAAGAACGTCTAGAAGAATGGTTTGTGAACGCCCTGTCTGGGCTGAACCATCGAGGTGAGCGATAATGGGCATCATTATGGGGATGACATGGAAAGAAATGCTGCGTAAACGCGTCATGGTATTAACGATGCTGATGACCCTAGTTTTTTTAATGGCCTTTTGGTTTGTGGCAGCCAGTTTGGGAAGGCATGGGATTCCTGATGAGGGCTGGAGTCAAAGTGGTGCCGAATTGCTGATTGCCAGGTTTACCAATGGGACAATTATACTGACGCTTGGATTCTTCTTTGGCTCATTCGTACTGGCGTTTCTGGCTATTTTCAGTTCTTTCTCAGCCATCGCGGGAGAAGCAGAGCAAGGAGTGCTGCAGGCACTGCTGCCCCGGCCGCTCCCGCGATGGAAATGGTATCTGGGTCGCTGGATGGGTTTTGTTACGCTGGGTCTGGGTTATGCCTTGCTCTTATATGTTGCTATTATGATGATCACAAAATTTCATGCAGCAATACCAATGGACTTTACCGCGTGGATCTTGTCATTTCTATTGTTTGCATCTGCGGTTCCTGTGCTGGTGACGGTATCTATGCTGGGATCGAGCTGGTTCTCGGCGCTGGGGAATGGTGTATTTATGACCATGTTATATGGGGCGGGCTGGCTAGGGGGAATGATTGAAAAGCTGTCGACCTCGATTGGCCTGGAGCCTGACATTATGAATTCGCTGAAAAATATGACGGGATTCATTTCACTGCTCATGCCGGTAGACGGATTGCAGCGAAAGATGCTATCGGAGCTGTTCAATTTGAAAGAGCTCGGAAGTGTAGTTTCGCTACAAACCGCTGCATTCGGAATCAACAATTTTGTCAATGTTCCATCAGGCACTTTCGTTATGTATGGCGCCGGATATACCATAGTAGCATTTTTGCTAGGCCTGTGGATATTTGGGCGCAAGGATCTCTGAGGCCGCGTAATGCGACCAGGAAATCCCACCAATCACAAAAGCAGCCCTTTTTGGCTTCCGTATGAACGGGAAGTCAGAAAGGGCGCTTTTGCTTGCCGCGGGGAATCAAATCTTTACACCAAGCTCAATCCAGTCTGAAGACCAGTTGCTGATTTCCCCAAGGATCGGGGCTAGCGCATGACCTTTACTCGTAAGCGAATACTCGATTCGCACCGGCATTTCCGGATAGACTTTGCGTTCGATAATTCCCTCATTCTCCATTTCCTTCAGACGGTCAGACAAGACTTTACCGCTGAGGTTCGAAAGACAGCTCTCAATTTCGCCAAATCGACGAGGGCCTGGGATGAGTACGAAAGCAATCAGGGCCACCCACCGTTTGCTCAATAGATCAACGGCTTTCTCGAAGCGCGGACACATGTCGAAATCATTCATTGGCATCACCTCTGCATTCATTATATCACAAACTTACATTAAGTAATTATAAATATTAAAATATATATTATAACTTGACGAAGTTATATTACAATGATAAACTAACTTACAAATAGTTACTTGTTTAGTGCAGCCTAATTGCAGCAATATTCTGTTTAACAAACATAACCTATAAATGAACTCAAGGAAGGTGTACTCATGATTAAACCTGATATCATTTCTATTCTACAAAATAAAATTAAGAAGATTACGATGGATGAGTCCACCAATATATTGGTAGGCCCGATTACTCTGCCAGTCAATCTGGACGGGGAGACGGTGACTTTTAAATGGTATAACTGGTTGAAAGTTACTGATGAAGAACGGCTTCAAGAAGACGGTCCGGAAGCTACAGAAGCCCTGATTAAACGTTTATCTTCCCTGAATCTTGCTGAGGGACAACAGTCGAGCGTATTGGTCTACGGCGACTTTGAAGGTTCTGAGGATGCGCTGATCCGTATGCACAGCATCTGCCATACCGGGGATATCTTCGGTAGCAAGCGTTGCGATTGCGGCTTCCAGTTGCATCAATCCATGAAAATGATCGTAGAGAATGGCTCTGGCGCCTTGTTCTATCTCGCCAACCATGAAGGAAGAGGCATTGGCTTGTTCAGCAAGGCGATGGCTTATATTTTGCAGGAAGAAGGATACGATACGGTAGAGGCCAATTTGGAGCTTGGTTTTGCAGATGATTCCCGGAACTACTCCGATGCGATCAGCGTGCTGCAGCACCTGCGCCACAAACCTGTCACCCTAATTACCAACAACCCGAGAAAGCTGGAAGCTTTGAAGGCGGCGGGAATGAATGTTGTGAAAAGAGTACCGCTCTGGGGCGATGTTTCCTCCTTCAACGAGAAGTATCTGCGGACCAAGGTTACTCGTTCAGGTCATCTAAACGACGATAACAACGGCGAGCAACGCGACAATATTAGAATCGTTTAATGCTTATAACTTTTAAGCGGCTTCCATACACAATCTGGAAGCCGCTTATTTTGGCTAGTGCTTTTTCACGTTGTGCATTATAATATTAATCTGTTCATTCAACTCTTAGTTTAGCGAGGTATAATATGGCTGCCATTCAAGTGCAGGACTTAAGAAAGACATTTAAAGTCCAGAAAAACCGCGAGGGCCTCAAAGGGGCCTTCGCTGATTTGTTTAAACGGGAATACACTGAAGTCACCGCAGTCAAGGACATTTCCTTCACGATTCCCGAAGGAGAAATCTGCGGGTACATCGGGGAGAACGGAGCCGGGAAATCCACAACGATCAAGATGCTAACCGGTATTCTTGTGCCGACCTCCGGTGTACTTTCGGTTGGTGGTTATGTGCCGTATGAAGAACGGGAGAAGTTCGTTCGTAATATCGGCGTAGTATTCGGACAGCGCAGCCAGCTATGGTGGGATATCGGCGTTATTGAATCCTTCCAGCTGCTGCGCAAGGTGTACCGTGTATCGGAAGCTGACTTCAAGAAGAGACTGGACGAGCTGGTGGAACGGCTTGAGCTGCAAGATCTCTTGAATCGCCCGGTGCGTAAGCTCAGTCTGGGGCAACGGATGCGCTGTGAGCTTGTGGCGGCACTGCTGCACAATCCTTCGATCTTGTTCCTTGATGAGCCGACGATTGGACTGGATATTGTGGTGAAATCGGAGATTCGCGACTTCCTCAAGGATATGAACCGTGAGCATGGCACGACCATTCTTCTGACGACACATGACCTGCAGGATATTGAAGCACTCTGCTCCCGCGTCATTATGCTGGATGACGGACGGATTATTTATGACGGAGGTTTGGAAGAGCTGAAGCAACGCTGGGGAACCGGCCGGGAAGTGCTATTCCAATTCGGAACGGCCACCAAGCTTGGACAGCTCAATCATTGGACGGACGGCATGCCGGTGACCTGGTCTGCGGAGAATGACCTGAATGCCAAAGCGTGGATTCCACTGGACCTGAACGTATCTGATGTGCTGGGACGCGTGGTCGGACAGGCTGACATCACAGACATCAAAATCATTGAGACGAATACGGACGATATCGTGCGTAGCATCTACCAGTCTGGCTCTGCCGAGAAGCCGGAAGAAGCACGAGGAGAGCTGGACGGGAAAGAGGTTGTTCATGTCTAAAATGCTCGGTGTGGCACCTTCATCCCCGAGTGGTTCCACGGGCAGGCCCGACTCCGGGGGCAACAGCCGCAAACTGTTGCTCGGTGCCTATATGGACTTCATTCGCATTCGTTTTCTAACGATGCTGGCTTACCGGGTGAATTATTACTCGGGTATCCTAATCTATACGCTGAACATCGGGGTCAACTATTTTACCTGGAAAGCAATCTACGGTGACGGACAGGCACTTGGCGGCTTTACGGCTGCCCAAATGACCACCTACGTTGCAGTTTCCTGGATGGCGCGCGCGTTTTACTTTAACAATTTAGACAGGGAAATCTCGACGGATATACGGGATGGCAGTATCGCTATCCAATTCATCCGGCCTTATAACTATGTACTGGTTAAAATGATGCAGGGACTTGGAGAAGGGCTCTTCCGGTTTATGCTGTTTATGATCCCCGGTATGGCTATTGCCATGCTGCTGTTCCCGGTGAATCTGCCGACGGAGCCGTCTGCTTGGATCGGATTCCTGGTCATGCTGTTCTTCAGCTTCCTGATCAACTCACAGATTAACGTGATCACGGGTCTGCTGGCCTTCTTCGTGGAAAATAACGAGGGCATGATGCGGATGAAACGTGTTGTCGTCGATCTGTTCTCGGGTCTTATCGTGCCAATCAGCCTGTTTCCGGGCTGGATGTCCTCCGTGCTTGAAGTGTTGCCGTTTCAGGCAATCACGTACCTGCCGGGTTCCGTATTCACGGGACGGGTACAGGGCGTTGGAATATGGAATGTGTTAGGGGTTCAGGTTCTCTGGTTCCTGCTGCTTCTCATTCCGATTGTCTGGCTATACCATGCAGCGCGGAAGCGTCTGTTCGTGCAGGGAGGTTGAGGAAGGTTGTATTACTTTGGATTAGTGATAGAGTATCTTAAAAATTATATGAAGACCCGGCTGACCTACCGTGCTGACTTTTGGGTAGAGGTCATATCGGATTTGTTGTTTCAAGCAACGAACTTTATTTTCATTCTTGTTATATTCATGCATACCAACAGCCTTGGCGGCTGGAATCAGAACGAAGTGGTGTTCGTCTACGGCTTCTTTATGGTGCCGTTCGGCGTTTTCAGCTGTTTCGTGAATATGTGGGGTTTCAGCGAGCGCTATATCGTCAAGGGTGAGATGGACCGTATTCTGACGCGTCCAGCGCATAACCTGTTTCAGATTTTCCTGGAAAATATAGACCCGCCGGCGCTGGTTGGCTCCTTCATCGGCCTCATCATCATGGCCATCAGCGGGTCCAATCTTGGCCTTCCGTTTGAATGGTGGACGATACCGGTGCTGATCCTCTTTACACTGAGCGCGGTAGCGATCTATACAGGTATCTATACCGCCTTGACTTCGCTGTCGTTCTATTCGGATGCACCAACAGGGATTCTCCCGCTGATGTACAACATTCAGTCGTATGGCCGTTATCCGGTGACGATCTATAACCGGGCGATTCAGGTGTTACTCACCTGGATTATCCCGTTTGCGTTTGTGGGAATCTATCCAGCGGCGCTCTTCCTGCAGCGTGACGAGATGAAGGGCATGGCGCTATTGACGCCTGTTGTTGGCTTGGTATTCCTCGGTATTGGTCTGATGGCCTGGAACTATGGGGTACGACGTTATAAAGGCGCTGGCTCTTAAAATAGCAGACTGTTGTCCAATCTAAAGCAGTTCGGAACATGAAGTTCCGAGCTGCTTTTTTGGTGTGTGCTGATGCCGATTATAATAAACTTCATTTAACATCCTGATAAATACTTTAAAATAGCAAATATAGTTTGGACTACATTGGAGTTCCCAAAATGAAGGAGGAGCATTATGAACAGCAAATTATTAAAGAATAGGTTCTATGATGATCTCCCACGCGCGAATTTGGAGATTGCAGATACCTTTGCGAATGCTTTTGAATCTAGTAGGGTCACGAGCGAGGCTTGGAACCTTATCTTAAAGTGGGTGAACCAAACTGTTGCTGATGCGCCTATCAATACTCCTTGTGAGTTTTTACCTTTTTGTGCGCTGCAGGCGCTGGGGCTTATTTCTATTATGCAGATCTTTTAAGAAAGCAGGTCATTCTCGAAAAGTGTCAAGCGGCTATGAATGATGACAGATGGCGAATGCGCGAAGCAGCAGCCATGGCACTCCAACGGATAGGGATTTTCTTCGTAGTTCCCCCTCAAATTAATTTTCTTTGCGGTGAACGATCTATTTCACGACAAGAACACATGTTCGCTATCGGTAAATATCGCATTTTTTTCGCTTGAAAAGCGAAGCGATTGGATGTTCAGATAGGTGAATTAAAGGCGTTATGACTTATTTGCGATATTAATGAACAATAATAATCATATGTCGAGAAAAATGATGTTTTTACGTATATAGAACATATGTTCTATTTTACTGAAAATCGCATTTAATTTGTACTAGCCAGGCAAAGCAATGTATAGGTTCTGGTTGACCCTCATTGCTTTATGGGCCTAATTATTGCTCGAATTGTCATTCCAATAATTTAGCTAAAGTGGGAACGCATTTCCGACAAGAAGGCTGACAATGCAGGTGTCATTAAAGTGTCTTTTCGCATAATGAACACGGTTTTGGCAGTGGCATGTTTGTCAGAAATCATATGACAGCGGACACGGCCTTGCTGCTCCGACACGACTACCATGGAACGAGGCATAAGCGAAATGCCCAGACCGGCGCTGACGCAGCCGATGATCGTTTCGAGTGACGCGAACTCCATCATTTTATCGGGTGAGATACCTTCTTCCTGAAGCAGCTGGCTTAATTTGGACCGATAGGTGCAACCGCTTGGAAAGACAAGAACCGTGCGAAGCTGTATGTCACGGATGGTCTGAACGGGCGGATGAGAAAGGGGTGTGACAAGTACCATTTCTTCATCAATGACATTTTCTTGAACCAATTCTGGATGCTCCACAGGACCTGAGACGAATGCTCCGTTTAACTCATAATGAAGAACCCCATGAAGATGCTGCTCGGTCGGACCTGTGATTAAAGAAATGTCGACCGCCGGATATTCGGCGTGATATTTAGTAAGCAGCGCAGGCAGCCGAACGGCAGCAGTGACTTCCAGGGACCCGATGTGTAGTTGTCCTGCAGGAACAGCAGCGTCTCCAACGGCCAATCTCGCTTCTTGAATAACATGCAATATTTTCTCCGCATAGGTAATCAGGGTTTGGCCGGAAGGGGTAAGTGTAATGCCTCGATTGTGACGGTAAAACAACTGTGTCTGCAAATCGGCTTCCAACTGTTGAATCTTATGCGTCACATTGGATTGGGCAAAGTTTAATTTTTGCGCTGCTTTGGATATACTTCCTTCCTGGGCTGTGGTGAAAAACACTTTGAGCAACTGAATATCCATATTGTCCTCCTGTAAAGTTAGTTTGGGTATCTTGATTATAGATATTTGGCATCATGATTCTGTATTATACATGATAGCAGATATCATTGTATGATGAGTGGGCAGATAAATATAATTACCTATTAAAAGGTAGACAAAGGAGATAACAACATGAGTTTTCAAGATAAAGTGGTAGTAGTTACAGGCGGAAGCAGCGGTATTGGAAAGGCAGTAGCGATTGAGTTAGTACAGCAAGGTGCAAATGTAGTGATTAATGGGCGCCGTGAGCAACTCTTGGTAGAAGCTGCTAAGGAAATCGATCCAACAGGTAAACACATCGCTTATGTCATCGGCGACATTTCAGATCCACAAATTACGGAAAGTTTGATTACAGAAGGATTATCGCGCTTTGGACGTATAGATACTTTGGTGAACAATGCTGGCATTTTTATATCGAAATCATTCACAGACTACACTAAGGAAGACCTTGAATCCAAGCTGGCGGTCAATCTCACAGGATTCTTCCACGTGACCCAACGTGCGGTGACGGAGATGCTGAAGACGGGTTCCGGTCACATCGTTAACATCACAGCGAGTGGGGCCGTTGAGCAGCCTATCAAAGGTGTGCCTTCTGTTCTTGCTGCGCTGACTAAAGGCGGCTTGGCGGCGGCAACGAAATCACTTGCTATTGAGTATGCTGATAAAGGCATTCGCGTAAACGCAGTAGCGCCAGGGATTATCAAAACGCCGATGCACCCTGTAGAGACACATGATTTTTTGGCTAAGCTGCATCCTGTTGGTGTAATGGGCGAGGCTCAAGATATTGTGAATGCTATTCTGTATCTGGAATCTGCCCAATTCGTAACTGGTGAGATCCTTCACGTCGATGGCGGTCAAAGTGCTGGTCGGTGGTAATCTATAAAACATCATGCAAACGGGAATCATACTTGAATTCATAAAATGAACGGAGGAGGATGTATATGCTATATGAGCTGCGGATTTATCATGTAATTCCTGGCCGCATGCAATCTATACTGGATCGATTCCGGGACGGTACAATAACAATTTTCGCCAAACATCATATGAAGGTCACTGAATTTTGGGTGGAAGCGGATGAATCCACGAATCGGTTGTACTACGTACTTGAGCACCCGGATCTGGCTGCGCGGGAACAGAACTTTAAGGCTTTTCAAGAAGATCCGGAGTGGCTTGAGCTTAAGGAAAGAACGGAACAAAACGGGCCCTTACATGAGAAAATCGACGTTGTTTATCTGAAAAAAGCAGATTTTTTTCCAGATAGGGTAAGAATCTAAGAGATAGTGATAACTAAAAATCTGCTATAACTCCATAAATAGATGTTCTGACATGTTATACGGACAATTGAAAAACAATAAGTTAATTTACATCGCCTTACGGGGCGATGTTTTTCTTTTCTTAGAGTCGTAGTTGACAATGAACTTTTATTTTAATATATTATATGCATACGCATGCATCTATATTTCATGATGCTGGTATTACAACTTGCAAGTTGATTACAGATCAAATTGCATATACAGAGGAGAGAAATCATGAATTATTTATTCAGTCCGTTTGAACTCAGTTCCTTGCAATTGAAGAACCGTGTCGTTATGCCTCCGATGTGTCAATATTCCGTAGTCAACAAAGATGGTATTGCTAATGACTGGCACTACAATCACTATGTTAGCCGGGCGGTTGGTGGAGCTGGATTGATCATTATAGAAATGACAGATGTAGACCCGGATGGTCGTATCTCTGATTACGATCTTGGAATCTGGAACGATGAGCAAATCCCTGCTCTAGCTAGAATTGTAGATGCCGTGCATGCTCATGGTGCAAAGGTTGGAATTCAGATTGCCCATGCTGGACGTAAAGCAGAGGATGCTGCCGTTCCGGTTGCGCCTTCAGCTATTCCTTTTAGCTCTAAATCCAAGACTCCGCGGGAACTTACTACTGATGAAGTGAAAGGTATGGTGGAGAAGTTCCGTCTCGGGGTTAAACGCGCGGTGCAGGCTGGAGTGGACGTCATCGAGCTGCATGGTGCACATGGCTACCTCATTCACCAATTCCATTCACCGTTAACGAATCGCAGAACAGATGAATACGGTCAGGATTTAACTTTGTTTGGTAAAGAAGTGATTGTTGCAGCCAAAGGTGAGATGCCTGAAGGCATGCCATTAATCATGCGGATCTCTGCCAAGGAATACACGGATGGAGGATATGATTTGCCTGAGGCTGTGGAAATCAGTAGAGCGTACAAGGAAGCAGGGGTGGATATATTCCATGTCAGCTCTGGGGGTGAAGGTCCTGTAACCGCTGCTAATGCCCCGGGAACACAGGCGGCCTATCAGATTTCGCTAGCTAGAGAGATTAAGCAGAAATTGCAAGTTCCGGTTATTGCCGTAGGTAAGTTGGATGATCCGGCAGTTGCGAACGCAGTTGTTGCTAATGAAGATACTGACCTTGTTGCCGTAGGCCGAGGCATGTTGAAGAATCCATACTGGGCATTGAATGCTGCTGACTCGCTGAAACAGGAGAATAGCATCCCTAAACAGTACGCGATGGGATTTCGTTAATCCAGATTTGAGGAGGATGGAATGACAAAAACTAACCCTCTGCTTATTGTAGTATTGGCTTTAGGTGTATTCGGAATCATCACAACGGAGATGGGAATTATCGGCGTGCTACCTCAAGTAGCGCAGAAATTCAATATTTCTACCTCAGAGGCAGGTTGGCTGGTTAGTGTATTTGCCTTGGTCGTTGCCTTGTCTGGACCTTTTGTAACCTTGTTCTCTTCGGGGATCAATCGTAAATTCATTTTGTTAATCGCTGTGCTGCTGTTTGCGATCTCTAACGTTGTTTATATTTTCGCTTCAAGCTTTAATGTAATGCTGGCATTCCGAATTATACCAGCTTTAGCGCATCCTGCTTTCTTTTCTGTAGCTCTTGTAGTGGCAGGCTCACTGGTTTCTCCAGAGAAAAGTAGTCAAGCGGTAACCAAAGTATTTACAGGGATAACAGCAGGCTTTGCCTTTGGTGTACCTTTGACCTCTTTTCTTGCGGAGCGGATTTCCGTTGAAGTTGCCTTCATGTTTGGTGCCATAATTAGTATCATAGCCTTTATCGGCATATTGATCTGGCTTCCTTCAATGCCTGTTAAAGAAAAAATGACTTATGGAGAACAACTCAGCGTTTTACGTAAACCTGCTTTGTGGTTAAATATAGCAGCTGTTGCGTCTTTATTTGCCGCTATGTTCTCTGTATATAGCTATTTTGCCGAATATCTCGGACAAATAACACAAATGAATGGCTCCTGGATCAGCATCATGTTATTCATTTTCGGAGTGGTCATGATTTTGGGGAACTTCATATTTGGCGGGTTCGTGCAGAAAAATATTACGCTCACAACAGCATTGTTTCCTCTAATTTTCCTAGGTATTTATGTGATGTTATATTTTTTAGGAAATCATTTTATTGCTATGTTTGCACTGATTTTCTTATGGGGTATTGTACACGCCGGTGGACTTATCATTGGTCAAAGCTGGCTAATTATCGAATCTCAATCAGCGCCTGAATTTGGAAACAGTTTGTTTGTAACCTTCACGAATTTAGGAATAACAATTGGAACAGCGGTCGGCGGCTGGTTTCTTGTGCAATGGGGAGTACATCAGCTTGTATGGTGCGGAATTGGATTTGCTGTGCTGGCCTTCCTATTGATTATCATTAGAATAAAAGTGTATGGTAAGCCCACAGCTAAGAAGCTGGAATTGCATCCCTAATTATTTATTTCACGATTGTATTGCAACAAGTGCTGCTGTGTATTGGACAAGGTAACCTGCGAGTGCATCATTAACTCTTACATTATCACTTATGATATTATAGGATAGATGGTCCACAGCGTTACCTTTAGAAAGGAAGTGTAAGATGACTACTACGTCTAATAATAATCTTATCGCTAACTGGTTAGCCTTTACACAAATGCAAAGTACTGTTGCGAATAAATTAGAGGCAAAGCTAATGGAAAAACATAATTATTCTTTAAATGATTTTTATTTGTTGATGTTTTTATCGCAAGCGCCTGAGAAAAAACTTCGATTGCAACAACTGGAATCCATGATCGGGCTGAGCCAAAGTGCGATATCCAGACTTGTGAGTCGTTTCGAAGCGCGAAGTTGTGGTGCGCTGGAAAGAATCTCTTGTGATGAAGATCGCCGCAGTATCTATACAGCGTTGACAGATCTCGGACAATCTAAAATAGATAGCGCTATGGTCACTTTTAATGAAGAATTGTCTAAGGCTTTCTCTACTGAGGAAGTTAGACAACTCTTTGAACAAATGACACTGCCTAAAAATCTGTGAACATAATTACCATAATAAGGGTATTTATCCCCAATTGGGCAGGACAAACAAAACACCTTTCAGAGAATGATCCCATATCAGAAGATGTGGTGAACGACTTTGGAGGTGTTTTTCTGTTTGTATGCACGGGATTACATACTAAACGAGATCATTTTAGGAAACAACATTGAAGTACAGTCGCTAGATCGGATGGCTTGACTTGGAGTGTACTCCAAGTTGTACATTTAACAGGCCACTATATTTCAAATCCATTCTAAAGAGATGAGATGCGGTGGACCCTGGATTTACATCTACAAGGAGGCTTCATTAACAATAATGTCCCAATTCCCTGGTAAGACTGAATGGGCTAATCTCATCCGGAAAATTCCGGAGCTAGTCACCTCCATCAAGGAAGCAGCACAGTTGACAGGCCTAACAGAAGATACAATTCGTTATTATGAGAAAATTGGATTGCTGCCCTATGCTGATCGGAAGAAAAACGGGCATCGGGTTTATAGCCGGGAACAAATTCATAGTATTCTTTTTCTGACCCGATTGAAAGCGACTGGAATGACGATAGCAGAAATGAAGAAATTTCAGGAAATGACGAGTTCTGGTGATGAGACCATACCTGGAAGACTGTCACTACTGGAGGAGCATAATCGGAATATTCAAAGTGAAATTGCCAGATTGTCTGAAATTCAAAAAATCATTGAGTTTAAAATTCAGAACTTTCGGGAGATTTTCGAAAATCCAAGCAGTACGAATTGCACGGAAACTTCAAAAGAAGAGTAGAGGTGATTGATAAATGCAGACAGCTATAAAAACAGTCATTATTACAGGTGGTAATACAGGACTCGGATTTGAAACGGCAAGAGTCATTGCCAGCTCTTCAACCGAGTGGCATGTCGTCATCGCATCACGCAGTCAGCAAAAAGGAAAGGAAGCGGCACAAGCTTTGATTCAGGATACTCGTAATCCCCATATAACTGCGATGGTATTGGATTTATCTTCGTTCTCGTCGATTGAGCAATTCGCAGACCAATTCACGAAGACAGATCTTCCTCCGCTTCATGCTATCGTCTGCAATGCCGGCGCCGCTTTTGTACAGGGCACTCAAGTAACCGCGGATGGCCTTGAGGCAACCTTTGGTGTCAATCATATGGGTCATTTCCTGCTTGTGCGGCTACTTTATAATCAACTGGAGGAGCCGGGTCGTATCGTTGTAGTCAGCAGTGATACGCACCAATCAAGGGGCAATTCCGCGACATCCGTTCGCTATGCAAGTCCGGGAACCATGGCCGACCCTGCGGCTTCAGATCAGAACCTGCACGATCTGAACGACTTTTCCAAGGGTATGGTCCGCTATGGGACTTCCAAGCTTACTAATCTGTATTTTACGTACGAACTGTCTCGCCGGGTTCAGCAGTCCAAGCCATCCGTATCCGTTGTCGCCTTTAATCCTGGGATGATGCCCGGTAAAGGCTCGGCACTGGCCAGGGACTATAATCCCGTTATGCAATTTGCCTGGAATCATATCATGCCATTATTCCGTTTCGTGAGTTCGGGTATACGTTCAACCAAACAGTCCGGCAATGATCTTGCTCAGTTAGTATTAAAAAAATCGGTGAAGAGTGGAACGTACTGGGACGGTACAAAGGACATTGCCTCCTCCGAAGAGTCCTACGATGTCAGTCGTGCAGTTGAGCTATGGGACTGGAGCAGTGAAAGAGTGGAGCTAAACAAGGAGCTATAACGTAAATAAACGAACTCACATTACAAATTTAGAAAACATATAAATCCGATAAGAAAATATAGAATAATCGTTGACAATTTCCTAAAATGAATTTAATATTAAATTGCGATTATCAATTATCGTAATTTAATAATTTTAGAGGTCGACCCTACCATTCGGAGGTCTCATTTTCCTGTAAGCTAACGCGACGGGAAGGTGAGATCTTTTTGTTTTGGAGAAAGGATTAGAACATGATGAGAGTTATGGATTTAGAGTTAAAACAGGTGGGAGAAAGTTATGGATCTTCCCAAGAATGGGGGGATGCCGCTTGAACCATTTTTGGAACACGCTACAGGAGGATTGGCCAATAGTTGTTGAAAAAACGTTGGAGCACATCCATTTGTCTCTACTTTCTCTGGCATTGGCTTGTCTGATTTCAATTCCTTTGGGAATCTATCTTTCGTACCATAAGAGAATGGCCAATTCTATTATTACAGTCGTTTCTGCCGTACAGACGATTCCCGTTCTGGCACTGTTCGGCTTTATGGTCCCAGTGTTCGGCATCGGATTTAAACCAGCCCTGATCGTGCTTACCTTCTATGGCATTTTGCCAGTACTCCAGAATACTTATGTGGGTATCACTTCAGTCAGTCCTGCACTGTCTGAAGCAGGTCGCGGGATGGGGATGTCAAACTGGCAGCTGCTATGGATGGTTCAAGCCCCAATCGCACGCAGCTATATTTTGGCAGGTGTAAGGCTTATGGCCATTCAGATGATTAGTATGGCTACAATCGGGACCTTCATTGCTGCTGGCGGGCTTGGAGATGTTATTACGGCTGGGATTAATGATATGAACACAGCGCGAATTCTCGAAGGTGCGATCCCTGTATCTGTACTGGTTGTTCTGATCAATATCGGACTGCTTCAACTCAATCGATTCTTAACGCCCAAAGGGCTGCGAAAGAATAAATCCTACTAAACAAATATGAAATGGAGAGAAAGTCATGCAAACATCTCAGAGATCATTCGTTCAGAAATTGAAAAAGCGTACGTTTAAGCAGGTAAGCATTCTGTTGTTGGCTATCCTTGTACTTGTTATTGCGGGTTGCAGTAATGCTAAGTCCTCTAAAATCGTTATCGCGACTAAGGGGAATACCGAGTCAAATATTATGCAACAGTTGCTTAAACTGATTGTGACGGAAAATACTTCGATTAATGTAGAAACCGTGAAGCTCGATAATAATATTCTCTGGGAAGCGATTAAGAAGGGTGATGTCGATGCCTATGTGGAGTATACGGGCACAGCTCTAATGAATATTTTAAAGCAGGCACCAGAGCGTGATCCTGAGAAGGTATATAACAAAGTGAAGACCATGCTGAACGAGCAGGAAAATCTGACCATGCTGGATCCGCTCGGGTTTGACAGTACGTACGCGTTTGCTATACGGAAGGAAGTTGCAGATAAATATGGGATTACTAATCTGACTCAATTGGCGAAGCATTCAAACCAATTGATATTTGCAGCAGAGCCGCTGATCGAAAAATCCAACCGTCCAGACGGATATAGACTCGTTAAGGAAGCGTACGGATTTAACTTTAAACAGCTTATGGGTATCTCCAGCCCACCACTGCAGCTGGAAGCTCTTAAAAATAAAGAAGCGGATGTAATTATAACCCTGGCTACGAAAGGTATTTTTGAGGTGAACAATCTCGTTCCGCTGGAGGACGATAAACATATCTTTATTCCTTACTACGCTGCACCGCTCGTACGCAATGAGACACTGAAAGCACATCCTGAACTTAAAGAAGTGCTTAATAAGCTGAGCAACAAAGTATCCCTTCAAGCCATTCGTGAGATGAACAGACAGGTAGACGCTGAGCAGAAAGAGCCGGAAGATGTGGCTAAAGCATGGTTGAAGCAAGAAGGTTTTCTGAAATAATTGATTGATAATTGAATTGGCAGCATTGCCGTTCGTATTGGGGAGGAGCTCTTATATGGGGAATCATAATCGTCAAATGTCACTTGGAGCAATGATGTTTTATCCATCCGGCGAGAATATTGCTAGCTGGCGACATCCGAAGGTGGACGCCTCGCAAATGCTGGATTTCGATTACTATAAAAATATCGTTCAGGCAGCGGAGCGCGCCAAATTCGATTTGTTCTTCTATGCGGACAATCTGTACGTCTGGGATCGCTATGATTCCAGCATCCGCGGGGCAAACAGCATCCGTCCGGAGCCGATTACGTTAATGGCTGCTTTGGCATCTGTTACGAAGCATATCGGACTGGCGCCTACGATTTCTACGTCGTACAACGAGCCTTATCATATAGCTCGGAAGATGGCAACGCTGGACCATTTTAGCAAGGGCCGAACCGCATGGAACGTAATCACCTCTTCAGCTGATGAAGAGGCACAAAATTTCAATAAGGAAACGCATCTGGAGCATAGCACGCGGTATAGACGAGCAGCCGAGTTCGTCGATATCACGCTGGGCCTGTTTGACAGTTGGGAAGAAGACAGCATTGTAATGAATAAGGAGTCGGGAGAATTCGCTGATCCTGAGAAGGTACACTACCTGAATCATTCCGGTGAGTTTTTCAAGGTTCGCGGGCCGCTTAATGTGTCCCGTCCGCCGCAGGGCCATCCTGTCCTGGTTCAGGCAGGTGCTTCCGAATCCGGAAAGGAACTCGCAGCGAGAACAGCCGAGATTATATTCTCTCCATTCGTTCCACTGGAAGATGCAAAGGCATTCTACCGGGATGTGAAGGGACGCTTGTCCAAATATGGCCGAGAGCCACATGAAGTGAAAATCATGCCGTCATTTATACCCATTGTCGGAAGGACAGAAGCCGAGGCCAAGGAGCAGCTTGAAATTGTCGGAGACCTGATCCCTGATGCATTATGCCGGGATCTGCTGTCACATTATTTAGGGCAGGACATCTCTCATTTGTCGCTGGACGAGCCGCTTCCTTTTATTCCTAGCCAGGAAAATAACAATCAGAGCAAGAGCAGAATTGATCGTGTTATCCAGCTGTTGGAAAAAGAGCGCCTAACGCCGCGTCAGTTGTTCAAAAAAATCTACAATAACAGCTTTGCAGGCACACCAGAGCAAGTTGCGGATGTGATGGAAACTTATTTTAAAGAAGAAGCGGCCGATGGATTCATTATGCCATTCGCGCATCTCCCAGGAGGCCTCGACGATTTTATAGAGCTAGTGTTGCCAGAACTTCGGCGCAGGGGACTATTCCGCACAGAATATCCTGGGGGTACGCTGCGGGATACCTTGGGCCTGACACGGCCAGTCAACCGTTATTCACGTTAAGAACACATGACAGGGAGGCTAACAAAAGTGAGCAAACCAGAGCGGCAAATGGCGCTTGGGGCGATGATGTTTTTCCCGGCGGGAGGGCAAATTTCCAGCTGGAGACATCCTGACGCGAATCCCCAAGGACTGCTTGATTTCAATTATTATAGGAACATTGTTCAGACTGCAGAACGCGGGAAATTCGATATGTTCTTCTATGCAGATGAGCTGTACGTGTGGGATCGCTTCGAATCGGGCATTAGCCATGCCATCAGTGTTCGCCCTGAGCCCTTCACCTTGCTTTCGGCGTTGGCCGTTGCCACTGAGCATATCGGACTGGCAGCGACAATATCTACCACCTACAATGAGCCATACCATATCGCCCGGAAGCTGGCGACACTGGATTACCTCAGCAATGGGCGGGCGGCATGGAATGTCGTTACCTCGCAAACGGATGAGGAGGCGCGTAATTTTGGCCGTGACAAACATCTGGAGCATACCAATCGCTACGAACGAGCCGAGGAGTTCGTGGATGTAACGCAAGGGTTGTGGGATAGTTGGGAAGATGATGCTTTGCTCCTTGATAAAGAGAGCGGGTACTTCGCAGATAAGGATAAGCTGCACACGATTCAGCACAAGGGCAACCACTTCCAGGTTCATGGTCCGCTCAATGTGGCTAGACCCCCGCAAGGGTATCCCGTGTTGGTTCAAGCGGGAGCTTCGGAGGCCGGCAAGGAGATGGCAGCAGCTAGAGCGGAGGTCGTCTTCGCCCTGGTCAGCTCTTATTCAGCGGAGGGACTGCTGGCAAGTCAGCAGTTCTATGAGGATCTTAAGGGGAGAATGGCCAAGTACGGAAGAAACCGTGATGATCTGAAAATATTGCCCGGCATTATGCCGATTATCGGCCGGACAGAGGAAGAGGCGAAGGAGCGACTCGCGCTCACGGAGAGCTTGACACCTCCTCAGTTAGGCCTGGATATCCTTTCCCATCATCTTGGCCAGGATGTTTCATCCTACCCGCTTGATGAGCCGCTGCCGTTCCGTCCGGATCTCGATCAATATAATCAGAGTAAAACCGTCCTCAAGGGTATCCTCGATCTGATGGACAAGGGTCTGACGCTTCGCCAGCTATACGAGCGAGTGACTAACAAACGCTCCCTTGCCGGAACACCGAAGCAGATCGCCGACATCATGGAGGAGTGGTTCAAGAAGGGGGCAGCGGATGGATTTAACGTCTCATTCTCCCATCTGCCGGGCGGTCTGGATGACTTCGTGAATCTGGTTGTCCCTGAGCTGCAGCGCAGAGGAGTCTTCCGCACAGAGTATACCGGACGAACGCTACGTGAGCATCTGGGGCTTAAGCGTCCCGCCAATCGTTATGCTAAAGTCCGTGTGTAGCTGAGGTCGAAGCTGACTGCCTTTCGTTCCTTTTATGTTGGGTTGGTTATGTGGAATTGCTTATTTTATGTTCAGAATTTTGTTGTTCTATTATCAAGAGAGCTCTCTTCCTATGCGTCTTCGGACGTAGCGGAGGAGGGCTTTTTTCGTTCTTTGATGAGATTTGGAAATGGGTAGAGAATGAATCCATGCTTTGATGCCCAGTATCTAAATATCTGGTATCAAATTCCTGTGGGATTTATCTTCAATATTCCTTGACGAGAATATTCTTTATGGGGTATATTGTGATCAGCAGGTTGAAAGTCACTCTAAATCAAGGAGATGGTTAGATAACAACCATTAAATGCAGAGGTGAGCAACATGTCCGGCACAAGTCCGGGAATGGATATAACGATGTTGAGTGCTTTAGCTGAACCGAATCGCATGAATATTGTTCAATTGTTGCGCAGCGGTCCTCTGGCCGTGGGCGAAATCGCTGACCAATTAGGACTACGTCAACCACAAGCGTCGAAACATTTGAAAGTGCTTAGCGATAGCGGGATTGTAGAAGTAAGAATAGATGCGAACCGTCGGATATATACACTCCGGCCTGAGCCCTTCCAAGCGATGGATTCTTGGGTGCAGTCCTTCCGTCATCTTATGGAAGAACGGTTCGATAACTTGGATAATTACTTACGTGAACTGCAAAATAAGGATAAGCCGTAATCATATTAGATTGGGAGGGATAGTCACAATGTCAAACAATATGGTGTCAAAAGTAGAGAACGATCGATTCCTGGTACTGGAACGCGTATTCGATGCTCCGCGTGAGCTTGTATTTCAGATGTTTAAGGAAGCTGAGCATATCAAGCATTGGTGGGGACCGAGAGGCTGGGAGATCCCGGTATGCACCATCGATTTCCGTCCAGGCGGTGTATGGCATTATTGTATGAAGTGCGTTGATCCGAATCAAGGTACATTTTATGGCATGGAATCGTGGGCGAAAGCTGTTTATAAGGAAATCGTCGAGACGGAGAAGATCATCTACAACGATTACTTCTGTGATGCCGAGGGTAATATAAATGAGTCCCTGCCATCGACCTTAATGACGTTGGAATTTATAGATCTGGGCGGCAAGACTAAACTAATAAATCGTGCTGAATATACATCGGCAGAGGCGCTTAAAACCGTTATGGATATGGGCATGCTGCAAGGAATCACCGAGACTTGGAATCGCCTGGAAGAGCGATTGGAGTCGTTTAAGTAACGATCTTATAAGTCGACTATCACCTGTATTGTTAGAATGCCAATGCTTGAGATAAATTATTTCACCTAAGGAGTGTACAATTATGATTAACAAAATTGGCCAAGTGATGTTGTATGTAAATAACCAAGATGAATCTAGAGACTTCTGGACAGAAAAACTAGGGTTTGAGGTAATTGCAGATGAAACTAGTGGCCCGGTGAGATTTATTGAGCTTGCTCCAAAAGATGCAGCAACTAGCATTGTTCTTCATAACAAGGATTTCGTTGCTAAAATGAATCCTGGAATGAATCTGGGAACACCTTCTCTAATGTACTTCACGAACAATCTCGATCAGTTATATAGTGATTTGAAGAACAAAAATGTTACCGTTGGAGAAATTGTAGAGCTTCCTAATGGCAGAGTGTTCAACTTCGCAGATAATGAACAGAATTATTTTGCGGTAATGGAAAAAGGACAATAAAGTGAACTGAATTATCAAACGCCCCATATCTACATTGAAGAAGCTCCTGAACTAGCCCTTGCGGCGGTTCAGGAGCTTTTAAGTTGCTCCGGGCTACACTCGACTACTATTTATTTTTTCATTCTCAAAGGTCTGTAGAATGCGCGAATGTCGTTCGCCAGCGCCTCTGGTTCTTCCATAGCGGTAAAATGCCCGCCGGCAGGCATGGTAGTCCAACGAGTAATATTCAGATTTCGCTCAGCCCAGGATTTAGGAGGCAGCACGATGTCTGCAGGAAATATGGCCATGCCTGTTGGAACTTCTATGTGACCGAGTGGCGGCAAGGAGTGAGAATTTTCGTAATACATTTGTGTAGATGATCCTATGGTGTTAGTCACCCAATAGATCATGATATGAGTCAATAACTCATCCTTGCTGTATCTCTGGCTCAGATCACCCTTACAATCGCTCCATGCGCGAAGTTTCTCGATGATCCAAGCAGCCACACCTACCGGCGAATCAGATAGTCCGTATGCAAGCGTCTGCGGCTTGGTAGATTGCATGGATATATAACCGCCCTCATTCGCTAACCATGAAGAAGCGTTCTTCTTATATTGCACTTCTTCTTCAGAAAGTTCTGCATCTTGTGAAGTCATGAGACTTCGTATAAGGCCAACATCCGTTAGATGGATGCCAAATAAAAGTTCTGGCTCATTTGCTGCCAAATACCTAGTCACACCAGAGCCGATATCTCCACCTGCAGCGGCGAATTTTGTGTAGCCTAATTCTTGTGTCATTAACTTAGCCCACATCTGGGAAACACTATAATTGTTAAAGCCAGGCTTAGTAGGGCGACTTGAAAATCCGAATCCAGGCAATGAAGGGACAATGACATCGAAAGCGTCCTCAGGATCACCTCCATGACTAGCCGGATCGGTAAGGAGAGGAATAATCTTTTGATAACGAAGGAAGCTGTCAGGCCATCCATGGGTAAGAATAATTGGCATAGGATTAGGGCCTTTACCACGCTCGTGTACAAAGTGGACATCGATCTCATTGATCTCACAGTGAAACTGGGACAAGCGGTTCAACTTAGATTCTTGTGCACGCCAATCGTAATGATCCCGCCAATAGGAAAGTAGTGATTTTAAAAATCTTAAATCTGTTCCTCTCTCCCAGCCGGAGTCTTCTAACTGATTTGGCAGGCGGACGTGCTGCAGTCTATATTGTAGATCGTCAAGAGTGTCATCGGAGACATGAATATGAAACGGTTTAATAGCCACTATGATTTCCTCCCTGTCTTGATTCATAGCGTTATTATATCCATTGAACTTGTATGTTACACTGGCATAAGTGAAGCAACTAACTATACTATTTGATAGGTGATCATCAGGCCACAGGTTGACAGACACAAGGAACACACCGTGAACATAGAATTTGTAGCCGTAGAGGATTGCAGTATTCTTCCATATCCAGAACGGTTAACGATAATTTTGATTACGTCTGAAAAGTTAAAAGGAATACTAAACGAGCGTCCTATTTCTATTAATTCGCCTGGCATCCATTGCTTGACTGGAGAAGATCATGTGCATATGCTTGAAAAGAATAACGTATCCGCACAATCCTTCAGCTTTCCTCCCGAATTTCTTAACACCAATACGCTTTCCGAAACGAAGGATTACTTTCCTTCAGGACCTAGAATACAAACAGGACGTTCTCTTTTTGAAAGTAATCCTCTGTATAATGGAGTGCCACGTGTAACTGAAAAAGCGTACCCGCTGTTGTTTGAATGGTTCTTCGTGCTAGGTATGGAAGTGCAGGCGCAAAGTGATGACCTCTGGGTGTGCAGAATAAAGAAGTATTATCCGCAAAAAATTACACTCGAAGAGTTGACGAAGTGTGTACATTTTTCATCTTTGCAAATCAAGATTTGAATATTGGTTAATTGTAATTCGAATCAATGAAGTCATTGCAAAATGAAGTTGTATCAATTATTATGGATAATATAGGTCTATAATAATATCAATTGAAAGAGGGGATTAGATAAGTTGTAGTTCTGCAAAAAGTTATGTATCCAAACTCATTTACAAGCCATGAGAACATAAGAAGTGTTACAGTTTTGCGTCTTAATTATGGATATTAAGGGTCTTTATTGTTGTTGTTTAGCGATGGAAAATCAATTTAATTCATTGGAGGAAATAATCATGAGAATCGATGTTTGGTCGGATTTTGGATGTCCTTTTTGTGTGATAGGTAAAAGAAAACTTGAAAATGCACTAGGCAAGTTTGCAATGGGAGATAAAGTAGAAATTGTGTATCGCAGTTTTCAACTTGATCCGAATGCAGAAAATAGAACGCTTAGTACCCAGCAACTTGCCCGGGAAAAGGGAATGAGTGTCAACCAATTGAAAGTCAAGCAAGCACAAGTAGCGGAAATGATTAGAAAAGAAGCAGGACTCGATGTCAATTATGACCAAGTTGTTATTGCGAATACATTCGATGGTCATCGTTTGGCTCATTATGCAGCAAAAGAGGGAAAAGGGGCTGAATTAACAGAACGCCTCATTCGCGCATACCTTTCAGAGCGTATGAATATTGCCGACCATGGCGTGCTTATTTCCTTGGCCAGAGAGATGGGGCTTAATGAACGCGACGTAGCGCAAATGCTTAAATCCGATGCTTATACAGATTCGGTCAAAGCAGACTTCGCCGAAGCTAAGAAGCTAAACATTTCAGGCGTGCCATTCTTCGTGTTTAATAATAAATACACCCTGTCAGGTGCTCAGCCTGAGGAAGTTTTCTTGAATGTGTTGAACTCGGTCTGGGATGAGGAGAAGAAACTTCAGGAATTGGAAGAAAAGAATGTATCAGATGGTGATGATAGCTGCATTGACGGGGTTTGTAATGTGTAATATTAGTCATTATTTCGCAGACGTGCTGCACCTGTTAATATAAGAATACTGTAAGAGAAAAGAGCTGACATCCAACGGTGTAGTTGTTAGAAGAATTTAAACCTGCCGGATTCACTTGAACTCGGCAGGTTTATTTAAATGCACAAATGTAACAATGAATAATCATTATTAATTTCTACATACTAATAAATACATTTCTACTTGCGGGGCCCCAATTCGCCCCCATATAACCTGTCATTCCCTCAAGGCTAACAAAACAGGGGAGTACGGTATACAAAACACCTGACACTGCATTAACCCTAAACGTGATATGAAATCTCATATTTGAGTTATCAATTGGTGTGATCTGGGCCATATCTGGACGTATTGAGTTGGAAGACATGAGGGCATCACTCATTCCCACAGTTGCAATACCTGTAGGAGTTTCCATAGTACTCCTAATCCAGTAGTTTGAAATATGCGTTGCTGATTCTAAATCTGTCCGCTGATCATACGTAATTAGAATTTGATTTGCTGCACTCTGTGTTGCTTCCAAAAGAATTGGATGAGACTTCATCTGACGTTCATTTTGGGCATGAATCATTAGTAATGACCTCCTTAAATTGGATTACTCCACAACCTTTAAATTTTATGATCATTAAATTACTCATATTCCATTAAGTAAGCCATTAGAGTTAAAACAGAAGAAAGGGCAGAACTACTGTACATAGCTTTTTACTCCAGCGTGCTGAGGGTGAGATGTAAAATATAGGAATGGACTAAATCGTCATGTTATAATAGTCGACCTAGATAACAATTCATTATTACGTAGAGTAATATTATGGTGTATAAGAGACGAAGTGAAAAGAATGCGCTTTCAAAAAATGAATGAAGATTAGACTTAAGCGAGAACTCCGATTAGTTTTAGTCAGAGGAATTGAACCTTTATGAGTGAAGTCAGTGATTGCCCAAATATACTTAACGTTATTAAAGTACATTATCATAGCAATGAGCTACAGTGACGCGTTTTGCTACAGAAACATTATTGTATGGTCACTCAGGATATCAGTTACAAAACAATTTCAGGAAAATCGGACTAAAAGTAAAAAATAATAAAAAGGAAATTAAATTGAGTTGTAAAACGGAAACGTAAAAATTACGGCATGAACAAATAGTAAAGTACTAAGTGTGAAAATAACTGTACATAACTAAAGAACATATTGTTCCAGGATTTCACCCATTACTTATTCACAAAACCCGTATTTTGTACATATGTATATAGTTAAGAATAAAGCCCTTCTTCATTACTTATTGTCTGTCGGTCTCAGTGTTTACAAGAACTTGATGTCATAGAACTTTATCCTACTCCCGCTTAGTACGCAAAAAGAAAAACACCATCGGTTTATTCGATGATGTTTTTGAGTGCCTTTTTACATTATATTTTCAACTTGGAAACATACTGAGTCGATATATTCACTGATCATTTTATGTTCATAAGATATTTTATTAACGCAAACTTTGACTGGCACCAAGTCCAATCCTTTTGAGAAGTTCCGTTAACTGAATCTTTTCCTCATTACTAATAAAAGATAAATTTTTTGAAATCACTTCAACTTGTTGAGGAAAGATCTCTTGAAATAAATTTTGACCTTTGTCTGTTAGAACTACTTTTGAAACTCGACGATCTGTTAGACTGGGCTCCCTTTTTACGAATTCCTTCTTTTCAAGCTTATCTACAACGTAAGTGATGCTCCCACTAGGAATAGACAATATTTCACTAATTGTTTGGATTGTGTGAGATCCCTTATTATAAAGAAGTTCCAGAACCATGAAATTCTCTGGACTAATTTCGTAACTCTCTATTTTTTTTACGACATTATCAAAAATAGTTTTACTCGCCTTTAACCAGACCCGGAAAAGTCTTAAATCAATCTGACTTTGTTCATCTCCCTGATACATGCAGCCAAATCCTCCTATTTAACACTAAACATTCCACTAGGATTGCTTTATTTTCTGTATAAAGGATACCCTACTTCAGTCGGTACTTCAATTAAAAAGATGGTCAGATCTTTTTCTAAAGCTTGAATTGCTATTTCTCCAGCCTGTCCTGATTGAACAATAATGAAGTCTTTATGTTCAAATCGAGTTGGTGCTTTTGCATCTAATGAAGCAGCTCCATCGCCTCTAATAGCTAATCCAGCTAATATTCGATTCTCTAAAAGACTATGGGTAAACACCTTACCAGTAGGTATACTGATTTCCCACATCTTCGCATCAGTTACAATTTTCATTGGTGAATCGTGACCAAGTAGTGTCTTAATCGTTATTCCTTCTTTATCGACGATTACAGAAAATTCGTCAGAACGGTATTGAGAATAGGTAGGTGTACGTTTTATTGCCTGGCTTAAATGTGGCTCAAACCAAATTTGAAAAATTTCAGATGGTTCTTTTAATGATTCAGCATGTTGAACCCCAGAGCCAGTTTGCATTAGCTGGGCTCCACCCTTGTCTACAATACTTTCCGTTCCAAGCGTATCACGATGATAAGCTTTACCTTCAATCACATAAGTGATTATTTCAAAACCTTGATGTGGGTGAAAGCCAATTTCTGCAGGTTCATTCGAGTTCGCCCAAGCCCAGTAAAATAATGAGCCTAGCCGATCGATTTTAGAGCCTTCTCCGGAAAAGCCGATCGGTTTTTGCTCTTTAATTTTCCCTCCATCAAACTGCCCTTTAGCTTGATCTTGTGGTTTGATAATTTCAATATTCATTTGTATACCTCCTAAAGACTAAATTAATTTGTTAAGAATTAATAGAATATTTGGCATCATCGTGCCTTTTAGATTATCTTTTATTTTAGTTGCTTCCTCTTTATGACTTCGTTGTATATTTTTTTACGGCTGGCATAATTTCTGTTGCAATAAGCTCAATATTTTTCCTCATTTGATCCATGGTAACTCCGCCTGCATCGATTTCACCTAAGAAACGTTGGTGTCCATACATTTCGTATTGATATAAAATCTTTTCAATAATTTGTTGTGGAGATCCCACCATCAACGCATCCCGATGATCAGTCGCTGCAGCAAATTGTTGTTTAGGATACCCTCCACCCTTTAATTGAATTGTTGCACTATTTAGATGTGGATAATATTCGCGTAACGCGGTTTGACTGTCATCTGCTACATACATTAAGCTTGTTGTTGCTATTGGTAATGTTGCAGGATCAAAACCTCCCTGCCCGGCTGCTTCACGAAAACCATCTACTGCTGGCTTAAAAGCTCTGGAGGGCCCCCCAAGTGTAGTTAACATCATCGGTACCCCTGCGTAACCAGCCTTAATGGCACTAGCCGCCGGTCCCCCTACTGCACGCCAAATAGGCATTGAACCATTAAGTGGCTGTGGTAATATTTCTGCATTATTTAATGTGTTCGGAACTGTCCATTCCAAGTAATTCGTTCTTCTTCGTTAATTTTCAGAAGCAGTTCAAGTTTCTCTTCAAAAAGTTCTTCATAATCTTGTATATTAAAACCAAGTAATTCGTATGCACCTAGTCGGGAGCCTCGTCCTGCCACAATCTCTGCTCGTCCATTTGAAATTAAATCTAGCGTTGCAAAGTCTTCATAAACACGGACTGGGTCCGATGTACTGAGTACCGTTGCAGAGCTAGCAATTTTAATGTTTTTTGTCTCCTGTGCAATCGCACCAAGAATAACAGTATGTGCTTGTGTCGCAAATAGAGGCTGGTGACTTTCCCCTACCGCAAATACATCAAGACCTGCCTCTTCTGCTAGTTTCGCTGTTTCAATTATTTCTTGAATCCGCTGCTGGGCAGAAACCCGTTGACCAGTCAACGGGTTTCTTAAATGATCCCCGATTGAATATAAGCCAAATTCCATTCCTTTTTCAGGATAAATCCGATATTTTTTCATGTAATAACCTTCCTTGAAATTTAATTTATTCCCATTCAATCTAATCAGACGTTCTTATTTTTAACAGCTTAAAATGGAAATGCATTTCTATATTTTTTTGTTTTTTCGACGACTAACTTTGTCGGCGTTATGTCTTCTCCTGACTCATTTACAAGCGTTAAACTAGTCATAGTCGTCAATAGTTGTCCGCGAATTTCACGCAAGTATTCTTGTCTTAAATGTGCTCTTTCTTTCGTTTCTTCAACTGTTAAGCTTTCATTGCGTGCTTTTGCAGCCAGTTCATTAATTCTTTTTAAACTCGAAATCATAACTAATGCTCCTTTCTATGATTTGAAATTATCCTAACATTAGGATATATCGCAAACAATCTAATCATGACTATTTCAATCTTGGTTAAATATTTTTGGCAGTGTGTAAGCAAGTTAATATTTTACTCTTTTATTAATACTTCCTTTGTCCTAGTAATTATCAAAACTAATTCACCATAATATTAGATGTCCTAATATTATTTATCCTAACATTAGGATAAATTTGTGTCAATACACGATTGGTATCTTACTGTTTATCGTGAAAATTAGAGATGAAGAAGAAGAGTACATGCGAGAAAAGGAAGAACGTCTCGCCCTTCCTTCATTTTGGTGTGGGATCAAAAGCCTCATTCATCAAAATAGAATAGAAAACATGCAATCATTCCTCGTCAGTAGAGCCATATAAGGACACGAACTTGTTCCGATAAAATAAAAAAGCCGGCAAAAGAATCACCGGTTCAGCAACTTGGTTTAAATAGATTGGTCTGATCATTATTCGAGCAAAGCAACAACTGTTTTTTTCTAGCCGCTTGAATGCACATCCTGATGCCGTCTTCATCTTTTCCTGCAACTCACTTAACTTCAATAATTCGGTCTTCAACAAGCATTTAAAAAGTACTCTTATTTATTACCGAAGGAGATTGGTTTTCGCCAGTTCGATGATTTCGTTGCCTTGCCCGTTCAAAACGGCTTTCAACATCCACATCGTAAATCCGCGTGCCTGTTCGAAGTTAATCTTCGGCGGCATAGCCAGTTCCTGACGATTGACGACGACGTCCAGCACTACCGGACCGCCATGTTCGAGCGCTCGGCGAACTGCGCTTTCCAAGTCATTCGGATCCTCGACCCGGATTCCTTCGATTCCCATGGCTTGAGCCAGCACCGCAAAGTTTGGATTGTCGAGTTCCGTGCCGAATTCTAAAAAGCCAGCTGCTTTCATTTCCAATTCCACGAATCCAAGCGCACCATTATTAAAGACAACGATCTTGATCGGGAGCTTATGCTGACGAAGGGTCAATAGATCTCCGAGCAACATGGTGAGTCCCCCGTCCCCCGACAGCGATATGACCTGGCGTCCCGGCTGTGCAACCTGCGCCCCAATCGCCTGAGGCATGGCGTTCGCCATTGTTCCGTGGCTAAACGAGCCCAAAAGCCTTCTTTTTCCATTCATCCTCAAGTATCGGGCAGCCCACACAGTTGGCGTCCCAACATCGCAAGTCAGAACGGCATCCTCATCTGCGAGATCGCTGATTACCTTCATGAGGTATTGCGGATGAATAGGCGCCCGGCCGGGATTTGCAAGATTGTCCAGTTCCTCGCGAACTTTGGCATAATGTGCGGCAAAGCGCTGCAGATGATCAGGGGAGTGCGGTTCCTTTAAAAAGGGTAACAGCATTTCGACCGTCGTCTTCACGTCTCCGCACACCCCGTATGCGAGCGGCGTTCGCCGGCCTAGGCGGGAGGAATCCAAATCAACCTGAAGGATGGTCGCTTCTTGCGGATAAAATTGCCGGTATGGAAAATCGGTGCCCAGCATGAGTAAGACATCGCATTCCATCATGGCATGGTATCCGGAAGAATATCCAATGAGGCCGGTTAATCCGACGGAATACGGGTTGTCGTATTCCAGATATTCTTTTCCTCGGAGCGCTATGACCATCGGGGATTGCAGCTTCTCGCACAGCTTCATGAGTGAAGCATGAGCTCCTGCACAGCCGGCACCACATAGCAAGGTTATCCTCTTACCTTTGTTTAAATAGTCAGCAAGCGTCTTCAATTCGTCTGTAGAAGGGCTGACAATCGGCCGGGTGGAATGGATGACGCGTTCCGGAACCGAACTTTCGTCGTATTCGAAAGCGGCTACATCACCAGGAAGAACTAAGACAGACACTCCCGACCTTGCCGTCGCGGTTTGCATCGCCATCGTAACCGCTCGAGGTATTTGCTTCGGCCCGGTTACGACCTCACAAAAGAAGCTGCATTCTTGAAACAACATGTCCGGACGGGTCTCTTGAAAAAAGCCGCTGCCGATTTCACTGCTCGGAATATGAGCGGCAATCGCAAGTACTGGTACCCGGTTTCGATGGCAATCATACAATCCGTTAATGAGATGCAAATTACCTGGTCCGCTGCTACCCGCACATACGGCGATTGCCCCGCTGAGGGTGGCATCCGCGCCAGCTGCGAACGCTGCAACCTCTTCGTGGCGGACGTGGATCCATTCTATTTTTCCGGAACGACGAATCGCATCAAGCAAGGCATTGAGCGAATCACCGATAATGCCGTAAATCCGCTTCACGCCGGCATTCAGAAGGGATTCCACAATGGAATCCGCTATCGTTCTTCTCAAGGGAATCTCTCCTTTCTATTTTTATTATATTGCCATAATACGAGCAGCCTATTCTTGATTTCACAACGATTTAAGACTGAACCAAGAAGAAAGTGCAGAAATCCACATCTTGGAGTTGTTGGTTAAGCAAATAACAAAACAAGGTCCTGTCCTTAGCGAAGGAGAAGACCTTGTAGCAATAGTATGAAAAATCAATTCCTCTCTGTCGTGGTCAAATTTGCCGTGCCCGTCTTTATCCGTATGCGTGCGGTTTACGATCTCTGTACTTTTGCAGTTATAATTGCTTGCTGAGGAGGTCGACTACTGCTTGCACCGATGCACCCTTCTCTCCGCAATCTAAAATTTCTTCCCCTTACCGTGAAGAATCTTCATCTCTCCGTTTTCATAACCCACCGTGTAACTCACCCGGTAATTTTGATAGATGGTACCGCTCTTCCGCCGCTCTTCGGCAGTAATGTCCACCTTGACCAAAGTACTGTCCGCTTGCTTTTCAAGGGAGGGGCGTCCGAGTGTAATGTAACCGGTATTCAGGTATCCCTCTCGGAACTTCTCATAGCTTGTTCCACCCTGCCATTCGCTACCCAAAAGAGAATAGGCTGTAACATAATCACCATTGTTCAGACATTGATAGAAAAACGAGACAATATCCCGCTCGTCCACTATGACTCCGTCATGATCTGTACCATAATCATTTGTACCAGCCACATCTGGAAGTTTGCTCATCGGGGTCTTAGACCACTCTCTGGCCTGCTGCAGAATGCTTGCGATCGGTATACTGAACCCGAATCCTGACTCCTCGGTGACGGAAGCCGAATTAATGCCCAGCACCTCTCCCGTTTCAGCGCTAACCAGTGGTCCTCCGCTATTCCCGTGAGTAATGGGTGCAGAGATTTGGTACAAATTGCTGTATGTATAAGGATCAATATCAAAACTGCGACCAAGTCCGCTAATAATACCCGTTGTCACCGTATTCTCCAGTCCCAGCGGGCTGCCAAGTGCGAGAATTTCGTCCCCTACTGCTGCTTTGTAACCTTCTGCTAAAGGAAGCGGCTTGAGCTTCTTAAGCTCCTGAACACGAACCACAGCAATATCCGTGTCCGTGCCGATTCCAATGACTTTCCCTTTATATTCTTCATGATTCAGTGTTCGAATCGTCACTTGGGACGAACCAGCTACGACGTGGGCATTCGTCAACAGGTCGCCTTGATCGTTATATAGAAAACCTGACCCGAGTCCGGTCCCACTTTCGATAGTGACCACCAGCTTCTGACTGTCATCAATGATGGCTTTCCGAGTCTTTACCGGCTGTGTCTTGATAGTCTCTGTGGTCGTCTTCAATGGGGCTTGTACCGCAAGTAGCGGTTGCCCAGTCAACTGGTTCTCGGCCGTCCGGTGAATCATGTAGGCGCCCCCGCCTCCCAAACCAACAAGAACCAGACATGTTAATGTGCTTATCCAAATTCCTTTACTCATGTTCTTCGATACTCCTATTCTAGATACCACGATGCATTGGCAGCCGAGACCTGTACCTGTTGATACACCCCATAGTATGAGGTTGAAAACAATCCTGATTCTCCAGGATTCAGCTTATACGGTGAAACGTCAGCATATGTACTTCCAATATAGCTTCCCGAATCGCTGCTATAAATCTCCAGATAGAGGCTAATGGAATAGATTGGGCGAGTGGCGGTGTTCGTGACTGTCCCAGTGATTGAGAGATCACCGTAATCATCAAGAATCACTTGGAGATCTGACACATTGACCGCTGCCGTGCGGTTCTTCAAATCTTCTTCCGCTGCTTTCTGCTCGGCAAGTTGTATACGCTTCGCCTGAGCCTTCTCGAATTCCCGTTTTGCTTCAGTAATTTGCTTACGATATGCCGTCAGCTTCTCATTATCCGAGTTATAAAACAATCCAGTATCCACTTCTGCCAGCGCTCCGGCAAAGTCTTTCTTTCGCAGCTTGGCCTCAGCGGATGAATAACTAATCCCGGTAATTTTGTTTATAATCTGTGCTTTGACTGCTGCAGCTTCCTGGCCATTAAGACTGCGAATGCTATCCAACTTGTCCGCCAATGCACTAATTGTACTCAGTTTATCCAGTTCGCCCTTGATGCGAAGCACTTTCAGCATCGTTTGCTGTTCTGCAAGTCCCTTCTGAAGGGGAGCGAATAGCGGTTCTTCCCGCTTGCCGATCATGTTCGCAATATCTTTCAGCGATTTCTCGCCTTCATTTAGTTTCTGTGATTTTAACTGATTAGGGACAATATCCAACCGAGATTTAATTTGAGCGGCTTTGACCGCCAGTTCCCGGTCCCGAGTCAGAGCAGCGTAGCTGGGTCTTTTTTCAATAGCCTGCTCCAGTAGTTGAACCGCATCCGAATAACGTCCAGTCAAAGCCTCCTTCTTCGCGTTCTGCTGTAGAGTCATTACCTCCTGATTCATGGACAATTCATGATTGTAGTAAAGCATAAGTCCCGTACCAATGACCCCTGCAAGCAATAACGGAATGACCCACTGGAATACCCGGCTACTGCCTTTCTTAGAAGTAGATGTTGACGTCCCTTGCAGCGCAATCTCTTCTTGCTTTCCGGCCGAAGTGTTCGGCTGCCGAAGCACCTCTGTATCTGCAGCCATCTCCAGAACGGCCAATCTCATTTCTTCTGTTAACAATCTGGCCCCGCAATTTTCGCATATTTTCTGATCCGAGGCATTCTTAGCCCCACACTGATGACAAAACACCTTGCTCCCCCCGCAGTTCTTTTTCTTACTATACACAAATCTATTTAATAGCTGGCTCTTACTCGAAGCGTATAGGTTAATAGACCTATGTCACTATTTGTTACTATACCATATTGTGGATGAATAAGAGAATATTTTGGTGATTTCAATGCGTATTGGCGCCAGCTTGAGTTTTGAGACTTATTTAGCTGTCTATTCTTAAAGGTGTTTACTCGTCTGTCTCCCGCTTTGAGTGAACGATTATTATTCTAAATTTCCTACGTCTGGGCTTAAAGATTGTCGATATTCTCTGAGCAGGTTGTCCGAAGATACCTTTTCTTTGCTTGCGAACCACATGTCACAAGCAAGCGTAAACTTACTGCCTCCTTTCGAATCAACTGTATCATCGGTGAAATATTACATTAAACGATCGTTCTTAATCTATATACTAAGTTACTGTCACTCACCCTCGCCAAGATTCTCTCACAGATCAGGTCATGCAGCGTTTGGTAGAAGGCTTGAAGAAAAATAACCATGAGGTAGATCTGCTCGATTTACATCATGATGGATTTAACCCTGTGTATACATTGGAAGATGAACGAGATTGGTCTAATCCTAACAAAGTCCACACTCTCGAGGTCCGCAAGGAAATGAACCGAATTCTGGCTGCAGATACTCTTATCTTCGTATTTCCATTATGGAGATGCGTTTGTTAAACTGGTGAATGAGAAGGATTTTGAAAAAATAACAGTAGCTGATTTGACAAAAGGAGCGCAAGTAAATCGAGCTACATTCTATGCCCATTTCAATGATAAATACGAATTATTGGATTACATTGTTAATGAATCTGCTTCGGCTGTCATTGAAAAACACACATCAGGAAATATGAAATTCGATAAAGAATACATTCATCAGCTCGTTCTAGCTGTGTGTGATTATCATCAACCACCAAATTTTCAATGTCGTAGCAGTTATTTTAGTTTAATCCCGCAATTGAAAGATAAAATGTTATTTGAGTTGAAAAAAAAATTATCAAAAAGTTTAGATCTCATATACGCAGATATAGAGAAGAGTTTTTATGTGCCGATATATGCCAGCATTATCCTTGAGGCTGGTTACTTATGGGCTTCTGGACAAGTTCCATTTGACAAAGAAGAGGTAGCCAAGAAAGCCTCATTAATAATATTAGGAGAATAATTGACTAGAAGCCCATATGTTTTAATTGAAATCTATCTTCATTCACCATGAAACCAGTCATTCAGATAGGCCAAGTTAGTGTCAACACTCTTGTGTCCGTCACCTTCCGCACTACTCTTACCATTAATATAACGTGATTCACCTGCCAAATATTTTAGATCGAGTCCTACTCCCATATCTAGGGATTGTTTGACCACTCATGGATACCAGCAGTATTGATTACAAGCCAACCGATGGCTAGACGGTTCGGACGCCAGCACGATCGTTGGTCGACTGGCCACGGCATGGATGGAGCACAATAGGGTGCATGTCTAGCAAAAACAACCGGAGTTTTTATACCGGGTGAAACTGGTCCTTCTGTAGTCCGGTCAACAAATAACGAAAAAATGGGAGAGGACGAACACCACTTTTTACAATGCAGAATATACAATTGAATAGGCAGTTATCCCAATCATGCTTATTCTGAAATCTTTGCGAATCGGAATAGGCACAAAGGAGTGTTTCAAGTTGGCATTAAAATCATCTCACTATTTTGCCCAAGGCAACACTGCGCACGGAGCTTATTTCTTGTATAAATCCGCATTTGATGGGCTAAACAAGATATTCGTCCTTACGGGGCCCAAAGGTACGGGGAAATCGACGGTCATTCAAAGTTTGGCGGATAGTCTGTTGGATAAAGGCTTGCATGTGCAATGCTTCCACTCCCCTCTCCGTCGCGAAGAACTGGATGGCATTATTTTAACGGAATTGAAGGTTGGTATTGTCGACGGGCAAGTCTGTAAGGGGATTTCTGATATCGGGGCCTGTGAAATCATCTATATCCATTTCGGGGAAGCGTTTGATAACAGTCTTATTTTACCGGAACACAACGTAACGATAGAAAATCTTAGAGGCAAGCTTGAGAGGACGTATTCAAAAACGTATGAAACGTTCGCAAAAGCATTGCGGATTCATGACGAATGGGAAAAAATTTATATCGAAAACATGGATTTCTCTAAGGCCGATCAGATTGCGCAGGATTTAATTCAAGAATTATACGCCGATCATGAGAGCGATTCGCCAACGGCTCCGCGTCACTTGTTTTTCGGAGCAGCGACTCCGAGGGGGGCTTTCGATTTTATTCAAAGCTTGACCGCTCAGCTGGAAAGACGGATTTTCATCAAAGGAAGGGCGGGATCTGGCAAATCTACTCTGCTGAAAAAGCTCGCCTCCGCTGCCGAAACGAAAGGGATCGAAGTCCAAGTGTTTCATTGCGGCTTTGATCCGAACAGTCTTGATATGCTGATATTCCCGAGACTTGGAACAGCCATCTTCGACAGTACAGCTCCTCATGAATACTTTCCAGATCAGGACGGGGATGAGATCCTAGATATGTATGCATGGACTATAGCTCCTGGAACCGATGAAGCCCATGCTGCCGAAATAGCCGGTATCAAAGCACGCTACTCGGCAAAAATGAAAGAGGCCACCTCACATCTGGCGGAGGCCGAAGCCATCGATTCTAAAATTAAGGCCTACTATGTTGCGGCCACAGATTTTTCGATCGTAGAGAACCTCCATCTGCAATTACAGTCCGAATTGAATGAATTGATTGGTTCCATTCAGCTTTCAAAATAAAATGTGTTTCTACTTCTCCTATGTCCTTCTCCAACATGTTCATGTAGGCGACAATAGGAGCGGGCAACAGCACGACACATGCCAGGCGCCAGTCAGCGCTGAAGAGTAAGCTACTAGCCGCAACCAGGAGTGATGACGAGCACCTTATGTACCTCCACTGCTCTATTCTTTTTCGAAAATGACTTGCGTAAGAGCCGGCGGTTATTCTCCCGCCGGCTCTTTCTCACCAAATCTGCGTTACACTCCAGACAAACGAACGCGGGAACCCCAAGACATGAATTGTGGATTAATCTTTAAATCTCTGCCAAAGGTATGAATTATCATGATTTGAACCTTCATTGTTGAGACTGCCGCTTCAACCTTTTCGTGGTTTGCGGACAAAGGAAATAACAATAGCAATGACTCCGAGTATAAATGCTGCAATAGCGATTCCACGGTCAAAAATAGCCATTCCACGATTAAAACCGTTAGATTCCGTTTGCTGTTGGTTTCCACTGATATTTGTCTGATTTGCAGCAGCACCAGACTGTGCTCCAGTGCTACCTCCGTGACCTTGATCCTTACTGGTCGCTGGCGTAACAACCGTTATAGAAGCAGGGTATTGACCGTCAGATGTTTCAACCCAGTCTACCTTACTACCGTCCGCATAGGTTTGATACGCTTTCCAGTTCAGTTCTTTTACATCAACACCGACTTTCCCCTGAAAACGGAACTCCGTAAATTCAGTCACTTTCAGTCCTTCACCTTCAGCTTTCCATACAATTCCAATAATTTTGTCACCTGTACCTTTATTTAGAGAATATGTCCAACCGTATTTCGGTTCAATTCGAAGCACCTCGACACCGTCTGGAACTTTAATTTCAATTTGCTTGGTCGTTGTCCCGCTCGTCTCACTTGGTACACGAACTGTAAATACCTCATATGATCCCTGGCTTACCTCAATGGGTTTAACTGTCACATGGGCGCTAGCAATTCCTGCGAACAGGAACAAGAACATATAGGTAAATCCTGCAATCAACCATTTTTTCATAAAAATCAACATCCTATCCATATAGTTTTAATAAGCAAACTCTAAATTTCCTGACGCATCCTCTTTTTACAGCTCAGTAATTCCGGAAGGCTTCTTCGTGTACCATTTCGTTATCTTCTTGAGTCAGAATTCGAATTTCAGCCTTCCACTTCCCCGGAAATGGAATGAATTGACCTGTTGCCTGATAAGTTGATTTAATAAAATCTGGAATGTTATCATTGTCTTTGTCCTCAGATTTGTCTAAGGGAATTTCAATCGCCCCCAGTTCCGGCTTGTCTAGTGAGTGGAGCAACAGTTTGACCCGCTTTGGTTCTCCGGTTTTCTCCAGTAGCCAAACTTTGACGATAAATTGGTTTTCTCCCGGAACGTTCGGAGTAATACGCAAGGCAATTTGTTTGTCCGTCTCAATCACATGTTTGAAGTATGGTGTATTGGCAGGAAGCGGGCTAATGTAAGTGAATATACCCACTACAATTAAAATTGCCGCCATAAGGCTTACATCAAGTTTAAGTAGATTACCCGACAGGAGGTTACCGCGGCGCACTCTACGCCTGAGTAGAGCTCCGGTCACAATAACCATCAGTACAAGCGAAGTCTTAATAAGAAGTAAAATTCCCCAGGACGTATAAAATAAATACGACAAACTTGGGAGAAACAACAGAACACTCAAAGTGCCTGTCAGCGTCAGCAAGATGATACTGATCCAGGCCGCCTGTGAGAACGCTACGGCAAAACGGCCGGCTTCTTTACGGTTTTTGAACCATAATAGTAGTAAAAACGACAGCCCTCCTGCCCAGATCGCTGCTCCCCCGAGATGGACAATGTCCAACAACAGCGAGTACCATTTCGGCTCATAAACGGCAGCATGTCCGTTCAATCCCTCCAATATTAGAAGCGCGGTTGACCAGATCATTTTGACGGCAATTCCAGATTTTATTACAAGGAGACCCACAACACTCAGGACGATTAATATCAGCCAGGAGATACCAATCTCGGTCGTTGTGAATAGCTTGCTCCAATCCGCGGTCGGCTGGTCCTGCATCAAATCGCGAGCATGAATAAATACGTAGAAGATGCTTGCAATCACAAACGCCCTGACCGTCCATAATCCCCATTTGTCAAGAAGCCTCTGCTGAACCTCTGTATTGTTCCGTAGTAATCCGTACCACAACATCAATCCGGTACTCATCATCAAAGACACATAGTACAGCCCTCTGCTCGCATATAAAAATAGCTTGTTAGGGCTTATCTCAGTGGATGTATTCTGACCGGATTGATCTATTTGCTCGTGCAGATCAAAAACGGATGCATCTTTAGCATTAGGTGGATTTCCTACCACAAAGATATAGGACCCGGAGACCGGATGTCCGTCCGCTGATACCACCGAATAGGATACCGTGTAGATCCCCTCCCCAAGCTTGGGTAAGGCAAGTGAAATGATACGGCGGTCCACCGAAATGGAACTCTTCTCTTCCGTGACGGATTTGGACAAGGAATCTAATACCTGGACCCCGCCGATACCCATTTCAATCTGCTCATTAAAGCGTATTTCAACCCTTGGGGGGCTTTCGTTCATTTGTGCATTCGGTTCGGGTATCTTCAATTCGGCGATGGCATGTGCATGTGCCTGAGTCGGAATGGATACCCACGATGCCAGCATAAGCATAAGCAGCAACAGTGGGGCTATTCCTTTCCAAACGCCAATACGATATCGTGTGATTGTTTTTTTCTTCATAACTTGACCAACACCTTAATCAGGATGATTACCAGATGTTCCTCCAACTACAAACGGAGTGGATATGCCTTCGTAATTAACCATCATATTCATCCCCATTGCCGCGTGTTTTAAATTATGACAATGGATCATCCAAATGCCGGGATTATCCGCCACGAATGCAACCTCATACGTTTCATGCGGTAACACATTCAGTGTATCTAAATAAACCGGACTTCCTTCTGCCGCCTTTCCATTGCGCGTAAGGACTTGGAGCGTGTGGCCATGAATGTGCATCGGATGAATATCATTACTGTCATTTACAAACCTTATCTTTACGGTGTCGCCCTCTTTAATTACAAGCGGCTGAATATTTGGCGCGGCTTGACCGTTGATTAGAAATGCCCAATCCATGCCTGGTGCTTTACCTGAACTCAATTCCATGTCAACGGTTTGAGTGAAGGTAGAACCCGAATTAAATATTCCCTTTTGTGGGGTACCGTATGTCATAAAATCAAACAGTTTATAATTGTTGGGATTATCTGAAGTGGCTGTACCCGTCGAGTTTCCGTTCCCAATACTAACGGATACCCTCTTGTTTGGTTGACTGGCATCCGGTCCAGCGTTTACTAGTTGAACATTCCCGCTATCGGGTACTCTAAAGCTAATATCAACCCGGTTACCTCCGCCAATTGGCAGTAACGTTTGATTCATTGCTTGGCCACCAACAAGATCCCGTCCATCAAGAGATACAACTTGGAATGGAATACCTAGTAAGGTTAATAAATGAGTTGTATTACCTGTGTTGACCAAGCGAAGACGAACAAGATCACCTGGTTTTGCATCGAAATGTTTACTATCAATCGTCCCATTGGTCGTTAACATGTTGTATTTCACATCTGTCATGGCTTCCACTAGTTCATTATTTAGATTACCGCTGTTGAAATTGTCTTTATCATTGAATTTGTCTTTATTTTTCTTTTTGGATAGACCGTTGATATTCCATTCATGGAGAACCACGGTATAATCTTTATCGTATTTGATGGTTTCTTCTTTGGGTTCTACGACAACAGCTCCAAAAAGTCCTAATCCCGTTTGTACTTCACTTTGTTGATGAGAATGATACCAATACGTTCCAGGCTGGTCTGCTATAAAATTATAAGTGTAGGTTTCCCCAGGTTTAATAGCGTCCTGTGTAACACCAGCAACCCCATCCACTGCCCCTGGTATATTCAGACCATGCCAATGGATGGTTACACCCTCAGGCAGCTTGTTTGTCAAATTCACTACCACCCTATCCCCCTCTTTGACCCGAATCTCTGGACCCGGTGCACTTCCGCCGTATGTCCATGCTTCGACCATAGCTCCGCCACCTAAATTTAAATTGGCTACTTGAGCGGTAATATTGAAGGTTTTAACTGGAGCATTCAAATTCTGTGCCACTAACTTTGTTACGGGTGTTGCATTGGGATCAGTAGATCCCATATTCATTCCATTACTTTTATCCATAGACATATAGTTCGAATTCCCATTCATTGAAGGACTGGTATTTGTACCCATATTCATTGAAGAATGATCTTCGTTGGAATTGATGTTCGAAGAATCATCATTGTTTGAATCGTTACTCATTGAAGAATGATCATTAAATGATCGGCTATTCATTAAATAACGACCATCCGTTTTATAATAAATGAAACTCCCAACTAGAATAACAATTAACAAAATGAGTAAGAAATCAGAACTTTTGTTTTTTTTCATTGTTTTCTCTCCAATCTTTTAAGTTTAGCAAACTGAGAATTACTGCCTCGATCTGAGGTAATAATATAATAGAAGAATGAAAAGTTAATGAAAAATGCCCATTCCGAATTTTGTATATACGCAAAAAAAGCATAACCCTTTTCGTAAATGAATTGGGTTATGCTTTTGGTATGTTGTTATTTTGGGCTGATCTGTGGGATTTTTACTGTAAAAACACTTCCCTCCCCTAAATGACTTGACAATTTTATGGTACCCTTGTGTTCTTCTACAATCCACTTTGCGATAGCTAAACCAATTCCAGTTCCTTCAATTTGCTTTGTACGGCTTTTATCAACCCGATAGAAACGATCAAATATCTTTTTCTGATCTGCCGGTTGTATTCCAATGCCAGTATCTTGGACTTGAATAAGTAAGCTTTCATCATCATCACTAACGCTCATTGAAAGAAAGAGATTGACCGTTCCATGCTGAGGCGTGTATTTGATGGCATTATCAAGTAAAATATATAGCAGTTGCTTTAGTCTTTCTTTATCTCCAGAAACCAAAAGATCGGCAGGAGTATGCAGATTCAGCTTAATATTTCGTGAGACAGCCAAAGGCTGAATCGAACGGTCAAGCTGTTCTACAACGGGTATAAAATCAAATGTCTCAAAAGAAATATTAGTTAACCCTGCATCTGATCTAGCTAAAGACAATAAATCATTAACAAGAGTTGCCATCCTTTTCACTTCATCTTTCATATCCATTAGAACATTCCGGGAAAATTCCGAAATATTCTCGCCTTCCTCTAGTTCAAGAACATCAATAGATGAATTAAGTATACTAAGCGGAGTTCGGAGCTCATGTGAAGCATCTGCAACAAAATGCCGTTGCTGAGTATATGATTTAATAATAGGGACCATAGCCCGTTTGGACATAGAAGAACCTACTAAGAAAGAGATAATAAAGAATAAAATGGCTAGTCCAATAAAAATCGTAAGCATCCAGTTTATTATAGTCCAATAATAAGTAGTATCTTGTCCAAGGTACATCTTCCCAATTCGCTGGTCCCCATCATAAATGATCCGCGCCATTATAGCCATGTGAATTTTTTTACCAGAAGAAACGGTTAAGGTAGTATCCTTATCCCAATTATTTTGAAGTTCCTTTTCCCATCCCCGATTATCGAAATTACCATCATTAGAATCTTTTTGCCTCCAAAACTCATCTCCATTTTCTGAAGAAGTTAGATTTTCAGTATTCCTATATACGTCTGTATATTTCACACTCCAATCCTTGAGCATTTGTAATAGGGATTGACGTAAGTCAGGTATAGTCTCATTTGCAGCGATAAGTTCACCTTGCTGATTGTATACATAATAAAAGAAGTAATTATTATTAAGAGTTATTGTCTTTTTGCCATCTTTATTGGAATCATTCCCTTTCATATCGCTTTTTAAAAGATTTTGGCTTTCAAGCAATTTTTGATCTGCCAGAGAATTAACCTCTTTTTTCTGCTGATAAGAGACCATCCAAAAAAGTGAAGAATAAACAATAATGATGAATACTAGAAGAAAGAGCACAAGCATCCCGCTATACATAATGGTTAATCGATTACGC
The DNA here is from genome assembly GCF_042887565.1 of Paenibacillus sp. NPDC057934. Classification (NCBI taxonomy): domain Bacteria; kingdom Bacillati; phylum Bacillota; class Bacilli; order Caryophanales; family Paenibacillaceae; genus Paenibacillus; species Paenibacillus sp. NPDC057934. The sequence goes on from NZ_JBHVPB010000009.1 coordinate 278,551, forward strand.
ATTTTCACAAACATATCTTCGCTTTGCCGCCGCTTTTGCATTCGCTCAAACACGAACTTAATCAAATCTGAAACCCACCCCGCGTATATTTTGAATCAGCGTATTTTCACCTACAGTATCAATTTTTTTCCTTAATAATTTAATGGTTGCATCAATTGGATTGCTTGTGACTTCAGTATCATATCCCCAAATTCTATCCAGTATGACTTCGCGGGTTAAGACTTTCCCTTTATTTTGAATTAGTAAATCTAATAATTGAAATTCACGTTGTGTTAACTGAATTTCTTCTTGTCCTTTTCTATGCACTGTACGGCTTGTACGATTGATAGTAATGTTATCCATATGGATAATCTCTTCCAGAAGGGGAGCGAAATTCCGGCGTGAAAGAGCACGTAATCGGGCATTGAGTTCATCAAACTCAAAGGGTTTTATTAAATAATCATCAGCCCCTGCATCTAATCCCTCTACTCGATCTAGAACAGAGTCCTTTGCTGTCAAAAGTAGAATGGCTCCATTATATCCTTCTTTCCGTAAACGTCGGCATACTTGTACGCCATCTTTTACTGGCATCATCCAATCCAGAATTAGAATATCATAGTGAGTAGCAAGCGCATAATTATATGCGTCCTCTCCATTTGTAACCCAATCCACTTTATATTTCCCTTTATTTTTCAACAAATGAGTAAAAAGGCGCCCAAAGCGTGGATCATCTTCGGCCAATAAGATATTCATCAAGCACTCTCCCTTTTCCAAAGTATAGAAAAAACCTTGTATGTATCGTTAGAACAATTAGCATTGTTTAATTTGTAATATCAGTAAAAGTTGATCAATATGTGTATCAGTGTATCTTTTCATACGGTCTAATTCAAGTCATCAAGTACTCACGTACGTCAAGCGTGGCAACATCTGAATCTGCCGTTCTCAGGTACTCTTCCTCCCGAAGATGATTCAGCAAATATCCCTTTTTATATAATAAAAAGGTCAGTCAGAGATCTCTGACTGACTTTATATACATAGAGAGCTTGACTGTTAAAGTGTACCAATAGTTGAAATAGCTTTTGCTTCTAGATAAGATTCAAGGCCGAATACCCCATACTCCCGACCAATTCCGGATTGCTTGAATCCGCCAAACGGAGAATGCTGATCATGCGGAGCCCCGTTAATGGTCACCCGTCCCGACTGAATTTGTGACGCGACCACACGCGCATGTTCGGCGCTGCCGGAAACCACGAAAGATTGTAAACCATATATGGTATCGTTAGCGATTTGAATCGCCTCTTCTTCTGTTTTATAACTGATCACAGCAATGACAGGACCAAAAATTTCTTCCTTGGCGATAGTCATGTCATTTGTAACATTTATAAACACAGTAGGTTTAATAAAAAATCCGTCTTCCAATCCATCCGGTTTGCCTGCGCCACCAACGAGTACATTGGCGCCTTCCTCAATACCAAGGTTAATGTAATGCTGCACGCGCTCATACTGTTTTTGGCTTACCATTGGGCCAATTGTGGTAGATGGGTCGTGTGGATCGCCAACCTTCAACGCACCAATAGCTTCTTTGATTAACGGATAGAATTCATCAAGGCGTGCTGCTGGCACGAGAACACGGGTTCCATTCAGGCAAGCCTGACCACTATTGATAAATCCAGCTGCAACAACTTGTTTAACTGCTTCAGATAAATCTGCATCTTCAAGGATGATCGTCGGGGATTTCCCTCCAAGCTCAAGCGTTACCCGCTTCAACGTTTCAGCGCTTGCACGCATAATAGTCTTTCCGACCAACGTAGAACCGGTAAAAGAAATTTTCGATACATCTGGACTTGAACTAATCTCGGCACCGACAACATCACCACGTCCCGTCACGATGTTAAACACACCTGCCGGCAACCCCGCCTGATGTAAGCATTCAGTCAGAGCATACGTCTGAAGGGCGCTCATTTCGCTTGGTTTGATAACAGCAGTACAACCTGCCGCAATTGCCATAGATAATTTGTTGCAAATAAAGGAGTAATTGCTATTCCATGGCGTGATTAAACCAACGACACCTACGGGCTCCATCACGACTTCCGTCGTTCCAATGTTTCGTACGAGCGGATATTCATTTAATGTCTTCGCCGCATTGAGGAAGGACTCTGCCGCATAGCGTGCTGCCCATGAACTAAAGGATAGTGGCGCTCCGTATTCTTCGAGCATGACCTCGGTAAGTTCGCTCTCGTTGGCAACTACAGCATCGTGAAGCCGCTGCAGCATTTTGATTCGTTCTTGTTTCGTTGTTTTCGAAAATGTTACAAGAGCTTTTTTTGCAGCCAAAATAGCATTACGAGTATCTACAGCGTCCGCAAGAATAACACTGCCAATTTCCTTTCCAGTCACAGGGTTAAACAGATCAAACAATTCTTCCCCGTGTGGTTTTACAAACGAACCGTTGATATAGATTTTATCTACTGATTTCATCGGTCTAACCTCCAAATGATCATGTATTGTATAAAGCGTTTGTACAGATGCTGAAGATTGACAACTCCGATAATCTCTAGAGTATCAGAAGACGGACCCGTGGGATTTGGGCTTCACACGACGAGGGCCGCATTGATAGGATAGCCTAATTTGATTCCCTAACCCCCAAAAATTTATGTTCCTGAGATAATAATATACGCATTATCTATATACAACGATAAATTGACTACTGATCCTGACGCTTGATCAGGTCCGTATAATAGTCCATCTTGCTGCTTACCATTTTCAAAGTAGCTTGTATTTCTGACAACTGCGACTCGATTTTTAGTTTGTGTTCATTCAGTAAGTTATAGCAGTTCTCGTAATTATGATCGGATGCAAGGGTCATATACCTCTCGATTTCTTTCAGAGGCATATGAGTCTGTTTTAAACGAGAAATAAAGTTGAAACGATCGAGATGGGACTTCTCGTATTCCTTACGTCCGTTTTCCTGACGCTTCACTGGCGGCAGCAGACCGATTTTCTCGTAATAACGTATCGTATCGTAGCTAAGACCCGTCTCCTTGGAAATTTCTCCGATTGAAAATGTAGTCTGCAACACTGATCCTCCCTTGTCGTTTATTGTTTTAAAGTAAGCTGTATAAAACAACCTCTAGGACTACATCATATATTGTGGAGTTGACTCCATGTCAAGCCTTGGGAAATAAACTAATTTTTAAACAACTTATTAGAACTGGTACTATGATTGCAATAAAATTTGAATATTATACAAGTTCTAAATCTTTATCCAGAGAAAGTACATAATCGTTATAAGTAAAAGTCAGAGCATTACACAACTTCGTTCAACCCACACAAATCCCCCTTTTTCTTCGACATAAATATCTGAACGAAGATTAAGGGGGATGGGAATGAAGATCGCGTTTCAATTTACAGGCAATCTCACTGTGAACGTTGTTCCTTTACCAAGCTCACTCTCCACACTAATCTGACCATTCATTATTTCTATAATTCGTTTCACAATGGCGAGTCCCAAACCATTTCCTACACCAGAGCGTGATTCATGAGCTTTATAAAAAGATTCGAAAATTCGCTCCTGCTCGGCTGCAGCAATACCCATTCCATGATCCATGATTTGAATCATGAGGTATCCATCTTCTTCAAACAATCTAATAGATACTTCACTGTTTCTATTAGAGAATTTGATTGCATTCTGAATCAGGTTAAGCCATACCTGCTGTAATAATTCCTTATTACCAAGATAATCGACCGAGGACAGCGCAAGATCAAACTCAATATTTTTCTTTGACCAATGCGGCTCAAGAATCACAACAGATCTGCGGATCTGTTCGTCAATCGAAAATCTGCGGTCTTGTTCACGGATCACTTGGCTGTCAAGCTCAGACAGACGTAATAAATCGCTAGAGAGCGCAATTAATCGGTTACTCTCATCAAGGACGATATCACAATAGTGGAGCCGCTGCTCGTCCGTTAGTTTTTTCACATGGGCTGCATCTTCATGAAGCATTTCGACATAACCCTTGATGGAAGTGATCGGCGTCCGAAACTCATGGGATACGCTTGATACAAAACTGCTGCGCAAGGCGTCGATACTCTTTAGCTCCCGCGTCATCGTGTTAAAATCTTCGGCAAGCATTCCAAGCTCATTGCTGCTTTGGACACTAACGGAAACATCAAAATCACCTTTCGCAACCTTACGAGCTGTATCGGAAATCGCCTTAATAGGACTAACTATACTGCGCACAACAAGGATGATAATAATAGTGCCCATCACAATGCATGCCGCGAAAGCGTAAACTGTGTACAAGATGAAGTTATAGAATTCGCCACCGACTGCTTTGATGACTGGAAACAATATTCTGATACGTTCTATAGTAACTACTCGCAGCATGACACCCATAATAACTAAATTCAATCCCCACCATAAACTGAGAAATACGAACGTGAGCTTAGCATATAAGGATTTAAAACCTAATAGATGTTTGGTTTTGGCAGTGTTGCTGTTCATATGCCTCTCTCCACTTTGTAACCCAACCCCCGGATCGTGACGAGCTTGAATTCGGATAAGTGATCAAATTTCTCACGTAGTCTTTTAACATGAACATCCACGGTTCGCTCATCACTATCCGAATCCAGCCCCCAAATTTCATCCATTAATTCCCTGCGTGTAAAAATCTTTTTAGGATAGCTCAGTAGTTTGAAAAGGATAAGAAACTCCTTTTGTGGCAGTAACACTTCTTCTAGGCCAGTGTCCACAGTGAGGGTATCATAGTCCAGAATGACGTCCCCTAGTGTTAGTCTTTTCTCATTGTTGATTTTCACACGACGCAAAAGCGCCTCCACCCGCAACAGCATCTCTTCAAAATCAATTGGCTTTACCATGTAATCATCGGTTCCTGCCCGAAATCCTATCTTCTTATCCTCAATCCGTTCCCTGGCCGTGATCATTAAGATCGGTAGCATGTATTTCGAAGAACGCAGTTCTCGTGTGAGTACATAACCGTCCATCTTGGGCATCATGATATCGGCGATCATCAGATCAATATGTTCGTGATCAATGACCTCAAGAGCCTCCTCGCCATCGGCTGCGGGAAAGGTACGGTACCCTTCTCCCTGTAAACGGGTAATGATCAAATTTCGGATATTATCATTGTCATCTACAACTAAAATATTGAACATCTACGCACCTCTTATCCAATGCTATCTTATTGATTTGATTTGTTTCTGAACTTATCGTAATGTCGTTATATGAACCTTATATGAACTCATTTGAAGCCATCTCCAAGGAAGTGAATCCTATGAATTCTAAAAAACTAATCTACGTTCTAACGGTAGCAGAAGAAAGAAGCTTTTCGAAAGCTGCAAAAAAACTTTATATAGCACAGCCATCACTAAGTCAGAGAATACATTCTGTTGAAGAAGAAATTGGCGCAAAATTGTTTGATCGAAGTACCGTGCCTTTGACACTTACCTATGCCGGAGAACGATACGTAGCGGCAGCAAAAGAACTGTTAAATATTGAAAAAAACTTGCAATTGGAATTAGATGATATCGGAGAAAATAAACAAGGCAGAATTACTTTAGGAATTTCTTCACTATGGGGACAGTGGATTCTTCCAATAGTATTTCCAGAATTTAAAAAGAAATTTCCCAATATGGAGCTTGAGATCTTTGAAGGCACATTTGAAAAGTTAAATATATCGCTAATGGAGGGAAAAACAGACCTTATCGTCAGCAGTCAATTAGAGCCCCAGCAACCGCTCATCTATATTCATGTACTTGAAGATGAATTGTTATTGGCCTCTCCTTCACCAGTTAGCATAATACATCCAACCTATTCAGGTGTTAACTCATTGCCTACGATCAATCTCCAAAAATTATCAACGCAGGATTTCATTCTTTTAACGCCAGAGCAAGGATTAAGAAAGACTACTGATCAAATCTTCAAATGGTATGGAATCCATCCCAATATTATTTTAGAAACAAAAAATATCCAAACCGCACTTAAGCTTACGTCTAAGGGGATCGGACATACAATCATTCTTGAATCAAATATTAAATATTTTAACCTTGAAAACGATGTTGACTACTATCGCCTTGACGGTGGTAACTTCAAACATAAGATGTATATCTGTTATAGAAAAAACGCTTATTTATCCAAAGCTCTCTTAGAGCTTATAAACATAATTAACCAAGTCTTTTCGAATCCTCCGATCGAATAAATTACAACTCAGGTGGATTTGCGATCTACTTATAATAAAAAAACTATAGGAAGTATATTGTTTTAAATATTAGTCCGATAATGATTAACGTGCTATGGTTATTTTACCAGTACGTTTATTTTTTTACGGAGGCTAAAGATATGGAGAATGCTTGTAAAGTATTTGTACCGTTTGGCGCTATTGGAACCGGGATTACAAAAGAGGCTTTCGATAATGGGATCCAAATGAAACCTGATATTATTTCGTGTGATGCTGGTTCAACAGATTCAGGACCCTATTACTTAGGAAAAGGTATTGGAAAGTACGCGAAAGAAGCTATTAAAAAAGATATGCAGCTCATTATGATTGCGGCCAAAAAACTATCCATCCCAGTTACAATTGGAAGTTGCGGGACTTGTGGAAGCAATTATGGAGTCGATGAGATGGCAGCCATTTGCAGGGAAATTTGTGAGGAAGAACAGTTAAGCTTTAAAATAGCGAAAATCTACACTCAACAAAACCCTAAAATACTCATGGAGAAATATAATGCTGGCTTGATTCACCCTCTTGAGGCAGCTCCAAACATATCTTCAGAAACCTTTGCAGAATGTTCCAATATCGTTGCTTTAGCAGGTGTCGAACCCTTTATTACTGCACTTGAAGCTGGAGCAGATATCGTGTTATGTGGCAGAGCTACGGACACAGCCATCATAGCAGCAATGCCGATTATGAGAAAGTGTAATGTCGCTGCTGCTTGGCATGGTGCAAAGATAGCCGAATGCGGCGCGCTCTGCACAACCAATCCCATGACTGGTGGCGTATTTTTAAACTTTGATGATACTGGCTTTACAGTCGAACCAACGGCTACTAATAATAGATGCACCGTGTTCACTGTTTCTGCACACCTATTATATGAGAATGTTGATCCAGAGAAACTTACTGAGCCTTCGGGCACCATCGATACTTCTACTGCATTATATACACAACTAGATGAACGTCGAGTGCGGGTAACAGGTACGACCATCAAAAAAGCTTCTCAGTATACTATGAAACTTGAGGGAGCCGCCCCTGCAGGATATCAGACGATCTCAATAGTTGGGATACGGGACAAACGAATCATGCGCAATCCCATGCAGTGGCTCAATGCACTGAGTGACTATGCGAAATCGAAAATGACGGAGTTAGAAATACCGGGTGAGTATTCTTTTGAACTTAAACCTTACGGTTGGAATGCTGTTTCAGGAGAGACAATTGAGCCGGACTCCTATGTCCCGCAAGAAATTGGTGTAATTCTGGTCGTTACTGCATCCACTCAAGAGTTAGCTACTAAGGTAGCCAAGGTGTTTAATCCATTGCTCCTTCATTTTCCGGTCCATTTGAACGAGCAACTGCATTCATTTGCTTTTGCATTCTCCCCTGCCGAGATTGAAAAGGGGCAAATTTTCGAGTTTAAACTCAACCATGTAGTAGAAGTTACCTCCCCTTTGGAACTCGTAAAAATCGTATATGAGGAATTCTTGACAGGAGGGAAATCCCATGCCAAAAATTGAAGATGTCACTAAATATGTACGTTCCAAAAACGCAGGCCCCTTTTGGATAACAATAGATCTGTTTTGTGAAACCCCGGATGATTATATACAGTTAAAAGAATCTCCTGCCATCAGCCATGAAAATATTGGTCGGCTTTATCATGTCGAACCAGGTCAAGTTAAAATATTTCACCTTGCCAACCTGAATGTTGTTAAAATTTCTGTGCCCCGGCGAAATCCGCAGGGACATCGGTATGAACGAGATATGCATTCTGGTCAACAATATGTCCAACTACTTGATTTAGAATTGTGAGAACTCGATAACCTAAGCTAATGGGCCTGTGAGCAGATATTCCGATCACAGGCCCATTCTTTTGAGTAGTATAAATGCTTGTTATGATTCTGATTCAACATGTCTGTTCCTTACCTTTTTGTGAGTGAGTGTCAGGTAGCCGACTAGGGCGATAATAATAAGAGTCATGACCAGGCTCACTGGACCTTTGCCCCATCCTAGCCCACCTTCAACTCTAGGTGTTCCCATCCAATCTGCAAACGAAGCCCCCAGTGGTCTCGTCATGATATAGGCGATCCAAAAGGCGGGAATTTCTTTCAGACCAAAGAACCGATGGGCCAAAGCGGGGATAATCATGAATACTACAAACAATATACCCGAGGGAAGATAACCCAAATCCAGAGGTCCTGCGGTCAAATCTCCCACTGCAGTGCCCAGTGCGAACGTGGCCAATACAATGGACCAATAAAAAAACTCCCGACGTTTGGTGAAAATATTGTGTATAGACAATGTTTTCTCTGACACATACCAAGCAACAAAGATAACGGCTGTTGCCACCACAAAAGATATTGTCGTGACTTGATAAGAGATGCCCAATGCAACATGCAAAATATCAGCTGCCATCGTTCCGAATATACTGATCATAACAACTGTTAACCAGTAGATCCATGGTACATAACGTCGGACCGAGAACTGAAGGATCAACGATCCTACCAGTCCTATTAGCCCGAGAATAACACCAATTACGGGATTAATCGTGGTCAATAGATAGTCAGAGAATACCTCGCCCATCCCAGTAGATAACACTTTGACAATCCAGAAAAAGATTGTAATTTCCGGAACCTTAGAAAGGATTTTCTGAGCTGTTTTCATTGTTCTACTCCACTCCTTTTAGCGTTTCTACAAGAGATATTTTGTTGATTTTAGGACTCAAGAGTAGATTGGTCAGAAATACGAACAGAAGCGAAAATCCAACTGCACCTAAAAGGGCAATTATGCTTGGGTTGTTCGTCAACGTCAAATCCCCGCGAGAAATAATGGTTGTCAAATAGCTAAACAGAAGATACCCCACTGGAAGTCCGACTATGCTGCCTAACATGGTGAGAACTGTATTTTCGGTTAACATCATTCGGGTGATCTGCTTTTTGGAATGACCCAAAGCCATCAGTGTCGCATACTCCCGTGTCCGTTCAAGGATATTGACAGAAGTGATGTTATAAATAACCGTTATGGCAAGCATCGCCGCAGCCAAAGTAATCACAAGGATGATAGCGTTCAGCATAGTGGTGATATCTTTGCTTTTATCCATCAGATCTTGCCGTGTTGTAACGTCGGAAACGGTTTTGTCTAATTTCAATTGTTCTGCAAGATGTCCGGTGTTATCAGGATTTTGCAGTTTTACCAGCGCCATCTTTTGATCAATCTCAATCCCGGCGTTGTGAGCCAGATCCTGGCTGATATATAGGCTTTTGGCTAAATATTGTTCACTTATAGCTGTGATTTTAAAATGGTACTGCGTATTGTTGATTTCAACATTCATGCTGTCCCCCACGTTCACAGCATAATCCTGCGCGATATTTTGTGGGATGATAAAGCTATTGTTACTTATAGGTATCGTGTTCCCCTGCGGGTCAACCAAATGAATTAAGCTGCTTCCACTTTCAACAATTTGTGCTTTTAAGGTGACTCCCTCTCCAAGCGCTACAACCGCTTTTTTTACAGATGTCAGTTCCACGGTGCTCGCTGTGTAGGGAAAGGAAAGTGCCGTTTTATCCGCTACCGTTTCATTATAGTTAATCGCTATATCATAGCCCGCTCCATCCACCACTGAATGAACAACATCTGTAGCGGAGTTTTTAAGCGAAAAGCCAGTTACCAATAATGTGACGCTGGCAATAACGCCTACTGAACTGAGTAACATCCTCCCTTTATTCCGCAACATATTTCTGCAAACCAGCCTACTGGACGAAGCGAGTCTGTTCCAGACCCATGACGAGCGTTCGATAAGGGTTTCCTTAGCAGTTTTTGGCGGCCGTGGACGCATCCCATGTGCAGGATCCTCGCGTAACGTTTTTTGTAAGGCCAAAAGTGCCGCCGCTCCGGTAGATAGAAATGCAAACACCAAGGGCAATATTATATAGATTGGGTATATAGAAACAACAAGGTCTGGCATATCTAACCGGGTTGTGAAAACCTGTATCAAATATTTAGGAATAAGTAGATTACCAATTAAGGCAAAGCCTATGGAACCCAAAACTGCTGCCAAAAACGCATAGATAAGAAAGCTCGTCCGTATTTTGTTTCTTGAAATGCCAATGGCTTGCATAACCGCGATCTGTGTACGTTGTGTTTCTACCATTTTTGAGATCGAAATAAATGCGATTACTGCTGCTACAAGAAAGAAGATCAAGGGAAATATTAGGGATAGCGAGCGTAACGGATCTAGCGATTGGTCCACCGTTTTATAACTAATCTGATCTTTTCGTTCAAAAGCGGTAACATAACTATCGTTCGCTTTAACCAGTTTCATGATGGCGGCAGGGTTATTTGTTCGGACAACCACCTCTTGGTAATTTTTCACCGCTGTGTCAAGCTGAGCTTGCGCATCTGCCTTTTCATCAACAAAATCACCTCTTTTTTCTTCTAGTGTCAGCCGCTTGTCAGAGATCTCTTTTTCAGCTTTTGACAGTTGAGCTCCCCCATCCGTCTTTTTGGCAACATATTGTTGCAGTCCTTCATCATAAGTTTTTTGTGCGTTAGCAAGCTGTGCCTCCTTGTCCGCTAATGTAGCCTGCCCTTTTTTCCATTGTTCGTTCAGTTGTTGCTGTTTAGTATCGATTTCAGCTTGAGCACTGGATAATTGCGTCTCCATGCTTACTTTTCTTGTCGAGAACTCCTTTAGGCCATTTTCATAATTGGCTTTGGCGCGGGCCAGCTGCGCTTCCTTTTGTGTAAGTTGGGACTGCACCTGCTCCTGTTTGTCTTTCAGTTGTTGTTGCTGAACAGCAAGCGCTTCTTTCTGCTTCGCAAGTAAGTCATTTCGCGCGGTAAAATCAGTGTCCTGTGCTTCCTGCTGTTCCGGTGGGAGCTGAGAACGAATAGCCTGGTATTCCGAGAAAGAAGTGTTTAATATCTCTTCCTTTTGGTCAAGCTGTAATTTCGCATCGGTAAGCGGCGCCTGTAATTTAGTAAATTGAGCTTGCGCCTCTTGTCTTTGCTTGTTCAGCTCACTCTGCCCGTTATCCATTTGCTTTTTTGTCTCATCCAGTTTTTTCTGCCCGTTGGTAAGGTCGATTTGAGCCTGTTGCTTCTTCTGGGCAAGCTGGACACTAGCCTGGTCAAGTTGCATTTGCGATTTATTGAATTGATCGGTCGCATTTTTCCGTTGTTGATCCAGCGTAGCCCGTCCATCCTCAAGCTGCTTTTTAGCTACGTTTAATTGGTTTTGTGCACGGTTTAGCTCCGTTTGGGCGTTGCTTTTAGATTGGCTATATTGATCTTGTGCATCTGCGATTTGCTTCGCTGCGTCATCCAGCCCGTGCTGGGCGTCATCCAGCTTCTGATCCATCTCATTGAGTTGATTAACATATACCGTGGTGGTACGGTTCAATCCAATTAGCGTATTGTTTGTCGCATAGGCGACTCCAAATTCACTATGTGAAACGGACGACGACGACGCATCCTTTTGGACAACAACGGCTTCAGGATTGTAGAAAAAGCCTGTAATCGTTACTGTATGAATACCACTGTCTGTACTTATAGGGAGCTTATCTTTAAGTTTGAGCTTATTTGCCCTTGCATATTTATTATCGACCATAATCTCGTCGGTTTGTGTCGGTAATACACCCTCACTAAGCAAGGAGCTATTAATAGTTGTGATGCTGTGGATCATCAATTCACTATCTATAGTATTCATTTTTAGCTTGGCAAGATAAGCGTACCTTCCCTCAGCGGAATGAACCTTGCCGTTTAAGGCCAACGTATCAATCTCGTCTTGCGAGATCCCCTTGAAGTACAGCCATACATCCGCTAAATTTTGACGATCGTAATAATAATCTACCGATCTTGTCATAGCGGTTTGTGCCCCAAACATACCTGCAAATAACATGGAACCAATAGCGAGAATCAGTACAATGGAAATAAATTGACCTGACGTGTTTTTTAGTCCACGTAGCATACGAACAATTAATTTATTCATCACCATTTCAGATCCTTTACCATGGTTTTATTCTCGTTTTTGACTACACTCTCTACTCTGCCGCTTCTGACTCGGATGACCTTGTCAGCCATAGGAGCAATTAAAGAGTTATGCGTAATTAACAATATCGTTTTTTGATAAACACTGTTGATTTCCTCTAGAAGCGATAGTACATTTCTACCTGTTTCATCATCGAGCGCACCAGTGGGTTCATCACACAACAAGATTAGCGGATTTTTAGCAACTGCTCTCGCGATAGCAATTCTTTGCTGTTCGCCCCCGGACAGCAGCGCAGGGAAGGATTTCTTTTTGCTTGCCAACCCTACACGCTCTAAAACCTCCATGGAATTCAAGTGATCCTTGCAAACCTCTGCACCAAGCTCGACATTTTCCAGTGCGGTCAATCCAGAGATCAGGTTGTAGGATTGAAACACAAAACCCACTTTGTCACGGCGATAAGCGGTAATCTTCTGATCGTTATATGCTGCGATATTCTCTCCATCCACTAAAATTTCACCACCACTTGCTCGATCCATGCCACCAAGAATATTCAGGATTGTTGATTTACCTGAACCTGATGTGCCTAGTACAATCACAAACTCACCTTGCTCAACAGTAAAGCTGGCATCGATCAGCGCATCGAAGGTGATCTTACCCGTTTTGTATTTTTTACTAACATGTTTAAGTTCAATAAGATTGTTGGTGTTTTTGATAAAGTTTACGCTGTGATTAGACATCTGAAAGCCCTCCTGAATTTATGATGGGCCTATCGTAATGCCGTTTTATGAACTATATATGAACTGCCTTTGTTCAGGTATCAGTACCAGAAACAGTCTCAGCATAAAAAAATAAACTGGCACCGGTAAATTACCGATGCCAGTTTTCGATATGAGACGGCCTGCAAATGACTGTTGACCGATTAAAGCAAAGCAGCAAGACCAAGGAATTAGCTGCTTAATTCCAAGTTTCAAAAAATAAATACATTAATATTCGATTAACCTGATTACTGAGTAAGCGATTTATGAAATTGAATCAATTGCATATATAATTTGTATGTGTTATATTAATTGACGCATCAATAGTTGATACATCAAACGTTGATGCGTCAAACTTAAAATCCTGATAAGAAAGGAGGGCTCCTTTGCCGGATTTATCACTGGAAGAAATTTTTAACCAGATTCACAATCTTAATCGTCAAATGACATGTACATTTGAGCGGTGCACAGGGATTAGCGCGTCCCGTATGCAATTGTTGTGCCATCTGTACCAGTCTGAAGAAATCAGCCAGACGTCGCTGCAAAAGCTGGTTGGCATAGATCATGCGGCCATTACCCGCCATCTAAAACAACTGGAAGCCGAAAACATGGTGATCCGTCGTACCAGTCCGCAAGATAACCGTTTTACACTTGTTAAACTTACCGAGTATGGACGTCAGGAAATCTTAACACTCAAGCAGGAAAGGGAACAATTTCTAAACCTGATGTTACATGGATTCAGTAAACAGGAATTGACACAACTATCCACAATGCTCCAACGGATCAACCAGAGTATAGATCAGCTGTAATCAAGTGAATTATAATTTTACACATTTAGGAGAGTTCATACTATGTCAACTACCAATGCTGTTACTCAAACCAATGATTTCAAAAAAATCGTTCTTGAACGCCGTTCCATCAAAAGTTACGAACCTTCCGTAAAAATCAGTCATGAAGAAATGACGGAAATTTTGAACGAAGCGACACACGCTCCATCTTCGATCAACTTCCAACCTTGGCGTTTTCTTGTGATAGAGAGTGACGAAGCCAAAGCTAAACTGTCGCAGTTGGCACCATTCAATAGACAAAAAATAGAGACTTCTGCAGCGGTTATTGCTATTTTCGGTGACCTAAAAAATGTGCAGTATGCTGAAGAAATTTTCACTAGAAATGTACAGCTTGGATACATGCCTGCTGAAGTTAAAGAGCAAGTACTTCCTACTTCACTTGGATATTATGAAAATCTTTCTGATCAGGCCCGCAGAGACATCGTCATGACAGACTGTGGTCTGGTAGCCATGCAGTTGATGCTCGTTGCTCGTGCTCATGGCTATGAGACAAACCCGATGGGTGGTTATGAAAAAGATCTAATTGCTGAAGTATTCGGTATGGAAAAAGACCGCTATGCTCCAGTAATGCTCGTATCCATCGGTAAAGCAGCTGATAATGGCTTCCCTTCTATGCGTCTGCCAATCGACAGAGTCGCGGAGTGGAAATAATCAAATATTTCCCCATTTTTAAGCTCTAACGGGTACCGTGAGAGTTGAATAACAGAAAAGGCGCCCACGACTGTCTTGTTCCAGTATTGGGCGCTTTTTGTTGGTACTCACACACAGCATTTCCATGTAAGGCTTTTTAATCCGGGACTGGAGGTTTACCGTCCTTATCGTTCCGTCCACTATAGGGGCCGGCCTACTTTTGGGATCGGCCATGACCCAGCCATTAACGGACGTCTTCACATATCATCAAAAAACTTCCCGCTCGGAAGCAGGGAAGTTGGGGCGCGTTCTCGTGCATTTAGCTGAGCATGCCGTAGTGCAAAAAGGACCGGAAATTTCCGGTCCTAATCAAGCTTGGTTACCACCTAGCCTCCCAAAATGATCAATCACAGCAAGCTTTTCCTCATTCAACTCCAGTTACCAAGCCCGGCTACCGAATTTCGATCTGATCAAAGACCTGTCCAAGTCTCAGAAGGCTTCTCTGCAAACTGCGGTGATTGGTCTGCGAGTGGATCTAATTGATGGTTAACCGATTCAAACAGATATGTTCGAGACTCCTGAACTAATTCGTTAAGTTTAATTGAATCAACCCCAAGAAGTTTCCCATTCAATTTTCGAATACTCCCACCAATAATCACTGTATCTACGTTACCACGATCAGCCCCTTGAACTACCGTTCCAAGTGCATGATTCGATGGGAAAATGTTAAAATCATTCGTCCGAATAAGAACAATGTCCGCTTCTTTTCCAGGCGTTAAGCTCCCTGTCACGTTATCTAGCCCTGCTACCCGGGCACCACTAATCGTAGCTGCCTCAAGAATTTCCCGAACTGTAGCAGGCCCTGGTACGTTTTCTTCTCCTCGGTAGCTACGATTTTGAGCAGAGGCTCTTTGCAATGTATAAGCTATCTTCATCTCCGTAAACATATCACCGCTATAAGAGGTTTCAATATCGATACCCAAAGCAGGCTTCAAACCATGATCAATAGCATGCTGGTAAGCAAAAATACCTTCTTCCAATGCATATTGGGCATCAGAACGTGGATCTACCACAACGTTAACCCCTGTATCTCGAATAATCTCCCAAGCTTCTTCAGTTAGACCTGTAACATGGTTGAAAATATTATCTGCTCCCAACAGACCAGCTTCCTTTAAGGCTGGAAGGACTGCAGACATTTCTTTTCCAAGAAACTCGCTTACGATTCGAAGTCCAAGCTTGCGGGCAAAATCCCAATTTTCTTTATCAGGCTGAGATAATAAGCCTAGAGTGATCAACTGTTCTTTTGAGGAAAAACGTTCTTTCTGTAATCGCTCTAAATCTTGTGGCCAATGCTCTGCCCATTCTCCAGCAATAGGCTTACCCAGGGCATAGACTGCACGTAATCCTGCATCTTCAAATGCATCGATGGAGGCATCACTATGCTGAGGGCTTCTTGCGTTATGGGAAGCATCAATAATTGTAGTAATACCACCATCGATAGCTCCAAGCGCCGTTAATAAATTTCCAATATACATATCTTCTGGTCGATAGTAAGTAGCCAAAGCATTGTGCGTTACATCGATATACTCTCCAAGGCTAGAGGCATTCGGCATAAGCTGTCGAAGAATTCCTTGCCAAGAATGACGGTGGGCATCAATAAGCCCTGGAATGATAATCATACCGGTAGCATCAATAATTTTTGCATCTTTAGCATGCAGTTCAGCTCCAATATCAAGGATTTTGGAACCTTCAATCAGCACATCTCCCTTTATAAAATCGCCTACCACATCATCCATGCTAATGATAGTGCCACCTTTTATTAGGATTTTTTGTTGTGATACACTTTCTTCGCTCTTGTGAATAATACTTCTGTAATGTTCACTGTTCTTCATTTATTTAACCTCCGTTTTATGTTGAATATATGCTGATTTATATTATGAAACAACCGATCGGTTCATAATTATCTTAGCTCTCTTCTCCCTTACTGTCAAATGGAACATCTTATATAATAAAAAACCCGTAATTTACGGGTTCGATCATTTCCACTAACACAAATTTAGTTAGGCCATAATTGTAGGGCTAAATCTATTACTTCCTGGATTTCTTCACGTGTAGCCCCGTCAGCGGCTTGAATAGATATACCTTCAAGTACAGTTGTGATGAAACGAGCTAACACTGCGGGGTTTGAATTTTCCGGAAGTTCTCCGGTCTCTTTTGCTTTTTCTAAACGTTGTTTTAGATTATGCTCTGCATCGTTCCGGCGTGAAATAAGCTCTTTCCTTATAAACTGACTCTCTTCACCACCAGAAATTCCTCCCTGGATAATTAAACAACCGGGAGGGGTATTTGGATCAGTCGCCGAATCAGCGGATAAATTCAGTATTTCTTCCACAGCTTCACGGGCTGTATCCTTGTTTAAGATTTCTGAAGACAAGAATGGTCTACCTGAGACATAATGATCTAATGCCAAATAAAATAAATCTTGCTTACTCCCAAAGATGGTATATAGGCTGGACCGATTTATGTTCATCGACCTAGTCAAATCGTTAAGTGAAGCGCCTTCGAAGCCTTTCTCCCAGAAAACCATGAGTGCACTTTCCAACGCAGCAGTTTTATCAACTGCTCGTGGACGACCTGCTGTCATAAGAAGGCCCCTCCTTTTTTCTAAACTCACTGATTCTCATGATTTTATAACTGCGAATTAACCCTGTCAAGTTTGTAATCATGAAGCTTCTCGGATTACTACGACGATAGTGAAAAAAGAAATGTAGCATTAAAAAAACAGGGACAGATGCATTTATTCTAATTTAGAAAAAAATCTATAAATCATCTTTAAATATTGAACGACTAGTGTGCTTTTTGAAGAATCACGCACACCAATAAACTACCGTGGTCCTAGCACGTGTACGCCAGTTACCTGTAAATTCGGCTTTGTTTAATTAATTGGCAGCGGGGCATTCGGTGCTACAAGTCTTTGTTCGCGCATTTCATCCCAAAACTCCTTAGGGATAATTTCATTCAATGCCGACTTGTCTTCTTCAATTCTTTCAGGGCGACTTGCGCCAGGAATGACAGCAGCTACTGCCGGATTAGCCAATGCGAACTGTAATGCAGCAGCCTTAGTACTGATCTGATAACGATGAGCAATACTTTTGATTTTTTCAACTTTCGATAAAATTTCAGGTGAAGCTTTCTGATAATCGAAGTGAGTACCTCCAGCAAGAATCCCAGAGCTATATGGACCACCGACAATGATCTCAACATTATTTTTTTCAGCAGTAGGCATCAATCGTTCCAACGCTCTCTCATGATCTAATAATGTGTAGCGACCAGCCAGCAACGATATATTGGGTTTAGTTTCCTTCAATTCCAGCGCAAGCTCAATTGGTTCTACACGATTCACTCCCAGTCCCCAAGCCTTAATTACTCCTTCCTCGCGCAATTGTGTAAGTGCACGGAATGCCCCAGTCCGGGCAATTTCAAACTGTGAGATCCATTGATCACCGTGTAGATCTTGTGCGACATCGTGAATAAAAACAATATCTATACGATCCGTTTTTAATCGCTTTAAGCTCTGCTCGATCGAACGAAGAGTTGCATCCGCACTGTAATCTGTAATTATCTTATTCCTACGGCCAAACTTGAAAGCTCCTTCCTTATCCATGTCCTCCAGTTCATCCGTTATTAATCGACCTACTTTTGTACTTAAGACATAGTCATCCCGATTGTGTTTTGCAAGTGCCTCACCAAGGCGAAACTCAGCTAAGCCTGCTCCATATAAAGGCGCTGTGTCGAAATAACGGATACCTTTTTCCCAAGCAGCATCCACAGTTTCCATAGCTTCTTCATCTGGAATATCCCGGAACATGTTACCTATTGGAGCAGTACCAAAACCTAAATTGCCCATCAGTGAATCTTTCATCTGATAAAACCTCCTAAAGAGTAAATTTGTTTAACGATGCTCTAAAAAAATGTTTCCAGTTAAGATAATTTTATCTTTTGTTGATGGAGTTTCATAACAAATGCCATCTAACTGATCTCCTCTTTCTCTTCCTCCTATTATCCACACATCAGGAAAATTCCCTCGACCTGCAGCTAATCACTTTCCGTTACCGAACACTTATCTTAGTTTACATCCATCAATCGCTGGCCTAAGTTAAGCTCAAAATCCCCTTGTCGTCCAAATCCAAGCGCCATCGCTTTTGAAACTTTTTCCTGTGTGCCCGGGGACATAGCTCTCGAGATAAATGCCGATCTGGATTCTTGCAACTCCGAGGTTTCAGGTAATCCGATACGATTGATTAGGTGTTTAGCATCACTTAAGACCTGGCGATCTATGGCCGAAATTCTTAGTGCTAAGTTTTCGACGAATTCCTCCAATTCCACGTCGGTGATCGCCCTGTTTATCCATCCGTAACGCTCCGCCGTCAAGGCATCATAATCGCCCGCGCTTAGGATTATTTCCAACGCTCGCGCACGCCCCGATAGACGGGACAACCTCTCAATTGCACCAGTGCCCGGCACGATACCGACAGCGAGTTCCGGCTGTCCGAAGACGGCTTTCTCTAGACTGGCAAAGCGCATGTCGCATGCAAGGGCAAACTCGCTACCGACTCCTCGAATCCGGCCCCGAATTTCAACGATACTGACGACCGAAGATTTGGAAAGGCGTGTCGTGAAGTCAATAAGCGGCGGTAGTTCGATGTCTTTCGGCGTTTTTTGCTTCTCACCGGCGCGTGTCATGTCATAGTGTGAGATGAAAAAATCAGGATCGGCACTATCGAATACGATGACCTTCAACTCGGGGTCGTTCTCGATTTGATCCATGAGATCCAACAGCTCATACACCGTATCCGGATCTACCAAATTAATCGGTGGATTATGAAACGTTATGCGCCAGTAAGCAGGTGTTTTACGATTGACAGTTAGTTGGGTGTTTGTATTCATATCAGATACTCCTTTTATTAATTGGATTGGACTTGTTTACGGCCGGATACATAGTACCGCAAAAGCATGATTAATGAGCAAATACTGATCACAGTCAAGACTACGTAGACATATTTATAGGCATAAACGAGCGAAACCTTATCTTGAAAAGTAAGCAGCATTCCGCAAACCGCAACGGAAACTGAACCGCCGAAAAATTGAATCAGCTGCATGAAGCCCATACCTGAGCCGATTAGCTCAGCAGGCAAAATACGGGATGTTTCGTTATTTAAAGACGATAATGAGGTCGAGACTGCCGGAGAGAAAAATAGATACCCGAAGAGAATGACAGCCGAAGAGACACCCAGGTTTGTCCAAAAAGCGATCAATACCAAAGCTAAAATGAATTGCCCAATCAACAGAAACCGCAAATTTCCGTAGCGGTCGATCCAGCGTCCTACGAAACTAGTGAGAACAGCGGATAAAACGGCCCCCGGCGCGATCGTAAAGCCGATTTCTAGCGGCGATCTGCCGAACAGGTTGGCCAGCGCAAGTGGCATTAAAAACAGATTGCCGAGATTCATGAACAAAATGCAGAATCCAACTACAAGTAATTTCCGATACGCGGGTATAGCCAATACTGCTGGATTGATGAATGATGCCTTGGCACGTTTGAGATAGACTGCATGGGCTGCAATAGATAACAGTCCAACTCCCAGCCAAAAGATC
The DNA here is from genome assembly GCF_042887565.1 of Paenibacillus sp. NPDC057934. NCBI lineage: Bacteria > Bacillati > Bacillota > Bacilli > Caryophanales > Paenibacillaceae > Paenibacillus > Paenibacillus sp. NPDC057934. The sequence continues at coordinate 298,634 of NZ_JBHVPB010000009.1, forward strand.
GAGCGCTGCGAAACGGCAGTTAAAATGGTCACGGCATTCACGACGGTCAATAGAGCACCTGCGATATCAAACTTAAACGGTTTAGGCTGCTCTTTAGGAAGCAAACGCAGCAAAATCGGAAGAAGTACAAGCACGAGACAAGTGATAGCGAACAATCCGTTCCAACCGAGGTACTCGCTGATCAGCCCGCCTATAATTGGCCCAAGCCCGAATGCCATAGCAGATCCCGCAGAGATCATAGAAATCGCGCTGCCGCGTCTTTCATAAGGAACATACCGGCTAGCGATGATGAGACCGAGTCCCGCCATCGAACCGGCGCCTGCGGACTGCGCGATCCGCGCGATTAGCAACGTGTGAAAACTGCTCGCGAATATACCAAAGACGGAAGAAAGCCCGAGTATCGTGAGCCCGACTGACAACAATCTTCGAATGGGCAGCGTGTCGGAAAGCCTGCTATAAATGACCGTTGACAAGGCGTAGCCTATCGAGTAGCTGGATACAATCCAGGAGCCGAGGTCTGCTGAAACGCCGATATCCCGAATGATGCTTGGGATGGAGACATTAAACATCGTCGTGTTCATGATGACGATGAACGTGCCTATTGTCCATACCAGTATGACGATTCTGTCTTTCATGTGAATACCGTCCTATCATGTTGTTTTTGCTAAACAAAACCTTTTTAAGAACGATCATTCAAAAATAAATTCAAATAATCGTTCTTAAATTTCAAACCATTCAACGCACTATATTTTGCAACCATTGCAAACTCTACAATCCGTGCTCTAAGATCAACCCACCACGTTCGTGATGACTTCGATATTCCCGCGGGTTGCTCGGGCATAAGGGCAAACATCGTGAGCTTCCTCGACGATTTGTTTCGCACTGCTCGTTTCTACACCCTTAATAACAATGTCCATATTTACTGATAAGACAAAGCCGTCATTTGTATCCTTGCCGATCGTAACATGTGACGTTATTTTTATGCCTTCCGATTTGATTCTATGTTTTCTCAGAACAACACCTAGCGCACCTTCAAAACATGCGGCAAATCCAGCTGCGAACAGTTGCTCAGGGTTGGTTCCGTCTCCGCCGGGACCTCCCATTTCCTTGGGAACTTTTAAATCAATATTAAGGATGCCATCGCTAGACACCGCTTTGCCTTCTCTTCCGCCTTCCACCATCACAGTAGCTGTATACAATTTCTTTTCTATTTTATCCATTTTCAATATCCTCCTTTAGATCATACTATTTTCCCATGAACCTCTAATTTCCACATTGGTCAATTTCGCAGCTTGTTCCAGGTCTTCTATTTCCTTATTCGTCAATTTGACCTCAACAGCAGAAATAGCGCTGGCAATATGCGATGGTTTTGTCACGCCGATAATTGGCACCGTTCCTTTAGCGATTGCCCAGGCAATGGCGATTTCAGCCGGATTGACTTGATACCGGAAGCCGATTTCTCGCATCACTTCAATCAGATTTTCCAGTTTGGAAAATACTTCTTCATTGAAGGCGTCTCCTCTTCGGGTTCCAGCCTTAAAAGGATTCTGCGCACTATATTTACCGGTCAAAGCCCCTTGTTCCAATACCATATAGGAGAAAAATAGCAAGTCATTGGCTTTGCAATACTCAATGATGCCTGCTTCTTCTGAGGAGCGATAGAGTAGACTGTAATGATTTTGGACGGCGGAGAGCTGAAGTCCCTCTTGTGCCAATATGTCCGCCGCGGTCTTAATCTCCTCTAAGCTGTGATTAGAAACACCTACATATCTGACTTTTCCGCTTTTCATTAACGGGATCAGTTTGGAAGTCCAACGCCGAACGTTTTTCGGATTATGAATCCAATAAATATCGACATGATCCTTGCCAAGGCGCTTTAAACTTCCTGCGAAGGACTCTTCAACAGCATCGTCTGACTGGTCTCCCATCGGTGTGAATTTCGTTGAGAGCAGGACATCATCTCTCCCAAGAATGAATTTTCCTAGAATCGTTTCTGAAGCGCCCATGCCATAAACTGCAGCCGTGTCCCAAAGATTCAATCCGGCATTCATTGCCTCATTAAATATGGGTTTTAGATCCTCGTCCATCAGGTTATTCCCAAAGATTGCATCCCCTCCGTTGGCGCCGGTTCCCCAAGACCAGGTTCCTAGGGCTACAGCCGGGATATTAGTGTTTTTTAGCTGAACAGTTTTCATGGTACGTCTCTCCCCTTTTTACAGTAAGGTCTATAAGCTATTACAGCTCATCAAGAAGTTCTTTTGTTGTTAGAATGGCATGTGCAAAGGTAGGGCCATTAATTTCATGCGCCACACGCATAGCTTCTTTGCTGAAAGCAGCTGTTGCATCTTTTACAAGTGTGACATGATAACCAAGCTCCATGCCAAAGCGTGCTGTCGCTTCGATGCATGTATTGGCCAATAAACCTACAACGATTATCTTTTGTACACCATGCATTTTAAGTTGATGATCCAGGTCAGTGTTTGCGAACCCGCTGCTACCCCAGTGCTCTTTAATAATTACGTCGTTCTTCTGAGGTTGAAAATCCGGATGGAATTCCCCGCCCCATGAGCCTTTAGCAAATGTCTGTCTTTCTTTAACACCAAGCTGATACGGTGTTGGGTGCAACCAATTTTCAAAATCGTTGGGTTCAGATCTGTGGTGAGGAACAAAGAAAACTTGGATGCCGGCTTCCCGAACAGCATTAACAATTTCTTTTAAATGCTCGAGCAAGTTGACAGAGTCTGCTACTTCTTTAGCACGAGGGAAACTCTTGCCTTCGGGTGATAAGAAATCATTGTAAGGGTCAACCAAAAGGAGCCCTGTTGTTGTGCGATCGTATACTTTTGTCATGACTAAAATCCCCTTCTGATTTATCAGATTTAATTGAATGCAGACAGAACTGTTTCAATAAGTTGAATGTCATTTCTCTGCCGATGTAGTTTCTACTATAACGTAAATTCCTATACGAGCATTATGGAGCTTATCTGAATGCTTTAATATTTATGAACTAGGCTCTGCATGGATGTCCTCTCATATTTGTCTCCTCCTTTTAAAGCAAATTTAACATATTAAGAACGAACGGTCAAGAATAAATTTTACTGATCGTTCTTAAATTCCAGAGATCATCATTTGGTTTCCCAATTGCGGGCCTATAACTTGAACTGCTTGACGAGCAGAAGCATTTCTTCAGATATCTGGCTCATCGAGTCTGCCGAAGCTGAGATTTCTTCCATAGCTGTGAGCTGTCCCGCCGTGGAGGTGGAAATCGTCTGTGCCAGATCGTTGGACCGAACCGCCATGTGATCGATCTCTTGCAGGGAAGCATTGAACTCCTGGGCACTTGCGGATATTTGTTCGGCTGCAGCAGAGGTTTCCTGCACGTGATACACAGCACTGCGTGTGGCTAACAGAATTCTTTGGAAAGCCTCCCCCGAGTGTTGGATGGAATCAACGCCAGCCTGTACCTTTTGCTCGCCTTGATCCATAGCAGTTGCGGCTTTATTAATGTCGATAAGAATTGCCTGAATCAGTTCAGTGACCTCAATTGCAGATGTCCTGGAGCGCTCCGCTAGCTTTCTGATCTCATCCGCAACAACTGCAAATCCTTTACCCTGCTCGCCGGCCCGTGCAGCCTCGATCGCTGCATTCAGAGCGAGCAGATTGGTTTGCGACGAAATGTTCGTCATCGCATCAATAATTTCGCCAATCTGATGTGACCGCTCGTTCAACTGATTAATGATCAGTGAGAGGTCGCCTACCGTTATGGATACGGCAAGCATTTGCTCCGCTGACTGTGTTATCAGCCCATTTCCATGTTCAGCGTGACTTAAAGTAACTTGTGAAGCTTCAAAGGCGGTCGATGAGGTGGATGTGATACGCTGTGCGCTGGCTGACAACTCCTCCATCGTATAGGTGCTCACCTGCAGACTTCTTTTTTGCGTTTCATTGCTCAAGGCTACTTCTTGTGCAGATACGGAAATTCGGTCTGTCGCAGATGTCGTTTCCCCGAAAGTGACGGACAAGTCGTGGGAGGCCGATGAAAGGGCATCAGCATGGGACAGCAGTCCCTGCGTCATCTCTCTTAATCGGTTATGCATGGTTTGGAATGAAGTGTACAAGTCGCCAATTTCATCTCGGCTATGTATGACAATCGCTCTTTGTGTCAAGTCGCCCGCGGCTACCAGTTTAGCCTGTAGCGTCAACTGGACAAGTGGCCTGGTAAGATTCCTCGCAAGCAAGATAACGATAATCCCGCCAACTATAATACAACCCAGCAGCGAATACACAGTGGCTTGGACTATATGTTGCTGTCCTGCGTTATAATCCTTAGTATAGGAGCCAGCTACAATCGTCCATCCCCAGTCTGGTTCCCTTAACGAATAGGCAATTTTCTTAGCGTTAGCTCCCGAGTCGGGTAGCGGCCACCTGTATAAGGTAACTCCACCTCCAGACTGCTGCCCCTTATGTAGCATATCCCGGATATGATAAAAGCCGTCAATGGTCTGCTTGTCCCAAAAGCTCTCCCCTTCCTGTGTCGGGTGGGCAACTAGATCACCCTGGTCGTTTAAAACAAAAAAATACCCGTGTTCGCCAATATCTATATTTGTATTGATTGTCCGTGTACCATCCGGCTGCTTTGGCCCAAGAAGCAGTTGCTTCATCTTCTCTTGCGCCTCTTCCTTGCTTAATGTGTCTTTCCCCGTGGCATCCTCGAACGAATCGATAAGCTCCGCAGCCATATGAACTGTGTTTCGGAGATTAGTCTCCGTCTCCAAATCGCTTTCACGTGCTGAAATCCAGATGCTCATGCTGCCTATGAGCAATGCCGGAATGATCAGGATTGCGAATGCGATGACCAATAATTTATTCCTAATGGTAAACCGCCATTGTCTTGGATTTATTTTTGTTTTCATGATTATCCCCCCGTAAAACTCCTTGAGCTCCAGTCCCAAATGTAGTATTTTATATATCCTAATGAACTCGGATGATCAAAAACAGCAGTCCAAAGTCCCCTTTGAACTGCTGTCATGGTTCAGAATCGGATGATTATTTCAATGCCTTCAGCATGGCGTTGACAAAGCCGATATGATCAGTCGCATGCATTACCGTGGAAATAATCAGCTCGCCAAACGTCTCGGCCTTCAAAAAGTTTTCTTTTACCGGTACGTCCAGCTTATCCACCAGTAATTCCCGGATCTCGTCCGGCTGCTTTCTTAATTGGTCAATCAGCATACCCCATGCTGGTGGTTCCCCCTGCCAGTCTGCGGGCTTCGTTCCATAAGCAAAAAAGTCTTGGTAGCTTGCAGGAAGCTTCTTATTCAGTGCGAATTCTGAAAGACCGAACACGTGAAACTCTGTCACAGTAAGCACATGACCAAGATGCCAATGAATGCTGTTCTTGAAGCCATCTGGTATAAGATTACGCTTGTCCTCCGGACACTGGGCAACCAGCTCTACGAATTGATGATGACGATTCTTCAAAATGTCGAAAATAAAATCTGCTCTCATGTTTATTCCTCCTCTTAATGGTGAACTTGCGATGTAGTCATCTACATCGTTCCATAATTACTACTCTTCGAATTGATTGGCATAAGCGCCGTAGCCGTTGGCCTCAAGTTCATTCTTCGGAATAAACTTGAGTGCTGCCGAGTTAATGCAATATCTAAGTCCTGTAGGCTCAGGTCCATCCTCAAACAGATCGCCGAGAAAGGAATCGGCGTTTCGGCTTCTGACCTGAGTACCCGCGGAGAATAAGCCCCGTTTTTCTTTCAGCAGAACATGCTCCTTGTCTAGCGGCTGTGTAAAGCTGGGCCAGCCTGTTCCAGCGTCAAATTTATCTTTAGAGCTGAATAACGGCTCACCGGAAACAATATCTACGTATATACCTTCTTGTTTGTTATCCCAATATTCATTCTCGAACGGTCGCTCATCTGCGTCGTTCTGGGTCACATCGTATTGAAGCTTTGTCAATGCCTTTAGCCTCTCCGCTTTGTTGAAGTCCTTCTCGTTGCCGACCTGATCAGCGACCGCTACTGTATGTTCTGCTCCCCAGGTACGGTCCAAATAGGCGTCCCGGCCCGAAACAAACTGAGTAATCCTATAGCTGATCGGATTTTTCTTATAATAGTCTTGATGCTCTTCCTCCGCCATGTAGAATTTAGTTCCCGCCGTAATCTCGGTTACAATTGGCTTGTCAAATTTTCTGGAGGCAGCAAGTGCATCTCTGGAAGCTTCAGCAGCGGCTTTTTGCTCCTCGCTGTTATAGAACACAGCCGTGTGATACTGTGGACCGAGGTTGTCAAACTGGCCGTTTGCATTCGTAGGGTCAATGCTATGCCAGAATACCTGAAGTATCTTGTTATACGAAATCTGACTCGGATTATAGCGGATTTCCACAGATTCGAGATGTCCGGTTCCTCCTGAAGATACTTCGTTATAGGTCGGGTCCTGAGTATGACCTCCGGTATATCCAGCCGACACACTCAGAACGCCTTCGAGGTCCTCAAAGTACGGCTCGAGCTGCCAGAAGCAGCCTCCTGCAAAAACTGCGGTTTCATATTTCGTTGTGGAACTGGCATGAGCGATATTCACAGGCTGATGTCCCTCCATCATATTTGTGGATTTAATAGGTGCATTATAGAAGGAAAAAGCCATGACGACAGTAAAAGCAACGGGCAATATGAAATATCGAGTTTTTTTGAACTTCAATTCCAGCCACCTCCTTTTTCTTAATTTGAATTTTATCAAGAAAAAACCCGCAGCAAATGTGCGGGTTGTCATGAATTTGATGTATTCTAAACTGTTTTTTGAGCGATTTGACAGGAGGATTTTCACCCCCCTGCCAAAAGTCATGTTATCCGGTCACTTAAAGTGACGTACTGAAAATACCGCTGCCTGCGTTCGGTCACGCATCCCGAGCTTAGCCATCAAGCTGGATACGTGATTCTTGACAGTCCCTTCCGAAATAAACAGCTGGTCGGAAATTTCCTTATTATTCAGGCCCAGACCCAATAAAGCCAGGATTTCCTTCTCCCGATCAGTCAGACTTCCAAGCAGTTCATTGCCATTTGCATTCAGCAGTGGGGGTTGCATGGGTGTGACAGCTGGAGTTTTATTCAATTCCTTCAGCAGCATGGCCGTAATATCAGGCTGAAGGACCGTTCCACCATTGTATATCGCTTGAATAGCGCTGACGATAGCCTCAGAGGGCATGTCCTTCAGCAAATAACCATGCACACCCTTCTCCAGGACCTGCAGTATCAGTTCTGCATCATCGAATGTGGTCAAAATCAATATTTTCGTCTCGGGGAAGTGCCTGAGAATCAGCTCGGAGGCTTCCACGCCATCCATGCCTGGCATACGAATGTCCATTAATACGACATCGGGCCGCAATTCTGTTACCTTGGCATATGCATCCCGTCCTTCGATGGCTGTTCCAACTACTTCTATACCTGGCTCTAAATTAAGGATGGTCGCCAGACCCTCCCGCATGAGCCGCTGATCGTCAACTACCAGTACTCTCAAGAACCTGTCCCCCCGTATGTGTATTTGGGTAAGGAATATTCGCTTGGACCACAAACTGCATATGGTCATCCTTTCCAAAGGTTACCCGGCCATTCCATTCCTTTACTCTCTCTTGTAGATTCAATAATCCGAAGCCCGGCTTGACTTCATCTGGCACGTCACCGTCATTGCTGATGCAGATCGAGAAGCCACTCTCTGAGTAGCCAATCCGGATGAGGGCATGTGCGGCATCGGCGTGCTTTTTGGCATTTGTGAGCGATTCCTGTACAATGCGGTATGCAGTAAGTTGAAGCTCGCCCGGCAGCATCACAGCGCTGCCTTCGACCTCAAAGCGGGTCCCAACCTCCGCATATTTCGTGAATTCCACCGACAGCTTGTCCAGGCTTTCATGCAAAAACATCGGCTGGACCGGCTCGTCCCTGATCGTCCGGACTGCAAACCGGACCTCCTGAAGAGCAGAACGTACCAAGTCCTCGCATTCCAGATAGACACTCTCGCTGCGCTTGGCATCTACCTGACTCAGCTTGCGGGCGGCCTGCATTTGCACAATCAGACTCGTCAGCGTATGGCCGACTGTATCATGAATTTCGCGGGCAATCCGTACACGCTCCCTGGAGACTGCCCATTCTTCCGCCTTGATTGCATACTCCTGAAGATGCTCATGAGACTCCATCAATTGCTCGTATAATTTCAACGTATCCTTCCGCGCCTTCTGATAGAAATGGATCAGTGTACTGACAATACCTGCAAATATAATGAATGAACAGGTAATGAAATAGCTCATGCTGTCAAACTGCTTATATAAATACCAGTCCACACTACCCATTGTCACCAGGTAGAGAATCAGCAAAAAAATGCAAGTTATGATAAGCATGCGAAAATTGTTGAAGAACATGAGGATCGCCAATGCTGTAACCCCGACAAATAGCTGATTCGGAAAATGTCCACCGATAAAAATATATCCATAAGCAGCGGATACCAGAAAATCCAGAATCAGCAGGTGAAACATCCATTTTTTCCGCTTCTCTGCCCTAGAATAGAAGAGATTAACGAGCAGGAACACAGCAACTGAAAATACAAAGAAGCTGAAGCGCCAAAAGACTTCAATTGACGTCTCAAAATAAAAAATACCAGAGACGAGCAGTCCCAGTATGAGCTTAAGCCCGAAAAAGAGTTTCCATGGAGGGGGGCCCCTTTTTATAAATTTCTCATCTTGAAGCATAGATGTTGTTCTTCCCTTCATAGAGTTGTGATTTCTTGTAATCGCTAGTATATGATAGGCTTCTTAGTTCTGCCAAGGAATATCTACAAAACTATTAGCATTTCAAACTGTTCATATTTTAATAAACCCCAAAAAAACCATCGTCAAATTCCACTGACGATGGCTTTTTTGGGGGGAGAGTTACCAATCGAGAGAAGGCTCTTGTTAATGAAATGCACGCTGAAAGTTAGAGGAATCATGGGAGTTGAATCCCTTCGGCTCTCATGCTCCTAATTTCTAATGCACTTCCTCACGTGCAGCGCGTGCAATACTTTCTGCGAACAGCGGCGCCTCTCGTCTGTTGTGATCTTCCGATATTTTTTGACGGGATGCAGACGCCTGCTCAAACGTGAGTCCTTGACTCTCGAAAATACTCAATAAATGTTCCGACGGATGAGTGACCACAAAATTCGTAAATTCGGTTTGATTGGCGTTGACGGGTTTTACGCTAAGCTCCCATATGACTTGCATTTGCGTTCGTTGCTCATTCGTTATAAAAATATCAGTCGTGGAGACCATCCGGCATTTGTGTTTTTCGACGACCTCTCCAACATAATGCTGGATCGAGAGACTGGTACCGATTTTCTCTACGTTTATCGACATTGGACGTCCATCTTCCGTCGTGGTTGTTCCTACCGCAATATGATCTGGAGGACAGCAACGTTGATATTCGGGCTCAGAAAGCGAGAACATCCATTTTCCGATATCAACTTTTTCCACCGGAACGTCGATGATGTGACTAAAGCTCGATTTTGCGAGTGTTAGGTCTTCGCGAATCTTGGACATAAGCAAGCCCCCAATTTTAAAGTAATGTTTTCGCCCTTTTCTTAGTCATGGAACCCTTCATAGTGAGTACATTATTGAAGGCATGATACGAACTAATGCATAAAATCACTTGCGTGCAGAACGTTCGATGCTTTCTGCAAAAAGGGGCGTTTCGCGTTCGTTATGATCCTCTACGATTTTTTGCCTAGCCTTTGCGACCTCTTCGAAGGATAATCCCTGACTTTCGATGGTTTTCAAAAAATCCTCGGTAGGGTGTGATCTCACAGAATTCGTATATTCTGTCTGATTGCCATTAATGGGTTTTGCGCTAAGCTCCCATACGACTTGCATTTGCGTTCTTCCGTTCGTAAGGAAGATGTCGGATGTAGAGACTAGCCGGCAAAAATCTTTATTAACAATCTCTCCAACATAATGCTGTACCGCGAGACTGGTGCCGATTGTCTCCACATTGATAGACATTGGACGTCCATCTTCCGTTTGAGTAACACCTACTGCAATATGATCAGGGGGGCAGCATCGTTGATATTCAGCATCGGAAAGTGAGAACAACCACTTCCCAATATCGACTTTCTCAACAGGAACGTCGATAACATGGCTACAGACGGATTGGGTAAGCGTAAGATCTTGGCGTATCACTGGCATTCAAACAGCCTCCTTCTTTAATTTTTATTCTTCGTTATTATGAGAATGCATAGACGGGTTTATTCAAGAATTAGAAAAGAGTATCCCCTCATATTCAGGGGATTAGTTTATCAAATGATAAACTTCCGCAAGCCAAGTTTTTCACAAAACGAATAGCGATAATCCTTCCAACTACCCGTTGAAAGAATTATCGCTGCAATGATGCCGGTCAGAATCACATATTCTAAATCAGTCCTTATAGTTTTGCAAGTAGTTCTTCTGTTGTGAGTATGGCATGGGCAAATGTTGGGCCGTTGATTTCATGCGCCGCATGCAACGCTTCTTTTGTGAAAGCTGATGTCGCATCTCTGACAAGCGTAACATTGTAGCCGAGCTCCATGCCGAATCTCGCAGTCGCTTCGATGCAAGTATTGGCTAACATACCGACAACGATAATTTTTTGCACGCCATGCATTTTTAGCTGATGATCCAGATCTGTGTTCGCGAATCCACTGCTGCCCCAATGCTCTTTAATAATTACATCGCCTTGTTGAGGCTGGAAATCTGGATGGAACTCCCCTCCCCATGAATCTTTAGCAAACACCTGACCTTGTTTTGCTTTAAGTTGATAAGGCGTTGGATGCAGCCAGGTATCAAAATCATTTGGCTCAGATCTGTGATGAGGCACATAAAAAACACGAATGCCGGCTTTACGAGCACCTTCAACGGTCTGCTTTAAATGATCAATCATGTTTACGGATTCCGATACTTCTTTCGTCCGAGGATAAAGTTTGCCTTCCTCTGACAAAAAATCGTTATAAGGATCAACCAAAAGAAGACCTGTTGTTGTTTTGTCGTACACGTTTGTCATGGGTATGCACTCCTTTTTATTGTTATCACTCAGCATCATTCATTTAAATGAACATCGCTATAAAATCATTAAAGTATCATCATTTTAATACCGACATATTCATTTCAATTATTTGTCTTAATTTTTCTGTGTCCGTTATAGTTTTAACCATAACGCGAAGTCCGATCAGTGAATTGTTAAAATATTGAGATAACCATTCCGCGTTGAGTGTCTTGGAAAGTTCCCCCGATTGTTGACCTTCTATTATAAGGTCACGTATTAACTGTTCCGTATAGTCCCAGAACTGATGAACACAATTTCTTGCCTCTGAATCATGTTTTGCCAACTCAACCGCGGTATTCACTATAAAGCAGCCTGAAGGAAATTCTTCCCCTGGGTGAATTGCCCTTTCAAACAACAATCGAATGGCTTCCTGAGCAGAAAGTCCATCTATTCGAAGTTTAGACGATTGCTCTAACTTTTCGCTGTAGCGTTTTAATGCTTTGATATACAAGGTTTTCTTATCGCCAAAAGTATCATACATGCTCCCTTTATGAACTCCCATGTGTGATACTAGTTCCTGCATGGATGTTTTCTCATATCCTTGTTCCCAGAATAACCCCATGGCTTTAAGCAAAACGGCATCTTCATCAAATTCCTTTGTCCTAGGCATCCTTCTCTCTCCTTTCAAAGCAAATTTATCACATTGAGAACGATCGGTCAAGATAAATATTGACCGATCGTTCTTGAATAAGTGTAGTCAATATTCATTCTATACATACATAGCGGATAAGAAGGAAGACTATGGGAAGTGAACTATATAGAGTATCAAAATTCTGTGAAATGCGAATTCGGCGAATGACCCGGAAAAACGAAAATTAGTGGTGGTTGCGGGGAGTGTACTCTTTATTATTGCATTGTTAGTCGGGGGAATTGGTATTTTAGCGTATTTATTTTAAATAAAGATCTCAAAGGGTTGCGAATGTTCGCAACCCTTGTTTTCTGGGGTGAAAATCTCCTTGGGAGTTACATTTTATTTCCTCTGAATTGATAATGCTAGTTTTTTTAGCTGTTCTCTTTCTAGAACTTCTTTTGTTGTCCCTTTTTTAGCTAAATGCAAAATGAGCTGACCTAATTGTTCAGAAGTTACTACCGACTTCATTCGTTTTAACAACGGATTTAATGGTTTGATTATATTGTATAGTATACGATACTGTGTTGTTTTTGAACGAACACCATGCATGGGTAAAATTGCACCCGGACGTAACATGTAGGCAGCTTCAAAAGGCATACCCAGTAATGTATTTTCCGTTTTGCCCTCTACTCGTGCCCACATCTCTTTTCCTTGTTCTGTACTATCTGCACCCATTCCAGAAACGTAGATTATTTTCATACTTGGATTTAGCTGCAATAATTGCTTAGCAGCCTTTATTGTCATTTCATTGGTGATACGTGTATATTCAGCCTCGGACATACCTGTTGAGGAAACACCGATTAGATATAAACACGCATCAAAACCCGTCACTTTTTCCTTTATAGAAGCAAGGTCTGATATATCAGGTAACACTATTTCTTGATATTTGGGGTGCTGTTTTCCCGTTGACTTACGAACTATTGCAACGACTTGCTCTACCTCTGGATCTAATAGACTTTCTCTTAGTGCTAGCTGTCCTATCATACCTGTTGCACCATATAAGATTACTTTCATATTGACACCCTTTCTTTAAAAACTATATTAGTCTTGTATCGGTTATGAATTAGATGTGTAAACAAGCAATTACATATATAAATGAATATTCGTTTATATTAAGTTAAGTTTAAATTATTATATTCTCACAAATGAATAATAAATGATCGTTCGCTTAAAGTCAAATGATCATCTTTCAAAAAAGTCAAGTTGACTACTCGCAATTTAATAAAAGGAGTTGCCCTTAAGTCCTTATTGGACCTTTGAACAACTCCTAATATCATCTTATTTGATTTATTGATTAAAGCAAGTCATCCATACACAACCTATGCAATGTTTACATAGATGTATTCGTACTAAATATTAGTTTGTGAGAGCTGCGTAATCTTCCTCGCTTAGTTCGAGAGTGGCTGCACGCAGATTGTCTTCCAAGTGAATAGGAGAAAGTGTTCCCGGAATTGGTAGAATTATTGGTGAGCGCTGAAGTAGCCATTTTAATGCCACCTGCTGCGTTGTAACATCCAATTTGCGGGCGATACTTGCTACTCGTTCTTCTACCTTGGCAGTGTCGCCAAACAAGCCACCCAAAGGAAACCAAGGAATGAAGACAATCTGGTGTTCAGTACAAAAGTCTACAAGTGCTTCATATTTGCGATTGAACACATTGTATTCGTTCTGAACGCTCACTATCGGTGCTATTTGCATTGCCAGTTGAAGCTGCTCAACTGTTACCTCAGACAAGCCGATGTGCTTAATAAGCCCCTCATCTTGGAAGCTTTTAAGTAACTGCATCGTCGCTTCCAGTGGAATATTAGCGTCTACACGGTGGAGTTGATAAAGGTCAATTCGGTCTACTTTGAGCCTCTTCAGACTATCTTCCAACTCGCCTCGTAATTGTTGGGGGTCATTCCCATTCGCCCCACCTTTTGTAGCCACCAATAGGCCGTTACCGTAAGGTGCAAGTGCGCTGGCAATACCTTTCTCGCTCTCTCCATCACCATAGAGATGTGCTGTGTCAATAAAATTAGTGCCAAGTTCAAGGGCTCGTTTCAGTAAATTGTGTGCATCCGGTGTGTTAGTGATGCGGTTTGTGCCCAAGCCGATTCGATTGACAGTGAAATCACCTATTGAAATAGTGCCCGCTTGCGCCGCAGAAATATTTTTTGACATAATTGTATCCCCTTTACCTTTGATTGTTTTTTGAACATTGGTGTTCATACACTATCGAACGAAACAGAACTGTTCTGTTTCGTTTTTAGAATACAATACGTCTTGTTCTATGTCAAGAGACTCGAGATCTTATCATAAAAAATACACCTCTTAGAATGAACATTAGATTCAATGTTTATTCTAAGGGGTGTATTAGTTTGCTCTCTCCATCCAGGTTTCAAGCCACATGGAAGTTGATCAAATGTGTTGCGAGTGCTTTAAGTTGGGATGCCGGACCGGCAGAGCCCAGTGCATGAGCTAACGACAGTGCTCCAGTGATCACAATCATAAGTTGATCCGTCAAATTTTCATCTTGCGCACCGGCCTGCTGCGTCAGTCGGTTCAAGCGTAAAAGCATTGAATCGTTATATTCAACAGTCAATTTCTTGACAAAATGGCTCTCTTCAGGGAATTCCGCAAGAGCGTTTGAAAAAGCACATCCACGATAATCGGGACTCATCATTGTATCCGTAATAGCGTCGATAAAAGCCAACAATTGCTCTTTTGGAGATCCCTCATGCTTCGCAATAATCTCGTCAAATTGTTTCCAATCATGTCTATCCAATTCCACGAGATAAGCAGCTATCAAATCATCTTTGGTTGGAAAATGGCGATAAAGCGTCGCCTTGCCAACTCCAGACTGCTCAACAATCGTATCAACACCTACCGAACGTATCCCTTTGCGATAAAACAAATCGCAAGCCACTTCTAGGATACGCTCCCGCGCAGGTTTACGCGATATCATCAATTCAAACACCTACCAATCTCTATAATTCTGTCCTCATAGTGTATCAAAGCGCATATATTACATCAACTGATGATCTCAGATTACCCTCAAATTCAAACAAAAAAAGAAGCCGCTCATAATCCGTTGGCTGCTGACATGTGCTTTGGGATTCGTAAGGCTTGTTAACATCCATTGTACATATATTTTCTTGATATTTTGCTTATTTGCTTCAGCTGGACTAAAGGTTGAATTTGTTTTGTCAGTATAATTGATAAACCGAAAGCAACTAACAATGTATGGATTAAAGAGCCACTTATGATACCGAAAACGCCGTATGCGAAGTTACTGATCATTGATATTTATCGAACAAGCCATGCTACTGTCTAATTTATCTTCATCATTTTACTCAGTATTCCCCCTACTTTTTTTGTTAACAAGAAAGATTTTTCTACTGACTTTTGTTGACTTAGTCCACATTTAGCATTAACATAACTGTATCTCCTAAACGTGGACTAAGTCAACTTTTAAAATCTAATTACGCATATTGTATTAACATCTAATTGAAGGAGATAATATATGAAGATTCGGGAAATGAACAATGAAGACAATGCAAAAATCAAAAAAGTAATACAAGATTCATTAAAATCGCTTGGCCTAGACATTCCTGGAACAGCTTACTTTGACCCTCAACTTAACGACCTTCATCACTATTATAATAATAGTAAACATGCAAACTACTGGGTAGTAGAAATGGAAAACGAAGTTGTTGGTGGTATTGGTATAGCTCCGTTCAACGAACATGAACAAGTGTGCGAATTGCAAAAGCTTTACTTAATCCCTAAGGCACAAGGTTTAGGATTAGCAAGAAAACTCATGGAAACAGCTTTGTTATTTGCCTCAGAACATTATACAAAGTGCTATTTGGAAACCCAGCATGAATTAGAAGCAGCATGTAAATTATATGAAAAGTTTGGATTTACACTTCTAAATGAACCACTGTCAGGTTCTGAACATTCTGCTATGAATGCGTGGTATATAAAAGCATTGAAATAATCAAATATATCTATAGAAAGCAGGTAATGTTGTAATGAAGCCCCTTCTATTTGTAACAGACAACACGTTTAATGGGCAATCGGATTTTTGTATGGTTCTTACCCACTAACTTTGTCCGGTTTGCTTAGTAAACGATTGACAGTCTCTACACTGAATAGCATGAGAACTAATAGAATAAGTACCACGGGTGGGAACAAGTCAGTACTAGTTTTTGCTGCAAGGAGTCCGAATAAAGGTGGTAAAAGCGTAGTACCACTATAAGCGACGGCCATCTGGTAGCCCATCAATTTTGCTGAATGCTCTTTTCCAAACCGAGCAGGTGTTTCATGCAAAAGTCCTGGATAGATCGGGGCGAGTCCGAGTCCGATTAGAATGAATCCCAACATGGAAAATGATGCAGAGAACGGGATCAATAGAATGATTCCTCCTGCAACGGTTACGAGTTGTCCGTAACGGATTAACAGTCGATTGTGTACTTTCAACGTGATAAAACCGGTGATCAACCTTCCAATGGTAATGCCTCCGTAGTACAAAGAAATCCACCCAGCAGCCACTTCTGCTGTAACATTTTTTGTCCCCACCAGGTAACTTGCTCCCCATAGCCCAACAGTCGTTTCTACTCCACAATACATGAGAAATGCAAGCAGTGAAGGTTTAACTCCCCTCAATTGAAGCACCTTTATTGGGAGAGTGGTTTCTGTCTTTTCTTCACGATGTATGTCTTGAACGGTATGCTCTGAATTCTCTAAATCCCGGATTGCAGCCACACGCTTCCATAAAGGTAAAGTTACAAAAAGAATTAGGACAAGAATGGCCTGGATAGTGGCTACTGCCGCATAACCGCCTCTCCATGAATGCTGACCCGCCATATAAGTGGCCATGATGATCGGCCCCATGGTTGCTCCTACACCCCAGAAGCAGTGTAGCCAGTTCATGTGGTGAGCCTTGTAGTTCTCAGCAACGTAATGATTCAATGCTGCATCTACCGAGCCTGCCCCAAGACCAAGTGGAATGGCTAATACGATAAACCAAAACATTGAGGGGGCCATAGAAAAACCAAGCAATGAGATTGCGGTAAGTAGGCAACTGAATAAAGTGATCTTTCCAGTGCCTAGACGTTGAATCATTCTTCCGCTTGCCAGACTGGAAACGATTGTTCCTCCAGCAATAATCATAGATATCAGTCCTGCCGAGCCCAGAGAAGAACCGATTTCTGGCCATATAACGGGCCATGCTGAGCCCAGCAGAGAATCCGGAAGACCGAGACTAATAAAAGCAAGGTAGATCACAATTAAAAACCAGGTTGCCATAGATAAACCCTCTCCTAATACAATTACTTTGTCGTGATCTGTGATCTAGCGATGTGTTATCTATTTAATTATGTTGCAATCAGCCAGGACTTCCTGTTTAAAAAGCATACTATCCGATTCTGTGATTGGACTAATTACTCTACAGGGCACACCAGCAGCAAAAGAGCCCTCAGGGATTTAGTTATTCAGTAATTTCAATTTGATTATTTTCCGGTCCTAAAATACAACTTTCATAATAACCATCACCCGTTGTACGCGGTCCACTTAAGATAGAATAACCAGCTTCTTTTAGCTGCTTTGTCAATAGATCCACTTTTTCTTTGCCCCCTACACTAAACGCCAAATGGGTAAATCCAGTACGCAGCAACTCCTTATCCTCATCAGTCAGGTTCGGTCTACTCATTATCTCTAGTCTCGTTCCCTGATCGAATGTAAGAAAATACGTTTTTAGTCCTGTTTTGGAGTTATAGTATAGCTCATTGGATTTGGCGTTAAAGAATTTGATGAAAAATTGTTTGTGAAACTCCAAATCATTCACATACATGGCGACATGTTCTATTCTCATTTCATTCGCTCCTCATTACTGAATTGGACTAACGTAAGAATTCATAACCCCTCAATTGAGATAAGTTCATTTGGGTAACACAGACACACTCTTCGTGTGATTATTCCATAATTTATTCATTTGGATGCATTGGCAACGAACTCGTTCCAACATAATAAAGATACTTTATAAAGTAATTATCATTATATATACTACTCAGAAAAATTCAAGTGCTTTCATTATATTTTGATTAGCCAAATATAACGCACAGAAAGTTGTTTTGGTGATCCACTTTATTAAAATTATACTTCCTCCCCCTAAAATAAAAAAACCACGCTAGGCGCGGTTTCTTAATCGTCTCCTTTATCTTTCTCCCCTCATAACTTACCGGTTAAAAATTGGGCCTCGCCTAGACCAAAACTCCAATCAGAATCCGTATTTTCTACGATATTGACCATTAAATCGCTTGGTGCGATGCCACATTCAATTTCTAGCCGTTCGGATAGTAAGGAATAGAGTTTTTGTTTCTTCTCATTTGGTCGGGCTTTGCTGACAATGGATAGAACAACTACATTATTTGTACGGTTAAGTCCTAGCCCCGTATCTTCAATAATCATATGCTCTACAGGGTGTTCATGAACAATTTGATAACGATCCCGCTCGGGAACGTCGAATACCTCTACGACTACATTATGAACAACATCTAAAAGCTTTTTCAGATCTGCTTTATCGCGTCCCTCAATAAGATCGAAACGAAGTAACGGCATATAGGTTATCTCCTTCTTTATTGGAATCTCTTTTGCACGCGAATTGCTTGCTCGATGGTTTGCTTGATGATCGCTTCTGCAGATTGTCCGCCTACTAACCTAAGCCCCTGTCCTGCCCACAGCGACATATACTCAGGGTCGTTCGCTTTCGCAGCTGCCTGTCGAATTTCTCGCGTCAACGCGTTTTGTATGGGGTAGGCAGGGATTGTTCCGGAATATTGATCCATGTCACTCATAAATTTTGTGCGAATACCTCTTGCTGCTTTTCCAGAGTATGCAGATGTAATTTCAGTGGAGTCCTCATTGGACGAAAGGATCTTCTGTTTGTACGCTTCATGGGCACCACTCTCTGAAGACGCCAGAAAAGCAGTACCCATCTGTACAGCTCCAGCCCCTAAAGCGAGACTGGCAACAAGTCCCCTTCCATCCATGATGCCCCCGGATGCGATGACCGGAACCGACACGTGATCAACAACCTGTGGAACAAGAGCCATGGTGCCAATCAGAGATTCAGAAACCTTTTTTAAAAAGGTGCCCCGGTGGCCTCCTGCTTCATAGCCCTGAGCAACAATTGCGTTCACACCAGCCAAGTCTAAATGCCTAGCTTCTTCAACTGTGGTTGCAGTTCCTAGTACGACTGTACCATTCTGCTGCATAGCTTGAATCACGTCTTGAGGGGGTATACCAAATGTAAAACTAAACACGGGAACCTTCTCTTCAAGCAATACTTGCACTTGCTCCTCAAAGAGTTCCAAAGATTCAAGGGTCAAGGGATTTTGAGCAATTCCATATCTGACATGGTATCTGCTCAGATGATCCATCATTTGAACAACTGCTTCTTTACTTTCTTCCGGTTGCTCAGGTACAAATAAATTTACTCCGAAAGGTTTATCTGTGAGTTCTCTGATCTTTTGAATCGTACTTCGGAGCTGCTCCGGCGTTAAGTATCCCGCTCCTAGATTGCCCAAACCTCCAGCATTTGAAACAGCTGCTACTAAGTCAGGAGTTGTGGGCCCCCCTGCCATCGGCGCTTGGAATAGTGGATATTGAATGTTAAGCGTACGTGTTAACCCCGTTTCAAACACCGATGAACGCCCCCCGTTATTGTGTTTAATTTGATTCCCTTTTTATACCGTCCAATGGATATGAAGAAATTTTACTTTATCGCGGTAACCATTCAGCTTTATCGCTACCAAGCGCCGGAGTAGTTCTAGACCACTGAGGAGGGGTCTCGCTCATTCGAATCACAGCTCCTAAGCTTTTTAAATCTCCGTAGGAGGTATTATTGTCGTATACAGCATATGATTCAAACTCTTCTTGCGACAACTGTCCTGGGGCAGGTTTAAAGTGTTCCAATAATCCTTGTCTCTGAATGAGCATGGATGATTGACACAATGATACCTGTACCCTGTAGGAGCCTCCTTCCTTAGCTCGACGCGCTAATGCCACCATAGCACCGAATGTGCCAAGAAATCCAGTGAGAAAATCGCATAAATACACGGGCGTCAACTTAGGTTGACCAGCCTCTATAGCATTCCCTTGCGTATAGCTGACACCAGTCACCGCTTGGGCCACCTGATCCCAACCGGCGCGTGAAGCAAAAGGTCCTCCAGAACCGTAACAATTCACACTTACGTAGATCAAGCCTGGTCGAAGCTTTGCAAGCTCCTCTACTCCAAAGCCGTGGGCTTCCAGACTATGAGGACGATAACCTTCAATGAATACATCAGCTTCTCGTACTAACTCTTTAAGTTTCGCAGCTTCATCAGCTTTATTAATGTCCAGGAAGCAACTGCGCTTCCCATGGCTTGTATCACGAACGAAGCCTGCTACCTGAGGAAGATGGGGAGCTGTGACCATTAGTACATCTGCACCATGCTCGGCCATCCCGATTCCCGCAGTAGGGCCTGCCAAGATACGGGTTAAGTCTAATACTCTAAGTCCAGATAACGGCTCTGAGCCACCAAGAGGAAGTGGTTCTGGTTCCCCATCAGCGATTTTGGTGATTTCGACCACAGGACGTGTAGCTAGGTATGCGCCGTGAGGATGCTTAAGCCATTCTTCTGGAGTACGAACAATTCCTCCGCAGGCATTTGCTGCAGCTATAGCTTCTTCAAGATCGTCGGCATTCCACTGGCTTACGGCTGCGGCAACCGATTCTGGTGTAGGTTCACATTTCAATACATCCAAAACTCGTCGTTCAAGATGTGGGAGGTTAAAGTGCGGCACGAACCATCGGCCATCCGCTGTTTTCCATGGTTGAGTAAGTGCTACCATGTGTTCCACGTCTTCTGATACAGAAATAGGCTGATACTGACCATTGGCATTGCGCTTTTGAGTCATATCTTCTCCCCCGAGGCACGTAGCCGCGGCAGCCCTCACATTGATGTTGATCGCCTGCCTTCTGCCGGTGCGAAGCTCCCATAAATCATTCGCTGCAATTGCTCGTGCAGCTAATGCATCAGCTATCGTTTCCCCGATCCGAAATGGTGTTTCAAACAACGGATCTTCACCGGTAAAGGTAACTTCCCCCTCTGTAAGGTTATCTCCAGCCCGAATGGCCATCAGTTCATCAAATGCATTTGTTTTTCCTGCCTTAGTACTCATGTTGGGTCACTCCTTGGATGGAATATGATTTGTGGCTCTTAGAAAAAATTCGTTTAAACGCCTCCTAGGAATATTATAAATCTGATATAATATCTAGTAAAATGATGCTTTTTGTTGTTTAACATCATTATTTTTAATAATTGAATGGTTAGGGAGAGAGTTGAATGAATCTCGAAGATCTGCGTGTTTTTAAAGAAGTTGCTAAAGAGGGGAATATTACAAAAACAGCGGAGAACTTGAACTTTGGTCAATCTAATGTAACGGCAAAAATGAAGCGGCTTGAGCAATTCTATGGAAATAAACTTTTTTATCGTCACAGACATGGTGTCACACTTACTTCTCCGGGTAAAATCCTTTTATCTTACGCCGAACAAGTTCTGCTATTGATGGATGAAGCCGAAAAAACATTAAAAAGCACCGATTTCCCAAGCGGAACCCTATCTATAGGTTCTATGGAGACAACTATTGCAACACGGCTGCCCACTATTTTATCGACTTATCACGAACAGTGCCCTCAGGTAGAATTATCATTTCGAACCGGAACCACAGAAGACCTTATAAAAGCTGCATTGAATCGTGAGATTGATGGAGCCTTTGTTGCAGGGGAAATCAATCATCCGGAGTTAATGGAACTGGAGGTTTTTGAGGAAGAACTGGTTATCATTGCGAAGAAAAGTATTCTTTCCGACTTAAACTTTGACCAGCTTAAGAATCTAACAATGATCGTATTTGAGTCTGGGTGTTTTTACAGAGATATATTTGAGAAGTGGTTAAAATCTAAGGGAATTACTCCATCAAAATTAATGGAATTAAATACTTTGGATGGATTGATTGGTTGTGTTAAAGCTGGGTTGGGTATTTCTCTATTAACTAAATCCGCTGCAGAACATCTTCATCAGGATGAGAATATCAAACAGTTCGCATTGCCAAATGAATACGCTAAGGTCTCGACAAAGTTCATTTATCATAAAGATATCGCTAAAACATGCGCATTCAGTGAATTTATTAGGGTATTAGGTTTCTTGGATGCATCAGCGGAAATAGAAAAGATCCATGGCGTTTAACGCCATGGATCTAATATCAGCGAAACCATCGCTATATTGCGCTCACAATTAAACTGATGAAACGCAAAAATCCGCCTATTGTCCTAACGATCTTTCGCCGATATCATACGCTACAAATTGTCTATTAGTGTTTGAGCGAGTTATCGTCGACGAATTCGATCCGATTGAGCTCCTATGCTTGGTTAGAATAGATCTGCAAGCAGCTCAAACGAGCGCAATCTTGCCTGATCGTCATAGATCATGCCTGCTGCAATCAACTCATCCGCTCTTGTCTGTTCAACGATAGCATCAAGCTTGCGTCGCACCGTTTCCGGACTGCCAACCGCGGAATAGCGAAGCATTCTGCCTTGGACTACCGCCTTTTCCTGCGCATTCCACATTTCATCCAGCTTGTCAGTCGGTGGCTGCAAGCGTCCGTTCTTGCCGCGCAGTATGCTTAAAAATTGCATTTGTTGCGAGGTTGCCAGCCACTCCGCTTCCTCATCGGTAGCAGCGACTACTACATTGACACCAACAATGACATACGGGCTTTCCAGTGCTGCGGAAGGACGGAATTGCCGATGATACAGTTCCAGAGCCTGCAGCAAATAATCGGGCGCAAAATGACTCGCGAACCCAAACGGCAAGCCCAGTTGACCTGCCAGCTGTGCGCTGAAGTCACTGGAGCCGAGTAAAATAATTGGAATATCCAAGCCTTCGCCGGGCACAGCTCTGACACCAGGTGCCGCGCCGCCAAGCGCTGGATTGAAATAGGAACGAAGCTCATTCAGCTGTAGGGGGAAATCGTTACTGTTGATAGATAAGCCTCTGCTAAGTGCGCGTATAGCCGAAGAATCAGCACCTGTCGCACGGCCGAGGCCAAGATCTATCCGTCCCGGGAACATTGATTCCAGCGTACCAAATTGTTCAGCAATCGCCAGCGGGGCATGGTTAGGCAGCATGATGCCTCCTGAACCTACGCGAATTTTGGTTGTATTGGCAGCGATCTGCCCAATAATCAATGAAGTAGCCGAACTGGCTACACCAAGTGAATTGTGATGCTCGGCCAGCCAATAGCGGTGGTAACCCCACTTCTCCGCATGCTGTGCCAAATCAATGGAATTGCGAAAAGAATCGGCAGGCGTCTTGCCCTCTATTACCGGCGCCAGATCAAGAATCGATAAACGTGTGCTGCGGATTGTCATAGGTTGTAAAGCCTCCTTATTTCTTGTGTACATTGCGTGATATACGCTCAATAAAGTCAGTCAGTGCCTGAATTTCAGCGTCTGAAAAATCATCAGTCATCTTCTGGTAAAATTCCTCACTGCGCTGCCACAGCTCTGTCAGCTCCGCTTCGCCAAGGTTGGTTAGTGAAAGCAGCGTAATGCGCTTGTCGGCTTCGCTCTTGCGAGTTGTTATCAATTCCTGCTGCTTGAGCTGCTGTAAATGCCTTGTAATGGCAGCAGCATCCAGACCAATCAACGCTTGCAAATCAGGCTGGCTAAGCTCGCCACGATCATGAATGTAGTCTAGTATTTCCAGCTTGGTGCAGCTCGTGTTAACTTGTGCGTTAAATGCTTGGTTCATTTCTTTATTTAGTACATGCAAGCGATAAAACACCTTTTCACGGTCAGAACATTTCCTAACGATATTACCACCTCATTATTCATTGATGCATCAATTGATATATCAAGGATTATAGCTAACCTACTTAAGAAAAGCAACCTTAAATACCTTTCGGCTTGCAACAGCGCGGATAGACAAGAGAAATCGACGAGTTTCTATGTCCAATTGAAAGCCACGTTTAAGTGGATAAAAGAAGAATAAAGAAAGAACAGTCAGCTCAAGTCTAGCTACTCGAATGGATTTTTTTAGGTAGATTTATTTATAAATAAGTGTTACATTATTTGGGTGTGAATAGCACGAGTGTTCGTATTTAATGTGTATTATTGAGATCACGCGCAAGTCGGAATATACGTTTTGTCTCATATTATTAATATTTGGGAGGGTATCGACATGGCAGAGAACTTTGCTTATCGAACAAACATTATAGGTGCTGGCGAGGTTGGTAGCGCCGTCACGGTTGAGATGGATAAGAATTCTATTCACAAAACAAATAGCGTCTTTTGGGACACAAAAGGAAATGACGTCATAGGAGCAACCGCGCTCCCTTTGTATGGAGCATTTGTCTCGGAAGAAAAGCTCCAGCTTTTTGGCGATGTTTCAGGGAAAAAGATGCTAGAGATCGGTTGTGGAAGCGGGCATTCCATGCAATATCAGGGTGAACGCGGAGCCTCTGAATTATGGGGTACAGATATATCAGAACGACAAATCGAAAAGGCAGCGCAACATTTGAATTCATCCGGTCTTTCAGCAAAATTTATCTGTTCTCCCATGGAAGAAGAATGTGGCATACCCGTGGATTATTTTGACTTTGTGTATTCTGTTTATGCCATAGGCTGGACCACAGACCTTGAGGGTACTTTTAGCCGGATTGCTTCTTATCTTAAAAAAGATGGTGTGTTTATTTTCAGCTGGTCTCACCCTATACATAAATGTGTTGCTGCAGAAAATGATATGCTTGCTTTTAAAAAATGCTATTTCGATGAATCTTGGTATTCGGTATCTCTTGGTGAGGGGGAGATAACCTTATCGGATCGTAAACTATCAACCTATGTGAACGCGCTCTCAAAAGCGGGATTTGTTATAGAGGAAATGGTCGAGGAATCTGATGATGATCTTTTGCAATCACATGACGATAACAGCGATTTTGCTAAAAAAGCAAAGATGCTTCCTGTAACTTTTGTGATCAAAGCAAGAAAACTCGAGAATCATCAGACATAAGAACAAAAGCAGTCTGCCCTTGTTGAAGGGTGGACTGCTTTTATGTCAGAATCACACTAAGCCTACCTTTTCTTTATGTGTTGACTTCCCTTTATCTGTCTTCTCTTCGCATTCTTACTTCTCTACCCCATATTAATCTCCCGGATCTTATTTAACGCCACTTTCGGTTTACGGTCTTCGGTCAGCAGGCCATTTACCTCATCCTGTACGTCCGTAATCTGTGTATAACAGTAGCCGGAAATAAACGGAATGGCTTTAATCGCTCCGGTTATGCTGCTAAACCGCGCCAAGAAAGCTTCCTCGTTATCTACCTGATTACCGTAACCCCAGCCCTGTTCGCTCTTGAAAGCAATTCCTCCAAACTCGCTGATGATAATCGGTTGGCCTTTGTAACTGTAGCCTTGGGCGAACGCAAACTTCCACTCGTTGTACGTACCGCTGCTACCTGTGATAGAGTCTTTATCCTTGTAGGTTTCGTACAAATCTTCGCCCCGCTCCACATAATCATGAAGGGTCAAAATATCAGAAACGGTGTGCTCCCATCCATCATTGGTGATGACCGGACGATAAGGATCGATGGATTTCGTTAAATGATAAATGCCTTCCGTAAATTTTTGCTGCCGGACGTCATGGATAATATTCTGAATGCCCCAGGATTCGTTAAATGGCACCCAGGTGATAATGCAAGGATGATTGTACTGCTGCTGCACGATCTCCAGCCATTCCTTGGTAAAACGCTCCACGGCCTCATCGTTAAATTCATAAGCAGCAGCCATTTCGGACCAAACGAGCATACCTTTGACATCGCACCAGTATAGGAAACGGGCGTCTTCAATTTTCATATGTTTGCGTAGACCATTGTAGCCCATCTCGGCGATCGCCTCGATATCTTCAATCAGCGCCTCTTCGGACGGGGGCGTCAGATGACTTTCGGACCAGTAACCCTGATCCAGGATCAGTCTTTGATAAAGGGGAATATTGTTCAATAGGATTTGTCCGTCTTTGATCGAAATTTTACGCATACCGAAATAAGAACCTACCCGGTCGATCTCCCGTTCTCCTTCGTATAGTACAAACTCCACGTCAAACAAATTCGGATTACCCGGCGACCACAGGTTTTGCAGCCAAGGCCCGTTAATGCCGTTCATCATGCTGGTTTCCACCGTTAGCCAGTCTCTGTCCACCGAAAGGCTCAGCTTTCTTAGCGTTTCCCCCTTAAATGTAATTTCCGTTTCCAGCCGGAGGTCCTTATTGTCTTTTGTACCGTGCATGCGAAAATCAAACCGGATCATTTGACGGTCGATGTCCGGCGTCATTTTCACCATATTCAGGTGGGTCTCATGGACATGTTCGAGCCAGACGCTTTTCCAAATACCTGTCGTCTGTATATAGAACGAGTCATGATTCCGGCCGGCCCAGCGCTGTTTGCCCCGAGGCTGCAGACAGTTGTCGCTGTCTTCCACCATCAGCACAATTTCATTTTCGGCGTTTTGCTTAAGCAAGTCGGTAATATCAAAAGAAAACCGGGCGTACGCCCCTTCATGCTCCCCAGCAAAACTACCGTTCACCCAACAGATAGCTTTATAATCCACACCTTCAAAATGCAATATCGTCCGTTTTCCTTCCGCCTCTGGAGAAAGTGTTATTTTTCTGCGGTACCAGATCTGCGGATGGAATTTCTCGTCGCCGATCCCGCTCGCCTTAGTCTCATAGGTAAACGGAACGTTTATTTTTTGTGCGGCTGGAAAATGGTCCATCCAACGTTCTGCAACGCCGGCTTTGTCATCATCGAAGCTGAAATCCCACTCCCCGTTCAGATCCAGCCACGGGCTCCGAACAAATTGGGGTCTCGGATAGTTTTTCATATAAAATTTTGTAGTTGCTGCGGTCACTTTTGCATCTATCCTCTCTCTGATCACTGAAGTATTATCTGTATTCTTTTCACAGATTACTATCTTGTTCAGAGAAAGAAAATGATTTATCCTATCTAGTAACTGATCTATTATCTTTTTAAGGAGCGAAATTCATTGATATATTTAAAACGGTGCGGATATAATGTCATTCACCCGGAGGGTTTTACCATCGACCGCCCGGACGGCTCTGGGGATTACGTCTTTGTCTTCTTCCGGAGTAGAATGGAGCTTAGAATTCAGTCACAGACTACGTTTGCTGAACCTAATTCCTTTATTATTTTTAACAAAAACAGCCCGTATTTCTACCGTGATGCCGAACAACCGCTGGTCCATGACTGGTTCCATTTTGAGATGGAGGCAGCAGATGCTTTTTTTGAGCGGCTGAAGCTCCCTCTAGATACCTTAATCAAAGCATACGATCCTTTCTACATTTCGAGAAAAGTGAATGATATTCATTGGGAAAATCTGCAGAACGGAACCTTCCGCAATGAAATCATCGATTATACGATTCGTTGCCTGTTCATGAAGCTTAGCGATATTCGAAATCATGTAGATTCCAACAATCATATCAGTAAATACTATGATTCATTCCTGAACCTAAGAAATGAAGTGTTCAGCTCTCCTTCTACTTGGTATACTGTCGAATTTTTGGCGGATAAGATGAATATGAGCCGGTCTTATTTTCAGCATATGTACAAACAAATCTTCGGCACACCAGTAATGAATGATATCATCCTTAACCGATTAGGGTATGCCTCCTATTTACTGAAGAACACATCATATACGATCAGCCATATTTCCGGCATTTGCGGTTATGAGAACGAGGTACACTTTATGCGACAATTCAAAAAGTTCGTAGGTCTCACTCCAAGTGAGTACAGAGGAAGGTCTGATATTGGTCATTAATTCTATCTGTGCCTCTCTCCTATCTCTATAATAAAAAGACGCAAGCCCCCTGTTTCTGGGGCTTGCGTCTAGAATATAAGTGTTATTCATTCCCCATCATTTAGTAGGTAGTATTGTACATAGGGATAAACTTCTTGTCTTTGTTGATCAAATAACCATCAAACTCTTTCGTTTTTACATAATAAGTTAAATAGAAAATCGATCTACGAATGTGATAATACCCATTATCTAAGGCTTTAATATTCTGGGAGCCAAATGAATCCGTATAGATTGGAGTATCAAAGTCTAAATAGAAAACAAAATCTATATCATATGCGCCGTATTTGGATTGCAGGTCTTGTGCGACAGGCGTCATTAGTCTGAAGATGTGCGTGTTATCTAGTGCATTGTCGATTAGAGTACCGTAATTTTCAAAGTCAAAGTCTACGCCAATAAGTAATTTATCTTTGACAACTGTTATGTACGATACGTTGTATTGACTACCATCTGCGGCTAATTTCGAATGTTTTTGATCTAGATAGTTTTGGAGTTGTTGAGGTGTTGGTGTTGACGTTGACGTGCTAGGTTTAGGAGGCTGGGCCGCTGGTATGGTGGACGGAGTGATACCATTACCACTAAAAACCTCAATGATATTGCCATTGTTCGTGATATTTAAAGTTGCACCAGTTGCTTCACTGATGAATCTTAATGGAACGAATACTTTTCCTCCTACAACAGTAGGTGCGACTTGGAGTGTCACAGGTGCACCGTTTACATATGCGGTTTTATTACCAACATTAAGAATAATTTTAGTTTCACCTTTAGTAGCAACAACTTGCTTCTTCTGTTGATCCCAAGAAGATGTTATTCCTAGCATCTTAAATACAGGTGTGAATTGAACTAAAGTAGTACCGTTAACGACGATAGGACTCTGATCAAATAGAACCGCTTGTCCATCGACAACAACGTTCTTTCTAGCGTCTGCACGTTCATACATGTGGTTAACCAAGACTTTTTACCTAGTAATATATTACTATTTTATATAATTGATTAACAGGTGATATTTTCCAAATCTACATACAACCAAATCCTTTGGAGAAATTTTGAAATGAGTTTTTATCTTCAAGCTGATCAATCGGTGAAGAAGCTTGCTTCTATATGAGGGAGTGAAACAAAAAGAGCCGTCGTTTTGGAGGGCCCTTATAAGAAAAATTCTCAAAGTCCATTTTCTCCATTATATAAAAGGATGAATGGAACGAAGGTTATGAATAAGAAATTTGAGTTAATCATTAGCATCTGTATGGCCTCAGATCCTGTTTCGTAAGCTGTATAGGATATCATAAATAATCCAATGGATAGTAAAAGATACCCTATCATTTTCTTGATCATACTTCTTCTAAAAAAGTAGGTTATTAATATAAAGGGGATCTCAACTATTCCTCCCTCTGTTAAAACCAACCCTACAGGAATAAGTAACAAAGCGCCCGCTATTAATCCTATTCTGCTTTTGAGTTTTTCTTTACTACATTTTTAACTGAATCCATTAAACAAAATTTCTTTATAATATAATCTTCCGCAGGATTCGTGCTTCGTGCATAATATAAAACCTGTTCCACATATTCTTCAACTTTATTAAATTCCTCTTCAATCTTTTTCGTCATCTCGGTTTTATTATTTTCTATAATGAGCTTACCTGACGCAATAGGGGTCTTAATTTCATGTACCCAAGCTTCGATATATTCTCTATATTCCCTTTCCTTCTTGCTGTATTCTTTTATATGCTCATGCATGATTTCACTTAATAAATATTTCTTGTCTAAATGATATAAACTACGGAGCAAATTCTTATAATAATGATTTCTTCTTATATAGTCATGAATCAGTAAGAATAGTATAGGAAAAAACCATACACATAATGTGTTTAGAATAAAATAGCTCTGTACGCCCATAAAATAAAGAAATGACGACAGAGCAAAGGCTGCTGCAATATTAATAATGAGAAACACTAATTTTTCTTTCAAATATCAGTTCTTCCCGTATCACAATTCTTCCTTTATTTTTAACCAAATAAGACAATACTTTTATCTCATTTTTTGTAAGTTATCTCAATTCCAGTCGAATGGTTTCGGAGTCTTCAATAACTAAAATTGTATACATACGAGTTCTTCATCCTTTGATTCTTTTAATTTAGAAATGAAAGAGTTCTTTTTTTCAAGGCTTTAGTATAACTGATTTATCGCTTCCTTGTATCTCACCTTATGGTTCGCGGATTGGGGACGAAATCATTTCAAATCCAGAGTTTTTCCTGTCACATCAATGGGCCGTGCTGCCTGTGACAGTAAACCAGCAATGGTTACGGCGATAAGTATAATCATTAGAGCACGAAGCAAACCAACAGATTCTCCTATCAATCCTATTAAAGGTGGCCCGGCGAGTGAGGCGAGATAACCCAGCGTCGATACTACACCCACTCTTGCAGCTACACCACGTGGATCGTCTCCAGCTGCCGACATGCCTACCGGAAATCCACATGCTGCGCCTATTCCCCAGAACACGACTCCAACCATTGCAAAGTGATAACTTTGGCCAAAGATTACAATAAGTAGACCAATAATTGCTGAAATTGAAGAAAGTCGTAGGATGACAACTCTACCGAAGCGATTAAGCAAGATACCGCCTGTTATACGGAATATCATCATAGCTGCTACAAATAGACTGTAAGCAATAGAGCCTAGGGCTGGTGTAACATTATACCCGTCTACCATTATAAGTGGGATCCAATCGTTTGCCGAACCTTCAGCAAAAGCCATTCCAAGGACGATAATTCCAATCAGAATGGTTCGCCGCTCTTTCCAAACTGCCATTCGTTCCTTCGCACTCATTGATGGTTCTGTAACATCAGTCCCTATTTCTTTCCCAGTACCTTCAGGGATGTACCGACAGAAATAGAAAGCAAAAACAAGGATGATTGCAATAGCAAAGCCCATATGAATTGGAACTGAAATCCCCAACTTAATTGCACCGTATCCGGCTAATGCACCCAATAGCATCCCAAAGCTATATGCTGCATGAAAGCTGGTCAGAATGGATTTTTGTACCGCTCTTTCAATGGCTGTTCCCTCTACGTTCATTGCGACACCGCATATTCCATGCCCAAATCCATATATCGCTAACCCCAGAAACACTGTGATACTACTGGTCAACCATGATCCACCTATACCTACTACCAATATTCCAATACAACTGAGTGACAAACCTGATGCAATAATAAAGCGGCCACCTTTATGAGCAACCAAATGACTCGAAGTCAACAAACCTATAAAGGAACCTACAGACAAGCCCAAAATAATCCAACCCATTTGTGATGTAGAAGCACCTAATGCATCGCGAATTGTTGGTGTACGTGAAATCCATGAGGATATAGCAAAACCCGGCAATGCAAAAATAACGTATATCGCAATACGCCACAACTTAATTTGATTAACAGTTAATTTATGATCCATAGCGTTCTCCTTCATTACCACATACATTCCCACCGATTAAAGCTTCTATTCAAGAATATGACAATCTCCTAATATTTCCGGCTTATAGCGCATGCTATCTGCATCGGTAATTGAACGAATCACTTTACACGGAACACCTGCGGCAAAGGAGTTGTCGGGAATATCACGTGTTACAACGCTCCCGGCACCAATCACACAGCCGTCACCGATAGTTACCCCTCCACACACCGTTACGTTGGCAGAGATCCATACATTGCTGCCGATAGTTACGGGCTTTGCGTAGCATAAGGATTTAATATCTCCATGTTGGTCAATCATCTGTTGACGCTCTGCAGCAATGAAAGGGTGACTCGGGGTAACTATGGTTACATTGGGACCAAACATTGTATGATTCCCGATGGTAACCTTGGCATCATCCTGCACGGTAAGGTTATAATTGGCGAAGAAATGATCGCCGATCTCGGTATGGACTCCATAATGAAAAAAAATCGGACCTTGCATAAAGCAGTTCTCTCCCTTACGGGCAAGCAATTGCTGAAGGATGTCTTCGCGTTCTTCTGTTTGCTCCTCAAACGTACTGCTATATTGTTGGCTAAGGCTGTGAGAACGCCGTTTGATCTTTTTTAGTTCAGGGTGACCTGGACTAAATAATAGGCCTTGAAAAATCCGCTCTTCTTCTGTCATCGTTATAACCCCCTGGTTTAGGTTTGATTTATCTTTGTATCCAATGAAATTATTGAATATTTAATAAATAGACTTTATAAAGTAAATATATAATGTTCGATCTCCACCATTTTGTCAAGGAAGGAATATAAAAAACCTCGGAAATGTTATCCGAGGCTTAACTTATACTGAAAGTTCAATTTGGATGTTCTCTGATCCGATAAGCCATATAAATAATCTTGTGTCTCCAAATTCTTTCTACTGTAAGATTTTAAGCAAGTTGTACCAGCTTATACCACCGTGCTTGGAATCAGAAAGCCCGTGGTTCACAAATCCCAACTTCTCGTAAAAAGGAACAAGTTCTTCTTTACACGTTAAAGTAATTCCTGATCGTCCATTTTCTATAGAAATATATTCCATTTTATCAATTAGATATTTCGCTATCCCTTGATTTCTTGCCTGCTTAGATATTGCTAATCCTAAAACACTTTGATAGCCTCCTTTCTTTGGATTTTCTTTTATTTTCGTAAAAAGATCGTCTGTTATATACGGCTGATTAATAATAGGCCCATTAATATAACCAATGATCCGTCCTTCTTTTTCCGCAACAATAAATGTGTCAGCGATTAATCCAATTCTCTCCACAAAAGCTTCTTTGCTGGCCGCTTCTTCTTTAGAAAAACCTTCATTTTCAATGAAAAGCAACTGCTCCAAATCCTTAGGTTGAACATTCCGTAAAGTAATCATTATTTGAAATCCCCATTTCGATCTTATGGCAGTTCCATACACAAGCTTTCGGTTAGTATAACAAATGTTAATACTCAGTTCCAC
This sequence comes from Paenibacillus sp. NPDC057934, assembly GCF_042887565.1. Taxonomy (NCBI): domain Bacteria; kingdom Bacillati; phylum Bacillota; class Bacilli; order Caryophanales; family Paenibacillaceae; genus Paenibacillus; species Paenibacillus sp. NPDC057934. Next base: position 331,262 of record NZ_JBHVPB010000009.1, read on the forward strand.
CTCCACAACAAGGCGGCGAAATGTCATACCTTATTTCAATAGAAACGTAAAAAGGACTTACAGCACCCCGCCGGAATATAAAAATCCCCTCATGTTTACAGGAAGAGTTCACGATCACGCGATCTCTTGTTGCCCTGTTCACTATGAGGGGATTTTTGGGGTTAATTATTTATTAAAAGTGACCTTCTCCGAACTGCCTTCAAGAATGATCGATGTTTCCCGCGGTTTCGTTTCTGCGATTTTGCGGCCGCCTTTGAAGGAATAAAGTACTCCGGCTTGTTTGCGAATGGCTTCATATTCGTTCTCTGCTTCAAGAACGATGAAGTTGGCCGGCTTACCTGCTTCAATGCCGTACACATCTTCGATCTGCAACGTTCTTGCGCTATTTTTCGTAATGAGATCGATTGAGTTCACAATCTGATCGTAACCGAGCAATTGTGAAGCATGGATGCCCATATGTAGCACCTGAAGCATGTTGCCCGTACCTAGTGGATACCATGGATCGAAGATGTCATCATGACCGAAGCACACGTTCAAACCGGCTTCCTGCAATTCTTTGACACGGGTAAGTCCCCGTCTCTTCGGATATGTATCAAAACGTCCTTGCAGATGGATGTTGACCAGTGGATTGGAGACGAAATTCAGGTCAGCCATCTTCAGCAATCTGAACAATTTGTACGTATATGCGTCATTGTAGGAGCCCATCGCCGTCGTGTGGCTTGCTGTTGTACGGGAGCCCAACCCGCGTTCGTAGGCTTCCTTGGCGACAACTTCCAAGAACCGGGATTGCTCGTCATCGATTTCATCGCAATGGATGTCGATCAGACGGTCGTATTTTTCAGCGAGATCAAACGCAACCTTCATGGAATCGACGCCGTATTCCCGCGTAAATTCGAAGTGTGGAATACCGCCGACCACGTCAACGCCCATTTTCAGCGCCTCTTCCATTAGTTCTACGCCGTTCGGATAAGAGTGAATACCTTCTTGCGGGAAAGCGACAAGCTGAATATCGACGTATGGTGCCATTTCTTCTTTCACTTCTAGCAGGGCTTTGACTGCAGTCAGACTTGGGTCCGTAACATCCACATGTGTCCGCACATGCTGAATGCCCTGCGCTATTTGCCATTTCAGCGCCGTTTTAGAACGCGTTTTAACATCTTCATGCGTCAAGAATGCTTTGCGCTGCGACCAACGTTGGATGCCTTCGAACAGGGTTCCGCTCAAATTCCATTCCGGCTCGCCCGCCGTTAGCGTAGTATCCAGATGAATATGTGGTTCAATGAACGGAGGCAACACAAGAGAGCCGTTTACATCAATTACTTCCTCATTTGCAGTTGCTTCAAGCGTCTGCGTAATTTGCTCGAACTTGCCGTCCTTCACGACGATATTCCATAGACCTTCTTTACCCCGCAATTTCGCGTTCTGTATAATCATTTATTTTCCCCATTTCTTTGTTTTCTGTAGATTCTTTAGCAGGAATGATCAGCATCAGCACGATGTAGGCCACCGATGTACCGATCAGTGCGTTCAATGGCGTTACTCCCGGAGCCAGCTGGGCAAACGCAACGCCGATAGCCCAAGCGGCCATCGCTATCCAGTTTACATTCTTAAAAGTCATTTCGGCAAACGGTTTATAGTTTCTACGCTTCACGAAGAAGTAATCCGCAATGATGATGGCCCCGATCGACGGTACCGCCGCGCCCAGCACATTAAGGAAACCTACGAAATTGTTGTACATCCACATAGCGAATACAGTACCCACGATACCGTTAACGATAACGAAGAACTTTTTCGAAATTTTAGTGATGTTGGCAAAGCCCAATCCGGAAGCGTAAAGCGCATTATCGTTGGTCGTCCAGATATTCAGCCCCAGAACGATGATCGCAGGAATGAGTAAACCTTGCAGGAACATCACCTCCGAGATTTCTGCCAGATTATACGCCATTGCGCCGACTGCACCGAACAGGAACATGAGTGAATTCCCCAGGAAGAAGGCAATAACCGTTGCGATAACCGCCTGCTTGGACGTCCGGGAAAACCGGGCAAAATCTGGCGTCAGTGTGCCGCCGCTAATGAATGACCCGATACAAATGGTTAATGCCGCTGCTGCAGTGAGACTTTGTGTCGGTGTGTAATCGAACAGTCCTTGCAGACCACCGAGCGTGTCTGCACCTTGGAACATGGAGTAACCGCCGAGAATCGCAATGGCCGGAACCGCAATGTAACCCAGAATGACGAGCGACTTCATGCCGAAGATGGCAGATGCTGTCATTGCGATACCAAACAGGAAGATCAACAGGTACACGTTCCAATCCATCGCTTTGGCGACCGGAATTGCGAACATGGCCACGCCGACACCAAACCATCCGACCTGTGTGAAGCCGAGCAGGAACGAAGGCAGATAAGATCCTTTCTGACCGAACGCATATTTTGCCAGCAAATGTGTGGATAGACCCGTTTTGGCGGCGATATGCGCCAGCGCTCCCGTATAGATACCGAGCACCAAATTACCCGCAAGCACGATGCCGATGAACTCCATGAACGTCAAGCTAACTCCGAGCGTCCCCCCTGCAAGCATGCTCGCCGAGAAGAAAGTGAACCCGAGCATAACGGATAACGTCTTCCAAAAATGGTTTCTTTGCGTTTTCGGCACTGCTTGCCATGAAAACTCTTGATCTTGTTTGCTCATCAGAATACCTCCAAATATAAGTGTTCTGATACCAAAAAAAGCAGAAAAAAGAGGCTACTCGTCAAGTCTCAAACTGACAAGTAGCCTCTTTTTTACATCATAACCCGCGCGAAGACGCAAAGCATCCCTTGACGGGATATGCCCTGATTCACGCGTGATTATAAAAATCCGCTGCCCTTGCCAGCCTCTCTGGACTGAATTAAAGGTACCAGTATTCAATTAGACTCTATTATTCTGGAAAAACATGCAGTTGTCAATGTCATTATTAACCAATGATTATGATCCTGAGTTCATTTGTGCTGAATAACGTGAGGGGAGAATGCTAACTTCTTATTTTTTTGTTCCGAAATTATTATTGTTTAGAATATAGTTCTTCCATGAAAGCCCCTGCACTATCTACTCCTTCTCTTGCCTCCTCCAGGAAAGAGTGACAGAAGATCCAGTTATGGATCATAGCCGGCCAAGATCTGAACCGGATATCGACGCCCGCCAATGCTGCTCGTGTCACAAATGTTAAGGACTCGCTCAACATAATTTCAGCTTCTCCGACCATGACGTAGATGGGGGGTAATCCCCTCAAATCTCCGTGAATCGGCGAGGCATACGGAACTGTCGGGGAGACACCATTTAAATAATTATCAGCTAATTGTTGAATCGCTGTCTTGGTATTAATCGGGTCTACTCCTTCTCTGGTGGTATAAGTCTCCCCTGTTAGTCCTAAGTCAATCCATGGGGAGATCATGATCCCGCCTGCCGGTAATGGTGTCCGGGTATCACGGATGTACATTAAAAGCGCTGCCGTAAGGTTCCCCCCTGCAGATTCACCGGCAATAATAATGTTGTGGGGATGATATCCTTGGTCCAGTAACCAACGGTAAGCTTTCATCGCATCTTCAATCGGAGCAGGGAAAGGATGTTCCGGGGCCAGCCGATAATTTATAGCCAATGTACGAGCCTTAGCCGCTCTCCCGATTTCGCTGGATTCACTCCGATGTGAATTTATGCTTCCCATCATAAACCCGCCGCCATGCAAATATAGTAGCACACGTTCTTCGCTGGACTCGGGGAAAAATTGCCATTCACCTTGCATTCCATCAATGTCTACCTCTTCTGTTATCAAATCACTTGCTACCGGTAGTGAGCCCCACATCTGTTCTTCTGTAATTTTACGAACCTCATCTACGGACGCTGAATAACTCGGCAGATTATCTTTAAATAGACGATGTGCTCTTAATAATGACTCTTTCATATAACATTACCCCTATCTGAATTTTTAGTATATTGATACTTGATTGATACAAGTTTATTATAATAATGAATTTGAATAATTTGCACAGCGTAATCGATGAATTATAGCCATATTGCTAAGGAATGCTTTGAAATATATGTACTTCACTTTTGGTTTAAAAGGAGCTAGTTGTAATGGATCAAATAGACAAGCAAATTCTGTTTTATCTTCAGGAACAAGGAAGAATTTCGATGACAGAGCTCGGAAAATATGTGGGTTTGTCCCAACCTGCTGTATCGGAGCGAGTTAGACGCATGGAGGAAAAAGGGGTTATTGAGGGTTATCGGACAGTCCTTTCTCCTGAGAAAATAGGTAAACACGCTGCGGCATATATGCTTCTGCGAACTAGAGATTGCACTGCATTTCTTGATTTTGCCCGTACATCCCCTTATATAAAAGAGTGTCATCGGATCAGTGGTGATTACAATTATTTATTAAAAGTTGTGACTGACTCAACCTCTTCCATTGAGGAGTTCGGTAAACAGTGCGATAAGTATGGAACTTATACCATTCAGATCATCATGTCGTCACCGATTGAGCATCTGCCTCTTATCTATTCACTTGAAGAAGTTGCGGAACCGGAATGAGCTTCTTATGAAGATTTAGGATCTTCCGTTTATATAACAAAAAAGGCAGGATCTGGGGATACCTTTATCCTGTCTTTTTGCATGTTCTTTGCTTTCTTTTACTATTGTGCTAAAGCTTCCATATCCGGCTGCAATTTGTTTCGCAGAACATACAACATGAAGGCACCAACAAGGAATGCTACAGCATCCGAAATAACAAGCGACCAGATCACCCCGTGAAATCCGTTCATTTGATTGGCGATATAGAGCACTGGAATCAGGGTAAGTCCTTGAATAATAGACATAATAAACGCGGCGGTTCCTTGCGCAGTGGCTTGGAAGATCCCTGTGAACAACGACGTCATTCCTGTAATGAACAAGGATAAGAACGTCACATGCAGGATGTAGCTGCCCATTTCAATTAATAACGGATCATTGGTAAACAAACCGATTAAGTGGTCGGAAATCAGATAGACGATGATGCCGAACACGATAGCCAACGCCACCATCGTTTTGATTGTAAATCCGATGGTATGCTTCATACGCAATTTGTTAGCTGCAAAAGTGAAGGCAATGAGCGGCACGACACCCTCACATAATCCCATCAGAATAAACTCAGGAAATTGCAATAAACGTGATGAAATACCAAAGGCTGCTACGGCCTGATCCCCATATTCAATAAGATAATGATTAAAGATGAGTGACATTGCTCCCATAAAGACACTCATGATAAAAATAGGAATTCCGATTTTGAGTACATTGCTGAGAATCTCCTTGGTAGCCTTGAACCATTTTACGGAGATCGTAAAGAATTGGCTCTTATATCTGATATGGAAAGCGTAGAATGCACTCGCAACCAAGTTGGAAATGACTGTAGCAGACGCAACGCCGATCACATCCCAATGGAACACGAAGATCACTAATGCATCGAGGATAATATTCACGATGACACTGAGAATCATACCGACCATTGATGTGATGGCTGCTCCCTCTGAGCGCACGATATTCTCCAGCGTGAAGAATAATACGATGAATGGTGAACCTATTAGCATGATCGTGACATAATCCTTTGTAAATCCAAAAGAGTCAGGTGTTGCTCCCAGGCTATGAACGATTGGTTCGATTAACGGGAGGCCGGCGGCCATCAAGATCATACCGAGAATCAAACTGCTGTAAAAAGCGAATGAAGACACATGCTTTACATCCTCATATCGCTTCTCTCCCAGCAAACGGGAGATGAATGTACCGCTACCGACGCCAATCAAGTTGCCTAGCGCCATAATGATCGCGAATAACGGTAAGGTTAGCGCCAGTGCGGTTAACATGGCAGTATTGCCGAGTGTACCAAGGAAGTAGGCATTCAAGATAGAGTATATAACACTCATTGACGTACCTAGCATCATCGGTATAGCGAAGTGAGCGACGGCTTTTGCGACCGGGGCTTTTTCAAAGTAATGGAGATTTTCTGAATCCATATGGGTCACCACTATCTTCATTTATTTTAAGAGTTGGGCTTAGTGAAAATGATCAGCTTACTTATCTTCCGAGTCCTGTGAGCTGCCAGTCGAGGAATTTCTTTCGTCTCTGGAGGGCCAGCCGAACCCGCGCATGCCGTTACCATGCCCTTCCCGTCCAAACCCAGGGAATCTTCCGCCAAAGCGTTCGTCTCCAGAATTTCTCCACTCTCTGCCCATTTGTTCGCGCATGGCCATTAATCGATCGAATTCCTCTGTTCCCAGACGCTCCCTGGCGGCTTTCATCCAGATCGCCATGATGTCACGTTCTTCTTCTGTTCCAAGCTCCTCCTCTAAGGCGGCAATGACGCGGGTTAGATATTCCCCAAAAGTAACCTGCTCTTCTGGTGAAAGACCAGAAAATATATTGCCACCCTCTATCTCTTGTTCTTCTTCCTTCTGTCCTTTTTCCGTCAAGTAAATCAAAATAATGCGTTTGTCTGTTTCTGAAGGTCTACGCGTGATATACTCGGCCTTCTCCAATTTTGCAAGTAACTCATTGAGGGATGATACACGGATGTCCAGCATATAAGATAAATCCTTTGTGCTGATCCCGTCTTTCATCCGGAGAAACGCCAGGATCCTCCCTTGCCCACGTGATGTGTCAGCCATAGGGCCGACAGCGGCGTGGGTTTTGAATTGTTTCCTTTGCAGCAGCCATTGCAGTTTCGCCAGCTTTTCGTATAGTTCAGTATTCATGTCCATAGTGAATCCTCCTTAGATTTGGTTTGATTATTTATTTACGGTACCTGTTAATCAATGTAACGGTACCTGTTGGTTTGTATTATAACGGTACCTGTTAAACTTGTCAAAGCCTTTTTTAACAGGTACCGTTAATATATTGTTAGCTTTCATATACACTAATTCTGTCTTGCCGCCAGCTTCCGCATTTTCCGTAAGTTTGCCACATTTCTTAATCTATAGACAGACGTGTAAGTCCCTCTTCCTCTTTTTGCTTGCATAAGTTGTTTTTCCAGAACCACATGCCGATTTCTCCAGAATGTGATAAGGCAAATCATATCTCCTTTCGAATATATAATCTTCAAGCTTTCTCAGTTCGTACAGTACAGCACTTTATCATTTGGTTTGACATAGCAACCCAATCAAATATATTTATTACAAAACAAAAAATCTCGTCCCTGAGACTATTAGTCTTGGGGACGAGATTTGAACTCCTCGCGATACCACTCACACCCTACAAGCCTCTTCAAGTGCAGGCATCAGTAAAGAATGCCTGGTTGTTTTGATATTTAAAGTGATGCAAAGCGTTTCTCAGTTTCCTCTAAAGCTTTCGTTCTAACTTCCAGTGTACGACCATCCATACCAGCATAGTTATACCATTTTAACTTGTGAAACCCCATTTTCCGAAATGTACCACGAAATAGTATCTTAGTAATGGGATTACCAAATATCCATTTATAGACGAACCCTGGGGTAGCCATTACCGTCAATAGCGATACTCCCTTAAGCTTTTTTAACTGACTAACAAAGAGGCTACCTTTTTTAGGTTCCTCATAAATGATTCCTTTGGAAAACACTTTATCTAAGAAGCCTTTCGTTGATGCAGGCATCGATTCCCACCAAATCGGGAAAATAAAAATGATATGTTCCGCTGCAAACAATCTTTTTTGATAATCTGCTACAAGTGGATCGAGTGTTTTCTTTTGTCTCCACGCAGAAAGTTCTTCCGCTGACATCACAGGATTAAATCCATCTGCATGCAAGTCAATAAGATCTACTTCGTGTCCACCGGAATGAAGACCTCTAGTAGCCACAGCCAATAATGCCGCTGAATAGCTTCTTTGATGAGCAATATTCTCTGACGCCGTTGCTGTGTACGGATGATCAAAAATAATTAGTACTTTCATATGAACTTGTCTCCTTCTGTTATTCACTAATAATTGCGTTTTTAATATTACTAAAGAACATCTGCTCCCACAGACCTTCCTGCTGATACACCTCTTGCTTCCCGTTCTCGTTGACTGTCAACTTAACTTTCCCTATACATCGAACATACGTTGGATTTATTCTCAATACTTTTATTGCCAACCGCATAGGTACAGAAAGCTTCATACCTTCTAATAATGAAGCTGCAACGATGTCAGTTTCCCGATGATATTCAATTTGATAAGAAGTGTTATTGTCAGATGACTGAATAAACTTCAGTTGGTTATCCATAAATTTGTTTGTAAAGGGATGCTTAATCGTCTCCTTACGTTCTATCTTCGTATTCTCCTCACGATCATCCAGAATCTCACCGTCTTTAGCGATCATGATGAGAGGCATACGTGTATAACCATATTTTTTCTCCGCAATGATATCGCACGATATTATGGTATAAGGTCCAATATTTGCACGGCACCAGTACCAATGATTGATAAGCTTATTCATTTCTGCGTTGCCCCAATTATGATCATGATATCCGTTACCGACTAATTCACGACGTTGACCATTCACAGTAAGTACGGCCTCCAGATCGGCAGAAGGCTGGGCAACGAACCATGCGAAGAAGTCCTTTTGTTTCTCTCCAAAAAATACATGTCCTGTTTTAGGTCTCCACATGGGCACGATAGATTTCATAGTACAGCAATATTCAATGTCATCATCAACAAAATGGATCAAATAATTCCCATTGGAGTATTGGATACTGCTTCTATCAATTTTCACATCACACGTTTCTTTGGACGCGCGGATCGTACTCCCCTTCTCTTCGGATATTTTTTTCGAAATGCTTCTTCCATCCGGCAACGTCAGATCAAATCGTATCGTTGGGCATGCCTCACCTTTAAGGTCGAACTCATACTTGGTGAAGAACACGACTACAATTTTAGTTCCATCTGTAAATTCGGAGTCAAAATACCACCATTCGTAACTTCCCGCTTGACCATCTGTCCTCATACCATCTTCCCATTTAGCAGGTTCTTTCGTGATTCCTAATCTTTTGTAATCTTCATTTGTATGCGCTAAAGTCACTAGCTTGTTCATACTAAATACCTCCTCAGTCTAAAAGTGTCACACTTGTGTAACTTGATGAAATAGAGTATACTTTGATGGCTAATAAGCAGTCAATAAGTGTGACAGAGGTTACACAATAGAGGTGATTTGTGACATGTCTACTCGCGTTAATCCTATTGCGCAACGATCAAAGAAATGGTTATGCGATGCTTTAATTGAACTTTTACAGGAGAAACCCTATAGCAATATCACGATTACAGAGATTTGTGATAGAGCCGAACTTGTTAGAAAAACCTTTTACCGCAACTTCACATCCAAGGAAGCTGTCCTCATCGAAATCATTGATTTGATGTTCCAAGATTTTTTTAAATATATTAGTGATCAAAACTTAGGACCTCATGACATGCCCCTTGCTTATTTCACATTTTGGGAAAAACATAAAATTTTTCTGCATATTTTAATCCAAAATCAATTATTTGGACTTCTTAACGACCAATATGTTATGTACTTGGAAGCGATGGAACATATCATAGGTACTAAGCGAGAGTATCATAGCGAATTAGAAAAAGATTATATGAGAACGATGATGGCTGCGGGGTTATGGAGCATATTAAAAAAATGGATTATACGCGGTTGTACGGAATCTAAAGAAGAAATGGCTAAAATGACACTTGATTTTTTTGATATAGAGTGAAACTTACTTACACTTAATTTTAGGATTAAATTTGTGGAAATCGTATTATAAGTAGGGGCAAATTTTGGGGGATATAGTTCGCTAGAGCATCTATTTATATCATGCAGACCATAGAATCATACGATCGGAACGATGCTTATATAGGCTTCTGCGAGTTTATTTGAATTAGGCCATCACCTTCAGGAATTTATTGCAGTGCTTGAGTGAAGAGACCGTTCTGCAAATTGAAAGAAATCCTTGTAAATCAATAGATTTTATATTATCTTGCCCTGTGATTGGCGGTGACATTATATAATCCCGTCTGATAAACCCACAAGCAAATGATCATTCGTCCCGGGCACCATAAACATCCAATTAAAACGTCTGCCATTAACCCCTCTTGTCCCCCCATTTTTCATCAACACTTGTTACCGAAACTATTGATGCTTTCTCGTTCCATTTTCTTGCACTTGATAAACCTTTCATTATTGCTTTCTTCAGCGTTACTCCCCATTGAATCTGCAATGAATTCCCTCCCAAATAAATGCCCATCTATACAATATATGCCCCATGGAATAAGAATTACTATTCGGAGGAACCTAACGGAAGGGTAACCAATAAAATTTCGAATGGAGCGTTTCTACTTATGAGCAGCAGATACTGGTTTCGCTTGGCAATGACTCTGGTTCTGTCTTTAGGCTTAATGGCCTCGGGTACGAATGTCAAAGCAAGTGGCGGAAAAATAACTCCCCCAAATTACATAGCTAATCAAAAGGAGTTATTGAAGGCATCTACAGACAAGAATGCAATTACTCCGTTTCATGTGAAGTTCCCAGAATCAGACCTTACCGAATTACGCAAGCGTATACTTGCCACAAAATGGCCTGAGAAGGAAACCGTAGCAGATCAATCGCAAGGCGTGCAGCTGTCGACGATTCAAGAACTCGCACGCTACTGGTCGTCGGATTACGACTGGCGTAAGGTCGAGGCGAAGCTGAACGCCCTGCCGCAGTTCAAGACTGAGATCGATGGTGAGGACATTCACTTCATCCACGTTCGGTCGAAGCATAAAGACGCTTTGCCGCTCATCATCACGCACGGATGGCCGGGTTCAATCATCGAGCTACTAAAGATTATCGATCCGCTTACCAATCCTACGGCCTATGGCGGCAAGGCATCGGACGCTTTCCATTTGGTGATTCCGTCGATTCCAGGATACGGGTTCTCAGGCAAGCCGACCACGACTGGCTGGGGCCCCGAAATAATCGCAAGTGCCTGGGCAGAGCTGATGGAGCGCCTTGGATATACGAAATATGTGGCGCAGGGAGGCGACTGGGGGGCGATTATCACAGATATGATGGCTGTACAGAAGCCTACAGGATTGATCGGTATTCACTCCAACATGCCTGGCACGGTTCCACCCGATATTGAAAAGGCCCTCAAGTGTGGCGGACCGATGCCCTCGGGTCTCTCAGAAGACGAAAAGCGCGCGTACAAGCAGCTAGAGTATGTATACAATCACATCGGCTATGCTGAAATGATGGGCACGCGTCCGCAGACGTTGACCGGATTAGCAGATTCACCCGTTGGTTTGGCGGCCTTTATGCTTGACCATGACGCGAAAAGTCTGGAGCTGATCTCACAGGCCTTTGCCGGACACCCCGGTGGCCTTTCGCGAGATGATGTCCTCGACAACATCACCCTTTACTGGCTGACGAACACGGCGATTTCTTCAGCTCGTCTTTATTGGGAGAACAAACTGTCCTTTTTCGGCGTCAAGGGCGTCGAGATCCCGGTTGCCGTGAGCGTTTTTCCTGATGAGCTTTATCAGGCCCCGCGAAGTTGGGCACAGCGTGCGTACCCCAAGCTCATGTATTACAACAAGCTCGACAAGGGCGGGCACTTCGCGGCTTGGGAGCAGCCGGAGCTGTTCACTACAGAACTTCGCGCCGCATTCAAATCGCTACGCTAGTCGGGGTCCAGTAGAATTCACGATAAATATTCTCCAATGTAAAAAGAAGAACAGCCATATCCGGCTGCTCTTCTTTGTTAACGTTCATTTCCTTAACGGTTCACCGTTACCTTGATTGTGTCACTAACGGTCGCGCCCGTCGCGTTGACAAGCTCGGCTTGATACTCGTACAAACCGAGCTCATGTCCGCTGATGCTCGTTTCAGCACTCTGCGCAGATTGCACGCCAGGTTTCAGGGCCTGAGTGTCAATAAGCTTACCGTTTTCATACAGACGATACTCCGTAGCGTTAGTTCCCCACCACAGGTTCATCGTCACCTTATAGTCACCATCACCATCCCAATTGTCATTGGACAATACTGGTTTGCCCGGGGAGGCGTCGCGGATTGTGACTGTGAGCGGATTGCTCTTGGTCGTGCCGTATTTGTTCGTCAGCTCTGCGGTATACACATACGTGCCGTTCGGCTTACCGTTAAGCTCTGTACTTGTGGTTTGGGCCGACGGAGAAGCATCCTTCAGCGATTTGCTGTCGATCAGCACGTCGTTCTCATAAAGCTTGTAGCTGGTGCTGTTATTCCCCCACCAAAGATTCATGGTGACAGTATAATTGCCATCGCTGAGTCCGCTGGCATAGCCGCTGTTTGAGGAAAGCACTGGCTGTCTGGGCTTGCCTGTAGCCAGCGAAGCACCGCTGGTAACCTGAAAAGAATAGCTTTTCTCAGCCGCATTACCAGCGACGTCGATTACGACGTATCCAACCTTATGGACTCCTGCGCCCAGATCGGCAGCGTTCACGGTTTGACCTTCGGCGATCGGCCGCCCGTCCAGTAGAAGCTGCTTGGAAGCAACTCCAGACAGGGAATCAGTTGCGGTCAATTCAAATTGAAGCTGCGCCCCCTCCTCCACATCTCCGACTGTATGGCCGGACTCCGTCAACGCTGCAGTCGGCGGGGTCGTGTCGATATTGAGGTTAAGCGTCTTGGGTTCTTCAGCCTTGCCCTTGTTTTGCAACGCATGATAAGCAAGCTTATGACTGCCGTCTTGGCTTATGGCTACTGGCGCGCTATACACTTTGTCCGCACTGTCGTTCAGCGAATAATAGATGGTCGCCGTATCTGGGGCAGTCTTGAGGCTAACTTCTACGGGCTGATTCAACCAGCCGGCAGCGCTCGGTGCAGCCGACAGCGTTGCTGTCGTCACCGGTGCGTTCTTTACTTCTGCAATGACGAAGTCTGCGAGGCTTCTCGGCTTGAGCTGATAAACGCCATTAAAAATCGCGGCTACGCCCGTAATGTTCAGCTTCTGCCCTTCTGTATAAGGGAAGCTGTCTTTCGTAATGCCTGTCCGGGCATCTACCCGTACATGTGTGCTTGTCCCATCTGCGGCGATGGCGTCGAATTCAAACGAACCGCTGGGGGCGGCGCTGATGATATGGGTCACCGTCGCATCGGCCAGCTTGAGCAATTGGCCTTGATTAGCATTGTTCACCGCTGTTGCCGAAACCGGCAGCGGAAGTGCCGCCGTTCCGGTCTTCGCAATCTGTACGACGTCAGACAACTCCAGCTCTGTATTGTACAGAGTAGTAGGCGCCGTCACTTTAACCTTATCACCAGCATGAAAGCCGCTCAGGCTCTGAAAGACATACAGCCCACCAGTCTCATCCTGCAAGTAAAAACTCTGACCGCCGAAAATACCCGGCTCAGTCGTCACAATCCCCTCCACTGTCACCAGGTTTCCGGTTGCTTTGGCCCGGGCTTCACCGATGGAGATCGTGGCAGGAATCGGATCTTTCTCAGCTGGGAGCGGCTCAGCCGGAACATTGCCAACCGTCACCGATGCGGTCTTCAGGTTGTTGCTATCCAGTCGCAATCGTAGGTTGGAGGCAGCGGTCGTGCCCGGTTTGATCTGCACGGTCAGGTCCTTATAAGCATGACCGTTCAGATCAGCAGTCAGGCTGAAGGAGGCGCTGTATCCATAGTTGCTCGGCCAGGTGCCATCGTTATTTTGAATCTTAGCGATTTGGGCGCCACCACTGACCTGATAGATCCCGACTTGGAAGCCGGATACACTTGTGCCAGCGGGCAGATTATCTGCGCTCACGCGGATTTGAAAAGTTTGCGCATTCGGTAGCACGGCCTGATGTGTGAAGTTGTACACTGCGCTCGCAGTAGCCGCAGGTCCGCCATAGGAGCCTGCCTTGAAAGTACTGCGGTCATACCATTTGTATCCGGCGTTTGGCTCGGCCCATGGCTCAGGCTTTGGCTCGGTGGACAGCGCCGGCTGCTCGAATGAGTGCAGCACCGTCGGCTGATCCAGTGTCAGGCCGCTGACCTGGGTGAAATCTGTATAGCTCTCTTTCTTGGCGAGCCAGTTAACAGTGTTCACCAGCAGCTTACCATCGTCGACTTCCTTAAAGCCGTCGTAAGTTGTCTTCTTGGCGCCGGTATCCTCGCGCAGGTATTTTGGCGTCGCATCCTCTACCGGGGAAGAGTCACCGATGAAGGCTGCCTTACCTGCACCTTTTTTCGCAACTGCCACATAAGGACCTTCCAATACACCACCGCCATTGTAGACGCCTTGGTCCACAGAGTTAGGCCATGCTGCATTAGTTTGTGGCAGGTACACAATACCCTTCGCCCGGTTCGGGTCCAGGATTGCCAGTGTGGAGCCCGCATGCATCGCTACGGACGATACCCCTGTTGTGATGCCGAAGGCCTGATTAGGAGGGACGATGTTGGTCGCATTGATATCGCCGAGGGCGTTATAGCGGAACCGAACGCCGAACTCATTTGCCAGCCAGTCAGAACTGACCACACCCTGCATTGCATCGGAAGCGGCCTCTGCGGCGCTCATGCCTTTGGCCGGGTTGTCCCACGCTCCGCGGCGGTATCCATTGAACGCCTCGGAACCATCCCAGCGGTTTTTGTTGCGGTCTGCATTGTAATGATCAGCGATGAAGAAAATGCTACCGCCATTCTGCACGTATTGCGCCATCGCCTGCTGTTCACTGGCTTTGTAAGGTACGTTGGCCTCGGCTGTGATGAAAACGTCATAAGCGGATAGATCGCTTAAAGTAATCGGTGTTGTCTTGCGAAGCTCCTTGACATAATAACCATTCTGCGCAAGTGCATTACCGAAATCGGAAAAAGCGCCGTCAATCACCCAGTCGGCTGCGCCCGCAGTCTGCTCATGGGTATTATCGAACAAAATCTTTTTGCCCGCATTCTCATTGACTACTTTGGCTTCGATGTACGGCGCTGGGTCGGTTGGTCCCTCAGCGTATACCGCCGGACCGGCTCCGAATGCGAACAACTGCATCGGAACGGCTACCGCCACTGCAAACATGCCTTTGATCAGCTTCTTTTTCCAATCTGAATGCTTCATCATCATACCCTTCCTCCTTCAGTGATAGATCGGCAGGCCTTGCCATAATTAACCACCTGCTTGTCGTCTACTATCCTATCGTGGAAGAATTAGGAGGAACATAGATTTATGTAAACTTATGTAAATAAATCTTTTGGCCTATGTATTGAGTACTACAAAATAAGTTTACCCCTCCACTCTTTGTTAGTATAATTTTCTTAATGGTTGAAAGGAGAATGAAATGTTAACAAGAGAAAGACTTGAACATCAACAAATTTGGCTGTATGTAATCGCTCTAATGATTGGTGGCGTTATAGGATTGACTAGCCCTCATGCTGGTTCATTGCTTCATTTTACGATCTCCCCAATTCTTGCGATTCTTCTGTATAGCATGTTTGCCCAGATTCCATTTCTTCAACTACGAGATTCTCTTTCCAATGGAAGATTTATTGGGGCTTTATTAGTCACTAATTTCGCGATCGTCCCTATCGTAGTATGGATATTAACTCAGATCTTCCCCCAGTCCCCCCCAATCTTAGTCGGAATTTACTTGGTGCTGTTAACGCCATGTATTGACTACGTAATCGTATTTACACAACTGGGACGTGGGAATGAAAAGCTTATGCTAGCGGCAACGCCTATATTATTCGTTGTCCAAATGGTCTTGCTTCCTTTCTATTTGTGGTTATTTATTGGAGATGAAGCGGCTAAAATTGTGAAGGTTGGACCTTTTGTCGAAGCATTCTTGTTTTTAATTGTTATCCCTCTATTTCTGGCAATTATGACGCAACTGTGGGCCAAAAATAATACAAGTGGAGAAAGAGCGCTTAATTTATCAGCTTGGTTACCCGTTCCGTTTATGGCACTAGCCTTAATTGTTGTAGTTGCCTCTCAAATCGAGAAGGTTGTCAACGATTTTGATGTTATTCTAAACGTCCTTCCAATTTATATTTTATTTCTTATTGTGATGCCCATTTTATCTCGCATGATTGCGGCATGGTTCCGTCTGGATGTTGGGGCAGGAAGAGCGCTTATATTTAGTTCAGGAACTCGAAATTCGCTCGTAGTTCTCCCTTTGGCATTATCTTTACCAGGAGCATGGGCTACCATAGCTGCGGCAGTTATTGTAACTCAGACTATTGTGGAACTTGTAGGTGAGTTGATTTACATACGGCTTGTTCCTTCATTAGTTTTTCGGGATAAAGTGCATGAACATAGCAAAAGCAGCCTATAGAGGGCTGCTTTTTGTATTGAATATGGTATTGAACTTTTCAAACTTTCCGTTTAAGCAATCTTCTTCATTTGGAAAATACTGGGCCGGATATTTCAAGCCATCTCTTCGCGCAGATCATGCTCCATAAAGAGAATGTCACGTTTCATTTCCTTCATGCCCTGTCTTGAAATCCGTCCTGTCTCAAACATGGATTGAATGTTATCCCTCTCCAGTTGAATTCCGATCCGGGCCAGCTCCTGCAGCGAGATGTTGAACTCTTTTCGGGTGTCCGTAACCGATTCGTTTTTGCTCAGATACAACAGCGTACGTTCCTGATGTAGAATCAGTGCGCTGACGGTCTCCATATGATCTGGCTCACCTTCTGCAAGCAGAACATTTAACTGCTTAATGACATAAGCCATATTTTGAATTCTGAGCCTGGTCAACTCGGCACGTCTTTCCCGGAAGCTTAACGGAGATTGAGGCAGTTTTTCGAACATTTCGATCCACTGCTTAATGGGGAAAAGCTCTTTTTTATAGCTGGAATCTCTTGTTTGCATAAATAACAGTTTATTAGTTTTGTTAAGGTAACTATATGCAATATATGGATTCACTTCTTTCTTTTCAAGCGCAATCAGCGTGTTCTCTCTTTCCCATTTCAGAACAGATATGCCCAAGGACCTTTGTACCTTATCTTGATTGTCATCTTTTCTGAGCGTTCGGATTCTGGAAGTATACGTATTGATGATCTGGACCGTCGCCAGCCGGTTCTGGTCCGTGGTCTGGTCGTTTAATCCGGTAACAACATTCCGCAGAACCTCAATTTTCGCCTGAATATCCTCTTCTTCCTGCTCACTTTGCGTCTCTTTCCCCAATAAAAGCGGCAACAAATAGTTGGAGGCTAGCAGAGTCCATATTATAACTCCAGCCGCTAGGAAAATGATTAGATCTCTGGCTGGAAATACTGAGCCATCATCAAGAAAAAACGGCAGCGATAACGTACTCGCCAGTGTGATCGTCCCCCGCACCCCTGATAGGGTGAGGATAAGCGCCTTCTTGAATCTGATCTGCCAAGGGTCCTGCGGTTTAGTTCTTTCGGAGATATCCATCAGAAGCGCCCACATGAAGCGCAGCCCAAGTACAGCCAATGTCAATAATAGTGTGTACAAAATGACTTTAACATTCCCTATTTCTGCGCTGTTCCAAATCGTCTGAATAATTTCAGGAAGCTGTGTACCGAGTAGTAGAAATACCAATCCGTTCAAAACAAAGATAATAACCGACCAGGTGCTTTTGGATACAACTCTCAGCTTAGCTACTTCGGGGTTCATTTTCTTGTAACCAAAAGAATGGGCGATTCCTGCGGCGACGACAGCTAGGATACCGTTGACTCCCAATTTCTCTGCTGCTATGAAAATCAAAAAAGGAGTCATGATCTCAATCAGCATGTGGAGCGTGACATTTTCCATTCCCAGTCTCCGCAGCCATTTCACCGCGCCATATTTTACAAGCGTAAGCAGAAGTCCTAGTAGCACACCACCAAGTGAAATGGAAACAAAGCTGAGGCTGGCCGTTTTGAAAGAAAACATACCGGTGACCATAGCGGCCACGGCAAACTGAAAGGAGACCAGTCCGGATGCGTCATTGATTAGAGATTCTCCCTCCAGAATTTGCATCGTCTGGTGGGGGATTTTCACTTTCTGTTCCAGTGCCCCCACGGCCACAGCATCAGTAGGTGCTAGTGCAGCCGCCAGTGCAAAGGATGCTGCCAGCGGGATGACCGGAAGTAGCCAATTCAGGAAATAACCCATTACACCTACCGTTACAAACACCAGACCCAGCGCTAATAAAAGGATAGGCTTTCTCTGCTTCCACAGCGCTTCTTTATCCGCATGCCTCCCATCATTGAACAGCAAAGGAGCAATGAATAGTAGCAAAAATAGCTCCGGATTTAATTTCAGTTCATAGTGAAAGGGTAGCCAAGTAATGATCATCCCTAGTACGATTTGAATAATCGGCACAGAGACCGAAGGAATAAACCGGTTCACTAAATTGGATAAAGATACTGCCGCCAACATCAGCAAAATAAATTCAAACAATTCCAAGCGTGTCTTACCTCCATATCTGCAATCCGCAGCTTTTCGTTATAGTCGGTTTCAAATAAGAATTAATCTTAATGTAACATTGATTTTTAAACGGAATGTAAATCCCACGATTCGGTTACCAGGTAGCAAAAAGGATCAGTGTCTCCATTGTGGAAACGCTGATCCTTTTTACACTTATTAGAGTTCTTGATCTTGCCAATACACAAGTCGGCTAAACCATTCATACTCAGTTGGTATTCATTCGTAGTTTGCTTTTGCGCTCGAGATAGATATGACCGTACAGCTTCCGGCGTAGTGCCGAATGAAACGCAGCCAGCACCAGAGTCACCACGATCAGAACGGCGGCCACAACCAACAGCACTGGCAGGGCGAACAAACCGGACAAGATATTCACCTTTTTCATTTTCTTGTATGTAGATTGTGTACTACAAATTAAAAACAAAAATAATCAAAAACATAAGGGGTGGTATAGCTAATGCAGGCAAAAGATTTAATGTTTTCATTTTTTTTATCCCTAAAATACCTAGCCCTGAACATAATATTAAAATACCGCCAATGATAGATATCTCATTCATCAGATCTGCATTTAAAGAATTCTCTATTAATTTTGCGATTAAAAAGATTGAACCTTGCCAGCAAAATAATACTACAGCAGCTAATGCGATGCCGAGACCAAATGTTGACGCTAATACAATAGAAGTTATAAAATCCAACATTCCATTAGCAAATAAATAAGTATAATCACCTTTTAGCGCTGCTTCGACCGGGCCAAGTATAGATAGTGAACCGATACAAAATAATAAAATCGCAGTTGATAATCCTTCGGCTAGATTCCCTTTCGAAAACTTACTAACAAGATTATTGAATCTCACTTCTAAGTTAATCTTTTGCCCAATTAAAGCGCCAAGAGCTAAACTAACGATAAACAGAACTGGATATTTACTATCAGGCATATGCTGCACGATGGTATTCATTCCAAGCGCTAGCGCAGCTAATCCCATTGCGTTCATCAAGATATCTTGGTACTCGTTCTTGATCCCTTTTTTAAAAACACTTCCAATAATACTACCTAGAATAATCATTATTACATTAAAAGCCGTGCCCAACATTATCGTTTCTTTCTCCCTTCAGAATTGGCATATACAAAAAAATAAACCCTCTAGTAACTTGGTCAAGACCCCATTTTATAGACATTGAAAAAAGACCCTAGGCTATAAGCTGCTTCCGGTACTCTACCGGAGGCAGCTTATTTAGTTTACGTTG